>JAAEZH010000050.1 GCA_018222965.1 Bacteroidota bacterium
CTAAGATACGACCGACTGCCTTTTCTCAATTACCTTAAATTCCCGAACAAGCTCTAATAACCACAATAAATGAAAATTAAAAACATCCTAATTCTTTTAATTGTAGGTTCTTGCGTACAGCTATTTGCTCAGGGGGCGTTTGATCCTGATGTCAAACTTGCTGAATTATCCGGTAAAAAAGAAAATATTGGAATAACGGCAGGCTACGCTGTTGATGGTGAAATTAAATGGACCAACTCAGCCGGATATATTTGTGCGGATACTGAAACTCCCTTTTCCACAAAAACGCTAACAAGAATTGCTTCAATTGCAAAAAACTTTACAGCAGTTGCCATAATGCAGTTGGTTGAAAAAGGTCAAATTGAACTCAATGGACCTATTGGAAACTACTTGAAACATTTACCTGAGGATAAAAAACAAATTACGGTCAGGCAATTGTTGGCCCATACCGCAGGGGTCTCCCAATATCAGGGCAAAAAGGAAATTGAAAATACCATTCATTACGAAACACTTCAAGATGCAATGGATGTCTTTATTGACAGGCCTTTGCTATTTGAGCCGGGAACTAAATATTTCTATACGACCTATGGGTATGTAATTTTAGGCCGAATAATTGAAGAAGTTTCGGGCTTGAGTTATCAAGCCTATATGCGAAAAAATATTTTTGAAGTTGCAGGCATGCACGATACGGGCATTGAACAAATCAATGAGCAATACTCCAACAAATCCTGCCTCTATCACAAAGGGAAACGAAAGGCAAAAGAAGGAAAGCAAAATGATTTGAGCAACAGAGTACCCGGTGGCGGCTTTTACAGCACCCTGGAAGATGTTATGAAATTTGGCAATGCTTTGCTTGATGGAAAATTCATCAGGGAACAAACACTTGATCAAATGATCCAGACCGAATCCGTTGAATATGATGGGAATAAATACGGGTTAGGCTGGTTTTTATATGGACCACCACCATATGAAAATTTAGTCATTGGGCATAGTGGTGGGCAGACTGGTTGCACCAGTCAGCTGATGATAGTTCCAAAGACAAAGACTGTCATAGTGGTTTTATCAAATACATCAGGAAATTATCCGGATATCGCCGGCTTTGCAGTTGATTTGACTGCATATTCAGAAAAACAATAATAATGGTTGCCTTTATGGGCCATTGGAGTAACGGAAGAAGCTTGTATCGACTGGAAAACAGCCCGGCAAATTGGGGTGATCCGGGAAAACTGAACTTCCGTCGCACAAAAGAAAAAATACTAGTTTTATCCCATGTCCCCAGCTTACGACAAATACTACCAAACCCAAAACCTGTTCGGAGCTCCTTATCCCGAGCTGATCGCCTTTTTTGCCGAATACCCGAATAGAGGAAAGGTGCTCGACCTGGGTTGCGGACAAGGGCGGGATGCCATCGCACTGGCTCGTCTTGGATATACGGTTACCGGGCTTGATAATTCTAAAGTGGGAATCGAGCAGATGAACCAAATCGCTAATGCTGAAGGCTTGCGTTTGGTTGGACAGGTTGGAGATGTTTATGCCTTCGAGGGTTTTAATAAATTTGATATCATCCTGCTCGACAGCATGTTTCATTTTACCAAAAAGGATAAGGAAAAGGAAGTCGGGTTCCTCCAAAAGATTGTAAAGAACCTGCAGGCAGGAAGCCTATTGGTTGTTTGCATTCAGGATACCGGAAAAAAAGTGGATATTTTAAAGCAGGCGATTGACGTTGAAAAGCCCCTAAACCGCCTCGCCGACGAAAAATTCCAATACACTTTTGAAGATTCCGAAAGCGGCCACCAATCAGTTACGGAGTATAGAATGCTTGTGGTCGAGAAGTAGAATCATAACAACAAAATCCGGGTTGAAAATATACTCTGCCCAAAGCAAAGTATTTTGGGATATTATTATAACGCAACCTCTTTGCTTTGGGGAATGCCGTACACGAAGTGGCCCAAACCATTTTGTCGTCGGTAAACCTCGTTTTGAAGACGACACTAAAAAAAACTGAGATGGGAATTGCTGCAGGTATCATGATTATCCTGATAAGTATTGCACACAATGTTTACGGAGAGAAAAAACAAATTCCGGCACTCAAATCTATTACCAAAGATGCGGTGATGATCGGTTCGCTGCGCATTATGATCTATCAGGGAGGTTTGCTTTTGCTGGCTGTCGGGATAGTGCAGGTACTGGTATCTGCCGGGTTTATTCAGCTGCCGGGTATCTCGGCTTTTTTTCCGGTAGGGATTGTTATGTTGAATTTTATTACCAGCCTGCTAATTGCGGTCTTTCTGCATCGGGAGATATTTCAGGTTACGATCCCTCAGTTTGTTTTCTTTGCCATCATTATTGCTCTGCAATTACTTTCTTTATCCTAGGGCTTTGGAGTGGTTTTAAATTTAGATTTACGGTATATTGGGGCGACTCGCTTCTCGGGTCAATATAGAGTTTAATCAATACCCAAAGCGAAGTGATTTGAGTTCACTTGTCACTAATAAGAACGCTCATAATTTTAAAAAAACATCGATGGTGCATACACTCAGAATAACTTGCACGGGCATTTTATGCTTACTGACTCAAAGCTTTTTTGCACAGCTGATAAGCCTGGATCTCAATCAGACTTATCAAACAATTGATCGCTGGGAAAATGGTGCCTTTTTGCCTCCCGGGATTGAAGATTATGTAATTGACGATCTGGTAGACCTTGCTGTAGATTCTCTCGGTATAAACAGGCTTCGACTGGAAGTTAGGTCCGGGAGTGAGTATTCTGATGATAATTACCAGTTGTATCAGGACGGGGATATTGATTATGACACCTGGCGAAGCTTGCGTTATGCAACCGTAAATGATAACGATGATCCCTTTACGATTGATTGGGCCGGTTTTCACTTTACCGAACTGGACGAAAAAATTGAAAACCTGGTAATCCCGATTCGTGAAAGACTGATCCAGCAGGAGGAAGACCTTTATGTAAACCTTTGTTTTGTTGCATTTACGGGGCAATTAAACGGAGGAGACGGAGGCCAAATAATTCATCAAAACCCGGAAGAATATGCCGAGTTTATTGAAGCCATATTCCTGCATATGGACAATGAATATGGATTTGTACCCGATGGCGTT
This sequence comes from Bacteroidota bacterium, assembly GCA_018222965.1. Classification (GTDB taxonomy): domain Bacteria; phylum Bacteroidota; class Bacteroidia; order Chitinophagales; family Saprospiraceae; genus JAAEZH01. Next base: position 3,118 of record JAAEZH010000050.1, read on the forward strand.
GAAGTGATACTGGAGCCAAATGTTGCCGACTTTGGCAATGCTACTCTCGTCGGAGAATCTCTGGTGGCAGCTGGCAACCGATTGACCGGTATCGGGTTCCAACCAGACTTTATTGCATGCTCCAATACCAATTTGTTTGGAGCCATAAATTTCTACCCGGGCCTGGTGGCTGTTCCCGGTGTTTCAGATTACTGGTCTGAATACTCTTTTCATGCTTATGCCGGGCGAACTACAGAAAACCTGATCCAAATCGCAGACAATGCGCTGGCCAGCGGGGTAAAAACGTCCATGTTGGAATGGTGGGCCAACGGAAATACTTTTAGTTACCTCCATGAATGCTTAAAATTTGCGAATATTTCCACTTATGAATTTACGGGCTCTTTTGGTGCACCCGGAAATGATTGGAATATGGGCTTGCTGCAAATCGTAGATAACGGCAATAATGATTATACCCTCGATCTTCAACCGCCCACAAAATACTTCAGACACTATTTTAAACTGATTAAACCCGGCGCACTTCGCTGTTCGGCAACCTCCGACTCTTTGGGGTTTGATCCGGTTGCTTTTGTCAATCCGGATGGGAATCTACTGGTTAATATTGATGCTGATTCATCGGGAACGGTACAGATAGTGGGCTTGCCCACAGGGATTTACCAGACGATACACTCACTGGGGAATGGCAAACAGGAACCTTCCGTGTATTGGGAGCATAGCCCCTTGGATACCCTCATGGAAGGCGAAGTCTATGAGGTGGAAATTCCATCTCAGGGCATATTCTCCATCATCCAAACTTCCCTGCCTGCACCCACTCTTTCTGAGGATGTCGATACAACTGAAGACTCGTTTCTGTTGAATGCACAAAATGGGATGCTGAGCATCTCTGCCCACGGCTCTGAAAAAATTAAAAATGTCACGGTCTATTCTCTAAGCGGCCAAACGGTGTTGGCAAAGTCCTGGGATGGGGAGCAAGTCGTAGATTTAAATTATTATGATTTAGGTCCCCAAATCTATGTCGTTCGGATTAACCAAAAAATTTCCAGAAAATTGTTCTTCCCCTGATCAGCAAGTCTGATTTTTGTGCCATCTAAAGCCGGGAGCCGGGAGCCGGATTTCGGTTTTGAACTGGAACCCGGAGGGAAGCCAAACAATTTGCCAGAATCCTCAGTCGTTTCTCCACCGATGAAAATATCCACCTTTGCCCAAATAGCTCTTTTGCCTCTCTTTTTTCTGTTTGGCTTTCAACAATATGTTCTTGCCTGTAGCATATACAAGATCACGGTCGACGGGCATACCATAGTTGGTTCTAATCAGGATGCCTGGCGAACAACCACCTGTATTTGGTTTGTAAATCCCGATGAAGAAAATCCCTATGGCGCCTCTTTTACCGGATCGAGGCAGGTTAGTCCCGGAAAATTTGCCCCTCAATCAGGTATGAACGAAGCTGGCCTGGTTTTTTCCCGGCTGGCAGCCTACCATCCGGAAGAAAATCGAGATCAGTCGGAGAAAAAACGCATTACCAATGAAGTTGACTATCTGGAAGGCGTATTGCGTAATTGCAATAATGTAAAAGCCGTAAAGAAGTATATCAAATCCTTTGATCATAGTTTCTTTCTGGAAGATGTCTTTATCTACGTGGATAAGGCAGGTGATTACCTTATCGTTGAACCCTATCAGTTGATTGAGGGCCATGATCCAACTTACATATTGGCCAATTTTTGTCCGTCCATAACCAGCAGGGAAGACGCCAGGAAGCAACCACGGTACAGGGACGGCGAAGACTACCTTTTTGAAAACAGTCCGCAGGCTTCACTTGAATATTGTCGTTCGCTTTCTGATACCATGTCTGTTTGTCGGAACCGGAATGGGGATGGGACTCTGCTCACTTCTATTTGGGACTCTCAAAACGGTTTGGTGAATCTGTACTTTTACCACGACTTTGGTTCAACGGTACAGTTTGATATAGCCGAATCACTAGCAAGGGGGAATCACCTTATCAGTATTCCCGAACTATTTTCAACCAATGCGGAATTTCAACGATTAAAAGACTATAAAACGCCTTTTAATGACAACGCCCTGCGCCTTGTCCTTGCATTGGTCGGAGTTGGATTGCTGATGTTGTCACTGATTTTCTTTATCAGCTTTTTCAGAAAAAGGAAGCTAGACAATTACAATCCAATTAAGCTTCTTTTTGCCGGAATAAACGTACTGCTATTTGGGTACATGATCGTGCTTACCACAAATATCAATGTTTATTATTTTGATGCACCCTATCAACATGGTGGGGCCGGCTTGTACAATGCTTCATCCTATCTTCCCATTTTATTGCTCTTGCTAATCATTCCCATTTCGTTTTATACCATTCGATTCCTAAGGCTTAATAGTCGATCCTTTTTTATCAAAAGTTTCCTGATCCTAAATAATTGTGTTTATTTAGGGCTGCTCTATGGATTTGGCTACTGGGGATTATTTGAGGTGATTTAACGCCAGCCAGTAGCCCCGGTTTTTATGAAGTTGAAAAACAGAAATAAAGCATGAAACAAGAAGAACTGTCTGCATTATCCGATGAGGAGTTGCTGGAGAGAGCAAAGAAAATGAAATCCGCCTCCATTATTAATGCCGTATTGATTGGCTTTATGATCGGCATTGTCATTTACAGCCTGGTCAAAAATACTTTTGGGTTTTTGATGTTAATTCCCTTGTATTTGGCGTTTAGGGTTTTTCACAATCCGCAAAAAGACAAAGCCCTGAAGGAAGTCCTGAAAGCGCGAAATTTGTCATAGATTTCCTGTTTCTTTTTTTGGCTTTCGCCGAAAGGCAAACAGTTATTTAGTGATACCTTTTTGCTCAAAGGTAAATCGCTAAACGGCTCTTTGTTTATAAGCAGGCAGCGAATCTGTCCGTGATGTGTATCCATTATCTAAAACCCAAATATGATGAATACCTTCATTAATACGATATTGGACCTGTCTCCATCTTTGAAAGTATATTGCTTAATACCTTTATTGGGCCTGGCAGTTGTTTCAAAAATACAGGCTCAGGATTGTGAAGGGGAGATTGGGATGGTAATCTTTTCGGAAGATTTTGGCAGCGGGGCCGGGCCGGGTCCCGAACTGCCTCCCGGGACGACAACCTACAATTACGGAAGCATTGGTAACGGTAATTATGTGGTGACCAATACTACCGGTTTGAATGGCTCGCTTTGGCACAATGCTCCCGATCATACACCCGGCGATACCGATGGCTATTGCCTGCTTTTTGATGCCTCTTTCGAAACGGGTGTCTTTTATGCCCGACTCTTTGAAGACCTTTGTGCTAATACGAATTATACCTTTTCCTGTTTTGTGACAAACCTGGTGACCCCCACAGCCTGTGGCGGGAATAGCATCGAACCAGATTTAAAATTTAGTCTGCTGGATCCGGTTACCATGGATGAGTTGGGCTCGGTAACAACCGGCGGCATTCCCACCACCAGCGAAATAACCTGGATACAATATTCCTTTTCCTTTACGACTGGCCCTGCTCAAATGGGGGGCATCATTCAAATAACCAATAATGCGCCCGGGGGCTGTGGCAATGATCTGGCCATAGACGATTTAAGTTTTTCGATTTGCAACCCTTTCCTGGAGCAGGAATTTGATCTTTGTACCCTTCCGGGAAATGTGCTGCAGGTGGGAGATGAAATTTACGATTCCCCCGGCTTTTATGAAACGATTATTGATATCCCCAATAGCTGCCACGACAGCATCGTGTATACCACTCTGACTGGAAGTGGGCCGGTAAATACCGACGAATTTCTTTGGATTTGCCAGGGCGATTCCATCAACATTGGTGGAAACTTTTATTCCAGCGATACCCTGGTCATCGATACTATTTCTCCGCCAGACGATTGTATTGAGACCATTTCTTACACCCTGGATGTGGGATTGTATGCACAGACCAGCGAACAGATTGATCTTTGTGTCGGAGACAGCCTGTTTGTTGCCGGCGAGTGGGTATTTGACAACGGCATTTATGTAGATACCTTTCAATCGATTCAGGGCTGCGACAGTTTCCATCTGACCGAGCTTGAATTTTGGGAATTTGAGTTGGATGCGGATTTCCCGCAGAGTAATTTGGCTCCCGGGGAGACTTATCAGGTATTTGTAAGCAGTAATTCGATAGCCGGAAATTACGAGTGGATGCCTCCGGAATTCTTTTCCTGTGCCACTTGTCCGGATCCGCTTTTTACGCCTCTTGAATCAGGTAGTTTTAGTGTTTCTGGATTTGATCCCGTTTCCGGCTGTGCGGATACTCTTCAGTTTAATGTAGTGATTGATCCTTGTCGGAATTCCTTTATTCCCAATGTGTTTTCCCCGGATCAGGATGGCGTGAACGATTACTTTCAGCCTTTTCTGAGTAATTGTGTGGTAAATATCTCCACCTTTCAGATTTATGATCGTTGGGGCAATGCCGTTCATGTTCAGGATAATATTCCCGTTTCGGAAGCCCGTTGGGATGGTCGCTGTAGGAATAAAGATGCAGCTGTCGGAGTCTATGCTTATTATATTGAAGCGCAATTATTTGACGGGGGCATGATTCTCTTTAAGGGAGATGTGACGCTGATTAGATAATCGGATGATTTAAATACCAGGCAATTACATCTTTGGATCAATACAGCTGAGAAATCCAATGTCTATAAATTACGGAAAAGCTGCCCGAAAAATAATAGCCTTACAAGGCGCTGACCTCAAGCTTCCGAAATCTCTCCTGCAAAGTGGAAAGCTTGGAGAAGGTTATGATTCCGAAATGGAAGCCCTGCATCATAAAAACGCCCGGAACTGGGAGCAATAATGGAAGACATTGGCTATCCATGCAAGGATATAGTTGGGTTTAATTCTTTCGGGTATTGATGCAGCATATTTTCAAACGAAGAAGTGAAATTGATTTTCTGTCATTCGTATTGCATCCTCCTTTCCTCGGATTCCGTACTTTAAAAGGTCAGGCGTTTTATACCTGATTGGGCTGACTGATGTTTGGCCTGGAATCAGAATCAAATCAATATTATGGAAATGTTTAAAAGACTTAAAGTCGGATGGGGATCCGGGATAGTAAGCCTTATTTTTTTATTAGGTGCGCCCATTAAACTGCCCGCTCAATACATTGACGGAGGAAATCAACATTCCGTATTCCTCACTGATGAAAAGGAAGTATGGACGGTGGGGATGAATGAATATGGAGAACTTGGAGATTCGACCTTTACCCGAAAAATCTACCCGGTAAAAGTAAATGGATTACCGCCAATTGATTTTGTTTCCAGAGGATATAAACACACATTGGCAGTAGATGAAAATGGCCGGGTCTGGACATGGGGATGGAATAACTATGGGCAGCTCGCTGCAGGATTACCCTCTAATTATAGCTATCCACAATTGGTGAAGGGGGTTGAAAACGCTATTGCTGTGGAAGGCGGTCATTGGCATTCTTTGGCATTATTGGAGGATGGCCGGGTAATGAGTTGGGGACATAACTTTTTCGGTGAGTTGGGCAATGGAAATCGCGAACATACCGAAGATCCGACCTTTGTCTCTAATCTGGAAAATATTGCGAAAATCGCTTCCGTAGGTTATTTTTCGCTGGCCCTTGATAATGATGGAAATGTGTGGGCATGGGGAGATAACAATTATGGTCAGTTAGGGGATGGTACGCAGGTAATGAAAACGGAACCCATTAAAATAAAGGCACTTTCAAATATTGCGGATATTGCTGTTGGCTGGCATCATTGTATTGCCCTGGAAAAGGATGGCTCTGTCTGGGTATGGGGAGATAATCCTTATGGCCAATTGGGGACAGGGAATCTAATAGACCTTCACATGCCAGTGCAGTTGCCGGATATTCCAAAAGCGAAAAAGGTAGCCTGTGGTAGCTGGCATACTATGATGATCGACGTAGATGGGAAGGTATGGACCTGGGGGCGAAATGAAAATGGTATGCTCGGAAATAACTCGGAAAGAAACAGTACACGGCCTGTTCAGCTTGAGCTGGAGAATGTCAGGGATATAGGCGCAGGCTGTTTTCAGTCTTTGGCTATTGATAATAATGACAATGTGTTTGTGTGGGGAGAAAACTGGAACGGACAACTGGGGATTGGCAATTACGAAAGACAACTAACTCCGGTTAAATCAATCATTAACTTCCAAAACCAATTTGAATTTAGTGAGGAGCACATAGAGAATGCAAGTAAGGAAGCTTTGATGGCATTGGGTGTGGTAAGTAGTGATACCGTGTCAAAAAAGCAAGAGAAGAAGTTGCGTGTTATTTCATTTTTAGATCAGAATAAATTATTGTTACTGAGTATTTTGTTAAATGTCATTTTGATCTGGAGATACTTCGAAATGGGAAGAAAACGTCAGACAGGCAGGAAGTAGTGCAAAATGGTTTTAGCAAAAACAGGCAGACTGATAATAAGAATCTTGACAATCAATGATGCGAATGATTATGCCGCCATTGTTGCAGATCCTGAAGTAATGAAATTCATTGGTAGCGGGAAGCCACAAACCCCAAAAGAAGCAGGGGAATACGTGGAAAAGTGTATTGAAAACTTCAATGCCTATGGCTGGGCAAGATTTGCTGTTACCAGTAAAGAATCCGGAGAATTATTGGGATTATGCGGGTATGCGATTTACAATAATGAACTTGATTTCGGATGGAAATATGCAAGCCGATTTTGGAACAAGGGATATGGTTTCGAAGCCGCAAAAGCTGTTCTGGATTTGGGGATACGGAAGTATAGATTTCCCCGGATTGTATGTATTTCATATCCCGAGAACAAAGGATCTATACGGATCATTGAAAAAATCGGGATGGTATTTGAGCGGGATATCTTTCTGGAGGGGAAATTGCTGAAAAAATATGTCAAATTAAACTACTAACACGTGAAGAATTATATTTTTTTATTGAAAGCAAGTTTTCTTTCTTTTTTAATGTTGAGTGTTTCTTTCTCTCTTAATGCTCAGGGCAAGCAACATAAGATAAAATTGAAGGCTACTGTTGATCCCATTTCAACAGATTTTCAGTTTTCTGAAATCCTGGACAAAAGAGTGATCAGAGATAATATAGGGTACGTGCAAAAGGGATTGGCCAATAAAAAGGTCCCCGCTGTGTTTGAAAAAAGTTTGGAAACCTCTTTGGGTGTATTACTTGATGAAATAATAGTCCCTGTGGATCCAGTTACCTCATTGAGTTGTATTATCCACGAATTTACTGTCTCGGAGCTAACCACCTTTAACACCGAAAAAGGGATATGTCGCATCAGCATGGAAATAGCTCGAAAAAAGGGCTCGTCTTACTATTCGCTGGGGACCTTTTATGCAGAAGTCGAAGAGGGGCGTATGGATGCTACGAAAAGCCATATAAACAGAATTTGTGCGGTTCTGCAAAGATGCCTCCTGGATTTTAATCTTAGTGGGTGGAGAGAAAGTGAAGGCTATTTGATTGATCTTAGTGTGTATACCGGTAATTGCCAGCTGGCAGAAATTCCGGAGCCAGGTATCTATTCTTCTCTAAATGCTATTTGTGGTGGTCTACCAGGAGAACCTCTTGCTCATTCACTGGTATCAATTGACTTTAAGAAAGCAGACAGATATGAATTGGTTTCTTCAGGTGATTCCAATACCAGGAACGCGATGTTTGTTTCGGATGGCGAAGATATCTACATGCATGCCTCCCGATATAGTTATCAGGACTATTTTATCAAAGCCATTGCCCGGGGGAGGTATCTGTATTTTGAAGATTTTACGTCAAGTTCGCCAAGCCTGTCAGAAGTCAGCCCGGTTGGTGGTTTGTTAACCACTTCCGTACGCGGTATTATTGTGGATACCTCTACCGGTAAGATATCGATCTTGACAGATGGTTTTATGGAAAAGTTAGTGGAAGATCATCCCTCCATTGGTCCATTCTATAATCAATCTAAAAAAGAGCTTTCAGACAAAAAGCGGGTGATTCTGGAGTTGAATAAACTAAGTAATTAGAGGCGCCGACTATGGGGCTTAAGGTATTATTCTTATTTGGGCTGGCTTTTATTTTAACCGGCCAGATTTTGCTGGCTCAGGGAAATGAATTTGTTTACAGCCAGCGGCCTGTTGAATTTGCCAATCACGTTTCCGGAGTGCCGTCCGTCTGGAAACCCTTTATTAGCATTGGTCCCAGTTCAAAGGTTTTTAATGTCGGATTGTTATTGCTCGCCTTAAATTATTTTAAAGAAGTGAAGAGGGGAGTGTTATTGATCTTTCTGGCGACGCTCGTCCTGTTGCATCTGATTCCCGTACCTCTCCGGCTGGTTGTTGGTTATTCTTTAACGCTGCTTGGTTTTGGGATAATCTTTCTCAAAAGTAAAGCTGGCATTGTCTCTGACCAGAATACTCATACTCAAAAAACCAACTGATAAATGGAAGCACTGTTTCACTTGATTTTTGAATTTATTAAGATAAGCATACTGGCAAGTGCATATGCCGCGATATTCCTACTGGTCTTTATCCTGTGGGGGAAAATAAGCCCAAATAATTGGACACAAAGAGTGAATGCCCATCGGAGGGGATTTTGCTATACTTTCGGCCTGGGCATTTTTATAATACTTTTTTGCTGGATGTTTACGTACTGGGGAGACCATGGTTTGGGCGATTCCGCCAGGATTCCCATTGGGTATGCAAAAGAGATAAATGAAATTAATGGCAATCAGGCGTATATCAATCTGAAAGATTCTGAGGATGAAATGATCAATATAGAGTCCTTTTTTGTGAAAGAGGATGTTTGTGTTGGCGAGACAGGTACAAAGGACTATTTTTTTTGGAACCTAAGAATCAATGAAATCGAAATTGTATCTTCGAAAGAATCCTACGATGCAAAAGCACTTTCTTTAAACTTACCTTCAAGAGCGCAATTCCAAACCTTTGAGGAAGCTTATCGAAACCATTGGAGTGGATGGCGGTTTTGGTTGTTGCCTTGATTCCTTACCACCTATGAAAATGCTATTCTAGATATGTGTTAGATATTGGGCAAAACAGTAACCCAAATGGTGCGTTTTATTTTGACATAAACCAAATGAAAGATGAAAAGTATTATAAGTCTGATCCTGGTATTATTTGCACAGGTTTTAGCAGCTCAGGAAAACCCTACAGAGGGAGCAAAACCTATTGTTGAAGAAGGTAAAATGCTTTACCGATCAGAAATGGCTTCGTGGCTGGGTACTGATTTGTTTTTGGAATCCTATGAAGAACGGAGCAATATTGGAGGCTATTTCTCTTATGCGATGGGCGATAGAACCCGATGTGTTTTTTTCTCACTGGAAGACCTTCCTGTAATCATTGGGGCCATCGAATTCGATTCTACTTTTCAGGTAGAAACAGCTGAATTAGACCTTAACGAGCGAAGTTTTTCTCCTTTAGAGCGGGATCTTTTTGAGATTAGAAATAAGGCATTAACTGAAATTCAATCCGATACACTTTTTAAAATGTATCAGAACACCAATCTAAACCTGATCCCTTTGATATGGAAAGGAGAGAAAAAAGTTTATGTATTAACCGGGCCGGAAATTGGTGGAGTGGTAGTATTTGGGAATGACTATTTGATCACATTTGATGAAGGCAACCATCTGCTGAGTAAAAAGGCCCTACACAGAAACCTAATCCCAATTTATTACGGACAAGAACATGCGGAAGGAGAGGAGCCCGTTGGAGCGATGCACTCGCATTTACCGGAAACAGGGAGTTATATAACAGCTACAGATATTTGCACCCTGATGTTATACAGCAAGTATGCGAATTGGAAAACACATAGTGTTGTATCTGAGAGGTATATAAATATTTGGGATTGTGAGACCAATAGTCTGGTTGTAGTTAAGAAAGACGCATTTGAAAAAATCGAAAAAGATCAAAAAGAGCGAAAGAAAGAAAAGGACTAAATGACAAACGGTGTGATTTATTAGAACGCATGAATTTTTTCCTTCCGGACGAATAAATGTGAGGAAATGGCAATGGGTATATCTTATACCCAAGTCGAAGCAATTTGGGCTTTTTTATCTCTTTCTTTTTCCGTTCCGCTTTGTTAAAAATACTCGTCGTAGCTAAGGCTACGCCTGCGCTTTTTGCCTCGCGGAGCAAAAAAATAAATTTGGTAAAATTATCCCAAACCATTTCGGCTCGGGTATATAATTTTTGCCGTACTGGCAATTTTGCAGAGCTTATTTTTGAAATGGAATTTCTGGATCTTTGTAAATGAAGTATTTGCATTTTAATATTATTGGTGAGCCCTGCCGACATGTAGTGGTGGCTGAGGAGCATCTGTACCTGTTGGATGGTCAGGAGTATAAGGCATTGGTTGAATCAAAAGATCCGGATGTTCTGAAGCAGGGACTGCAAATGGAGAAAAGCCGGATCGGAAGCATGGAGCTAAATAAAAAAAGCCGGGAAATTGTCCTTTTAGATTATGAAGGCCTGGTTTTGGAGAGGTTTCAACTTTCAACAAGAGCTCAACTTAAGCCGTTTGTACGGTCATTTGACGGTTTTGTAAGGCAAACATCCAGTTCCAAGCGGATAAGACCAATGACTGCCTTGTTGTTTATGGGCATTACCTATTCTTTTATCTGGGCAGGAACAAGGCCTGAGTCTGCTGATATTAATCCGGAAGGTATCCGATTGCGCCTTGCATATTTTGTGGTACAGTTTATGGAATGGTTGAATGGGATTATTGGTCAGGAGTTAATCCTGGCAATTGGACTCTTTTTGCTACTGGTTCTGGTCTACCTTGTTTTTAGACCCGAGATTGGTAGGATGGTAGGAAATGAAAGGGTATACATCAATTCAAGATTGCATTCTAATAGCCATCCGTAGGGGATAAATGTGTTTATTCCATTAAAAGATATCCCTCATGACCGGGGGGAGTATTCGGCGAAAGCCGCTAAAAAATCCATGCATACCCTCTCGCCCACAAATCCTCAAATTTTGCCTGAAGCGGTGAAACCCCTTTTAATTTATTTCCTCAATGGTGGTAAAAAAGTGTTGCAGGCAAACTTTTTTTCAGTTAAATTTGATAAGAACTTATCAAAACCGCCTTTTTACCAGCCTTTGGATTGGAAGCACAATCCATAACGGAGCGAAATAAGCCTGCCAGTTTCTACACGGGAGGCTCAATTTATTTTAACATCTAACTCCTGGAATTAAATGATTTCCCCACCGGGGGTAACAAATGACTTCTTTCTGAGATTTATGGATGGAAGTATGTACCCCTAAGATCAAATACTAGTTCTATGCGCATTTCAACCCTCCTGTTTTTATTGTTTGGAAGTAGTTTTCTATTTGCTCAATATCCATTTGAGCCCCTTACCACCGAAGTTGGAATTGACAATATGATCAATGGCCTGACCCCCAATAACCTGCGAGACCTCGGAACAGGGGTGAGCGTTGTTGATATAGACGGCGATGGATTGGAAGATATTGTGATGACCACCGGAATCGACTACCCGATTTTGTTTTACCTAAATAATGGCGATGAAACATTCACGGAAGTACCAAGTCCTGTCGTGAATAATTCCATGCAAAAGGGAATCGTGTTTGGTGATATTGATAATGACGGAGATATGGATTTCTTTGTTGCCGGAGATGGGGCCTTTAATGAGCTCTATCGGAACGATGGCAATCTGGTATTTACAAAAATCACGCAGCAGGCCGGATTGATACGCCGAAATGACAAAACATTCGGCGCTTCATTTTGCGATGTTAATGCAGATGGCTTGCTGGATTTGTATGTATGTAATCGGGAAAAAGCAACCTACGGTAATTTCCTGTACATCAATCAGGGCAATAATACATTTACCGAAGAAGCACAGGCCCGTGGAGTAGCTGATGATACCCAGTTGTCTCACCAAAGTCTCTTTTTTGACTATGATAATGACGGCGATCAGGATCTCTATGTAATCAATGATCGCTTGTATTTAAACAGTTTGTTCCAAAATGATGGTTCGGGGTATTTTACAGACGTTAGTGCAGTATCAGGAACAAATATTCAGATCGATGCCATGAATGCTTCTGCCGGTGATATAGACAATAATGGCTATCTGGAAATATTTATTACCAACAACGGAGCCGGCGGAGGAGGAGATCGTTTGCTGTACAATAATGGCGACGGGACCTTTACCGATATGTCTACCGATATGGGAGCCGCTATTCCCTATTTCACCTGGTCAGGGATATGGCTTGATTATGATAATGACACAGATCAGGATTTGTATGTGGCCTCCATGAAGGTTCAGGATCCAAATGTATTGCTAACCAATTTCCTGCGGGAAATTTCCATTCCAATCTTTTTGAATTCCTATCCGGACGGCCATCCGGAAGGCTATGTGGCGACATTCTGCGCGGCCTATTTTGATTTTAATGATGATGGCAAATTGGATATTGTCACGCCTAATGCTGGCCCGGATTCTCCCATTCAGCTATGGAAAAACATTGACCCAAACACCAATAACTGGGTGAAATTCAAGCTCGAAGGTGTGTATAGCACCAGAGATGCCGTAGGTACCCGAGTGGAGATATTTTTAGACGGACAAAAGTATACCCGTTACCTGACTCAGGGGGAAGCTTATTTGTCTCAGAACCATAAGAAAATTCACTTTGGATTGTACGACGCCATAAAAGTCGATTCCGTTATCGTGCATTGGCTAAGTGGCATCACAGATAAATACTACGATCTAAATCCAAACATGACCCATTCTTTTGTGGAGAATGCTTCCAATACGCTGGAGCTGGATTATACAGCCACCGCCCCGAGTTGCTTTGGCTTTGAAGATGGCGATATTACCGTGAATCCGCTAACCGGTACAGCTCCTTATACAGCTATATGGGATAATGGCGAAACAGGGCTGAATATCAGTAATCTTCCTGCGGGACGGTACCTGGTAACGGTGACCGATGATCTTGGAGAGACGGGTGTATCCATTGTTGATCTTCAGGATCCGGCTGTCATGGATTCCGAAATTTTCAGCCAGAATAACTCAGGTACGGGAGATGGTATGGTGGAGGTCATGCCAAATGGAGGCAGCGGTATCTATTCTTATAGTTGGGACAATGGTGCCACCACTCCTGATATTACGAATTTGGACGGGGGTGTTTATGAAGTAGAGGTCTCCGATGATAAAGGCTGCCTGATCAACGATTATGGCGTTGTCTACAATGAAAATGATCCTTGTGCCGCCTTTGTTCCAACTTCTATTGAGACCACTGTCAATAGCGCGCGTTTGAGTTGGGCTACGGTGCCCAATGCCACTATTTACCGATTGGTATACCGGGAGTTGGGAGAGTCGAATTGGATTAGCATTCCCAACACTTCAGAGACCTTCTTGCTGATTCCGGATTTAGAAGCGGGTTTGACTTATGAGTACAAAACGAAGTCAAAGTGCACAGGAGGCTTTGTTTCCGAATGGTCTGATATCCGGGAATTTGCCCTTCCTGCAGAGGGCTTTCTCTGTGAGTCCTGGGTCGCCGACATCATATTTGTAGATAATAATACGGCTATTATAAACTTCCCGGACGTTTCGGGGGCAGACAACTACCGAATCAGATTTCGGGAAGTAGGGACTATTCCCTGGGAAAGACGAATTACCCCATACTCCCTTTTTACGCTGGAGCCTATTGCAATTGGCACCGAATTCGAGTATCAAACTTCCAGCCGTTGTCCCAATGGTTGGACTCCCTGGTCTGAGGAGGCCTACTTTGAAACAGAAGGAAGTTTGTTTGGAGAGGAAGGCGCTTTGAGAGCTTTGCCGAATGAAGCAAACAAACCAGCATTTGTGGTGTATCCAAATCCGGCAAGAACCGAAGTGGAAGTGCTCCTGAATACAGATGCCGCTCAAGAGTTGATTCTGCGTGATGTAAGCGGTCGGGTTCATCTTTCTGAGACGGGTCTGGGACAAGCGGAAACGATCGATATCAGTCGATATCCGGCAGGTATCTATTTCCTGAGTGTGATCTTTGAGGATGGTAGTCATCAGAATGAGCGATTGATTATCCAGAGATAGATCATTCTTGTGTTATAGGGCAAAACCCGCTGTCGACAGGCAGCGGGCTTTGTTGTTTTTTAAGGAAAAAATCCGATTTACTTGTGCTGTTCTGCTTATTCCCGTACTTTACAAGTCCAATCCAGCAATCCACCTGCACAGAAAATCACCTTTATACCCTGTTTGTTTTTCTTTGAATTTACCGGATGAAAACAGCTTTCTCTTGTAGAAAGTATCATTTGCTTTCTCCTAATTACGTGTTGGGAGGAACCACTTAATTAACCCCTAATTTTTGTTATGAAGCACACAGCATTCTACTTGATTATTGCATTGATTTTTTCAACTGTATCCCTTTGGAGCCAAAATCCGTTTCAGGCAGTTAATACCGATATTGGTATTGGTGAAACGGTGCAGGGGCTTACGCCGAATGGATTGATGGACTTTGGTACCGGAGCGAGTGTGGTTGATCTAACCGGCGACGGATTGGAAGAACTAATAATTCCCACAGGCGAAGGGGAACCCATGTTGTTTTACACCAACAACGGTGACGGAACATTTTCAGATATGGGAAACTTGCTACCCAATAATTTTCAGCATCAAAAAACAGCCTTGTTTGCCGACCTGGACAATGACGGCGATCAGGATGTTTTTGTGACCAGTTGGGGAGGATATAGCCGTCTTTACGAAAATCTTGGGAATCTTGTTTATCAAGACATTACGATCGAATCAGGCGTAAATCGCAATGATGCAAAAGCAGATGGTGCTTCTCTGGGAGACATCAATAATGACGGATATTTAGATATTTACGTCTGCAACAGAGACAATAGAGTTTATACAAATTACCTCTATGTCAATCAGGGAGATAATACATTTTTAGAGGAAGCTGAGTTGCGTGGAGTGGATGACGACTATCAGTTATCCCATCAGAGTATTTTCTTTGATTATGATAATGACGGGGATCAGGATCTTTACGTTGTCAATGACAGGTATTATCGAAATGCACTTTTTCAAAATGACGGAGCTGGTTTTTTTACCGATGTAAGCCTTGCATCTGGAAGTGATATTCGCATTGATGCCATGAATGCCGGAGTGGGCGATCCGGATAATGACGGCTATCTGGATATTTATGTCAGCAATACAATTGATTGGGGGGGTGGCGATCGCCTGCTTCACAATAACGGGGATGGGACCTTTACTGAAATTGCCTCAGATGTTGGTGCAAATGTTTATCCTTTTTCCTGGGCCGGACTGTGGCTTGATTTTGACAATGATACTGATGAAGATCTTTTTGTAGTTACCTTCAAAAACGCTGATCCATTTGTGTGGCTTCAAAATTATAAGGTTGAAATAGGAATTGATGTTTTCCTGAATCTCTGGCCGGAGGGCCTACCCAATGCGGCTCAAACCAGTTTCTCCGCCGCTTTACTGGATTTTAACAATGATGGTAAACTCGATATTCTTACGCCTAATGTAGATCCTTCTCCTATACAGATATGGGAAAACGTCACCACCAATTCTAATAACTGGGTGAAACTGAAATTTGAAGGAGTGGTGAGCAACCGGGATGCTATTGGGACAAGAGCAGAAATTTTCATTGGAGACAAAAAGTACATTAGGTATTTATCTCAGGGAGATTGTTATATGACCCAAAACCACAGAAAGCTCCACTTTGGACTCGGAAACGCCACCCTAATAGATTCTCTTTCTATTCATTGGTTGAGCGGGATTGAGGAAACCTACTATGATCTTGGCGTCAATCAAACACATAGTTTTACCGAAAATGCCTCCAGTGATTTTGAGGTTGCTCTTAGTAGTAGTAACCCATTATGTAAGGGGCAGTCAGACGGTTCAATTCTTGCCGAAGGAATTGGAGGCACACCTCCCTATTCCGTTAAATGGAGTACGGGATCCACTGACTTTTTAATAGAAGACTTACCGGCAGGTCGCTACATTGCAACCCTTACAGACGAAAATGGAAACCAGGGGATTGGGATTGCGGATCTGGAAGATCCGGAGGCACTAAGTCTGCAGATAAGCTCTTTAAATGATCCCGGCACAGGGCAGGGGCAGGCAGAAGTTCAAATTAGCGGCGGAAGTCCCGGTTATGTGGTTTCCTGGGGGAATGGGGAAAGCACTGCCTCCATTGATGGATTGGAAGAAGGCGTTTACCCGGTTGATGTTTGGGATGCGAATGAATGCAGTTCCAGTGCTTTTGCCGTGATCTATGATGAAACAGATCCCTGTGCCGCCTGCATTCCAACAAATATAGAGGTTGGCGCAAACCACGCAATCATACACTGGGAGCCGGTCCCTAACTCAGAACTGTTGCGTTTCACTATTCGGGAAGCGGGAGAAAATGCCTGGGAGCATTTGGACTATTCCGGTACAGAGCATTTATACATAGGCAATCTGGAAGCCGGAATAACCTATGAAATCAGGATTAAGACCCGCTGTATGAATAGCATTTTTTCATCTTGGTCGGATGTTTATGCTTTTACTACCAATCCTGAGATTAGCGATTGTGCCTCCTGGGAAGCCCTTGAATACTACGCCGATAACAATGAAGCAATGATACAATTTGAGGATCAACCCGGTGCTTCAGCTTACCGGATGCGATACCGGGAGGAAGGGGCTGGCGCTTGGCAAAGAGCAGTAAATATAAGTTCAATGCTTACCGTTGCCCAGCTCAATCCAGGCACGCTTTATGAGTATCAACGATCTACCCGTTGCCCATACGATTGGACTCCATGGTCGGAGTCTGCTTATTTTGAAACAACAGGCGATCCCTTTGGTGAGGAAACTGATTTCAGAGCTTTGCCTAATGCATTGGATAAACCCGAATTTGTCCTTTATCCCAATCCGGCGAGCATGGAAGTGGAAGTACTGCTGAATAGGGAAGGAGCAGCACTAATGGTCCTTCGGGATCTTAGCGGGCGAATACTCCTTAAGCAGTCTGGTGTTGGCCAACAGGAGGTTGTGGACCTTAGCCAATATCCCCCGGGTATTTACTTCCTAAGCATTAATTTCCTGGATGGGAGCAGTCAAAACCAACGCCTGATCATTCAGCGATAAATGAGCTTATAGCTTCGTTTGCGCAAAGCCCGTTGTCGACAGACAGCGGGCTTTGCTGTTTTGGGACGAACCGTTAACCACTGACCCCAATTTCCAACCATTCATGTTCATAGAGGCATCTTTCGCCAAAATGGCCTTGTCCATTAGTGCAAGATTTTCACCCGACATAGCCGGTGGTTGACCCTGTCAGGTCGCTGTTCTTTTGTGAGTCTTGTGCAATTGCCTCATTATCCGGCTGGTGAAATCTTATTCCCGGTTTCCCGCCAGGGAAACGTGTATGGTTCTTTTCATAATGTTCAACGCCCGCACCTGGTATGGCAGCGGGCGTTTTTTATTCTTAATTCTATTTTACTCATCCAAAATTTTCTTTCAAATTGAATCCAGCTTCTAAAAAGGAGCTTTCAGTTGTTTGTGAGCAAGCTCCCTCCGGAAAAATTCTAATAAATAATATACCCGAGGCGAAGTGGACAGCTGCAGTGGCAAGTGAAAACGACTCAAATCATTTCGCTTCGGGTATAAACAGGTCAGGGGGAGCTCCTTAATCTCGAAAATCCCTATCTTTCCCCCATGCGAATTCTTCCGGATTTGACAAACATTCCTTTTAGCGGGCACTATCTTAATATGCGTACCGCAACAATCCTGTTTCTGGCGTCTATATTGTTGGGGTCCTTTTCGTTTATGCATCTGGAAGGATATACATTTTCGGAAGGGATTTACATGGCGATCATTACGATTTCTACCGTTGGTTATACCGAAGTAAGGCCCTTGAGCGATGCTGGTCGTTTGTTTGCATCCATCTATATTCTCCTGAATATTGGAGTCTTCGCCTACGGCATTTCGGCGTTTACCGCTTTTGTTATTGAAGGAGAGATCTTTAAAAAATGGCATATAAAGGCAATGGAAAAGAAAATAGCAGCCCTAAAGAACCATATTATCCTTTGCGGCTTTGGCCGCTACGGACAGGAAGTGGTCAATCATTTTTTGGATCAGGGACTTGATTTTGTTGTTGTTGAAAGAGATCACCGACGCATTGAGGAAATGCGGGAACTGGACGAGCGCATCCTTTACAAAGAAGGGGATGCCACACATGATGAAATCCTGGAATCCGTTGGTTTAAACAAGGCCCGAGCCCTTATCAGTGCCATGCCCGACGATAGCGAGAATGTGTTTACCGTTCTTACCGCCCGGCAGATAAATCCGAAGATTCAAATTGTAAGTAGAGCCCTCAATCCAACCTCACAAAGAAAATTGCGTCTGGCCGGAGCAAATCATGTTATTATGCCGGAGCAAATTGGAGGCTTTTATATGGCAACGCTGATTTCCAAACCGGGTGCTGTTGACTTTTTCAGCTTTTTAACCAATCAGTTTGGAACAGACATTCAGTTTGAAGAAGTACACTTTGGAGAAGTACCCGAAAGTTGTCAGTTTAAGAGTATCCGGGATCTAAGAATCCGCAAACACACTCAAACCAATGTCATTGGGTTTAAAAAACCGGATGGCAAGTACATTCTGAATCCGGCTCCCGAGACAGAATTGGTGAGTGGATCCAGCTTTATTGTGTTGGGCACCCCGGAACAGTTAGAAGAACTGAGGAAATACCTGAAAAACTTCCCGACCTTAATGGGATAGGATTAGTAGGAATGGCGAATTTCCAACCAGTACTTTTCCAATAGATCTATGTATTTCCCTATACTCTGGATATCTTCTTCTGCAGGATTCTCCTGATCTTTCAAAACAGTCACCTTTAAGCGTACGTTCGCGCGGTACATTTTGTAGTAGATGAATATTTCTCGGTCTGCCTCATTCAGGCGTAGGGGGAAGTCTTTTTCATAGGCAGTGATAAGTGTTTCAGCCAAATCCGGGAAGCCGTGAAATTCCAGATCCATGGCGAGGAATGCAAGTTCATCCAGCAAGTCCAGTTTTCGGAAGTGGGGATTAAATTCGATGCAATCGAAAAGAACGGGTTCCGGATACATGAAAATATTGCCGGAGTGCAAATCTCCATGCCCGTCTCTGATGAAGTTGTTTTCAACCCGCCAAACAAATCGATCGGACATGCGCTTTAAAAACTGGGTAGATTGAAATAAAATCCGATCAAACAGCTCTGTTTTTTTTCGGCCAAAATGATTTTGAATAAACGGTCTGACTTTTTTTAGATCGTAAAAATCCAATTGAGCCTGATTCAAGTCCCAACTTTCTTTTATTACATCAGCTTTCTGGTGAAATACCGCTAATTGGGAGGCGATTTTTATTATCCCTTCTTTTTTTATTTCCTTGTTTTTTAGAAGGTTTTCCATTCGGACAGACTCCTCCATTTTTCGGAGCTTTACCGCGTAATTTACAACAGGTCCGGAGTCTCCATTGATTTCCAGGCCTTTTCTTGTTTTTCGGATTTCAAGGACGTCCAGGTAAATGTCGTTGGTCAATCTTCTGTTTAATCGAATTTCTTCCTCGCAAAAGTACTTTCGTTTTTCGAGGGTTGAAAAATCCATAAATGAAAAATGTACCGGTTTTTTTATTTTAAAAGCAAAATGATCAGAGAGGATTACCCAGCTGGCATGCGTTTCAACCATCGAAGGATTTTTGGCGGTATCCGGAAATGCCTTTCGGCGAATGATTTCCCAGATCTGAGGGGTGGTAGTCATTCCGAGTTCTCTTTTGGTTTCTTCGATCATTTCATTCGGCGAAAGCCGGGAAGAATCCAGCCGGATCCCAACGGAATCGGGTGCCTCGTATTTTTTCTTGATATTTTGATACACTTCAAAGTCTGCCTGGCTGTATGGGCGTTGTTTGTCAATGCGCTCCCGAATTGTTTCTTCGTCGGCAAAAACCTCGATCCAGAAGATTTCCAAACCGAGATCAGAAGCCAGGTTTTCAAAGGGTTCTCTTACTTCCGGTTGGTAAAAGGTGGAGTCCAGAATAACCGTATTTCCGGCCTTTAAATCGGTTTTTGTTTCCTCTAAAAGGGTATTGTAGACTTTCTTTTTAGATTCGGGGTCGTAGTGTCCTCGGAGCCCCATCCGATTTCGCACACGATCAGAGTTCAAATGATGAGCACCGAGATCCCGGGCCAATTTGTTGGCAAAAAAAGACTTGCCCGACCCGGGTAGTCCGGTTATACAGATTAACAGAAACTTATCTTTCGCTGCCGGCATGCACTACTGTGTTTTCTTTAATTCTATAATTCTGGAATTGTCATTTCTGTTCATTTTTATACTAAGACTGTCAGTAGACAGGTGTAAAACCTGAACGGCTTTCTCCACAGATTGTTGATTAACTGTGTCCAGGGTGTAAAGTATATTACCCTCCAGGTTCCAGGAGCCTGCTTCCCGATAATTGAGCGTGCTGCTGAATGTGTAGTTTCCGTTTTCTTTAAAATTGAATTTGACTACACCCGGATCTACTTTTAATGCATTTCCTTCTTCCTCGATATTTACAGCTTGCCAATTTCCAAGTAGTATGCTTTCATTGTTTATTCCGCATGAAAATAGATAGAAAGCAAAAATGAATAATCCGATATAGTTAATAGATTTTGTCATATTAAAATTTAATTCTGGTTGTTTCATTTTAAATTTCAGTAGTAATTTTTTCCAGGACAAATTTGATCAATTGGTCAATGGTTTTATAGGGGGTAGGACTGAAAGTGCCGTTTATCCTATTGGCTAAAATAGCATTACAGGAAATAGCCTCGTGTCCCAATAAGTTTGCCAGTCCGTACATGGCTGCTGTTTCCATTTCGAAATTCGTTATCGAAAAACCCTCGTGTTTAAAGTTTGTGATACCATCTAAAAAACGATGGTCCAGCGGTCCTGTAAGGCGCAGGCTCCTTCCTTGTGGTCCGTAGAATCCCGGGCAGGTTAGCGTTATACCCTGGTTTTGATTTTTGGCAATAGTGTTTAACAAACCGGCACCCGCTGTACCGGAATAAAAAGGAGGGGAGAATAAAGCTTTATCCGATAAAAAACGGGAGAATGCTTTATTGAGCTTTTCGGTTTTTTTCGATGTTTTTTTATGGTAAAAAGAGAGTAGGTTGTCCAGTCCGATACCATGCGCGGAAAATAAAAACTGATCGACTTCAAGCTCCGATTGCAGGCTGCCGCTGGTACCAATTCGGATAAACCGGAGGGGAGTATGATGCTCTTTTATTTCCCGGGTTTTCAAGTTGATGTTTGCCAGGGCATCCAGTTCGTTGAAAACAATGTCGATATTATCCGGTCCTATTCCGGTACTGATTACAGTGAGTCGTTTTCCGTTAATTTCTCCGGTATGGGTTACAAACTCCCTTTTTCGAACCTTCAGATCGATGCGATCGAAGTATTTTGAAACTTCCGCTACCCGGTTCTGGTCGCCAACTGTGATGATGTGATCGGCTATTTGATCCGGATGCAGGTGCAAGTGGTAGATGCTGCCGTCATCATTGAGAATGAGTTCTGAGTCTTTAAGACTTTGTCGGGCCATAATTACTTGTTGAGTCAATGAAAAATCCTGACCTTGGGATCTTGAATAAGACAAGGTTATGAAAAAAATTTATCACCTCGAAAGTTGTAACACCTGCAAACGCATTATTGGCGAGTTAAATAATGGTAAAGGCTTTGATTTGCAGAATGTTAAGGAAAAGCATATTGATCCTGACACGCTGGACTGGCTGGCGGAAAAGGCAGGTTCCTATGAAGCGCTGTTTAATCGTCGATCCCGGAAATACCGGGCACAGGGCCTGCATGAAAAAGAACTAAGCGAACAGGATTACAGAAAGCTGATTCTGGGCGAGTATACCTTTTTAAAACGACCTGTTGTGATCAATGGAGAAGAAGTCTTTATTGGCAATGCGAAAAAGACCGTTGCCGCCGCAAAAGAGAGTCTCGGTATTGATCACTGATCACACAAGAGGTAAATAGGGTCTGTAAATACATGATTGCTTTCATTACCGGCCCGGTCCATGATGTAGATCTCGTAAATAAGTGTGTCAACCAGGTATTGCTGGGATGGATCGCAGCCGGTAGCGGCATCCGTTACAAAGGGCGGGTAGATGCAACAGGTATTGTAGAGGGTTGCGTAAACTTCGCCGGAAATACCATTGGAAGCACCTTGCTCCGGTACAAAGGGAATGGAGTATTTTTCGGCAAAATCTCCGGTGCGATTGTCGATCAGGAACATATCCAATTCGGAGGTTCCGTCGGTCTGGAAGTTGCCAATGTCCCCATCCCCGTCGGTAAAGGCAATGGTAAGCAGCGTTTGGTCCTCATTGCTTTTGCCACTGATCATCGTGGTTTTGCTTAGACTGATAAACTCAATCTCTGGTTCCGGCGGATAGTCGGGCGGTTGGATACAGGCAGTAAAAGACAGGCCTAAGATCACAAGTAAAAGAAAGTATTGCTTTTGCATCTGTTCAATTTTGTCTGCGGCTTTCATACAATCAATAAACGGAAAAAAGGGGAATATCGTTTTCCAGAATGAAAAAGAAATGCAAGTAAATAGTCGGCAGCTATACGAAATGATCCGAAATGTTGGTCAGACTGATTTTGAGTCAGTAGCCCTGCAGGTTTTTCGCCACCAGGCGGAAAACAACGTTCTTTATGCGCAATTTCTTGATTTGCTTGGCGTGTCCCCGGCTACAATTGGCTCATTGAGGGAGGTTCCTTTTTTGCCCATTGAGTTGTTTAAAAAATACCGAATTGTAAGCGGAGAATGGAAGGCGGAGATGGAATTTACTTCAAGTGGTACCACGGGGAGTATTCCGAGTCGCCATTTTATTCGTTCTGCCGAATGGTATCGGAGTCAGGCGGTTCGGGGATTCAATCACCAATACGGAGACCTGAAGGATTATTGTATCCTGGCTTTGTTGCCGCATTATCTGGATCGACAGGGTTCCTCGCTTGTCCAAATGGTTCGGGATTTTATGGAGGTTTCCGGGCATCCCTACAATGGGTTTTACCTGCGCGATCAGGAGAAACTGATTGAGAAACTGAAAGCCTGCAAGGAGCAGGAGATTCCCACTTTGCTAATTGGAGTCAGTTTTGCCTTGTGGGATCTGGCAGAAAAGCATCCTCTTGATTTGAGTGGCATTACCGTAATGGAAACCGGAGGGATGAAAGGCCAGCGTCGGGAGTTGATCCGCGAAGAATTGCATCAGATATTAAAGGATGCCTTTAATCTGGATCAGGTACATTCGGAGTATGGGATGACAGAGTTGCTTTCTCAGGCTTATGCGCCTTTCGGCGGAAGGTTTTATCCCTCGCCGACAATGCGGACCTTTGTTTCTGACATCACAGATCCTCTGGCACTGGTTGCTCCCGGGCAGCAAGGGTTATTGTGTATCGTTGATTTGGCCAATGTAGACAGTTGCAGCTTTATTGCCACGGAGGATATCGGACGGCAATTTGAAGACGGTTCCTTTGAGGTGTTGGGCAGGTTGGATCGTGCTGCCTGGCGGGGTTGTAATCTGATGATTCAATCCGACTCCGAATAAGATTGCCAGGCTTCGATTCCGCCTTCCAGATGATAAAACCCCTTTTTCAGATTGTGTTTGTATAACAATTCCAGGGCTCTTTTGCTCCGCATACCCGTTTGGCAATAAAAAACAATGTCCTGCGGGCTTTTTTTGAAAGCCTGTATATGCTTATCCAGGGTGTCGAGGGGGATGTTTTCGGATTCGAGATGGTTCTCCTGGTACTCTTCCGCCGTTCTTACATCGATCAGGCGATGGGGGCGGGAAGTCTGCATCCAGTTTTTCAACTGTTTCACACGCAGGTTTTGAGAATCTTTCAGTGGCTGATGTCCGCAGAATAATTGGTAGTCAATGAGTTTGTTGATCGCTGTTTCCGGTCGGGCTGAAATGGTCATTTTCCGACTTGTCATATCGGCTGCGTCAAGGATCCAGAGTTTGCCGTCGAGGGGTTCTCCAATTCCTGCCAATACTTTAATGGCTTCACTAGCCTGGAGGGTTCCGATTATGCCGGGTAAAATGCCAAGGACACCTCCTTCCGCACAATCGGGGACAGCTTCCGGCGGGGGAGGAGCAGGAAACAAATCTCTGTAGTTTGGGCCCCGGCTTTTATCCGTTCTTAAAGCATTAAAAACAGCTACCTGACCTTCGTATTGATATATTGAACCATAAATATATGTTTTACCAAAAAGGACACAGGCGTCATTGAGCAAATAGCGTGTTGGAAAGTTATCGGTACCATCAATCACAAGCTCGTAATCGGAAAGAGTAGCTTCCACATTTTCGGCATTCAGCCGTAAAAAATGTGTTTTAACCCGAATTTCGGAATTTAACAGGCTGATTTGTTCGGCCGCTTTTTCAACCTTTGATTCACCCAGGTCGGCTTCTCTGAAAAGCACTTGCCGCTGGAGGTTGCTAAGTGATACAACGTCTGGGTCGGCTATGCCAATCGTACCGATGCCGGCAGCCGCTAAGTATAGCAATGCCGGGCTTCCCAGCCCTCCGGCACCAACAACCAGGACACTGGATTCTGCCAGCTTTTTTTGTTGCTCCGGGCCAAAGTCCGGAAGGGCCAAATGCCTTAAATAACGATCCTGCATAATCAGAGTGGCTGAATGAATTTAAAAAGTATGTATATGTTAAATACCCTAATCAGGGTAGGGATAATACGTAAATCTTATTATACCTTTGGTGCGGTTTAGTCTTTAATCATAGCAGTCCTCGATAAGACCACCACCTAATAGCCTTCGCTATTAACAAATTATAATCACACTTTGAGGCTGCCTGTAAGATAAACCAAACAAGAGCAGTCTCTCGCAGGCTGCTCTTTTTTTTATTCCGAATTTCAGTAAATTAGATTGTTTTTTGACTGCCAGTTGCGGCATGATTTTATAACTCCATTTATAAAAGCGGGTCAAATGAAATCCAATCTAATTCCTCGCCTTCTCTTTTCTCTTATCCTGAGTGTAAGTATTTCATTTTCGGCGAAAGCCCAGATGATTACCATTAGTGGATACTTCAACAAATCAAACGGCCAGCCGGTTGAAGGGGTGCCTGTAATCGTAAATGGGGACCAGCTAACGCTTTCCGGGGTTGATGGATTTTATTCTTTTGAAGTACCTGAAGGCGGAGACTATTTGATCGAGCCCTATTGGAATGATAACGTCTGGGATGGAGTAACTACTTTTGATCTCATTTTATTCATTCAGCATTTGCTTGGGGTGGTTCCTTTTGACGATCCATTTGATTACATAGCAGCAGATGTGAATATGAGTTGTTCCTTGTCTGCCTTAGATATACTGGGGATGCGAAAAGTTATTTTGGGGGTTTCCCCGAATTTCCCCAATGCACCCTCCTGGCGCTTTTTTGAAGCCAATGTTCCTTTCCCTGACCCGATGAACCCTTGCGGAGCTCCAAACGAGTACATCAATTTGGAGGATGTTATGGCAGATTTGGCGGATGTAAACTGGACTGCTGTGAAGATCGGGAATCTAAACCTTTGATTCAGATTGGTAATTTCTTTTTATCTTCAAGGGAAAGGAACAAGAATATTGCGTCTCCGGGGAAAGTTTGTCAAAAATAATCCTCGATGATACCGCTACGAAACGATCCTTTTAATAAGGTGAGAAAAAATGGTCGTAGCGCGGTTCCCTCCAGTTCCTATTGGAGGGAGCTTTTTGTTAAGTCAGGATTAATTTTTTACCTGTAATCAGGTATTTCCCGATAAAAGACGCGCGATCCTTGTTCAGACTAAAGATTGTTCCTATTTTTGGAATGCAATCAAGAAAATCCTGTTGAACATATTCCATTCCCGGTAAAAGCGTCAACTTTCCGGAATGATCTCTCCCAAACCGATCCCCGTTCAATGATTTTCGCGAAAGCGTGCCAATAACAAATTATAGTCCATGGCGAATACTTTACGCCTTTCGAAGTAATTGTGAGAAAGAATTGCCGGAGAGGGATTTAGTTATCCTGCTTCGGCTTTAGTGCTTGAAGGAATCCTTACCCATCTTCGTGGAACTCAATTTGTTGTGGCAAATGAAGCAGAAATGCCATTTAACTTATATAACAAATTGTAGTTCATGAAACTTGTTACCTCTACCTTTTTACCTCTACGAATGTGCCTGCTGCTTGCACTGACAGTTTTGCTGTCGATGCCGGCGTTTGCACAAAATCAATCGCTATCCTGCGGGTTTAGCGGGGATGTTTATTATCTGGATACCTATGATGATGGGAATGTAGATAATATCCAAACCTGGGAAACAGCCCTGACCAATAATGGGATTGCCTACAATCATTTCTTCGGATCAATCCAGGCCAACTACGATGCATTTGATGCAGCACTTGCCGGGGCCGACCCTGCTACTGATCTGGTGATTCTGGATGTCCCGGCTGGTGTCCCTACCGACATCGATCTGGATAACTCCAACCTCGTTCCTTATGTTAATGCGGGCGGTCGGGTAATAATTTATATTTGGTATTACAACCAAACAACGGTTATTCAGGACCTCTTCAAATCAGATTTTGTCAATGTCATGAACGTGCCATTCGATGTGTATGACTGGGGTGGTTCGGATCTGTTTTCGAATGTTGCCAATCCATTCAACCATACGGGTGACTACGTATCCGATGATGGCTCTACCATCATGATGCAGCCAATGGCCGGTGCCGTAGAACTTGCCGGATATGTAGCTGGTGCCGGTACTCCCGGTGAAGGGGCTTTGATCCTCGGTAACAACGATCGTACACTTGCCATGGGTTTCTCGCTGGATTCTGCTACCGACAATGCCGATGCCGTTGATTTTGCGGAAAACGCACTGGAGCTGATCCTTTGTGGAGATTGTTCTCCTGAAGCTGCTTTCAGTTATGACAATACCACTTATTGTCAAAATGGTGCTGATCCGGTTGTAACTATAGATGGTGATGCCGGAACTTTCTCTTATGAAGTAGTTTCCGGTGGTACAGATCTCGCGCTGAATGCGATCACAGGTGATGTAGATGTTTCCGAATCTGATGCTGGTGTTTATGAGGTAACAAATACCGTAGAAGTTGCAACCGGAGGTTGCGATCTTCCTTCAGACTTGATTCTTACAGCCGCTTATGACGGGCCGATTACAGGTGGTGTGCCAAAAGGGGTAGAGCTATATGTAGTAAATGATATTGCCGACCTGAGTGTATATGGTCTTGGTTCAGCAAATAACGGTGGTGGCACCGATATGGAAGAATTTACCTTCCCGGCAGATGCTGCTACTGCAGGTTCTTATATCTATGTTGCTTCCGAAGCAGCCGGCTTTAATACTTTCTTTGGTTTTAATCCGGATTATACCACATCTGCCATGGCTATAAATGGCGACGATGCGATTGAGCTGTTCCTCAACGGCAGCGTAGTGGATGTATTTGGTGACATTAATGTAGACGGAACAGGTCAACCCTGGGACCATGTAGACGGATGGGCATACCGCGTATCAGATACCGGCCCTGACGGAACTACTTTCCAATTGGCCAATTGGACTTTCAGCGGGACGAATGCCCTGGATGGGGAAACCTCTAATGCTACTGCCACAACCCCGGTTCCAATCGGTACTTATTCTATCGATTGTGGTGGTGGTTGTGACCTTCCTTCAGATTTGATTCTTACAGCCGCTTATGACGGACCGATTACAGGTGGTGTGCCAAAAGGGGTAGAGCTATATGTAGTAAATGATATTGCCGACCTGAGTGTATATGGTCTTGGTTCAGCAAATAACGGTGGTGGCACCGATATGGAAGAATTTACCTTCCCGGCAGATGCTGCTACTGCAGGTTCTTATATCTATGTTGCTTCCGAAGCAGCCGGATTTAATACGTTCTTTGGTTTTAATCCGGATTATACCACATCTGCCATGGCTATAAATGGTGACGATGCGATTGAGTTGTTTTTCAACGGCAGCGTAGTGGATATATTTGGTGACATCAATGTAGATGGAACAGGCCAACCATGGGATCATGTAGACGGATGGGCATACCGCGTATCAGATACCGGCCCTGATGGAACTACTTTCCAATTGGCCAACTGGACTTTCAGCGGGACGAATGCTCTGGATGGGGAAACCTCCAATGCTACTGCCACAACTCCGGTTCCAATCGGTACTTATTCTATCGATTGTGGGGGTGGTGAGCCTGAAGTTTATACCTGTACCCAAACCATTGAAATCCTGCCTGCCTCAACAGCTAATGCAGGGGCCAATCAGGTAGTTTGTGGTGCAGTTGCCGTAAATATTGGTGCGATTGGTGAAGGAAGCTGGTCTGGTGGATTGGGTTCTTTTGATGATCCAAACAGTGCAGTAACTGTTTACAATCTGGATCCGGCAGAACTGGGTACAACGGTAACACTGACCTGGACTTCCCTTGACGGGGATTGTGGAACGGCTACCGATGATGTTTATATTACCTATATCCCGGAGGCTGACGCCGAATTTAGCTACGATGCAACAGAATACTGTCCAAACGGAACAGATCCGGTACTGAGCCACAACACAGGTGTTGATGGTTTATATACTTATGTTGTTGATGCCGGCGGACCGGTGCTGGACCTCGATCCGGCAACAGGTGCCATCAGCCTGGCTGGTTCTGATAACGGAACCTATACCGTCACCAATACCGTAAGCGGATGCGGCAACCTGGTAATCTCAGGTGTAGCTGACGGTCCGATCACGGGTGGTGTACCGAAAGCCATTGAATTTACGGCAGTAGAAGATATTCCTGATCTCAGCGTTTACGGCTGGGGATCAGCAAACAACGGAGGCGGCTCAGACGGAGAAGAATTTACTTTCCCGGCCATTTCCCTGAGTGCCGGTGAGCACGTATGGGTAGCTTCCGAAACACAAGTATTTACCGACTTCTTTGGCTTCCCGCCAACATACACTTCCAATGCAGCTCTGATCAATGGCGACGATGCCATTGAGCTCTTCTGCAACGGTCAGGTTATTGACCTCTTTGGAGAAATTGATGTTGACGGTTCCGGTACAGACTGGGAATACACAGACAGCTGGGCCTACCGCAACGCGAGTACCGGTCCTGACGGTGGTTCTTTTGAGATCGGTAACTGGCAATTTGGAGGTCCTGGAAACCTAATGGGAGGCGGGACAAATGCTACAGCAGAAGTCCCCATGCCAATTGCAACTTTCTTCTCTACAGTAGGAGGAATTTGTCCAAACGATACACATTCCTTTACCATTACCATCGATGACAGCGAAGCTCCTGACCTGACTTGTCCGAGTGATATTATCATCAATTTGGATGCAGGTGAATGTGAGGCTATTGTAAACTTTGTAGTGAGTGCGGTGGATAACTGCGATCCGAATCCCAATGTAACGCAGGTTGATGTTGGCGGATTTGGAAACGGTGACACTTTCCCTTACGGGGAATACGAACTCGAATTTGAGGCAACTGATATCTTTGGAAACAGCAACAGCTGTACTTTCAATATTATAGTAAACGAATATGCTAATCCGACGGCTGTTCTTACTTGTAATGACCTCGTTCAGATCTCTCTCGACGCCAGCGGTGAAGCACTCATCGGTGCTGACATGATTCTGGAAGGTGGTCCTTACGGTTGTTACGACGATTACATCGTAGACATCGAAGGCATTGCAGAAGATGTAGTAGACTGTTCTTTCATCGGTCAGGAGTACACCATTAGTGTTACTGACCCTGAAACGGGCAACTACTGCTGGAGTACTATTATTGTAGAAGACAAACTGGCTCCTGTTTTTGATTGTCCGGATCAGGATGTTGAAATCTCCTGTGTTCAATCAATCGACATTGTTCCTCCGCCACTCGCTATCGACAACTGTGTGGTGTTGGATTACCAACTGGTAAATGAGGTTCAGATCGACGACGATGCCTGTGATGATAACGCGGTACGCTTTGCACGCACCTGGCTGGCAATTGACCAGTACGGAAATGAGTCTGAGCTTTGCGAGCAGGTAATTGCCATTGTTCGTCCGGACGAAATCGACTTCCCGGATGATCGCGAGTGGGAATGCTCCGATTATGAGCAATACCCGAATATCATTGAGGCAGAAACCTATACAGGTATTCTTTCCAATACAGGTTCCGGGCTTCCGACAGATATTGACGGAATCTACTGTCAGTATGGAGCTACTTTTGTAGACGAAGTAATTGAAACCTGTGGTACCAGCTTTAAGATCATCCGTACCTGGACGGTTCTGGACTGGTGTACGAATGATGTGATCACCGGCAATAGCTCTGGTGAAGACAATGTTCAAATTATTAAAGTTATTGACACGACGCCTCCGGTGTTAACTATGGCACCATTTGAGGTAAGTGCAAATATCCCCGGAGTTCATCCGCAGCCATGTAGTTCTCAGGACTTTTTGCCACCGGCAAATGTTACAGATAACTGCAACGACTGGACTCTTCGCATCTTTACGCCTGTTGGCGAAGCTGTATATGTGAATGGAGTTGACGGTGCTCAGGGTGGTTTGATTCCATCTCCGGGTCTGGAGCTTGGATTCTACGAAATTACTTACCAGGCTGAAGATGCCTGTGGTAATGTTGCAGAGATTGATGTGGTCATTGAAGTGGTTGACGACATTGCACCAACTACTATCTGTGACGAGATCACCGAAGTAACCCTAAGCAGCCAGGGACTGGCTGAGGTGCCTGCAGATGTATTTGACGATGGTTCTTACGACAACTGTGGACTGGAAGATTTCCTCGCCCGCCGGATGAACGGCCTTTGTGGCGGTGGATTCGATGACTTTGGACCAACTGTTGAGTTCTGCTGTGAAGACGTGCCCAACAGTCCGATCATGGTAGTATTCCGTGCGGTAGACGCCTTCGGTAATACAAATGATTGTATGGTTGAAGTATATGTGGATGATAAGATTCCACCGATCACTACTTTCTGTCCTGGTCCTGAAACCATTACATGTGAAGAATATGTCGATGATCTGGCAGCTCCACTGGCTAATGGCGATAACAGTGTGTTGGATGGATTTGGAGAGCCAACATTCCTCGACAACTGTGCCTTGAATGTTGAATATAACGTTACCGTAAATATTGACAACTGCCAGGAAGGTACCATTGTACGCTCCTGGACAGCTACAGATGATAACCCACTGAACCCATCTACAAATTGTACACAAACGATTTTTGTAGAGCATGTATCTGACTGGGTAGTAGAATTCCCGGCAGACATTACTGTTGAATGTACGGATGGTGCTTTGCCAGACTTTGGTGAGCCTGAGATTTACTTCGATGAGTGTGAGCTTATTGGTGTAAGCTTTGAAGACCAGTACTTCTATGTAGTACCGGATGCTTGTTACAAAATTGTACGTACCT
>JAAEZH010000051.1 GCA_018222965.1 Bacteroidota bacterium
ATAAAAGCAAGGAAGGTGTACGCTTCATTCTCATAGGGATTATTTTTTGTCAATAATTCATTTGGGGTCGATTT
This sequence comes from Bacteroidota bacterium, assembly GCA_018222965.1. Taxonomy (GTDB): domain Bacteria; phylum Bacteroidota; class Bacteroidia; order Chitinophagales; family Saprospiraceae; genus JAAEZH01. The sequence goes on from JAAEZH010000051.1 coordinate 75, forward strand.
AGCATTTTCGCATCCAGCAACCTAGCTACTTGTTTGGTTGTGATTTTTAGCCCCACTGAAAGTGCGGGGATTTTCACGAAAATGACCTCCTCGTAAAATAATGATTTATATGCAGGATTTGAAAAGTGGTGTATAAATCCAAATTATTCTTTCATCATTTGGGATATCTAATCTTGCTGCCCAAAGTCCTACTTTTATTGGAAATACTGTACTAAACTGAGCGGTATCCAATGGATTTTAAGGACTTACATAAATCCAACTCTAATTATTCGCTCGTAGATTCTGACAGGTAGGCCGGAATCTGTTTCTGAAACAGACGGAAGGCCTTATCGCAATTAATGAACTTGTGACAAAATGAATGGTTGAAATGGTAAGTAGTCAAAATATTGCCTGCCCTAATATTATATCGAGCAGCGAGAAACCCTACATTTGCCGCATGAAGCTTAGTGTGATCATACCTACATTGAATGAAGCCGAAAACATAGGTCGACTGATATCAAGACTTCAATTGGAGGTTCCTGCAGATACTTCCCTGGAGATTCTGGTGGTTGATGCCGACTCAGAGGATGATACGGCTGATATTGCCCGTAAAGCAGGGGCCAGAGTTATTCGGGCCACAAAAAAAGGAAGGGCCTGTCAAATGAATCAGGGTGCCCGGGAAGCGGATGGAGATATCTTGTATTTTGTACATGGAGATACCTTGCCTCCCATAGGTTATGTTGATGAGATTTTTACGGCCATCAACAATGATATTAATATGGGCTGCTTCCGCTTCCGGTTTGATTCTGACCGCAGGCTGTTGAAATTCAATTCCTACATGACCCGCTTCAAATTCCTTTGGGTGCGAGGCGGAGACCAAAGCCTGTTTATCAATAAAACAGATTTTCAGGCATTGGGAGAATTTCGGGAAGATTACATAATAATGGAAGATTTTGAGTTTCTGGTTCGGGCAAAAAGAGCCGGAGTCTCCTTTAAAGTGCTGCAAAAAGACATTCTGGTTTCTGCGCGTAAGTATTCTGACAACAGCTACCTGCGTGTGCAATTGGCCAATGCTCTTGTGTTTACCATGTTTAGGCTTGGTTTTGGCCAAAAGACCCTCGCTAATACCTATAAAAGCCTGCTGAATTAACGATAGACCACCCTTAGCTGCCTTTAAATTGAACCAGCATTTCCCGCAATACCTGATTGAGATTGCCTATCGCCAGCGGAATGTCCCAGTTTTCGCGGTTCCTGGCTTCTACATAGTTGGAAATGGCCCGCAATTGCAGGAATCGAAGTTGTTGCTGCAGGCATACATAAAAAAATGCCGCTCCCTCCATGCTCTCCAGATCCGGATCATACTTCTTTTGAATGACTTCAATGCTCTTTGTAGAACCATGTACTTTCTGAACGCTGATAGCTTCTGCTGTCGGAAGAAAAGACAGGACAGGCTCGGGTTGTTTTAACTTTTGATCGCTAAATGGCGGACCGTCGGGTGACTCCAACTCCATTTCAAACAGATCCAAAAACCCGCCTTCTGCCGTTTCAGCTCCCAAATCTCCAAAACGCTCACTCACGATCTGAAAAACCCGCCCTTTTTCCCAATCTCTCCGAAAAGATCCGGCAATACCAGCCTGAATCAGTAGATCATAACTTTCGCTCAAAACGCGCCGACCCAGGTGGAATGTAGTGGCTACCAGTCCGACGCCGGTGATGAGCGGAACAATTTCTATGCCGCCAATTTTAAAGCGGTCACCGGATTTTTCAGCTTCTTTTTCCAGCCATTCCAGGGTCGGCATGATTTCAAACGGAGTTGCTGAGACCAGGAGTATTTTCATGGGTTTGATGGTTGATAGGAAACGCTCAAGCCGGGAGAGATGCCCAAAATTAGATGGTATTCCTGTACCAGGTCGATCGACAAACCATTGGGGCTCTTCCAGCCAATACCCAGACTAAAGGTGGAAGGATTGCTTTGTATACCAGCCAGAATACGCAATTGCGGAACGGGTAAATACTCCAGTCCGACGCGAGCTCTGAAATCATAGGCAAGTGTTTTTTCAACTTCGGCTGTCAGGGTAGCTGATTCTCCAAATAAGCGGCTGGCACCAAGCCGCAGGCTGGTAGGGAGCAATTCGCCAGAGACCTTCTCCAGTTGGGTAGGGTTGTAAATGTAAGCCCCCAGCAACCAGTCCTTATTGAGTTTGTAACTCGCACCCAGGTCAAAAGTGAAAATACCGCCAGCTCCATAATCGGGTATCCGGGTGTGGAGGTAAATAAACCGCGCTCCCAGGGAGAAGTTTTCGGTCAGCTTTCGGCCATAGCCAAGAGCTACACTGCTTTCAGAGTAAGCATCAAATCCATAGTACTGAATTTGAACGCCAAAATTTCCAGCTCCGGTTGGCAAAACACTGATGAAATTGCCGGTTTGAATATCCGGTAGCCAATAATATCGGGCACCTGATAAGGCCACCGACCATCGGTCAATACTTGTCAAAGCCGCAGGTTGTGCTGCAGCAGCTCCAATGCCTTCCAGGGCCGTGCTGGCTCCTCCCATACCGGTATTCCGGTTGTGTTGGAATGGATAAATTGCCTGCCCCTGTATCTGCCAGACAGATAGAAAAAGGAAGCAGGCGACCGAAATGGATCGTTTGAGACTCATAATGGGAAGGTACAAAATTGGTTATTAAGGATTCCAGGTACTGCTGTGCAAAATGCGTACACCAACTGCTTCCATTTTTTTCCAGGCTTCGGCTTCGGCTTCTCCTGTAAAAGCAGCCGGAAAACAGGCATCCCGGAATACACTGGTCTCTATCCCTTTTTGCCGGGCCTCGAGCGCTGTTTCCAGAATGTCGAATTCGGTACACATGCCGAGTAGGAATAATCGGCAACTTTCATTTAACCGGAGTACTTCCTCCAGGTTTCGCCCATCTTTGGCTTTCGCCGAAAAGGCCGAAAAGGCTTCTTTGCCTGCATCTTGTCCCTTGTAAAAGGTATCCTGCCATTGTTCCTGCAGGATCTTCGGATGTATTTCTGCGCCGAAACTTTCCGCTACAGCGTGTATCAGCCAAAGTTGGATGGATTGGGAATCTTTTTCAAGAATTTGCCCGGGATATCTCCACAGGTGATTTCCGGCAAAACTGATGTGGTTGGCCGGATGCCAGTCACAAACAAGCAGGCTTTGATCAAAAGCGGGTGCCAGCTTGTTGGCCAGACCGATAAGCGGACTGTTGTCTCTTAAATCTAATGCGCCACCAGGAAAAAAGTCTAATTGCAGGTTAAGCCCGAGCAGGATGTTTTGCATGAATCAATTGCTTTGAACTCTTGCCAGACCTTCACTGAAGTCCCTGGCATCAATAAAATCGGGTGTGATCAACGGTTTGCCGGCAGCATCGATAAAACCCATTCCTTCAAAAAATATTACCCGGGCTTTCCCTTCCCGGAAGGGCCAGACCAAACCATAATGGGGTTTGGTGATTTTTTGGCCCAGGGTATCCAGATACCCCCAAAGTTCTTCTTCCATGTACGGGGCCAAACCTTCGTCGAAAGACTGGATTTGCTGGAACTTCAAATCGGTGAGTAAACTTCCGTTGTCTTTTAGGAAACCATATTTTCCGTCTTTTTCGACCGCGTAAATGCCGTGACCGGCATACCACATTTGCTGATATTGCGGATTGGCAATCCAGTTTCCGGATTTGTCAATAAGTCCCCAACCAGCTTCCGTGCGCACACCTGCAGTGCCGCCAACAAAATCTAAAGCAGTGAGATAAACAGCTGCAATGGCCGATTCGCCGGAAGGCAATAAAAAACCATATAATCCTTCCAGTTTGTAGCGTGCCATCCCGTCTGAAAATGGCTCCAGTTTGTCGTATTCAGGAACTATGATCCAGTCTCCCTGTGGGTCAATCAGTCCATACCTGCCTGCCTGACGCACTTTGGCCATACCATTCTCGAAGGAGGATATATGCTGGTATTCAACAGGTAATATTTTCTGACCTTCGGTATCGATGCAGCCATAAAATCCCTTCAACTTTACGATTGCCCGTTCTTCCCGAAAATCGTAAGCTTCATCGTAAATTGGATCGATTACCCATTCTCCTTTGGTATTGATATAGCCGCTTTTGCCTGAGCGGTCAACGGCGCGCGCCAACCCGCCGGAAAAATCAAATGCCCCTCGGAATACAGTCGGAATGACGATTTTACCAGACGGATTAATATATCCCCACAGTCCTCCATCGCGCACAACCGCCAGACCTTCACTGAAACTACGGCAGTCATCAAACTGAGGTTTAATAACCATTTTTCCCTGGGTATTGATGTAACCCCATGGAATGCCATCAGTATCATAATCTGTTTCCACAGGCGGAAGGGATGTTTCCGATTCGGTGATGGCTGGTTGTTGCGAGGGAGTATCTTCGCGGCAGCCGGAAAAGACCAGCAAAATGGCAGGTATGAGTATCCAGAGTTGAAAACGCATAGACGGGAAATCATTAATTTTTAGGTCCTTTCAAAGGTACCAGATTGCCGGAAATTCCCAAACAGGATTTTCGGCTAGCCCAATAATTCGGTTTTCACATCCGGATGCCATATGAGATTTTGGATGCTTAGGTAAGGAGGTGTTGCAGGATTTGAAATCGGAGGACTTAGAAGTTGCCGCCTGGTATCAGATGCTTCTTCTGGTGCGACCACAATGGTTTTATTGTCCATCAATGGATAAAGCTGCACCATGGAACTGCTTTCCGGGAGCTGTTTCCAGCTTAGGTTTAGCGACTGCCCGGCACTTGCCTGCCGTTTTGCCCAATCCATAAAACGGTCCCTGATCAAATGCCAATGCACCCGGTTGGTATGGATACTGCTTAGAATAATCTGAGAAGGAAAAATTCCGGAATGATTAAGGCTCCGATAGGAGATGGCCTGGGGTTGAAAACGCTGTAGCATATTCAGGAAGGCCTCCGGATAATTTTTTGTCTGAGCAAGCTCGCGGATTTGTTCTACGGAGAATTGAATATCATGAAAAGCAGGCCCTGGGTCGAGCTGTCGGAAATCAATTGTGTCCGGACTTTCTGCTAATAAATAGGTATGCAGACCTTCTGTCGAGAAGCCAGACTCCCAGGATTCAAAAGCCTGGTCGAGATGGGGAGGACGCGCACGCATGTTGTCAAAAAAGCCGGCAACATTACTGGTGCCGGCTTTTCACTGATTTATCGATTGATAATCATTTTCCGGGTGGCCATGCCTTTTTCATTCCGGAAAGAGTACAGGTAAATACCATTTGAGAGCTGACTTCCGTCGAATTGGATCTGGTTGATCCCTTCTTCCAGGCGCACCGTCTCTGTATGGATGCGGGCACCCATAAGATTGGTAACTTCAAATAGATACTGGTCTGCTTCGTTTGTCGTAACTTCAATAGTTGTCTGGTCGCTGAATGGATTCGGAAGGTTGCGAATCTCATGGATGGAAAGATCTGCTTCAACAACACCACTTACATATTCGAAGCAATTGCTGTAATCCTCTTCGTGAACGTAGAGGGAGTAATTGCCCGGAAACAACTGCGGGTTTGGGAAGGTCAGATCAAAACCAAGCGGAAAAAACGGACCATATACTTTGGCATTGATTACCAGCTCGTTATCGCCAAGGTCTGCGGCATCGTCGGGTGTTCCGTAGAGGACCACACAACCGATGGAGTTGGCATCAAAAACACAATCTGGCGGATTACAGGCATAGCTTATACCTGATGGAAGGCCGGTAACAGCACCTTCTGTAGCCAATACCAGAGAATCGATCACAATCGGTGTGCCCCCCAAAAGCAGGGTATCGTTTACAACAGCCGTAAATGTAAATTGATAGGCTTTGTTGAGGCAGGCAGAATCGGGGATTCCTCCTTCCGGATTTTCCATTTCATCGTATGGGAGCGGGTAAACACCAGCTATTGAATCCTGATAGCTTTCATCGGCTTCACAGAAATCAATTTGAGCAATGGCGGCTGCTGAAAGCATCAATCCGCAAATAAGTAGTAATAATTTTTTCATCGTTGATTTCAATTTTGGGTCAAACTGCTGCAAGATAGAAAGTTTTTATCCGCATTTTTATCTCCTGCATGCAATTTTAACCGGATTGCAAGCTCCTTAACAAGTTGTATGTTAAAACCCCGGAGTTTTTAACCAAATTTGTGCAATCAGTTACATTTTAGACTCCTAATTCAGATTTGGTGGGTTATGTCACCAATTACAGCTACCCAAATAATACCTATTATGCCTGTCATGAAATACACAATGACCCTTTTGCTGGCTGCCATTTCCTTTTTGGGCTACAGCCAAAACGCCGAAGTTTTCGGAGTAATCACAGATGCCGATACCGGTGAAGGACTGCTTACCGCAAGCGTTCGATCGGGTGCCACCGGCATTGTTGCAGACTTCGAAGGCAACTACTCCATAAAGCTGGCCCCGGGAAAGCACAGTATTTCCTTTTCCTATTTGGGATATAATACGGAAGTGCGTGCAGTAGAGCTTACCGCGGGTCAAAAACTTGAATTGAATATCAGTTTGTCGGAAACGGCAACCATGCTGAATACCGCCACCGTAACTTCCGGGAAATATGAAAAACCACTGAGTGAAGTAACGGTCTCTTTGGAAGTCATTCAACCCGACCTGCTTGAACGAAATAATAGTGTTTCGGTAGATAAGGTACTGGAAAAAGTGCCAGGCGTAAACATCATCGACGGACAGGCTAATATCCGGGGTGGTTCCGGTTTTTCTTATGGCGCAGGAAGTCGCGTTCTTCTGTTGATCGACGATATTCCAATTCTTCAGGCAGATGCCGGGTTCCCGCAATGGGATGATGTGCCCGTGGAAAGTATTGGCCAAATTGAGGTACTCAAGGGAGCTGCTTCGGCTTTGTATGGTTCTTCTGCCCTCAATGGTATTATTAATGTGCGCACCGCTTACGCGAAATCGGAAAGAGAGGGGAAGGTCGCTATTTTTCATACCAATTACTTTTCTCCGGCTGATGCCGAAAAGAAATGGTGGAAGGAGCGTACGCCTTACGAAATGGGCTATTCTTTCTCCTACAAGGAAAAGATTAATAAGCTGGATTTGGTTGTTGGAACCTTTGGCATTAATCGCAGAAGCTTTAATCAGTCGGTAGGAGCAAGTTACAATCGATTGAACCTGCATACGCGATACCGGTTTACCGATCGACTTACAGCCGGAATCAACGGCAATGTGAATGTCGGTACATCTTCCAACTACTTTTATTGGAGAAATGCCAAGGAAGGGGCACACCAGGGCAATCCCACGAGCCAGTCTCAAAATCGAAGATTCAGATACAACCTTGATCCTTACCTAAATTATTACGACCAGGCTGGCAACCGCCATAAAGTACTGGGCCGTTTTTACAGCGTGGACAATGAAAACAAAAGTGCGGAAGCGGATCAGTCTAATGAGTCTCAATATTATTATGGAGAGTATCAGTTTCAGCGACCCATGGAATCCATCGGCCTTGTAGCTACTGCAGGTATTGTAGCTTCCGGCACCAGCGTGAATGCGCCGCTTTATGGCAGTGTTACCTTTGCTTCCCGAAATTATGCCGTTTATGCCCAGTTGGATCAGAAGGTGTTTGATCGCCTCAATCTTTCGGCCGGCTTCCGCTATGAGCAAAACCGCATCATCAATCCGGGGTATGCCATCTTGCGGGAAGTTTCTCCCTTCGACACCCTGGTTGCTGTTGTCCCTTCTGATGAGCAGGAGGCCAAGCCGGTGTTGCGATTTGGGGCCAATTTTCGAATTACGGATTTTACCTTCCTGCGTGCTTCCTGGGGACAGGGCTATCGGTACCCCACGGTGGCAGAACGATACATCTACACTGATATCGGCGCGGTAAATATCATCCCAAATGAGACCTTGCAATCAGAGACAGGCTGGTCTACGGAGCTGGGCCTCAAACAGGGATTCAAGCTTGGCGGATTTAACGGATTTCTGGACATCGCCGGATTCTGGACCGAATACCAGAACATGATGGAGTTCAACTTCCTGGGGATTCAGGGCTTCCAATCTCAAAATGTGGGCAATACGGTAATCAAAGGAGGGGAAGTAACTATTGCCGGTCAGGGCGAACTATTTGGGTTGCCAACCAACATTTTGGGCGGCTATACCTACATCGATCCTCAGTTTAAAGAGTTTGACAACAATTTGCCTACCGGGGGAGCAGAACCCACCGAGGGCCAGCTCAATGCGGCTAATTCGTCGGAAGACTATAATATTTTAAAGTATCGCCGGAAACACACTTACAAACTCGATGTGGAAACCCGTATCAACAAAGTATCTGTTGGGCTGGCCTGGATTGGCGGAAGCGAGATGGAAGCGATTGACCTGATTTTAGAGGGGGTAGTCGTTCCGGGCTTGAAGGAGTATCGGGATAATAATGAGCATGGCTACAATTTGATAAATGCAAGGGTCGCCTACAATTTTACGGCTAACCGCCGGCTATCCCTGTTGCTCAACAACCTGACAAATGAGGAGTATATGGTACGTCCCGGCTTGCTGGAGGCACCTCGCAATATGAGCATTCGCCTGGACTTCGGGTTTTAGGGAAAGTACCGGGAAACAGGGATTCGCAAAAGGTCAAAAGTTTGTACCTTAGGGGCAAAACCGAAATACTCATGAATATACGTTTTACGCTCCCCCTTTTACTTGTTTCTTTTGGCCTGTTTTTTAGCTCCTGCCTGGGACCCGGAGACAGCCCTGAATTAGATCCAATCACCATTTCCGGAGTAGTTAATTGTTATACCGGAAGTCCGATGGAAGGCGTTACTATCCAAATCAGCAGTGATATGTCTGATGAAGTACAGATAGAAACAGATGCCAGTGGATTCTATTCTGTTTCCGATTTGCCTCCTCAGCTTGATTATGTGGTAAAAGTGTTTTACGAAGACAACACGGCACTGGATGATAACGACAAGGAGATGCTGAAAGATTACATACAGGGTGGGGCAACCAATCTGGATGATTTTCAGATTCTGAGTGTGGATTTTAATGGCACGGGTGTAATAGGCTTTACTGCTTACTCTACTTTGGAGAGCCTGGTAGACGACTATGTGCTTACCGAATGGCGTTTCGCAACCGCTGATTTTGAGTTGCCGTCACCCGATAATCCCGCTGGAACTGGTCAGGTTGATGAATTCTATGTTGCAGCCGGCGATGATGATGTCGTATTCGATCTTGTTGGAGTTAAAATCGGCGATTTGGACGGAAGTTCCTGCGACTAAATCAAAACATCCATACCACCAAAAAACTCAACCATTTCCTAAATGGATGTACCCGTCTTTTGAAATTTTCGGGTACATGGGCAATATTTGGCGCCTGAGATACCGTTAATATGCGGTCTTAGGAATGGGAATGTTATGGCATTCCAAAAACCAATTTTGCAAAAAGATCCATTATGAAATCATTCGAATTGAAATCCGCGAAAACAATGTTTATGGCGCTGGCCCTGATTCTTTCAGTGGGCCTCTTTAGCAGCTGTAAAACGGAAGGCTGTACAGATCCGATGTCAGACAATTATGACCCGGAAGCCCAAAAAGACGATGGCAGCTGTATTCCATGGTCAGACAAATTTATTGGAACGTACGCTGCCGAACGCAGTTGTACCGGCGAAGTCCCACAAAACGGAAACCTGGTTGTAACACGCTCCTCCACGGGTGAACAGGTACTGCTCTTTACCTTTGACGACCTCAACTTTACCGGAGAAGTAGTAACTACAAGTTCTGTGATTATCAACAATCAAACGATCAATTACCAGGGACAGGAAGTAAATGTCTCCGGTACTGGTTCGCTGGATGATGATAAAGGCGAAATTACGCTTGACTTTACCGTTTCAGCAGGAGTCATTAACTCTGTATGCGATATTACGGGAACCAGGTTGTAAAATTAAATACGCATTTCAACTGAAAAGGAGCGAGTCGGGATTTCGGCTCGCTCCTTTTTTTCTACCTTTGCCCAAATTTTACCTCTATATGAAATTGAATATCACAACCCTCTTTGGTCTGATTCTCCTGACAGGCATGATTGCTTGCGGACAGGCTGAAAACGCTGCCTCCGAGGATGGAGGTAGCTCTATTGCAGCTCCGGCTTCCGATGATGTAAAAAGCAACATCGAACAACGGCTGGAAGATTACCTGGCAAAAACCAATGAAAAGGATTGGAATGCTTCTTTCGATTACCTCTACCCGGTAATCTTTGACATTGCACCCCGGGAAGAAATGATCGCTGCTTTTGAGCAGATGGAAGAAAACGGCTTTAACGTCATGGTCGAAGATGCAGAAATTACAGATTGGGAACAGCTGGTATCCTGGAAAGGAACCGATTATACCCAGTTTACGTATAACTGTGCCATGCAGATCATGTTGGCCGGAGAGCAATTCTCTGATCCTATGATGATGGATATGATGACTACGCAAATGCAATCGCAGTATGGAGAAGACAACGTAAAGTTTGATTCTACTTCTAATACCTACGATATAGATGCAACGCGTTCTGCCTGGGCTATTACCGGACAAGATGGTAACTGGTATTTTGTAGAAGAAACGCCACAGCTTGATATGGTACTGGACCAGATCGTTCCGGATACTGTTCAGACCCTGCTGGGTATGTAAATTCAGAATAAACAGGTTTATTAGCGGAGATGTGTCTGCCATTTTGGCACATCTCCGCTTCATTTTACTTACCTTTGTAGGCCGAAATCTGAAAGCCTTTCAAACAGGCCTTTGAAAAGATTCGCGGAAGCGGAATAAAGACCGTTTCCCATTTTTGAATAGAAGTGCGATAAGAATCATGTATAACGACAATCCGACACTGGAAGGACTTAATAAGAGGATCGATGAAGAAAAGCAGGGCGAAGTTTTCTTTAAGGAAAGCGCTGCTGAAGGAGAGAAGTTTTTCTACATCGAAAGTTATGGTTGCCAGATGAATTTTAGCGACAGCGAAATTGTCGCCTCCATTCTGGCTGAAGCCGGATTTCAGGCAACCCGTAATATGGAAATTGCCGACCTGATCCTCATCAATACCTGCTCCATCCGCGAAAAAGCAGAAGAAACGGTGCGCAAACGCCTCCGGATTTTTGATAAAATGAAGGAGAACCGTCCGGGTACACTGGTTGGTGTTTTGGGCTGTATGGCGGAGCGTCTTAAGACAAAATTCCTCGATGAGGAAAAGCTGGTCGATATGGTTGTCGGACCGGATGCTTACCGCGATCTTCCCAAACTTGTTTCAACAGCAGAAGACGGAGATAAGGGAATCAATGTATTCCTGAGTCGTGAAGAAACATATGCCGATATCGCACCCATGCGACTCGATAGCAATGGTGTTTCTGCGTTCATTTCCATCATGCGGGGCTGCGACAATATGTGCTCTTTTTGTGTGGTTCCTTTTACCCGGGGACGCGAGCGCAGCAGAGATGCATTCAGTGTGGTGGCAGAAGCAAATGATTTGTACAGCAAAGGCTATCGCGAAGTAACCTTGTTGGGACAAAACGTGGATTCCTACAAATGGGAAAATCCCGAGTCCAAAGAAGTGGTCAATTTTGCCAATTTGTTGGAGATGGTTGCGAAGGTACATCCCGATTTGCGGGTGCGCTTTTCGACTTCACACCCGAAGGATATTACAGACGAGGTGCTCCATACCATGGCCGCCTATGAAAATATCTGCAAATACATCCACCTGCCGGTACAATCCGGAAACAGCCGGGTACTGGACCTGATGAACCGCACCTACGACCGGGAATGGTATACAGAACGGGTAGAAGCGATTTACCGCATAATTCCCGATTGTGCCATTTCTTCTGATATTATTGCCGGTTTCTGTACGGAAACGGAAGAAGAACATCAGGAAACCCTCTCGATGATCGAGTTGGCAGATTACAGCATGTCTTACATGTTTTATTATTCTGAGAGACCAGGAACCCTGGCTGCCCGTAAGTTTGAAGATGATATTCCGTTGGAGGTGAAAAAACGCCGGTTGCAGGAGATCATCCGCCTGCAAAATCAGGTTTCATTCCGCCATAACAAACGGGATATTGGCAAAACGTTTAAGGTGCTGATTGAAGGCGATTCCAAGCGTTCAGATCAGGACTTTAAAGGAAGAAACACCCAGAATAAAATGATCGTTTTCCCGAAAAAAGACGGCCTAAAGCCCGGCGACTACACCTGGGTGAAAGTACAGGATGCGACCAGCGCCACCTTGATGGGAGAGATTGTAGAGAAATAAAAAACAAACCATTTTGCCCAATCTGCTCGCAGTAAAACAACGATTTGGAATTATTGGCAATTCGCCCTTGCTCGACCGGGCCCTAAGTACGGCCGTGCGGGTGGCTAATACCGATCTGACTGTGCTTATCAGTGGAGAAAGCGGTGTGGGTAAAGAGGTGTTTTCCAAAATCATTCACCAGCTTAGTCCGAGGAAACACAACAACTTTATCGCGGTCAACTGTGGAGCTATTCCAGCCGGCACGATCAATTCCGAGCTTTTCGGCCATGAAAAAGGAGCTTTTACCGGCGCCACCGCCGACCGCAAAGGCTACTTTGAAACCGTAGATGGCGGTACGATTTTCCTTGATGAGATTGGTGAAATGCCACATGATACGCAGGCATATCTCCTGCGGGTACTGGAATCGGGCGAATTTCTGCGCGTGGGTTCCTCCTCGGTGCATCGCTCCGATGTACGCGTAATTGCTGCCACCAATGTCGATTTGTTGGAAAAGGTGCGCAACGGCAAATTTCGAGACGATCTGTATTACCGGCTCAATACCGTTCCCATTGATGTGCCGGCACTGAAGAACAGGCGAGAGGATATTCCGGTGCTCTTCCGGAAATTTACCGTCGACTTTGGAGAAAAATATCGCACCGATCCCATCCGATTGTCGGATGAAGCGTTGCAATTGCTGGTGAATTACCGTTGGCCGGGAAATATCCGGGAACTGAAAAATGTGGCGGAGCAACTCTCCGTCCTTGCCGAAGATCGCAACATTGGTGCAGATGAACTGCTTGACTTTATGCCAAGCCTGGTGCATCGAAATCTTCCCAGTATCCACGGTTCGTCCTCTACGGATGCAGGCAATTTCCAGGAGCGCGAAATTCTGTACAAGCTGCTCTTTGAGATGAAAAAAGACCTGAACGACCTGAAAGGACTGGTGTTTGATCTGATCAGACGCAATGATCTGGCTGTGCCGGATATGAGTTCTTTGAAGGAGTGGAACGAGCGGCCCAATCTGCCGGTTGTTTCATCGGGCGATGATTACCACCGGGCTATCGAAGAAGTGGAAGACCGATTTCCCGATCATGAAACGGATCGCCATTCGGGGAAACCCATCATACTCGACCGCTCGCAACACGATGCTTACGACCGGGCAGAAGTTGTGGAGGAAAACTTGTCGATCGAAGACATGGAAAAAGATTTGATCCAAAAAGCCCTGCGTAAACACAATGGCCGCCGAAAAGACGCCGCTTCCGATCTGGGTATTTCAGAACGCACGCTTTATCGCAAGATTAAGCAATACGAATTATAAGTCGTGGGCCGATATCTTTACAGCCCCATCCTGTTTATCCTCTTTTTTCTGGGACTAACCATCTGGTGCCAGTCCAATCCGTTTTTTTGGGATACCATCCAACTTTCCTCCAAACACGCACACTGGTATTTTGAGCAAAACTTCAGTCAGCTCTTGTTGCCCGAAAACATGGACAGCGGCCATCCGCCTCTTTGGGGTATGTACCTCGCTGCCTGCTGGAAAGTGTTTGGCCAGAGCCTGGAAGTGAGCCACTGGGCCGTTTTTCCCTTTTTGCTGGGTATTGCCTGGTTTGGCTTCAAACTGGGAGAAGTACTGATTAGTCGACTACACGCTTTTTTACTTTTGGTATTGATTTGTCTGGATCCCGTTTTGCTCGGACAGGCATCACTGGTCAGTCCGGATCTCGCACTGCTTTGTTTTTTTCTGATGGCTTTGAATGGATTTTTCCGAAAAAATCGCTGGCTCTTGGTGCTGGGGATTGTGGGGCTTTGTCTGATTTCCATGCGGGGCATGATGACCGCTTTTGGGCTGTTTCTGTTTGCCATAGCCGACTACTTTTTTATCGATCAGAAACGCAGCTTCCCGAAACTAATCAAAATACTCTTGCCCTATGCACCCGGCGGATTGCTTGCATTGGGCTTCCTGATTTGGCACCATCAGGCTAGCGGTTGGATCGGTTATCACGAGGATTCTCCCTGGGCAGAAAGCTTTTCCGGAGTAGATTTAAAGGGCTTTTTCAAAAACGTGGCTGTAATCGGCTGGCGCTTTCTGGATTTTGGCCGTGTCGTATTGATCGGAGTGGCCTTTTGGCTGATCCGGTACTGGTGGAAACGCGGGAAAATTCCCGGGAAGGACCTGGCCCGATTAGCCGGATTGTTTATCATGCTGCTGGTTGTTTCCCTTCCGGGAATGTTGTTGCATGTCGGGCTTAGCGGACATCGATATTTGTTGCCGGTCTTTCTGGTGCTCACCATCCTGGTCTGGTATGCTTTCTGCTATTGGACCGATGGATATCTGCAAAGGCGGGCCACCATTTTAATAGCATTGGCCTTTCTCAGCGCCCATTTTTGGGTGTATCCGCGGCATATCTCTCAACAGTGGGATGCTTCTCTTGGTTATTTGCCTTATTTAGAGCATCGGGCGAAGATCATTAGTTACCTGGATGAAACAAATATACCTTATGAATCTGTTGGTACGGTTTTTCCCAATGTAGGTCCGATGAAATACCGCGATCTAAACGAGGAAGAGCGTGGCTTTGAACAAGCGGATCTGGATAAACACGAATTTATTTTCTACTCCAATATAATGAACGACTTCTCCGACGAAGAACTGGAGACACTATTTGATGATTGGGATTTGGCTTACCGCCTGGGCAACTGGCCGGTGGAAACGATGCTGTTTAAAAGACGCGAAGAATGAAGAAACTGACTTTGGATGAATTGGGGCGCAAGGATGTAGATGCCTTTCGGCGAATGTACAAATTGCCTGTACGACTGGTTCTAGACAATATACGATCAGCCTTGAATGTGGGGTCTGCTTTCCGTACAGCCGATGCTTTCGGATTGGATGGCATCACCCTTTGTGGTGTGTGTGCCCAACCGCCCCATCGCGAGATCCTGAAAACAGCTATCGGAGCCACCGAATCAGTAGAGTGGACTTATGAGGAAGAAGTGTTGGATGCTGTCAAAAAACTAAAAGCCGAAGGCTGGACGATTGGACTCATTGAGCAAACCGATCAAAGTATTTCCCTCGAAAAATTCAAGATAGATAATGGGGCCAAATATGCCCTCGTCTTCGGCAATGAGGTAAAGGGAATCTCCGAAGAAATCCTCTCAGAAGCCCATTTTGCAATCGAAGTTCCCCAGGTAGGCACCAAACATTCGTTGAATGTCTCGGTATGTATAGGGGTTGTAACCTGGGAGTTCTTTCGTTAATACGTGGAACGTCCGACGTGGCATGAAAAATGGGTATCTGATAAAAGTGAACCAGTGTACCGGTAAAAAGTGAAATGGTTGATCCTGTTGTTACGTGGTACGTCCGACGGGGTACGTACCATGAAATTCCGAATCAATTAAGATTAATAAACTCAACCTGGTGCCAAAACAACTAACACCCAATTCCCGTTTACAATTTATCTCTCAACCCTAAACGCTCAACCCTCACCTGATAATGATTGCACCGCTTTACCGGGCCTGGCATCGAAAATTCCCGCCTGAAATAGGAGAGGAGGAGCGGCATTATTTGAGTATACATTCGCATTATTACAAGGATTTAAGTTCGGAAGAACAGAAGCGCTTTGAGCATCGTTTGGCGGTTTCTCTGCGCTGGTTTGATTTCAGAGTCCATAACCTGCCGGAGGTTACCACAGAAATGAAAATTGCTGTTGGCGCAGGCATTATGCAGGTGTGTTTTGGTTTGCGCAAATACCTGTTCCGGCGTTTTCGTAGAATCCAGTTGGTTCCGGCTGCCTATACTTATCCCGGGCTGGAGCACATGCCTATGATCGGGGATACCAATCGTAACAACTGGATGATCAGCCTGAGCTGGCCCCATGTTTTGGAAGGGATCCGGGGCAAAGACGATGGATATAATGTCGTACTGCACGAAGTAGCTCACGGACTGGAATGGGAGCATTTGCTTGGACGAAAAGCCATCCGCACCTTTTTGCATCATACTGATTATAAACACTGGAAAAGGCTGGCGGCCAAGAAACTGCATTTGATTCGGCAGGGAGAAAACAGCTTCCTCAAAGATTATGGTGGGACCAATATGGAGGAGCTATTCGCGGTAAGCATAGAAGCCTTCTTCGAACAGCCCTTCGACTTCAAAAAACGATTGCCTTATCTATACCGCCAGATGTGTCAGGTACTCAATCAGGATCCGACCCAACGAAAGTCACCGGTTTTGATTCCGCGGGGAGTGTAAAGTGGCTCATTATTTATTACTTTTGCGAACAAGAAAAAAAACATAGATGAACTACTGGTTAGTCAAAAGCGAACCATTTGTATACAGTTACGATGACCTGATCGAAGAGGGCAAAACGATGTGGGAAGGCGTGCGGAATTATGCCGCCCGAAACCACATGCGCGACATGAAACTGGGCGATTATGTATTGTTTTACCACAGTCGTAAAGGTCTGGAGGTTGTAGGGGTAACTAAAGTCGTTAAGGAGCATTATCCCGATCCAACAGCGGAGAAAGGAGACTGGTCTGTGGTGGAGATCGAACCTTACAAACGCTTCAACAAACCGGTAACTCTGAAAGAAATCAAAGCGGTAGATAGTTTACAGGATATCGCCCTGGTAAGAATTGGCAGACTTTCCGTGATGCCTTTACCTAAAGAGGCCTTTTTTAAGATCATGGAGATGGGGGAAACCGAACTTTAAGTAGCCAAAGGACATTTTTATTCTATATAGCATCCTGCCTTCCGAAAAGTTTTTTAATTTGATCACAAATCAAACTTCAAAATCGCTAACATGAAATTTGAAATCTTTAAGAGCGAGAAAAACGATAAGTTTTACTTCAACCTCAAAGCCAAAAATGGACAGGTAATTCTTTCCAGCCAGGGCTATGCTCAAAAATCTGGCGCCAAAAATGGTATCGAGTCTGTTCGTACAAATTGCGGCGACGACGATCTCTATGAGATCAAAGAAGCATCCAATGGAAAAGTATTCTTCAATCTGCTCGCAAAAAATAAGCAGGTGATTGGCAGCAGCCAAATGTACGCCTCTAAGTCAGGGATGCAAAATGGTATTGAGTCTGTAAAGACCAATGCACCTAAGGCTGAGATTGATGATCAATCTGTAGAATCATAATTTTCTTGCCCGAGTAAAAGAAAAAGGCCTGCCAATCTGTGATCGGCAGGCCTTTTCAATATCTCTTCCCGGATGATTATTGGGGACTTAAGGCTTCCGCAAGAGACAATCCCTCCTTCAGTACAATGCGACCTTTTTCATTCTTCTCTACTTTTCCGCATTCGGTCTTTGGATCGTGTTCAAACAGCAGAATCCAGTTTTCATCGACTGCTTTTTCCAGGATTGTTCGCTTTTCCTGCAAGGTTCTCAGCGGACGAATATCATAACTCATCACATACGGCAATCCGATGTGGAAGCTGGAAGGGAAAAGGTCGGCACAGTAAAAATACGTTTGTTCTCCAACCTTAATTTCCAGGGCCATCATCGCTTCGGTATGCCCGTAAAGAAAATGGATATTGATTCCGGGAATCCATTGGGAAGCTTCCTGGGTAACCGGGATATACTTTAGGACTTTTTGTTTTTCCAGCGGTACAAAATTCTCTTTTAGGAAGCTGGCTCGTTCCCGTTCATTCGGATGCAGGGCCCATTGGTAATGCGTCTCATTACTCCAATAGGTAGCGTTGGGAAATGCAGGAACCAAATCTTCTGAACCGTTTCGTTTCACTGCACCGCCTACATGGTCAAAGTGCAGGTGGGTTAGGAATACATCGGTAATATCTTCGGGCGCAAGCCCTAACTCTTCCAGAGAACTTCCCAGGTTTTCCGGACCATGAGGCTCAAAATGGGAGCGGAATTTATCGCTTTGTTTATCTCCAATGCCGGTATCAACCAGGATTTTGCGATCACCTGTTTCTATGAGGATACTTCGCATGGCCCAGGTACACATGTTATTCTCATCCGGAGTGGTCAACTTTTGCCACATCCTTTTGGGAACTACCCCAAACATAGCGCCTCCGTCCAATTTGAAAAATCCGGTATGTACAATTCGTATATTCATTAAAATCCAATCTTCTTTTTAGGTTGTTCGAGTACTTTTTTGGTGTCCAACATGCGGATAGCTGTCACGGCTGCTTCCACGCCTTTATTGCCGTGTTTGCCACCTGCGCGGTCCTTGGCTTGCTCCATGGTGTTGGGAGTTATTACACCAAAGATAAAAGGCTTGTTCATGGCCAGGCTCAGATTCATGAGTGCGGCAGCCACCGTGCGGTTGATGTATTCGTTGTGGGAGGTTTCTCCTTTGATCACACAACCCAGACAAATGATTGCATCCACATCTTTGGCATTGGCCATCCAACGGGCTGCAGAGGGCAATTCGAAAGAGCCCGGCACCTGCGTGCTGTGGATGTTTTCCTCTTTGACTCCGTGTTTGCTGAGGGTTTCGTAAGCGCCTTCATACAAGGCGTGGGTAATTTTCCGGTTCCATTCAGAAACGACGATACCTACCTTCATCTCGGAGGCATCGGGAATGTTTTTCTCGTCGTATTCTGAGAGATTTTTGAGTGCGCTGGCCATAGCGTTTTTTTGTTTGGTTCAACTTTTTGAAAACAAATGCCCCGAAGGATAGTTCGAAGCAGTAGGCAATTGGACTTTTGCCAAAATAAAAATGCCTGCCGGATACAAGTTTATCTGGCAGGCATTTGCTCTTGGCTTTCGCCGAATGATTATCCGCGACCTTCGAGGCGGATCAGGTATTTTTCAATATCGCGTCCTTGTGTGGAACTTGGATATTTACTTTTAATTTCCTTGTAAGCGGCGATAGCGTCTGCGTAATTGCCTTGCTTTTCGTTTAGCATACCCACTTTCATGAGGTAGATAGGTGTAAGCGCCGGATTGTCCCCATTGCTAACCGCTTTTTTGTAATTGCTCATGGCTTTGTCCATGTCGCCAAGCTCGCTGTAGGCATCTCCCATTACACCGTATTTTACGATTGGAAGAATTTCCCCGTCTGCATCCACTTTTTTGAAGTGGTCGATTGCGTTTTGGTATTCACCGAGACGCATATAGCTGATGCCGGAGTACAGTTTGGCGGCATTGCCCGTCGGGGTTCCACCGTATTTGTCAACGATGTCGTTTAGACCCTCAAAAGAACCGCCCGGATTCGTGAGTGCGAGTGCAAAAGAGTCCTGAAAGAACTGCTGCTCTGCGCGCCAAATCTTGTTTACAGCTTCTGCTGCTTTAGGCTTCTTCACAAAGTTATTGTAAAAGAAAATACCGCCGATTGCTACAACCAATACAGTCAGACCTCCGAAAATGAGGTTGCGGTTGCTGTCGATAAAACTCTGTGCACTGTCTCTTGCTTCGACGAGATCGACCAGCGTATCGTCTTGTTTTTTCTTGTTGGATTTTTTCCTTCTTGCCATGATCTATGTTGCTTCAAGTTAAAGGACCGTAAGTTTCGGTCTCATGCTTTGTAAAAAACCACGCAAAAATAAGCAAACTTTTGGATTATACGATGAATAGACTGATTAAAACGAGTCAGGTGAAAACATTCGGTTGGGAGGAATGGAGGAGGGGGAGGTCGGTCGGCAAGTACAACTTGCTTCTCTCCGGTTGAGTTGCCTCGCTTTGCTCGGCTTTTGGGGGAGTCGGCTGCGCATCCGCTTGCCGGTGGGGGGAGGAGTGGTAATGTAGAATGCCTGCCTGCCGAACAAGCCGGCTTGGCAGGCAGGTAAAAGGATTCTCTTCCTGGGAGAAGCCTTATGTGGTTCAACGAAGAGGGTAGATGAAGGAGGATAGAGGATAGAAGTTTTTCGGCTAGAAATAATTTACGCTGCCTCAGCGTGTAGGTCGGTCGGCAAGTACAACTTGCCTTTCTCCGGTTGAGTTGCCTGGCTTTGCTCGGCTTTTGGGGGAGTCGGCTGCGCATCTGCTTGCCGGTGGGAGGAGGAGTGGTAATGTAGAATGGACCCGCGTAGGCGGGTCCCATATCCTTAGCAAAATGGTGCCACCAGAACATCACGACCCGCGTCGGCGGGTCGCACCAAAACAAATTGAAGGTAGAAAAACAAAACCCTGACCTTTTGAAAAAAGCCAGGGTTTAGAGTAGTTTTTCAACAATATTCTTAGGTCAGATAAGGATAATCTTTCTGAACGTAATTGTCAGTATAAATCTCAGAAGGATCCGGGAACTCAGAGTTCTCGGCAAACTCAATGGCTTCTTTGATCTCTTTGTTGATCATATCTTTTATGGCCTTAACCTCATCTTCGGTCGCATGACCCAGGTCAATGAGGTTTTGCTCCGTAACCTTAACCGGATCTTTGGCTTTGTATTCCTCTACTTCTTCTTTGGTCCGGTAATTCCCCGGGTCGGAAACAGAGTGGCCTTTATAGCGATAGGTTTTAATCTCCAGGAAGTAAGGACCTTTGCCGGAACGGATGTGCTTAGCTGCTTTTTCAATGGCTTCGTGCACTGATTCCGGAGTCATGCCATCTACAGCTTCGCAAGGCATATCGTAGCCCAGGCCGAGTTTGTAAATATCTGGTACGTTACTGGTACGACCTACGGAAGTACCCATGGCATAACCGTTATTCTCACAGATGTAGAGCACCGGCAATTGCCAGTTCATGGCCATATTGAAAGACTCGTGCAGGGCACCCTGGCGGGCAGCACCATCGCCAAACATAGTTACACAGAGGTTTTTGGTCTCCCGGTATTTTTCCGCGAAAGCGATACCAGTACCAATTGGAATTTGGGCACCTACGATGCCGTTGCCACCGAAGTAGCGGTTCTCCTTGGAGAAAAAGTGCATGGAGCCGCCTTTCCCTTTGTTGATGCCGGTTGCTTTGCCGTAAAGCTCAGCCATAGCTGCCCGAGTGCTAACGCCTCTTCCGATAGCCGTACCGTGTTGACGGTAAGCCGTTACGATAGCATCATCGGAGGTAAGGGCAGATTCCATTCCTGCAGTGATGGCTTCCTGGCCTAAATAAACATGGAGGAAACCACGGATTTTTTGTTTCCCGTACATCATCAGGGCGCGCTCCTCAAACTTTCGAATGCGGAGCATGGTTTCATACCATTTCAGGTAGGTTTCCTTGCTGAATTTGCTGGAAGATTTTTTCTTGCGGGTTGTTCCCTTCGTCGACTTATTTTTGCTGGCAGGCACTTTATTCATCTGCTTTTTTATTGAACTTGTTGCTACTATTCAGGTGGAGAACACCTCTAAGGTATAAACAACTTCATGTTTACAATTTCGGCCAAAGATACGGCAATTTTGAAAAAGCCAAGAAAGAAGTACTTTAAACCTGACCGGGGCCTTTGATTTTCTACCGCCTTTCGGCGAAAGCCAAAAAATTGTACATCCTCCTTTTATCTTTGCAACAGTTTGGAGCTCAAAAAGATCATATTAACCAACTTTAAAAACTACGAGAGTCAGCAATTGGAGCTGGATCCTGCGCTCAACTGGTTTACAGGCCTCAATGGTATGGGCAAAACCAATATGCTCGATGCCATCTACTACCTGAGCATGACCAAGAGTTTTCACCACATGCCGGATCGCGATATTTCCCGGCATGCTGCATCTTTTTTCAGGCTGGAAGGCTTGTTTGAAATTCGGGGGAAAGATCGTAAAGTTGTCGCA
This sequence comes from Bacteroidota bacterium, assembly GCA_018222965.1. Lineage (GTDB taxonomy): Bacteria > Bacteroidota > Bacteroidia > Chitinophagales > Saprospiraceae > JAAEZH01. The sequence goes on from JAAEZH010000051.1 coordinate 21,936, forward strand.
AAGGTTGAACCGGGCAAGCGCAAGGTTTTTGAATCAAACGGAGTGCCATACGACCGATTAGCGGAACACATCGGACAAATTCCCGTCGTATTCGTAGCTCCTTCTGATAGTGATTTGGTACAGGGGGGAAGCGAGGACCGTCGCCGTTTCATGGATAATGCCCTTTCTCAGACCGACCCGCTTTATCTGGAGCATCTGATGACTTACAACCGGGTGCTCAAGCAAAGGAATGCAGCATTAAAACAAATGGGGCAGGAGGGACGCTTTGACCGAACTTTGCTGCATGTTTACGACCGGCAGTTACTGATGCCTTCCCGTTATGTTTTTGAACAGCGGAATGCCTGGCTCGAATCTTTTTTGCCGCGTTTTCAGCAATACTATCAGATCATTTGTCAGGAGCGGGAAACAGTGGGTTGTCGCTATCGGTCGCACCTACAGGAGCAGGGTATGGATGCCTGGCTGGAAGCCAACTGGGAGAAAGATAAAGTCCTGCAACGCACCTCAGCGGGAATTCATCGCGACGATTTGGTGTTCTATATATTTGACAAGCCCGTGAAACGATTTGCCTCACAGGGACAGATGAAATCTTTCGTTCTGGCCTTGAAGCTGGCGCAATACGATGCCCTGATGGCCAGTGTGCAACGGAAGCCCCTGTTGTTATTGGATGATATCTTTGACAAACTGGATCCGGAGCGGGTACGCAAACTGATCGAGTTGGTACAGGAACCCAATTTTGGGCAGGTATTCATCACCGACACCCGCAAAGAAAGAGCAGAATCCTTAATCGGCTCCGGCAATCGGGAGATTCGTATTTTTGAAGTGGAAGAAGGAAAAATAAAATAGAATGCGGAAAGAAAATGACCAACCTCTAAAAAAGATCCTACAGGAGTGGATCGAGTCTCGCCGTCTGGAAAACAGACTCAATCTTTCCCGCATTCGCGAAGTCTGGGCCCAGGAGATGGGTACCAGCATCAATACGCATACCCGCGAGATGAAGATCATCCGCAAAAAACTTTTCATTTCCATTGAGTCTGCTCCCCTCCGACAAGAACTCGCCATGAATCGCGAAAAAATCAAAGACCGCATGAATGAAGCCCTTGGCACGGATTATTTGGTGGAGGTGGTGGTTAGGGGGTAGTTTAGTGTTGAGAGCTGAGAGAGGATAGGTATTTCCAAATTACTTAATTCTGCTCCACGGCTGGAGGGGGAGGTCGGTCGGCAAGTACAACTTGCCTCCCTCCGGTTGAGTTGCCTCGCTTTGCTCGGCTTTTGGTGGAGTCGGCTGCGCATCCGCTTGCCGGTGGGGGGAAGGAGTGATAATGTAGAATGAAACCAACCCACTAACATCAAATAAAAAATCCCGCTCTGCAGGCTGCAAAGCGGGATTTTTTATTGGATCAATACTAATTAAGCACGATCTTTTTTCTCCTTATCGCCACGGTATTCTTTGTCCGGACGGATACGGCGTTTTTTCTTGGCTTTACCTTTTGTCTGGGAAGCCAGTTCGAGTGCTTCGGCTGCATTTACAACACCACCGGTAACAGAGAGGCTGCTGAAAGGCACCGTCTCATCAGAACCAGGGAGCGTAACTTCTTTGTCGAGTGGCACTACACTTTCCATAAGGATATCACGTACCTGCTCGGCAGAGAGATCCGGGTAGTAAGAGCGTACAAGCGCTGCAACACCGGCAGTAACCGGGGAAGCCATACTGGTACCGCTGTAAGAAGCATAGTCGCTTTCCGGAACCGTAGAGTAGATGTCTACACCTGGAGCGAAAAGATCCACTTTACCCTGACCGTAGTTGGAGAAAGTAGCCGGACCGCCATTCCAGGAAAGGGCTCCAACTTCCAACCAGTTGTCTGCACCTTTTGGACGGAAGATACCCTGCTTCTCGTACACATCATTTGGGAAGTTGTCGGAAGCATCGTTGTCCTGTGAAGAGTTACCGGCCGCGTGAACCAGCAATACGTCGTGCTTCTCTGCATAACGAACGGCCTTGTCAACCGCTTCTTTGTCCCAGGAGTATCCTTTACCGAAACTCATATTGATGATGGAAGCTCCATTATCAACTGCATAGATGATGGCATTGGCAACGTCCTTGTCGCGCTCGTCACCGTCTGGAACGGCACGGACAGACATGATACGTACGTCATTTGCAACGCCATTCATTCCAACATCGTTGTTGCGAACGGCAGCAATGATTCCGGCAACGTGTGTACCGTGACCTGCATCAGGACCCTGTACATCATTGTTACCGTATCCTTTTTCGTAAGAATCATCGTAGTTGTCTCCTACGATATGACGTGGATCAAAATCGGGGTTGTACCCATAATTGAGGCTGTTGCTGAAGTACTCAACACCACCTTGCAATTGTTCTTCAACCTCAGGAACGGTAGTACCCTGACCCAGTACATTCTGGAGGATAGCTACTGCCTGCATAAGGTCCGGATCGCTAGGCTCGAATCCTTCCAGATCTTCGGAAGTGATATCGTCTTTACCGATCTCTTTTTTGAGCAGGTTGATTTTGTCGAGTAACCCGGAGTAGAACTCCACATTGCTTTGCATTTCCGCCCGCTGTGTATCGATCGTTTCTTTGATCTCCATATAGCGGTCGTACTCTTTCTTCTCTTTTTTGTTGAGATCTTCAGGATCTACACCGTCGAATTTTTCTTGGTAGAATTTGTAGAGACGTGAAATCTCATAGGTATCTTCAGCAACGTTGCCATCTGCTCCGCCGATGAAGTTCCAACCATTGATGTCATCCACATAGCCGTTGCCATCGTCGTCGATGCCATTGCCAGGAATTTCATCTGTATTAACCCACATGATTTCTGCCAGATCTTCATGATCCGCATCGACACCAGAGTCAATTACAGCTACAATAATGGTTTCGCTTTCTTTTCCTTTGAGGAATTCTTTATAGGCTTTTTCGGTGCTTACACCCTGAACGCCGTCTGCAACTGGATCTAGGTTGAACCAGTTATCCGGAGCAGATTCAGGCTGTGCCAACAGGGATGATCCCATGATTAGAGCGCCGCCGATCAGCGCCAGTTTAACCTTCTTCATACTGATTGAGGATTTAGTTTTTTTCAAAAAATCTGTCAAAAATAGCTTTTTTTAGCGCATCCGCCATGAAGATGGATGCTGTTTTCACAGATATGAACAAACACAATGAGCGTTTGTATCGTAAATATCCAATGATTAACTGGATTTTAAGTTTTTTTGGTATACCAAGATGATAAAGGGCTCAATTTGTGTTAAAGGCGGGCTTGCTTATGCTTCCAAACTCCTGGATTAAGGAAGAAACATTTAAATTCGCCGAAAGGCAGATAAGAATCAATTGTCCTGTTGTGGTCAATAATTTTCATTTCAGCTCGTATCTTTGCGCACAATTCGAAGCCGCAAATAAAATGTAAACATATGAAACGGTTGTTTTTTCTCTTAGCTATGGCCTGGTCTGTTGGTGGCTTTTCACAGGGACTGGAGTTGGGTTTTCAGGTAGGTGCTTCAAATTATGTAGGCGATCTTTCCAACAACTCGGTTAGTATGTATCTCAGTGAATCCCACCTGGCAATAGGCGGATTTGCTACTTACCACTTTGGTCCGCTGGTGGCAGCTACTCTGGAGTTTAATTACGGAACCCTCTCCGGTCAGGATGCCAATTCTTCTATTGAAGATGTTAGAGAAAGAAATCTGAGCTTCCGGTCTTACCTTATTGATGCCGGATTGACTGCTGAGCTATACATTCCGGGTTTTCAACCCTATAATTTATACCGTCCGGTGTCTGCCTTTTTATTTGCCGGAGTCGGGATCAATGCTTATAATCCCCGCACTTTGTATGAAGGCCAATGGGTCGAATTACAGCCTCTTCAACTGGAAGGGCAGGCACCCTATTCTAAAGTGAGCCTGAGTATTCCATTCGGCGTAGGTATGAAATACGCCATAACGGATCGCCTGAATCTGGGCTTGCGCATTGGTGCCCGCAAAACTTTTACTGATTATATCGATGATGTGAGCGGCACTTACGTCAGTTATACTGAATTGCAGGCTTCGAATGGTGAACTGGCAGCTGCCCTGGGAAATCGCACGGGAGAATATCTGGGTACCAACGAACCTTTTATCGTTGAAACGGGTACTCCGCGTGGAGATGGTTCTGCTTCCGATTGGACGTTTCTGGCGATGATTACTGTTTCCTGGAATTTGTCAGATAATGGTTTAGTAGGTTCTCGCAACCGCGGGAAAAGACGGAAAGGCTGTTATGATTAATAAATAATCGTTTAATGCGTTTTATTCGTTTGACACGTTTTATACGGTCTGCATAAAAAATTAATCATTAAGAATTATCAACTACTCAAGTCCTTCGTACAGCCAATTGGCTAGTGCCTGGCGGTTGCCTTCCAGTACAATACGTTGTTGATCAAAAGCATTTCGGATATTGGCCAGTTCCACATAAACCGAGGTAGGTTTGGTTTCTCGAAGCATATGAAGATCACGGGCAATGACATTGCCGTGGTATTGGCCGCTGGCACGATGAACCTTGTATTTCTTCCGCATGACCGATTGCATTTTTGTAGCCAGCGCTTTTCCGGATCGGCTGTTTGGATGATGGTAGAAAAACAGATCGGTTTGTGTGCTTTGGCTGCGGGAATCCACGTGGATCATGATCGCGAATTGTTTGGAAACGCCCTGCGCCTTATGCTGCAGATAAAGCTTGTTGACGGCTGCCGAGCGCTGTTTTAGCCGAGCCAGTTGTTGTCTGTAGATATCTTTATTTCCCCATATTACTTCGTCGTAATCGCAATCCAGATACTGCCCGGTACGGATGCCGTCATTTGGATCTCGAACGATCATATAAACGGTAGCTCCATTGGCAATGAGGTTTCGTGCCAGTCGAAGGCCTACATCATAGGCATATTCGTCTTCGCAAAGGGTATTGCCCCGTTTTTTGCCCATCGCTCCGGGGTCCGGTCCGCCATGGCCGGTAACGATGTAATAGACTCTGCCCCGTAATTTGACAGATTCGAGCGGAACCTTTTCGTACTCTTTCCCGAAAATGGGGAAGACCCGATTGCCACCACTGCTGGCCGCCAGATTGACTTCAGAAGTTGTTTCTCCGGCGTCGATTTCCAAAACTTCAGTGTCATTCGCGGAAGCGGACTTATCACCCTCGCAATTTAGAAAGTGAAAGGGAACCCAAAGAACCTTACTTTCTTTGAAAGACTGCTGGCGAAGGCCTTCACCGAGCATATGGTCATTGTAAGTTTCTATTTCCTTAGCCAGGGGGTAGTCTGTTATCCCAATGGAGGAACGGATCGTTTTGCCATTAAACTCATACAGCATAATGGGCAGATAATAGTACCTGCCTACCATCAATCCGGCATTAGGGTTAATATCATTTAAGCGATAAAACTCCTCATGGTTGCAGGGATAATCTTCCAGTTGGTATCTACGCAAGAGGGAATACACACCATCTCCCGGCAAAGCAGGCACCTGATGATACCGAATGCCCTCAGCTGCAGATACCGGCAGCAGGAACAGGAGGGAAATTATGATTGTGCAAATACTGCGAAGCATGAAGCCCCTTGTTTTCTGGTTTTTGAAAAAAGCTATGTCGAAGTTATCCGAGATTTTTGAATACTCAAAAACTTTGTGGTTGGCATCGCCAATCGTTTAAAACCTTCCGCTATTTTGCGGGAGGTATGATCTCCGTTTTTTCACCAAAGTATTGTACAAAGCGCTGCATCTCATTGGCGAGTTGCGCATTTTGGGTCGCTTTATAATAGGTGTCTGCCAGTCCGCGGAGGGTTTGATAAAAGAATCGATCCATTTCAACTACCTGCATGTCTTTTGTCCAAAGATCAATTTTCAGGGTGTCCATATGGGTTTTATCAAACAAGGACAGCAGCATGGCTTTAGCGCGCTGCGGGCCGTCCTCCATATTCTGGTCTTCGGATTCCCACTTAATCTCTACCGGTACTTTCTCTTCATTGAGACCGATGTTAATGCCAATTTTCGAGATTTTCTTTACTTCTTCTTTCTTCATTATTGTGTTTATCATTATTGGGCTCCGGGCAGCAGGTCTGATCTGCCTGCCAGGTCCTTTAATTTATCGGATGAATGGATAAAGATACCCTGTTTGAGTTGCTGGGCACAACGTATCATGGCAGCAGCTACGGTATCGTCCTCCACCGGTTCGTATCTGCCTAGTCTTCCGCCGCTTAATCGATGTGCTCCAAGGAGTAACCGGGCTCCGAGGGCTTCTCCGAATCTGGTTTCTTTCCTGTCACCCAGAAGAACGGACGGGCGCAGGATGTGCATTGCCCAAAAGTCCAGTTTTTTTAATGCTTCCTCTAATTCCCCTTTAACCCGATTGTAAAAGAACAGGGAATCGGGATTAGCACCAACAGCCGATATCAAAATTAACTGATTAACACCGTTTTCGGAGGCTAGTTTTGCGATGGAGTAATTATAGGTGTAATCCACCTGATAAAAAGCTTCTTTACTTCCCGCTTTAGCCATGGTTGTTCCAAGACAAAGAAAGAGATCCTGGCCTTTCAGTTGTTTTTCGAATGTATGCTCATCCTTTAGGTCAACCTGGTATTGATGGAGTTTTGGATGCTCCATTTTTAAGGGGCTTCTGCCGAATGTATATACCTGAGAATATGCCGGATGATCCAGCAATTGTCGGGTTAGAGCTGATCCAACCAGTCCGCTTGCTCCAAAAACCAATGCTGTTTTTTGATTTACCTGTATTTCCAACGCCCGATTTTAACAGCAAAGCTAAGGATTTTCCGAAAGCTCTTCCAAGCCTGCAGGTCGGAGTTTAAATCCTTTGTGTTTGAGAAGCCGAAGCATACCATATTGGCCGTAAAGATGGGCTACTCCCACTCCGGCAAAAACGGTTTTATCAAGCATCAGTTCCATGAGCCGGTTGGTCATGCGTTCGTTGCGATGGTAAAGCATGGTCTGCCGCATGCCTCCCAGTCCGTTTTTTGAGTGTTTGTAAAGCTTGCGGATGTCTCCGGCTTCATAATAGGCATTCATCTTTTTCATGTGCCGACTGTAATTGGAGATATTGGAGGTAATGCGCAAGAGAGAACTTAATTGTTCTTTGCGCGAGTAAGCGGCATAGATTTCCGTCTGCTCCTGCAGGCTTTCCAATCCGCTTGCAGATTTTCCAAGAGTCTGGGCATAGTCCCAAAGATGCTGGTCGAGGTAGAATGGCGATCCGGCAGGTACGAGAATTCGGCTGGTGAGCCAGTTTACCAACAACATGGGGGGATAGTGTCTGACAGTTGTTCTTGGAATTCCGGCCGTTTTATAGAGAATATCTTCGACCTTTCTCAATCGGGCAGGAGAGAGGTGTTGGGTCCAGTTTTGCTGTGGCAGCTGGTTGTTTTGGAGAGAGGCTTCCGACAGATTCAGTTCGGCTGCAAAATGATCGCTGACCTCAATTTTGTCTTTGGCGATTTGGAGCATGGGGAAATGGCCGTGTGGCCGCATGTGCATAGTGCCGAAAATCCAGGAGGGGCCTGGAAGACGGGTGCCACTTATTTGCCAAAGAAGTCCTGCTTTTTTTCCGATCATGTACGCACATATAGAATTTGCTCCTTTTCTGAAACAGTTGAAAAGGGCAGAAGTTACAAAGCGGTACGTAACAGATTAATCGTAGCTGTAGGGGAGAACTTTTGCGTCTTTCACCGTTGAGAGCGTCATTAGTGTTTTCAGGCGCTCAATCTCCTCAATTTGAGAAAGGGTCTTGAAAAGCAATTGCTCGTAGGTTGGAATATCCTTACAAACGATCTTGATCAGGAAGTCAGCCTCACCTGTAATGATATAACACTCTGTGATCTCCTCAATTTCCCGGATTTTTTCCAGGAAGTGATTCAGGGCATTTTCTTTTTGCCATGCCAGAGATACCAATACAAAAGTCTTAACATTCAGGCCAATAGCCTGAGGGTTGACAATGGCGTGGTAACTTTCGATCACGCCGGAAGTTTCCAGCTTCTTTACCCGCTCAAGGGTAGGTGCTGGTGACAAACCGATCTTTTTGGAAAGATCCAGGTTGGTAATTTTACTATTGTCCTGCAGAATCTGCAGAATTTTAAGGTCGATCTTATCGAGTTTGTCCGGCATAAGTAACTGGGGTTTAATTAACGTTCATTCTTGCAAGAAAGCCATCAAACTTTTGAAGGATGCAAGATATACACTAGAAAATAAAGTTCAAAGATTTCGCCAAATTTCCTTTGGATATTTTCTTAAGCGCCATTTTGGCAGAAGAAATGGAATATTATTCGGAAAAAAATATGGGTTGGGTTTACACGAAGTAACCCCAACCCATTGTTCGAATTCTTTGTATGTCAACGACCTACGGGAAGATACCCATAGTCAGGTAATCATTGCCAATTTTCGTGATGGCATTGACAAAGGCAGCTGTACGCAGATCTTCCACTTTGCGTTTGCGGCGGCGAATCTCCGAAATTTGGTTATAAGCGTTGATCATGGTTTCTTCCAAACCGGAACGAACCAGGTCAATCTCATCAGCTCCTTTTGCAATGACGCTGCGATCCCGCTCTGTCACAGACTTACCGGTATTTTTTTCAACCAGATCAATCATGCTGCGGAAGGTGTTTTGATTAAACCGCTTTTCCATACGTCCGAAACGCATGTGTGAGAGGTTTTTCAACCACTCAAAGTAAGAAACCGTAACACCACCTGCATTCAGGTAAAGATCCGGAATCAACAACTTACCGTTTTTAAGCAGGATCTGCTCGCCTTCGAAAGTCGTCGGACCATTAGCCGCTTCGGCAATGATTTTCGCTTTGATGCGGCTGGCGTTTTCACGCGTGATTTGATTCTCCAGAGCAGCTGGTACGAGAATGTCGCACTCAAACTCCATTACTTTGTTGCGGTCTTGTTTCTCAAAGTTTTTCGCACCCGGGAATCCAAGGATGGAACCGGTCTCTTCCCGAAACTTGAGCAACTCGTAAATGTCAATACCGCTTTCTTTGTAAATAGCTCCTTCTACTTCAGATACACCGACAATGATAGCATCTCCTTCATCTTGGCTGATCTTCGCCGTGTAGGAGCCTACATTACCCAGTCCCTGAATAACCATAGTCTTTCCGGCCATTCCGGTAGTCAGACCGAGTGCCTTCATATCGGCTTCCGTCTCCACCGCTTCGCGAATACCGTAGTATACGCCGCGGCCGGTAGCTTCCTGACGACCCTGAATACCATTTAAGGTAACCGGTTTGCCAGTCACACAACCAGCAGCATCAATGTCTTCCCCTTTGAAGGTGCGGTAGGTGTCATAGATCCAGGCCATTTCGCGACTGCCTGTTCCGTAATCGGGCGCAGGAACGTCGATGGATGGGCCAATAAAGTTCCGTCTTACCAGCTCAGTCGTGTAGCGACGGGTGATTTTTTGCAGTTGGGCTTCGTTGTATTCCCAGGGATTGATCTTTACCCCTCCTTTTGCGCCTCCAAAAGGCACGTCTACAATCGCACATTTATAGGACATAAGCGTGGCCAGGGCCATTACCTCTTCCTGATTTACGTGGTTACTGTAGCGAATACCACCTTTGGTTGGAAGGCGGTGGTGGCTGTGCTGTACCCGGTAGGCTTCAATTACCTTGTACTGGTTGCCGATCTTCACCGGAAACTGAACCTGGTACACGGCATTACATACCTTGATTTGGGTCAGCAAACCCTGATGCAAACCTGTATGAGCGGCAGCTTTGTCAAAGTAATTTTGAACACTGCCAAAGAAATTCGGTTGCGATTTTGTTTTAGTCATTATCTGAAATTTGGTTTTCCAAATGAGCGATTTTGCGGTCCAGACGTATCAAATAGATTACGAGTCCCAGGAAGATTACTAAAATGACGCCTACAACGACATACATCTTACCTACACTTTCCATAAAATCAGCTGCTCCTTCGCCTTGAGCGAATACTGGAAATTGAAATCCGAGCAACAGACTCAAAAGAAATAAGATCCTGGTTTTCATATAAAATCAATTCGTTGTTCCGATACCCAATCCTCGCTGCAATTTGCAATTGATTAGGAGGATCAAAACTCGTTAAATTTTTTATTCTGACAAATACTTTTCCCTTATAATCAGTAGGCGGGCAGACAGATTTGCCAGCCAGAAGCCAATAAGGGTCCAACCTATGATGGCCGGATAGAATACCATGCGCATGGTGCTGTCCAGATCTTCTCCACCCATAGCCGGATTCCCGCCCGCTCCCGGGTGCAGACTGTCTGCCATTCTGGGGATGATATACACCAGGGGAATTAATAGCGCAAAGGCAAAAATATTATAGGTGGCCCCAAGTCTCGCCTGGCGCTCCTCGTCTTCAAAACTGTTTCGCAGGACAAAATAAGCCAGGTAAATGAGCAGGGCAATTGCTGTCATGTTCTGCTTGACATCCCAACTCCAGAAAGCACCCCAGGTAAATCGAGCCCAAACAGCGCCGGTTGCCAGCCCCAGAATGCCAAATAAAATGCCAATTCGCGTAAAGCTAACGGCTTTCATATCATCCAGCGGATCCTGTTTCCGCAAATAGCGGATGCTGTAAACGACACTGGCAATGAACAAAAAGAACATCGCAAACCATAACGAAACGTGAAAATAGGTGTTTCGAATGGTCTCCTTTAAAATGTTTCGGAAGGGAAAGTGGATGCCGCTCTTAGCATAGAGGTCACTAATATTGGCCTTTGACCAGGCTGCTTTTCCCGCCGCCGGGTCACTGCCTGTGTTCCGGATGAAAACCGCATCGGGCAGTACATGCGCCCCGCTTTTTGGATCGTCGACAATCAGACTGGCGGGCATTACTTCAACTGCCTGCGGGAGATCGGCAGGAAGCTCAAATTCGATATTCAATACTTTGCGGGAAGCGCTTTGGGTGGCTTTCGCCGAAAGGCTGTATATGCTGTCCAGCTTCAGCCAGGCACGAATGTTATTTCCATCGGTCGGATAATCCGTATTATATCCGGTCACCTCCAGATTGATGCGTTCACCACTATCGGCCGAACGGGGAGATACCTGCTGAATGCCCGGTTTTAAAGGAACCAGCATCCCGGCTATAAAGACATAAATCAGAATTATTACGCCTAATGCTTTCCACCAGTGTCGTCTAATCATCTCGTGTACTTTTGCTGCGGAAAGGTCGCAAAAAACAATGAATCCATAGTCATTTCAATATCAATCTCTCCAAAGAAATGGAAAAAGAATGAGCGAAAATGCCAACAGCACTAAATCTACCCCAATGAGCATGGCAATGTCGCTCTCAACAGCACTTCCTTCAATCAATCCGATTGCCTGTGCGCCCAGCTTCACCAGCGTAAGTAAAATGGGAATAACCAGGGGAAATCCAAGGACCGCCATCAGGGTAGCCCGATTGTCTGCTTTGGAAGCAATGGCAGAAATAAAAGTGAAAGTCAGTGCAAAGCCCACACTGCCCAGAAATATGGCCACAAAAAACGGAGCCATATCTTTTATCGGATGACCTGCCACAAAACTAAAACAGGCGTAGGTCAACAGAGTGATCAGCAACAACAACACTATATTATAAATACCCTTTGCCAAAATCACCGCGCGGGGATCGGCCAATTCGTAATAATACAGCTGCCGCTGCCCGCTTTCCTGCTGAAAACTTTTGGTAATGGCATTTACCGAAGCAAACAGGACAATGATCCAAAATAAAACATTCCAGACTGCACCCTCCACTTTTACAGAGGAGATATACACGATAAATACCGTCGATAATACATACAGCAAGATACCGCTAATGGCATAACGCATCCGGTATTCCAGGGTGATCTCCTTTCGAAGCAGCCAGCCTATTTCTTTGATTAATGACATATATACGGTAACCTTTCGCCGCGAAAATAGTGATTAGTTGGTTAGCTAGTTGGTCAGTTTGTTGGTTCTGTCAATCCCTAAATAGTGTTGACCGGTTTTAGGTTACTAAATCTTTAGAATAAT
>JAAEZH010000098.1 GCA_018222965.1 Bacteroidota bacterium
TCCAAAGCTGACTTATGGTATTTTAACGCCTCGTCCAATTCACCCTTATTGCTGTAGATCAATCCGATATTTCCTAATTGATTAGCTTCTCCCTGTACATATCCTATCTGGCGGTGCAATTCCAAAGCTGACTTATGGTATTTTAACGCCTCGTCCAATTCACCCTTATCGCTGTAGATCACTCCGATATTTCCTAAAATTAGTGCCTCGTATTCTTTATCTACATTTTCTCTTGCCAAATCCAGAGCCTCCAAATACAACTGTAAACTTTCGTCGATTTTTGATACTTTGTAAGCTGCGAAGGCAACCTGAAATAGTTTTTTTTGCAGTTTCTTTCCAGTAATATTTTCGTTTCTGCTTTGTTCTAATTCAGTTTTTTCATTTAAATAATTTTGCTCAGGCTCTGTTACTTCCGGGGACCGCATTAAGTCGCTTTCAACAATTCCTGACTTATCTTCCAACTCTAAAGTTGTTTGAGCTGTAAATACAAAGTCATAAGCTGATTTATGCAGCTCATAAAATTGATTGCTGGAAAAAATGAAGATTAGTTTATGGCTTCTTCTAATTATATCATCTCGATGAAACACCAATTGTGCTGCAAGTTCGACCTCATTTAACTCAGAATTCTTATAAAAAGGCCAGATAATAAAATTAGATTTATTTGAATCTTCTCTAAAGAAACGAGGAATAGATTGCACATTTTCTAACCCAAACCGAACCTCAACACCTAACTCTCTCTCCGTAATATCTTGCACTATTTCATCTCCCAATACAGTTGTGTTTACAGAAAGGATGGCCTGACAGGACTCACCATTTTCGTAATGATTTAAATCCTGAAGGAAAGCTTCATATTTCAATGCCTGCTTAATAGGCAAGCGTTTATGAATGGGTCTTTTCAGCATACACCTTTACAGTTTCATCTGCCAATGGATTGAGCATATACCAATCCGGTCTATTTCGATAAATTAAAATTTGGTTTCCTAACAGGCTCTCGATCAAGATATTTTTGTCTTCTGCCTTTGGCGTACAATGTTCTCTAACCTCATTAAGTAATTCAATTTTACCGGCTGAGATAATTGAACGGGTTATGGTAGGTGTAAACTCTGCTGCTCCATCTTCCACATCATTGAGAGAAATTTTATTCCCTCCTAATCGACCTACTTTTCTGGAAGCATGAAATAATATTTGAATCATTTGCCTAACCACCCCTCCAGAATGGTTTATGGCAAATTCTAAAGCATCTTCATCGAAAAGATCTGCATTGTCCGCAATTCGGTTTTTAACTATTTCCCCCAGGCGGGTTTTATTTTTTAACACCAATTCCTCATCTTTTCTTTTTGATTCTCTTAAAGGATTGGTATTGACTTTCAGCCCAAAAAAATAATCCGGATCTCGAAACTCCGCTTCCAATATCAATACCACCGGAATTGAAACGACCTTTCGACACCGAAGACCTTCAAAGAAATTTCGATTTGAGATAAAAAGATTCCGGATAAACTTTGGGTTCTTAATATGATCTAGTTCGTTAAAAACCAACAGCAATTTTTTCCCATCCAGAACCTTCTCTTCATAGCGGTCGATCACATCATTTGTCAAATCAAAAAGTTCTTTTTTACTAAAGGCAAAAACCCTCCTGGTCATTTCCCGATAACTCTTATCCATTTTAAATTTGGCAAATAAGTCTCCTGATATTTTAAAGAAAGCAAAGAACTTACTTATTGGGGAATTCCCGATATCCAAGTTCAGCCCTCCTCCCCCTTCAGCTATTGCCTCATTTGAACTTTCTTCCACTGCCTCAAGTTTACCCTCTGCTGTATTCTTAATCTTTTCAAGGTCCTTTAAGAATTCACTCTCGAGTATTTTATTGCCCTTTACCAAATCATAGGATATCATTAATAAAATATCAATGATATCAATGTCACTTAAATCAAATAAGTCCTGAGCATAGAGGTATTTAAACTCATATAGGGCTTCCAAATCTTTATTGGCTAAAAAGTTTAGTGCGGTGGTCTTGCCCGTACCAGACTGCCCGGAAATATAAATAGTATGACTTGACAGCTCACTATTTTCTAAATCAAAACGGATGGAATCGATTTGTTCCTCATACAAAGGAACATAAAACTCGTCATCATCCCGATCTAACCATTTCCCAGGAGTAAGGCTTTTATAAAGCTCTTTAATGTTTGTTGCTTTTACAATCTTGCTCATAGTTCAGATAAATATTGCTTTAAAGTTACAACAAAGATTAGCACTCAAAAAATCTAGTGTGGCCAGATAAATTTTGCAACTTCTTTCGTCTCCGGATGTAAACTGTAGCTCACCGGACAGTGATGCGCCACTTTTTCCAATACCTTTTTCTGAGCGGGCGTATAGGTTTTGTCAGTCGGCATGTGGAAGGTCATTTTCACCTCTGCAATGCGCCGCGGGTCACTGTCCATCGTCTTTTTGACATCTACTTTGGTTCCTTCGATGGAGAAACCGCCATCTTCGGCACGCATGGCCATAATCGTGAGTATGCAACTCGCCAGCGAAGTAGCAAAAAGGTCGGTCGGTGAAAAACCTTCTCCTTTGCCCCGGTTATCGACGGGAGCATCGGTTTCAAAAGATTGCCCGGATCGATCGTGGGTGCAGCGGGTATGGAAGCCGCCAAGGTATTCGATGGTTGCTGTGTTCATTAGACTTTGTTTCTAAACTGGAAAGGTAAAGATATTTATGGTGTAGTGGTGTAACGGTGTAGGGTGAAATGGTTGATTCCGTTGGTTCCGTTGGTGCCGTTGGTTCCGTTGGTTCCGTTGGTGCCGTTGGTTCCGTTGGTTCCGTTGGTTCCGTTGGTTCCGTTGGTTCCGTTGGTTC
>JAAEZH010000052.1 GCA_018222965.1 Bacteroidota bacterium
ACTACTACCGATTGGAGACGCCACATTTCCAGGCCAGCCGGAAGATGATATTGAAAGATTAATCCTGCCTTCCGGTTACTGCCTGTCTGAAATTCAGGCAGGTAAACCGGCGGGGGATGTAAGAAGCTACATTTGCGTTATTGAAACATCTCAGATTTCAATAACTGTACGGATGCCTGTTACCTTAAAAACAGGCATCCAATTTAATTGCTTCCAAAAGAAAATGCTCATTGGCTTGCGATTCGTGGGGAATCAAATGCACTGAGCTATGGGAATCTAATTGATTCCTGAATTTTGTTAATATGCGTTATTTGCAAAGCCTGTAATTTTTATTGCAGGCTTTTTTTATCGCCCCTGCCTTTTTTATGCTTTAAAAAAAAACGTCAACTGGATTGAAAATTCAATTCCGGGAACTACAACATGCATTCTTTAACAATTTCATTCAATACTTTCCTTCCAACTTATCGACATATTGCACATCTCCCAATCTGAACTTAACCGGGATGTTTATCTCTTTTTCGAGTTCCCACTCGAGGCGGCAGAAGAAGGGATGGGGTTTTGTAGAAGGCAGATATAGTGGATCCGAATATTGAGGTGCCACAGAAGTCGTATTATAATTCGCCGAAAGGCTGAAAAAGAAAAGGGGAGAGGTTGTTGAAAAGGGGGCAGTTTGTATAAGCTGATTGCTTAGCTCCGAAGAATAGTTTAGGCCTGCCTGGGCATTCAATGCCTGTACAGGAAGCCAAAGTAAAACGATATGCAAGAATATCCGAAGCATAAGATTCTGGATTAACCCATCGCGCATTTCCCGGCCCAGATAAACACACCGATCCATACCAGGCCTTTGATAAGAAAGAATAGGAAGCCTGCCAGTCCGATCCGTTTGAGCCAGGCCTTTAGCTTGTTTTTTTCCATTACGTTTGAAATACGCCTACATTAAATTTTTCCAGTTCGCGATGGTTGGCGGCTTCAATTCCCAAAGAAATGAATTGCCGGGTTTCCAGTGGATCGATGATTGCATCTACCCACAATCGGCTGGCTGCGTAATAGGGAGTCGTTTGCTCATCGTAGCGGCCTTTGATTTTTTCCAGCAATTCCTGCTGCTGTTCGGGAGTAGGTTCTTCTCCTTTTTGTTTCATGGAGTGAATTTGGAGTTGCAAGAGAACCTTTGCAGCCTGCTCCCCACCCATAACTGCAATTTTTGCCGAGGGCCAGCCCACGATCAATCGGGGATCATAAGCCTTTCCACACATGGCATAATTACCTGCTCCGTAAGAGTTGCCCATGACTACAGAAAACTTGGGAACTGTCGAGTTGGCAACTGCATTGACCATTTTAGCACCATCCTTGATGATGCCGCCATGTTCTGAGCGTTTGCCTACCATGAAGCCGGACACATCGTGAAAGAAAACCAGCGGAATGCGCTTTTGGTTACAATTCATGATAAAGCGGGCTGCTTTGTCGGCAGAATCAGAGTAAATCACGCCGCCAAATTGCATCTCGCCTTTCTTGCTGCGCACCACTTCACGGTTGTTGGCTACGATGCCGACAGACCAGCCGTCGATGCGAGCATATCCACAGATAATTGTTTGTCCGTAACCGGCTTTGTATTGTGTGATCTTGCTGTCATCGACCAGGCGCTCCAGGATCTCAAGCGTGTCATAGGGTTTGGCCCTGTTCTCCGGAAAGATCTGATAAATCTCCTTGGGATCTTTGACCGGTGGTACGGGTTTTTCCCGGCTGAATCCGGCTTTCGGGAAGTCTCCAAATTTATCAACCAGATCGCGAATGGTTTGCAGGCATTCGGCATCGTCTTTCATTTTGTAATCCGTAACACCGGATATTTCGGACTGCGTAGTTGCTCCACCCAATGTTTCTTTATCCACTTCCTCCCCGATGGCTGCCTTTACGAGGTATGGCCCGGCGAGGAAGATGGAGCCGGTTTTATCGACGATCAAGGCTTCATCAGACATGATTGGCAGGTAAGCTCCTCCCGCAACGCAACTACCCATGATGGCAGCAATCTGGGGAATACCCATGCTGGACATTACCGCATTATTGCGGAAGATTCGACCGAAGTGTTCTTTGTCCGGAAAAATTTCATCCTGCATTGGCAAGAATACACCGGCACTATCGACAAGGTAAATGATCGGCAGGCGGTTTTCCATGGCGATCTCCTGTGCCCGCAGGTTTTTCTTGCCTGTGATTGGAAACCAGGCACCCGCTTTTACGGTAGCATCATTGGCAACAATCACGCATTGGCGCCCGCAGACATAACCAATGCCGACTACCACACCACCAGCCGGACAGCCGCCGTATTCTTCATACATACCTTCGCCGGCAAAAGCACCAACCTCAAAGAAATAGGTATCCGGATCAATAAGGGTATCAATACGCTCCCGGGCACTCATTTTGCCCTTTTTGGCTAATTTTTCGAGGGATTTTTTGCCTCCGCCAAGAGCGATCCGGTCGAATTTGTGTTTGAGCTGGGAAACGAGCAACTTATTAGCATCTTCGTTTTTGCTGAGCTCGATATTGATTTTGGCCATAGATGGTCGGGTTTTTTATTGCCTGAAACAGGAATCCAAATGTAATAAAAACAGGACGCATCTAAAATTGTTGCCGAAAATGGAAGCGGTAATTACTTCATAAACTGATAGTAATAATTATCCATATCCTCCATTCCTTCATAAAAGCCGGTGAAGATGAATTCTCCTTCCTCTGTTTCGATAATGTTTACAATGTCTTCCACGCTGTATACCCGTTTATCATTGACATGGGTAATCACATATCCGACATCCATGCGGGTTTTATAGATCTTGCTTCCTTTATAGATACTTACTACATACACGCCAATCTTTCCAAGCTCGCGAATCTCTTCCCGATTGAGATTGCGCAATTCAAAGCCCAGGTCATGGAGCATAGTTTCACCCATACGCTTTACCGCGAGTTCGGTATCATTATACTGGTTTTTCAAGGTCACATTGGTTTTATTGGCTCTGCCTGACCGGAGGTAAGTGACTTCCAGAATATGTCCGGGCCGGAAACGGGCCACGACCTCCTGCAATTCTGGTACACTGCTGATGTCTATCCCGTTGATGCCTGTGATCACATCGCCCCGTTCGAGACCGGCGTCATCGGCACCACTCTCCGGACTGACACGGGTGATGTATACACCTTCCAGCGTTTCCAGTCCGAGGTTTTCGGCATGACGGGGTGTGATTTCATCAATCCCAATCCCGAGTATGCCTCTCTGCACAATGCCAAATTCGGTAAGATCGGTAATGACCTTCTCCACGAGCGCAGACGGGACGGCAAAAGAATAGCCTTCATATTGCCCGGATCGGGTAATGATCGCGGTATTGATACCTACCAGGTCTCCTCGTGTATTTACCAGTGCACCGCCACTATTGCCCGGGTTGACAACGGCATCGGTTTGGATAAAGGATTCAATTTTATAGGCCCCCTCCAGAATGTCGATATTTCGGCCTTTGGCACTCACAATTCCTGCTGTAACGGTAGATTCAAGATTAAAGGGATTGCCAATGGCCAATACCCATTCGCCCACAAGCAGGGAGTCGGAATTGGCAAAAGAGAGAAAAGGCAGATCGAGTGTCTCGACCTTAAGCAAGGCCAGGTCAGTCGTTGGATCACTACCAATTAGCTGGGCTTCCAGTTCCCGATTATCGGCCAGTGTGACTTCAAACGAATCGTGATCCTCAATTACGTGATAATTTGTAACGATATACCCATCCGGAGAAATAATCACACCGGAGCCGGAGGAACTTTGATAAGATCCGCTTCCCCAAAGGTCGAGGCGATTATCGGTTTGTGCTTTGATGTTTACAACTGCCGGCGTTACTTTACTGGCTGCAATGGTAAAATCAGTGGGAGCGGCAGAGGCATAATTTTGCATTCGACTACTCCAATCAGCGTCTGTATAGCGCTGATCCAGAGTGGCGTAGGCTGCCCTCGCATCCCCTTCTTCCCGGATGATTACGGTAACCGGCTCCTCAAAATACTTGTATGCCACGATTGCCAGAACTGCACTAAGCAGGGAGGACAATAAAACCACCAGTGTATTTTTCATAATTTCGTGTTTGGCAGGTGTTCATGGGTATGGCGAAAAGTTGACGTAAAATAAACATCTGTAGCCTAAAAATCAACGTCTGGCCCCGTGCAATTGTTGTTATTTTGAAAACGAAAGCATGGGCCGACGGCCTATTTATCATTAAAATGACTATTGCGTGGCTGAAGAAGAAAATAAGGATCCCTTTGACGGGGAATACATTGGCAATATTTGGGGGTGGAAGATATCCTTTATTGGATTAGGCGTGCTGCTCTTTTTTCTGGGATTGATGATCTGGCGATCCTATTCTACCGGAAAGCCCTTTTTCCCGACAGGAGAAGAGCAGACAGAGGAACTGGTCAATCCGCTTCCCGATACGCTGGATCCGGAAAACTAAACTATGCAGATACCTTTTTATAAATATCAGGGCGCGGGCAACGACTTCGTGATGCTCGACTGTCGGGATAAAATGTGGATTGACCGGAAGGACCAATCAACCATTGCCCGGCTCTGCGACCGACGATTTGGTATTGGTGCCGATGGATTGATCCTGTTGCGCAATCATCCCGATTTTGATTTTGAGATGATCTATTTCAATGCTGACGGTGCAGAGGGAAGCATGTGTGGAAATGGCGGTCGTTGTATTGTCGCTTTCGCGAAAGACCTGGGGATTATTAAAGACCGCTGTTTGTTTATTGCAGTGGATGGACCTCATGAGGCTGGTATCCGCCCAAATGGCTGGATAGATCTTCAGATGCAGGATGTGGATCAAATAGAAGACCTGCCGGAGTATTCATTTCTGGACACCGGCTCGCCGCATGTGGTCCAGTTTGTAGAAGACCTGGATCGCGTGCAGGTGCACGAAAAAGGGAAACGCATTCGGGAAGATGCCCGGTTTGCGCCGGGAGGGACCAATGTGAACTTCGTTCAGCCAACCCAAAATGAAACACTTCGGGTAGCCACTTTCGAAAGGGGAGTAGAAGCCGAGACGCTGGCTTGTGGAACCGGTGTAACCGCCGTTGCACTCGTAAACCACCTAAGAAAACATTCGCCGAAAGGCAAATACACCCAAGCCATAGCAGCCAAAGGCGCTGACCTGGAAGTGCGGTTTAATTATGAAGGAGCAACAAAATTTAGCGATATCTGGCTGTGCGGGCCCGCTGAGAAGGTGTTTAAGGGAGTTTTTAATTGATAGGGATTAATTTTTAATGAAGGATTTGCGTAGCACGTTTTACCTGCCAACGAAAAATTGAATGTAGAATTTTGAATGGTCAATGAGCTCCTAAATTCGCATTAAACGCATTACTCAAACCCAATTTCCAGATCCCTTACAAGGGTAGCTCCGTTTTCGCCTGCTGTGCTGCACTTGAGGGTTACATTGCCGGGTTTGCCATTACCACTTTTTATCTGAATGGTGGCCAAATTACCTACCGTATAAGTGAAGGGGAGGACTTCAGCGGAAGCTGTATCCTGCATCACTACTTCAAGGTCGATGCGGGCGTTGTCTGATGGGAAACCCATATCCCGATACAATTGGACCGTAACTTCTGCAAAATCAATGCGGTCGGTAGATACGGTCTGTTTGTCAGCTACAACCGTTAGGTCTTGTGGGTAGGCACGTTCGTAAGTAAGGATGACAGGTGCAACAAAATTTTCCACACTGGCTGAAACGATCACTTCTTCTGCTACTGTTGTACTACTGATTACTGTCGCTTCTGCCACTTTGCCCGAAGCGGTTTTGGTGACCAATTTGGGGTTGTTGTTTGGCGCTTCCGCGAATTTTCCATCCTCCACAGAGAAGGTTATATCCTGATTGGCATCGGCGAGTGTTCCCAGGTTTGCGGTGAGGGTAGTACGATCCAGTCCATCGGCCAGGAGGACCGTTTTTTCAGACTCCAGGCTGATAATCTGACTAACATCTACTCCGATAGCCGGATCCTCCAGCTCGCAGGCAGTCAGGAAGGCAAAAAGGACAAAAAGAGTGATATAAGGCTTCATAGGTCTTTGGTCTAAACAGTTGGTCCGCACTTAATAGTTGCCTCAATAGGCTTGCGGAAAGAAGTTTCTTCTTCTGAATTGATTGCTTTGGCCATCAATAGCGTGAAATACTCATCGGGCTCCTGACATTGCATTTGGATCAGGATGCTGCATTCTACTTCGGTCTCTCCCTCCTGGCATTCTACCTCAACCTCGACTTCGTCTGTACCGGATTGCTTAAAGGTACAGGATTGCAAGAGGGTAGAGACAACTACTTTACAAAGCCCGGGCGCATTGGGAGTAATTGAAAGTTTTACCTCACAATCTTCCTGACAATTGATCTCAATCGGCGGGTCCTGTAGAAATTTTACTATGGGTTTAGACATGTCTTTTGCGTTTGATTTTTAATTACCGGGATTGATTTTGTATCCGCTTCCACTAAACAAGGCATTGAAGCGATTAAACAGATCGCCATCAAAGTTTACCCCGATTACAGGACCGATCCGGATATCGGAGTCATTGGTCAGCGGACTAATCGAAGCCTGTTTAAACATAGTGGCTCCCAAATCAAGAGAGAGGTATCTGTTTACATCGTAACTCAGGCCAACAATCGGATAGAATCCAACAGCCTTATCAAGCGGTTGCCCGTGATAATTGAGCTCCCCGCTAACCGATACTCCGGCCAGAATGGATAGTTTATTGATGAAAAAAGCGCCGGTAAGGTATGGATCTGCTACGCGTTTATCGACGGGCAGCAAATAGAATTTTAGAGCTGTGTATCCAAAAGCATCCAAATCGCGATTTTCCTGGAAGGTGTTAAAACCAACCATGCCGCCGCCAAATGAAGTCCCGATTTTAATGGCATTTAATTCGGTGACAGAAATTTCTTCCGGAGAAGTGATCACATAACTGGAATAGGTTTCCACCAGTTTACTGCGAATTACCTGAAGCAGGGTGGGTAAATTATCCTGTGCTTCCTTGAGGTTTGCTTCGGCCTTGTCCAACTGGTTTTGCAGAATCTGTATCTGAGCCTTCATATCCTGTGTTTCCTCCGAAGTGGAATCCATTTGAGCCAACTCCTGCGTCGCTTCCTGAATCTGTGGCTGCAACACATCGATGATTTGCTGCTGGCTGGACATCTTTCCAATCACCTGGCTCAAATTCTGCAGAGTAAGCGGACTGACAGGGATATTACTGTAATTGGAAGTGGTAGACACCCCGCCTTCAAAAAGACTGGCATATTCATCGGTGGAACTCAGGTAGCCGGCTACTTCCTCATTGATTATGTTTCCAATTTCACTCACTGAAACCCCTCCTTTATCTTGTGCTAATTTCATAACCCGAGCCTGAATTTTATTCATGATCAGGGTTTTTTCATCTTCTGTTAAGTTGAAATTGACACGTTCGGAGAAGGAGAACTCCAGAATGTACTCGCTGGAGAACTGCAAGGCCCGGTCCATGTACAAGCGGTATGTATTGATGTCTTCCGTACGGTCTGCATACCAGACCGCCGAATCAAGGGGCGGCGCTGCGAGCACCGAAGCCAGGATATTCCCCTCCAGGGGCTGAAGTTTTTTCTTGCTGTTGAAAATAGTGCGTCCGGTACTCCAGATCTTCACTTTCACGGCATCTGCCCGACCACCGCTGGGTAATTTGGAGCTGCCGACAATGAAAAAATGCCGACCATAGGGGAGGCTGCCGATTATTTTTCCCTGACTATAGGTAATTGACGGAATGTCATCACCTGCTTGTGCTTTCAAGTCCGTCGGGGAAAAGGAAATGAAAAATAGAAGAATGGAAATGTAAAGTGTGCATTTCATGCCGCTCGGTTCAGTGAGGATGCGTTTTGGATAAGCCAAATTTATGATCTTACAATGTTGAAAAGTAAGCATTTTTTCTAAAAACCGCTAATTATCAATCTTCATCGTCGAGCATCATTTTTGCACCGGCCAGCTCAGAGCGTGCATGCTGGTCTCCTTGTTGCCCGGCTACTTCCATACCCTGACTGTAAATCGCCAGTGCTCGCTCCTTATTGTCTTCTTTTTCAAGCAGCTTCCCAAAATGGTAATAGGTGCCTACATAATCCGGTTTTTCCTGAACGAGCCATTCATATCCGGCTTTCGCCGAATCTGTATCGCCGTTTTTTTCGTGCTCCTTGGCAATGGCAAAGCGCACGAATGCATCGTTTGGATCGTCTTCCAGGAATGCTTTTAATTGATCGAGTCGGGACATGGAAAGTAATTTATAGTTTTTAAGTGATAATTATTAATTTTTAATGGTTGAATGTGAAGCGGGGAGTTTTTCTCCATGGCCGCGGCCATGGTCGTCAGGGGAGTGCATTGCCTTTGGCAATGCTGGGGAGTCGCGCGGTTGCTCCTTCGTCGCCACCTTGCCGGGGAGGGTTGCATATTATAAGGGAATCTAATGGATATTCCTGCTCGCCGGAGCGAACAAAGGAGCAGTCGATTTCTATAATTGAGAAAGCCTCTCCCCGCTAAAATGCGACGCAGGAGCAGATGCGCAACTCCCCAGATCTGCCGCAGGCAGATTTCTCCCCCGCCGATCCTGGACGCAGGCCAGGAGGCAAACTCCCCTAAACGTCTTTCATACTCAGGGTAATCCGCTTGCGCGAAATATCCACTTCCATTACTCTGACCTGCACTTCCTGATTGAGCGAAACTACATCCACCGGGTTTTTCACAAATCGGTTGGCCAGTTGGGAAATGTGCACCAATCCATCCTGCTTAACCCCAATATCCACGAAGGCACCAAAATTGGTAATGTTTGTTACAATGCCTTTTAGCACCATACCTTCCCGCAAATCCTCCATGCTGTATACGCCTTCCGAGAATTCAAAACCCTGGGCTTCTCCACGCGGGTCAAGTCCTGGTTTGCTGAGTTCGCTCAGGATGTCTTTAAGCGTTGGCAATCCCACTTCCGCACTGGTGTAATCAGCCAGTCGGATCTGATCTCGCAGCTTTTTATCGCGAATCAGGTCCTCCACGGTACAATTCAAATTTTTGGCCATTTGTTGCACGAGGCGGTAGCGTTCCGGGTGAACGGCGGTATTGTCTAAGGCGTTTTTCCCTTCCCGGATGCGAAGGAAGCCGGCAGCTTGTTCGAAAGCTTTGTCGCCCAGGCGGGTCACTTTTTTGAGCTCGCTGCGCGATTTAAAGCGTCCGATTTCGGATCTGTATTGTACAATATTCGCCGCAAGGCCGGGCCCTAAACCAGATACATAAGTAAGCAAATGTTTACTGGCTGTATTCAGGTTGATTCCCACCCGGTTTACACAGCTTTCTACGGTCCGATCCAGGCTGTCTTTGAGGCTGGATTGATTTACATCATGCTGGTATTGTCCGACCCCAATACTTTTCGGATCAATCTTTACCAACTCTGCCAGGGGATCCATCAAACGTCGCCCGATAGATACAGCTCCGCGAACCGTAACATCGTGGTCGGGAAATTCTTCCCGGGCAATATCGGAGGCAGAATAGATTGATGCTCCGCTTTCATTGACTTGAAAAACTTCCAGATTGCCTGTGAAAGGTGCTGAGCGTAGCAACTGCATACTTTCGCGTCCGGCGGTTCCATTGCCCACAGCCAGCGCTTCAATTTCGTATTTGCGTACGAGTTCTTCCAGTGTAGCCAGAGCCTCGGCCGAGCGATTTTGAGGCGGGTGCGGAAAGATGGTGGTATTCTTTAGCAGGTCGCCATTGTCATCGAGAACAACCACCTTGCAACCGGTTCGGAAACCCGGATCAATGGCCAGTGTTCTTTTTTGGCCAAGGGGCGCGGCCAGCAGTAATTGCTTTAAGTTTTCGGCAAATACCTCAATGGCTTCCTGATCCGCGCGCTCTTTAGATGCCTGGCGGAATTCGGTTTCAATGGCTGGTCCGAGTAGTCTTTTGTAACTATCGGTTACCGCCTCTTCGACCTGTTTACCGGCCGCATTGTGATTTTTGACAAAGATTTTTTTCAATTGCCATAAGGCTTCTTCTTCGTCTGGTTCAATTTTGACCCGCAGCAGTCCTTCTGCCTCTCCTCTTCGAATGGCCAGAATACGGTGTGAAGGACATTTCTTCAGGGCTTCGGAGAATTCAAAGTAGTCGCGATACTTTGCTGCTTCTTCTTTCTTACCTCTGGCTACTTTAGAATGGATCAGGGCTTCGCGCCGAAATAGCTGTCTCATGCGATTCCGGGCCTTTTGATCTTCATTGATCCATTCCGCCATAATATCGCGGGCTCCCTGGAGGGCTTCTTCTGCATCCGCTACCTCTTCATTCAGGTAGGCATTGGCCAGTCGATAGGGATCTTCATTGCCTTGTGCCATGATTGTATTGGCGAGTGGCTCCAGTCCTTTTTCCCGCGCAACACTGGCCCGGGTTTTTCTTTTTTGTTTGTAGGGGAGGTACAAATCTTCCAATTCCGCACTATCCATGGTTGTCTTGATGCGGGAAGTCAGCTCCGGTGTCAGCTTGCCTTGTTCTTCGATGGAAGACAAGATGCTTTCGCGTCTTTTCTCCAATTCGGCCAGCTTTTTCAATCCTTTATCAATGTCGGTAAGTTGGACTTCGTCGAGGGAGCCGGTGGCTTCTTTTCGATAGCGGGCTATAAAGGGGATGGTTGCTCCTTCACCCAGCAATTTGGCTGTTTGCCGAATCTGGCCGGTAGAAATGTTGAGCTGTTTATGGAGATAGGAAATGTGTTTTTCTGTCATGCCGCAAATATAATCAGGTGGTCAAAATATGGAAGGCAGGTCTGAGATTTATTGAGTCCTAAATTCATGGTTTGGCTTTCGCCGAAAGGCAAAAAAAAGAGGCTGCACCCTAAGGTACAGCCTCTTCGCATATCTGAATTCGAGCATTATTCGTTTTCAGTAACCGGACGTGGGAGTTGAATCCAAACGTCATCATTCGGACGATCAAGCGTCAACTCGTCGAGCCGATCGTAACGACGCATATCTACCCAACGGTGTCCCTGGGCAAAGAGCGACAAACGGCGCTGTGCGAGCATTTCATCCGTAACGGCATCATCATCATCTGCACCGCCATAGGATGCCAAACCGTTGCCAGTACGCACTACATCGAGTGCGGAGATAGCTTCGGTATTGTCAGATCCGATATTGGCTTCTGCATAAATGAGGACCAATTCCTCATTAGTGATATATGGAATCGGCGTAGACTGAGAATTCCAAAGAACCACATCATGCGTACCTGTAAGTCCGTCGAAAGTAAGGGCACCACTTGGGCGCTCTGCAATCTTGGCATTACGGGCATCAGCAGGGTCCAGACTTGCTACGAAGTCAGGGTGAGCAACGAGAGCCTCAGACTGATCCGGCGTACGGAAAACAGGGTTCAGTTCTTCTCCACCAGCAGTGGAGTAGAAGCGGAATGGTCCTGTACCTAAATCACCCGCTAAATCCAGGAAGGAATTATCTAAGTGATTCAGTGCTTCAGTCGGACTGTTTTGGTAAATAGCTACACGAGCCTGAACAGCAGCAGTAAACTGTGCAAAAGTTTCAGGCGTGTCGAATCCGGCAAAACCGCCAGACAAGTTAAACTTAAAGGCATCGCCGGCATTACCCAGCTGTCCATAAGCTTCCGCCAGCAAATCAGCAATATCACGCAGGGATTCATCGTAACTACGGAATGGTCCCAGGTTATCGGCATCAGCTACATCGGTGCGGATACCGTTTTGATATTGCAGGTTGAGTACCAGCAGCAACTCATAAGCTTTCATCGTATTGGCAAAACCGTAGTAACCATTCCGTTCGGCATCAGAAATGTCGGCAGAAGAGTTGGTTACAGCCTCAATAAGGATATTGCACTGTTTCACGTTGCGGTAGCGTCCGGAATAAGGACGGGTACCGTAGAAACCTGCATTATCCAGCATGGCGTTGTCTTTCCCCAGCAGTTCCCCGGTATAACGAGGATCAGAGCTGGTAAAGAACCAGTAATCGCGGCCAATAATAGAAGTTACATCGTAGTAGAAACCCACTTCGTCGCGAGCGATTTGCTCCACTCCGAATACGAGAGCTTGCAGTTCGTTGACAGTAGCGTCTTCGAGAATTGGTGCCAGACTTGGGTTGTTAGGATCGGGAACTTCGTCGATGTTACAACCTGTCCAACCCGCAGCTGCGAAGAGCATGGCCAACAGATAAGTCTTTATATTTTTTAATTGCATAATGTTCAATTTTTTGGTGATTAGAAGCTTGCTCTTACGTGGAAGTTATAGCGTTTCGATGATGGGAAAGGCAATACTTCTACAGAAGACGACAGTCCGCCGGCACCAAAGTTGGAAACCTCAGGATCATAAGAGTTATAATCGAAGAAGTTCAACAAGTTTGTACCAGATACACCAACTGTTACAGAGCAAACATCATTGAAAGCTGAACGTGGAATAGTATAATACAATCCAACTTCACGCAGACGCAGATAACCGGCATCCTCAATATAAGGCTCGGTATTTACACCCAATTGACTCAGGCGGTAGTCTCCGTTTCCGAGAGCACCATCCGGATCCAAATCAATGTCATCGTAGTCGTGTGTCGTTTCGTTCAGGTCAAACAGCAGGGTGGAGAGGTTGATGTTTTCACCACCGTTTTTCCAGTGCCACAGGAATGTGAAGCTGAAATTGCTGAAATTAATGCTGTTGTACCAGGACATTTGGAAGTCAGGTTCAGCATCACCAAATACTACGAGGCCGTCATCATCTGCCATTTCCGGATCACCTACACCGATAATCTGAGTTGGGCTTTCCCCCTCTTTGATTCGGTATTGACCCAGGAAGTCAGCAAAACCACCTGTAGTGAAAGAAGGAACATCCAGACGAGTAACCGTTGCATTGTTTTTCCACCAGGAAAGACGAGCAAACCAGTTGAAATCAGCTGATTGTACGACATTGGCGTTCAAGCCAATTTCGATACCCTTGTTTTGAAGAGCTGCTGCATTGGTTACCTGACGAATGAAACCCGTACTGGTTGGTACGTCGGCATTCAGCAGGAGATCATCTACACTCTTGATGTAGTAAGTCGCATCAAATAGGAAGCGATTATTAGAGAAACCGAGGTCAACTCCAAATTCCAGTTCAGACTGACGCTCCGGACCCACGTTTTCGTTGCCTCGAACGTTGTTGATGGCCAGTGCAGAGTTTCCTCCTACGATAAATGGTGCGAAAGAGGTGTATTTTGAACCAAATGTTGCAAAGTTACCAGACTCCCCATAAGCTGCGCGCAGTTTCAACTGGCTCAGTGCTTCCGGAAGAACATCAAATTCATGGATGTTAATCGCTGCAGAAGCCTTAGGGTAGAAGTACAGTTGATTTGGGTCACCGTTGTTGGAAGATTTGTCTCCACGGATACCGGCTGTAAGAACCAGCTTGTCGTTGAGGTTTACCTCTTCCTGTACAAAGAATCCTTTATCCTCCTGGATCAGACGAGTCTGATTGGTGTTCCGGTTTCCTGCCTGGTCAACATTTGTCTGCGAACCGATCAGGTCACTGGCTTCCGCAAGGATGGTATTCCGGTCAAAAGTTTCATTGGTAACACCAACCTGCGTACGGAATGATACACCACTATTCAGGTACTGAGACCAAACGAGGAAAGCAGAAAGGTTGGTATTGGTATTGAGGGTGTTACCCTGTACCGATACACCGTTCAATCCGTTGCCATCGCGTTGGAACTGTACACTATTCGGGAAAATTGCAGTGGTATTCAATACGTAATGATCCAAACCACCACGGAGAATCAGCTGCACAGAAGTATAATCTGTAGTATACAGACTTGCTGTTGCCGTAGCACCACCGAGGAAACGATCAATAGACTCATTATTGGTAATACGGGCAGCTGTTTCCAGGAAGTTGGACGCTGCGTAAGGGTTTGCCGGATAATTTCCGTCTTCATCAGGCAGGAGCTGAGCCCAGGCCGGAGTAGCAGAATAAGCAACACCCATGGTAGTACCAGAGTTGTCGTTGTTGAAAAATCCGCGATCAGCGGAAGAGTTGATGTAGTTGGTAGAAGCGGCAATAGTCAGCCAGTCAGCGATCTCGTGATCGAGGTTGAGGCGGATATTGGTCTTCTCATAACCCGTGTTTTCAACAATACCTTCTTCATCCTTGAAGGAAGCACCCAGGTAGAATTGCGTTTTATCGCTACCACCACTGATGCTGAGGCGTGTATTAGAAAGCAAACCTGTGTTTCCGTATAGGAGCTCCTCGTAATTTTGGAGGGTTCCGGAAGCAACCGCTTCATTATACAGATCAACATCACCGGCAAAGCGGCTTGAGTTTGCAACTCTTTCTTCTGTCCAGTCGCGAACACCTAGTGGATTCAAGATAGTTGTAAATCCAATAGACTGACTAACATCGACCTTCGTTTGACCGGCACGTCCGCGCTTGGTGGTAATAATAACCACCCCGCCTGATGCACGAGATCCATAGATCGCGGCAGCAGAGGCACCTTTAAGAATTTCAATGTTTTCAATGTCGTTAGGATCAAGATCGGCCAGACGGTTGGAAGGGTTGTCCTGATTGGACTGGCTTCCACCACCTGCTGCCTGAGAAACGATGTTTAGTCCGGCGGCAACTGAAGAGTTGTCGATAAACACACCATCAACGATAAACAGCGGCTGGGAAGAACCATTGATCGAGGTAATACCCCGCAGGTTCATCCGAATACCACCACCAGGTGCACCAGAATTGGCGCTGATGTTGGTACCTTTTGCCTTTCCGTAAAGGGCGGCATCAGTCGTTGTTGGAACAACAGTTCCTGATAGTTCAGCAGATGAAATGGATGCTACCGAGTTGGCCAGGTTGGTCCGTTTTACGCTGGTTGCCAGTCCGGTTACAACAACCTCATCAAGTTGGGTTGCTGCGTCGTCCATGACTACATCCATCGTAACGGTCGAACGATCAACCATTGCCGTGTAGGTCGCATAACCTACATAGGTAAATTCCAATTCTGCCGACTCACCAGGAAGGTTAATGGTGTACTTTCCGTTGAAGTCAGTAAATGTACCGACTGCAGTACCTTTAGCGAGTACGGTTACCCCGATTAACGGGTCACCTCCATCGTCTGTAACGGTACCGGATACCTTAAACTGCGCCATTGCCATTGAGGACCAGAGCAGGAAGGCACCCGCCAGAAGTAAGACTTTGTCAAGTTTCTTCTTCTTCATAAGCGTGTGAATTAATTTTGTGAACAATTGCCTGTAAGGTAATATTATTTGCAAAACCTTTGGCTTGCAAATTAACATTTGGTTAACGTTTCAAAGGATTTATTCGTGGCGAAAAGGTTGCAGGAATGTGGTGAGTGGTTAGATGTATTTTTTGCAGAGGCTTTTCAGGAAAATGCAAATGGTTTGTCTAAAGCCAGCGTTGGCGGGGAGTTCGAAATGAAATAAATTGACTGGAAGTCAAAAAAGGTCGCCCCAAATTTTTCTAATTTGAGACGACCTTTCGCCGAAAGGCTATTAAGTGGCTAAGCTTTGTGCTATAAAAAGAAGCTCAAAACAATTTTACCTATAACTCAGGGAAACGCGCCGGAGCTGATTCTCGCATGAGACCATAAACCGCTTCAAATACGTCTTCCGGGTTGGGTTTGCTGAAGTAATCACCTACTGAGCCATAAGGCGGACGGTGATCTTTAGCGGTGATGGTTACAGGCTCAGAGTCGAGATAGCGATATCCGTTCTGTATTTCCAGTACTTGTTGCATCATGAAAGCAGAAGCACCGCCCGGTACATCTTCATCCATGAAAATGATCCGGTTTGTCTTCTTGAGCGATTCTACGATCCGGGCTTCCAGGTCAAACGGGAGCAAGGATTGCACGTCGATCAGTTCTACCGAGATGTTGTGGTCTTTTAGCATATCGATTCCCTGCTCGGCAACGCGTACACAGGATCCGTAGGTTACCAGCGTCACATCCGTTCCTTCATGGAGAACTTCCGGCACACCGAGTGGAACCGTAAATTCTCCGATATTGTCGGGAAGGGTTTCTTTGAGTCGGTATCCGTTAAGACATTCGATGACAATCGCAGGATCATCTGATTGCAACATAGTGTTGTAGAAACCAGCTGCCTGAGTCATGTTACGCGGTACGAGTACATACATTCCCCGCACCGAATTTAGGATCATACCAAGTGGTGATCCGGCATGCCAGATTCCCTCGAGTCGATGCCCGCGGGTCCGAATAATGGCCGGAGCCTGTTGCAAACCATTCGACCGGTAACGCAGGGTAGCGAGATCGTCAGACAATGGTTCGAGACCATATATAAGGTAATCGAGGTATTGGATTTCTGCGATCGGACGGAAACCCCGCATGGCCAGGCCAATTGCCTGTCCCATGATAGACCATTCCCGGATACCCACATCAAATACCCGTTCTTTACCGTGTTTTTCCTGCAGTCCGGCAAATCCCTGATTCACACCTCCGATGTGGCCAAGGTCTTCGCCGAATGCCATCATTTCCGGATAGCGTTCTAAGGCCTTATCAAAAAAGGTGTTTAGAATCTGAAATCCGTTTTTCTTCGGACTGTCGTCAGTGAATTCCGGATGAACAACCGGAACTTTCAAAGCTGATTTTGGCGATTCAGAATACAGATTGCTGTGATACCATTTAGCACTTTTGCTATTGGCTTCATCCAGCAATTGATTGATCTCCGCTTCCAGGGGATTGTTGTATCCTATGAGTCGATACTTGATTCGACGCACATTTTGGATAAGGTCGCTGTAAACCGGATCAATCAGGCTGTTAAATTCTTCTTCCAGTTTTTCGACAGCTAATCCGGCTTCTTTGAGCACCGGATAAAAGCCTTTCACTCTTTGTTCCAGCGCTTTAACCGGATCGTTGAGTTTTTTCCAGGCAGATTTTTTGCTTTCGCGAACGTGATGTTTGGCTTCTTTATCGATCGTCGCTAATTCCTCTTCAGAGCCAATACCCGAGTCCAGAATCCACTGGCGCATAATGGTAATACAATCGTATTCTTTCTCCCATTCCAAACGCTCCTTGGTTTTGTAGCGCTCGTGCGAGCCGGAGGTCGAGTGTCCCTGAGGTTGTGTTACCTCCTGGATGTGGAAGAGAGCTGGTACGTGGGTTTCCCGAATGCGTTCGATGCCCCGTTCGTATAGCTCGCAAAGACCGGCATAGTCCCAGCCTTTCGCAGTATATATATCAATGCCGTTGGTACCTTCTTTCCATTCCATGCCCCGAAGTGCTTCGGAAATACTTTCTTTAGTAGTCTGGTATTTTTTTGGAACGGATATGCCATAGCCATCGTCCCAAACGGAAATAGCAAGCGGAACCTGAAGTACGCCTGCGGCATTAACCGTTTCCCAGAATATGCCTTCAGATGTACTGGCATCCCCAATAGTAGCGAAGCAGACCTCCTGGCCTTTATCAGAAAAGGTGCCATTCGGATCGAGGGAAGGATTTTCCTTGTATTTGGAAGAAGCAAAAGCGAGCCCTAATGCGCGGGCCATTTGACCGCCCGTGGATGAGATATCGCTGGAAGTATTGTATTGCTCCAAATGATTGGTCCAGTTTCCATCTTTGTCTACGGAAGGAGTAGCATAATGGCTGTTCATTTGTCGGCCACCGGAGAAGGGATCATTTTCGGAGTCGGCATACAATTGGGCAAAGAATTGCTCTACGGTACAGATACCGAGGGCAAGCATGAGTGTTTGATCGCGATAATAACCGGATCTCCAGTCCCCTTTTCTAAATGCCCGGGCTAAAGCTACCTGAGGCACTTCTTTTCCGTCGCCTACAATTCCGAACTTTGCTTTCCCGGTTAGTACTTCCCGGCGGGCGAGGTAACTGGCTTCCCGGCTTATTACACAAATGCGATAATCACTCAATACCTCCTGGCGGTACTGTTCTTCTAAGGAATCGGTGCTTTGTGTAATTTCGTCGGAAGTCAAAGAGTTGTCGACCATGGGTGATTTTACGGTTTTATTGGAAGGAAATTCTGAAAAAGTACAGTATTATGAAATAATATACTCTTTTGGTATTTGGGCTACCCCCAAAGTTATAAAAAATTTGCTTCTAATTAAAGTGAAACTTTTTATCTAAGGGCTTGGAATATAACAATTTAAACCGAAAAATGATTCGAATGTCTACTTGATTTTTATGGGCAGGGGGATGGATTCCACATACGGTTACTTTTCCAGTGGTTCTTTGGGGCTTTCGCCGAAAGGCAAAAAAAATGGATCGCAGCTTTCAAACATTTGAGCGGGAAAAATCGTTATTAACCCGGATAAAAAGAGAGGCTGTAGAGGCTAATTTAGTGCCAACAGACATGAATTAACAGCTTATTAACAGCACTGCTTGTGGCATTTACTTTCATCTTGCGTCTTAAAAATGTAAATTTGCTACCCAAGTTTGATACCAGTCCGGTATTTTTGGGCTGGTAAAGTAAGAGAGTATATTTAAATATGCTCTCTTACTTAAAACCAATTCTGCTTAATAACATTGTACAAATAGAATATCTCAGTACCATGAAGAAAATTTTTTCCGCATTGACATTTATGCTTGCTTTCGCAGCATTTGGTTATGCTCAGGATGCTCCGGATGCCCAGGCAATTGAAGAAGGTGGTCCGGTAATTAGTTTTGAAGTTACCGAACTTGACTTTGGAGTGATCGAGCAAAACTCTGATCCGTATCGTTACTTTAAGTTTACGAATACGGGTGATGAGCCTTTGATTATTAGCAAAGCAAAAGGAAGTTGTGGTTGTACGGTTCCAAAGCCGCCACAAGAGCCTATCCTTCCAGGCGAAAGCAATGAGATTGAAGTGCGCTACGATACCAAGCGTTTGGGGCGCTTTACCAAAACGGTAACGCTGACAACCAATGCCGCTGATTCTCCGCATGTTCTTCGCATTAAAGGAGAAGTTATTGCTCCTGCTGCCGAGCCGGAAGGTGTTCCTGCCAGCACAGGTGGCTTCGGCAACTAAGCCTTACATATATAAAAATGCAAAGGGCCGCCGTGGTTTTTCCACGGCGGCCCTTTTGTTTTTCCACACTTTCCGAAAGAAAGCCCCTGCCTGAGAGCAAGGGCTTTCACCCAAACAAATAAACACAAAAACTACTTTATACAAGTATAAGCATCCTGATACGAACTTGAAAAAAGACGCCTGTTTTGCGTGGCCGTTTGTGACGTTCAATTTGCCTGTTTTTAGTTGCAAGTCATTTGTATTCAGGTAGTTGTGTGGTTTTTTTGTAACGATACATTTTCAATGGCTTCCATTTGGCAGCTTCCCGGCCGATTTTAAGTAGAAGTAGTTAGGGAAGTTGGGAGCCGCTTTAAGAGGGGTGGCATTTTTTTTTGAAAAATAATTCCACAATATTTATGCACATTCCACCTGTGGACAACCGTGGAAAGAATGTGGATAAGTTCGGGCCGGTGTTAGATGTTGTGCCACCTATACCGGTAACAGCCTGAAACTCAAACCAATCCCTTTTTTGCTTAAAGTAACCGGGAAATTGACAAATGAAATTTGGTGTGTAAAACCTGCCTGCTTCCATCGGGAATCTTCGAAATGTGGTTTCAGTTCTCGAAAAATTTTCCCACCTTTGTATTCCCTCGTTACTAAAACACAATCGCGACAAACGTCAAAATTGGGTGCGTAAAAAGGGCACTTACCGGGCTGGTTTTGCCGGCTCAACTGACTTACTGATACTTACTACTCAAAACAAGTTTGGTTAATCTTTTTAATGCTTGCAGGATGACAAGAGACCATGCTGCAGTCTGGGATAACTGTCTCCAGACCATACGTAGGAACGTCAACATACAGAGTTACAAGACCTGGTTTGAACCAATCAAACCTGTACGTCTTATTAATGATGCACTCACCATTCAAGTACCTAATAAGTTCTTCTATGAATGGCTGGAAGAGCATTATGTCGCTTTGTTAAAAATGACCATTCGTAAAGAATTAGGGGACAAAGGACGGTTAGAATACCAGATCCTAATGGGGGCTTTGCAACAGCAGCAAAAAGCCAGTGGTAATAAAATGAGTGATAAGGAACGGAGTATGCCAGGAATGATCGATACACAATCGATCAAGAATCCCTTTGTGATTCCGGGGATAAAAAAGCTAAAGGTTGATCCACAGCTTAATCCCAATTACGTGTTTGATTCCTATATCGAAGGCGATTGCAACCGCCTTGCCCGTTCGGCGGGTCTCGCTGTGGCCAAGAAGCCCGGAGGTACTGCCTTTAACCCACTCGTTATTTTTGGAGACGTTGGTCTCGGTAAAACGCATCTGGGGCATGCTATTGGGCATGAAGTGCTCCGTCGATTCCCAAATAAGACGGTGTTGTATGTATCTTCCGAGAAATTTACCAATCAGATCATTGAATCCATCAAGAATAATGCGACCAATGATTTCATCAACTTCTATCAGTTGATTGATGTATTGATAGTAGACGACATACAATTTCTGGCCAATAAGCAGAAAACCCAGGAAATTTTCTTCCACATCTTTAATCAGCTGCACCAGAAAGGAAAGCAAATCGTACTTACATCCGACCGGGCTCCAAAAGACCTGGATGGCATGGAAGATCGACTGATCTCTCGTTTCAAATGGGGCCTGTCTGCCGACCTTCAGGCACCGGATCTCGAAACACGCATCGCCATCCTGGAAGCCAAAATGGCTCGCGAAGGGGTGGAGTTGTCTAATGATGTTTCAGAGTTTATCTGCTTCAACATCAAAAATAACATCCGTGAACTGGAGGGTGTACTGGTATCCCTGATTGCTCAGTCTTCGCTGAATCGCCGGGAAATCGATCTCAACCTCGCTAAGGAAGTAATTAAAAACTTTGTAACCCAGATCAATAAGGAGATTACGGTCGACTTTATCCAAATGCTGGTAGCTGAGCATTTTGATGTGCCGGTAGACACGCTGGCTGGCAAGACCCGCAAGCGTCAGATCGTAATTGCCCGCCAGTTGAGCATGTATCTGGCTAAAAAGCTTACCGACAAATCCCTGAAATCAATTGGGGCTAACTTCGGAGGTCGGGATCACTCAACCGTGATCTATTCCTGCAACACCGTACAGGACCTGTTGGATACCGACTCTTTTTTCAAAGAAACAGTTTCAGACCTTGAGAAGAAAATCCGCATGAGTCTGAACGACAAATAACAGCCGGACCATCAAGTCGGCTATAATGAGGGATTTTGAAACCCGCTGTTCTCAGAGAGCAGCGGGTTTCTTTTTTTATTTTGGCCGACTTCGTTTTCGACCTGACAGGTCGGCAACCTGACGGGTCGCCGACCCGTCAGGTCGAATTTGGCCTCTCCTTTAAATCAAAGACTCAGGAATTTTATTTAAGTATCTGATTTTCAGTTTATTGGGTGCTTTTATTGAGCAGGTGATAATCGATTGAAAACTTTAAATGTTTATTTCAACCTGTCAGGTCGGCAACCTGACAGGTCGCCGACCCGTCAGGTTGAAGTCAATTTTTGCAACATTGTTGCATTTGTGAAAACCGCTGCTTATTTTTGCAACATTGTTGCATCTAATAAAAATCCAAGATGATTAAAACGACTCGATTATTAGCACTTCTGTTGCTGGCCAGCTCCATTTTCTTTACGGCATGTGACAAGGAGGATGAACACATGGACGAGCACAATCATGTAAGTATTGACATCGTTTCACCAGATGCGGGTACGGTTGCCGACCCTGCCAGTGTGCTGATTGATGTTGTAATTTCAGCGGAGGAAGAGAATCATGAAATCGAAATTAAGTTATTCCCAACCGATGATCCGGGCGACCTGATTATCGATAAGGATCTGCATGACCATGATGCAGAAGTAAGCTTTACCCAAACAGTAGATCTTTCCTCCTACGATGCAGGAACGGAGTTTACGCTCGAAATAGAAGCTTGTGAAGACCACGATTGTGAAGAAATAGCATCAGAAGTTGTAGAATTTTCGATCTAAACAATGTCATCAATTGAATGGCAGCCGAAGCGAAACCACCAGATTTCGACCTTGCTCCGGTACATTCAAAATGCGGTAGCGGCTCAGATGATTGAGGTAGGCGGTGTCAAACAGATTCTGAACCTGCACATTCAGCTGAGCCGTAAACCGCTTTATATGTACATCCACTTCCATTCCCACATTCCATAAGTGATAAGCAGGAGTGGCAACCTCCGACCGGTCTATGCGCCAGTTGCCAGATGCCGCCAAATGGTATTGATGTCCCAACTCTAAATGTACCGCCTGCAACCAACGATTGGTCTTGTGCTCAAAACGCACATCCGTTTTGATGGCCGGCTGAGGCGTAAAGGGTAAAGCCAGTCGGGTATCCAAATTAATACTCTGTACAAAATCAATCGCTTGTTTCAACTCCATGAAGTCAGCAACTTCCCAGTTCCACTGCCCTTCAAATCCGGTGTAAATGGCATCGTCCTGCCGATATCTGAATAGCTGTCCGGCTTCCGGTAAAGGAGAAAATTTGGCTGGAAAAGTCGGACCCAAATAGATATAGTCCTGGAAATAATTGAAATACGCAGAGACATTCGCTGAAAAGCGCTCACCCACCCAATCCATACTCGCATCAAATTGATATCCCTGCTCGCTGTCTAATTCGGGTGTACCCATTTCATGCCGGAAAGTACCGTGGTGGATGCCATTTGAAACCGTCTCAGCAGGGTAGGGGATGCGAAAACTCTTTCCAAAGTTGAGTTTCAAATACCACTTTTGCGGCTTGATCTCGTAATTGGCACCCACCGATGCCGACCAGTTGAAAAACGGATCATCGGTTGGAAGGGCAAGTAAGGAGTCGGTAATAACTTCATTGCTGTTCCAGATGTATTGTCGATAAAAGTCGGTGTCATTGTGGCCATAATCCAATCTCAAACCGGTGTTGAGTATCCAGCTTTCGCCGAAAGGCATTTCCCGCAAAGCGAATAATCCCGATCGAAAGGTGCGAAAGTCGGGCAAGAGAAATTCAAATCCACTTCTGCGATTGTCCTGCCATTGTGCATTGCCGCCCAGAACCAGCTTTCCACGCTTCATGCCATGCCCTTCATAATGGGCATTCACACTCCAGGTCTGCAAATCAAAACCCAGCGCCAGCGTCTGGCCCGGATCAATCTGGGAAGATGGAATGGAATGAAATTCCGGAAAACTGAACTCCCGACGCTGATTCAGTTGATAACCGGCATTGATCTGGATATGCCCCTCCGGCAAAAGAACAGATTGGTTGTAGCTAAATTTGCTGTGTCTGACCGACTGGCTGGGTACATCAATATCCCCCGGATCGCCGTCGTCTTCCAGGGCATAAGATCGGGGGATACCTACTGCACCCGAAAACAAGCCGGCATCCAGTTCGTAGCGACTGAAACTCAGACGACTTTGCCCCCAGCTGCGCTGAATGCCCAATTCAGCGGCATAATTTTGTTCCAGTCCTGCGGTATTTTTGAGTCGTTCATTATAGATCGGCAATACAAAATCATTGTACTCAAACTGGCTGGCCGGAACCCGGTAGTCTTCAAATTGCTGCCGGCTGTATCGAGCCAGGAAGAAAATATCGTTGCGGTTGAAACGCAAACTTGCCGCCGTACCCCAATGATTGTTGTTTGATTTGTACACGCCCTGAATTTGTCCCGACAAGCTGTTGGTCGCCGGAACTTTCGCCGGCATAATATTGATAACTCCACCCAGGCCATCCGAGCCATACTGGAGAGAAGCCGGCCCTTTGATGATCTCCACTCTTTCAATACTGTAAGGATCGATCTCCAGTCCGTGGTCAGAACCCCATTGCTGTCCCTCCTGCTTCACACCGTTCTGCGTAACAATAATGCGATTCGCCGAAAGGCCCCGAATCACCGGCTTGGCAATCCCTACGCCGACCTGAATCGAGCTAATACCCGGCAACTTTTCAATACTACGCGCAAATGTTCCCTGCAAATTCTCCTGGATCAACTGATCGCCAAAATGGCTGCTGGCCAGACTGGATTCTTGTTTGGCGTGCTCGTCGGTCACTTCCACCGATTCGAGTAGTACAGCCGTTTCTTCAAATTCGTAATGGATGAAATTGCTGCGGCCATCCGCAACTTCAATCACTATATTCCCGTTTTCGTAACCGATAAAGGAAGTTTGTAGGCCATAACTCCCGTCTTCCAAACCCTCAAAAGCAAACCGTCCCCGGGCATCGCTCGAGGTGTACAAACTGTCTGGCAGGAGCAGGACTGTCGCCCCCGGCACCGGACTGTGATCCGGAAAAAATAGCTGTCCCTCAATCTGTGCCTGTAGACCAGTGGTCAAAAGAAGCAGAAAAATGACAGAAAACCAATGTGAAATTTGCCACATGTCGCAAAGATAAGTTTACTTTTGCAACATTGTTGCATTAAAAAGAGTTGATTCTTTATGCGAAATATATTCTTTGTTTTAATGGTTGCGTTGGCTGTATCCTGCGACCCGGTGGAGGTAGATGTGGAATCTCCGGTACTGGATATTACTTCATTTGATCCGGCACCCGCACCGGGAGAAGTGTGTGGCAGCCAGGAATCGGAAGTATTTACCCTGCGCGGGGGAGAATCCTTGCAGATCGAAGCGCTGGCAAAAGACGATGTGGCTCTATCTCAACTGAAGGTCGATATCCACAACAATTTTGACTGCCACGGACATGGAAGCAATCTCGTTCCATCCATTCCTTCTCCCGGCCAGGATGGAATTACCGAAGACTGGACCATTCTGGAAATCAGCGATCTCGATCCGGAAAAGGAGCAGTCTGTATCCAAAACCCTGATGGTGCCGGAAAATATTACCGCCGGCTTTTACCATTTGCAGATCCAGGTTTTGGATGCCGCGGGCAATGACGATCCATTGGCCAATTTTTACGCCATCCGGGCCATCAATCCGACCGATGAAATTGCCCCGGAGATCCATCCCGAACTACCTGCTGAAACTAATTTTTCGGCTGCAAAGGGTGAGACTTTGACATTCAAAGGAGAAGTGACCGATAATTTGTCGCTGCAAAACGGGGGCAACGGAGTTTTATATTTGGTATACGTTGACGAAACTTCCGGCAATGCCTTTCTGACCGATATTGCCATTCCCTTTGATACGGATACCAGTTATTCCTATGAGTTTGACTATTCGGTGCCACAGACATTACCGACGGGGCCCTACACCTTTATTGTAGGAGCCACAGACGGGGTGCGAAATTTAGCCACATCCGTGACTTACGATGTTGAAGTTACCGACTGATGAGACAATTGTTTACATTAGCATTCCTTCAAAATTTCGATTATGCTTGAAGCTTCTCAATTGGAATATGCCTATCCCGGCGCAGAGCGGATGTCCTTTCCCGACTTAAAATGCAACAGTGGTGAACACTGGTTATTGTTGGGGCAATCAGGTTCCGGCAAAACCACCCTCTTGCATTTGCTGGCTGGATTGCGCAGTCCGAAGTCGGGCAGTATCCAGATTGGTGATACAGACATTACTAAATTATCTTCGGCCAATCTCGATACCTTTCGCGGTCAAAATATCGGTATTGTTTTCCAGCAAGCTCATTTTGTGCGGGCTTTGACGGTTGGGGAAAATTTGGCACTGGCACGCAAAATGGCCGGGCTTTCGCCGAATGAAGGACTGATTGACGATTTGCTAAAGCGACTGAATATCAGTCATAAAAAAGATTCAAGACCCAATCAGCTCAGTGTGGGAGAGCAGCAACGCGCCGCCATCGCCCGCGCACTGGTCAACGAGCCACTGGTTATTTTTGCCGATGAGCCCACTTCTGCCCTGGATGATCAGAATGCAGAGGTTGTTATCGACTTGCTTAAAGATTCGGCGAAAGCCGCCAATGCCACCTTGTTGATTGTGACACATGATCAGCGGTTGAAGGAGGTGTTTGAGAAGCAGGTGGTTATGTAAGAGTGGAGAGAGTAGAGTTTAGAGAGGGAGTAATTAAAAATTAAAAATTCAGCATTAAGAATTAATAATGAACCTACCAAAACTCGCCTGGAAAAACCTAACCAACAAGCCGCTATCCATGGCCCTGAGTCTCATCCTGTTTGGATTGGGGGTGGGGTTGATATCGCTTTTGTTCTTGTTGGAGAAGCAATTGCAGGACAACTTTGAGCGCAATCTGGCAGGCATTGATTTGGTAGTAGGCGCGAAAGGTAGTCCGCTGCAGATGATATTGTGTAGCATGTATCATATTGATGCACCGACCGGCAACGTGAGTCTGGGGGAGGTGCGTCCGTTTTTGAATCCTAAGCATCCACTGATTGACCAGGCGGTTCCATTGGCATTGGGCGATTCTTATCAGGGTAGTCGGATTGTCGGTACGGACCAAAATATCCTGGATCTGTATGAAGTAGAAATAGGAGAAGGAAAGGTTTGGGAAAACAATTTTGAAGTAACGGCCGGGGCGGCTGTCGCCGAAAAGCTGGGATTGAAACTGGGCTCGGAATTCAATTCTTCGCATGGTTTTATGGACAGCGACAAAATGGAACACGACCACGCGACGCCATTCCGCGTAAGCGGCATTCTGAAACCTTCC
Source organism: Bacteroidota bacterium (assembly GCA_018222965.1). Lineage (GTDB taxonomy): Bacteria > Bacteroidota > Bacteroidia > Chitinophagales > Saprospiraceae > JAAEZH01. The sequence continues at coordinate 26,564 of JAAEZH010000052.1, forward strand.
GGGACCGTATTAGACCAGCTGTTGCTTACTACTCCACAGAGCTTTTGGCTGGTACACGATCACGAGGAAGCAGTGGAAGAAGAACACGAAGAGCACGAGGATCATGCCCATCACGATCATGATCACGATCACGCGCCGGAACCTCCCAAATCGCTGTTGGACGAAGATCCGGAAAAAGAAATCACCTCTTTGCTGCTAACCTTTAAAGGGCGCAGTTATCAGTCGCTAAACCTGGCGCGAAATATCAATGAAAATACCGATTTGCAGGCTGCCAGTCCGGCGATAGAGATCAACCGCCTGTTTAATTTGATGGACACCGGGGAGCGGGCTTTGCGCATGCTGGCTATCATCATTACCATCGTTTCGGGATTGAGTATTTTCATATCGCTCTTTTCATCCCTTCGCGATCGTCGGTACGAGCTGGCTCTCATGCGGGTCATGGGCGGGCGACCAACCACGCTATTTAATTTGATCGTAATTGAAGGCGTTTTGCTGGCCTTGATGGGATTTGTATTTGGGATGATATTGAGTCATACCGGCATGTACTTTTTAGCGGGAGCGCTGGAGGAATCCTACCGTTACAATTTCTCCGCCTGGGTGTTTCAGGTTGAAGACCTTTATTTACTGGTAGGATCATTGATTCTGGGTATGGTCGCAGCAGTCATTCCTGCCACACAAGCATCCAAAACAGATATTTCGGATACCCTAACTCAATAAAAGGGGTTTTTAGTGAACTTTATGCCGCCTATTACTGTAAAAGGGGGCGTAATCTCGCCTGCTTCAAATGTTGTACTTTTGAAGTATCGGCTGACCGTCTTTTCCAGATAAACCACGATTCAAAATAAAATGAAGCAGTCGTCAGACTGTGGCTTCCTGTATGATAGAAATTCTGAGCGAATCTCCGATCCTCTTATTATTTGTGGTTGCTTCTCTGGGCTATTTTCTGGGAAACATTAAGATAGGTGGGCGTTCATTGGGCGTTGCAGCTATTCTGTTTACCGGGCTGTTTTTCGGAGCCATGGATCCCCGGCTTCAGATTCCTGAAATTGTCTTTTTACTGGGACTTTCTCTTTTTGTCTACTCTGTCGGACTAAGTTCCGGACCGGCGTTTTTCCAATCTTACCGAAAGAACGGAATGCGGGAATTTTCTTTCATTCTTAGCATGCTTGCCTTTTCGGGTGTTATTGCAGCTGTCTTGTGGCATCTTTTCGGCTTCTCCGCTGCGGAGATAACGGGTATTTATACCGGAAGTACCACCAATACAGCGGCCCTGGCCGGGGTTATCGATCATTTTAACAACAACTACAGTCCGGAGGAAGCAGCTCGACTTACCGAAGAGTCGGTGGTCGGGTATTCCTATTCGTATCCGATGGGGGTATTTGGCAGTATGATTGCTTTGGTGCTAATGGAGCGTTTGTTTCGCATAGATTACAAGAAAGAGCAGCTGGCTATGCGCAATGACTTTCCTCTGGAGGAGAGTCTGAGCAGTGCCACCATTGAGATAACCAACACGGAAGTCGCGGGTAAAAGTATTCGCGAGTTATTCCGCGAACGGGACTGGAAAGTGATTTTTGGCCGGGTGTATTCAGACGGACGTTTGCAGCTGGCACATTGGGACACCGTATTAAGCGCAGGCGATATCATCATGGCTGTAGGCAGTGTGGATGAGTTGGAACAAGCCATACAGGAGTTGGGCAAACGGGTGGACAGCAAGTTGACGCACGATCGCACGCAATTTGATGTGCGGCGCATCTTCGTTTCCAATCCAAAAATTGCCGGAAGAACCATTGCTTCGCTCAATCTAAACGAAAAATACAATGCCATCATCACCCGTATTCGAAGAGGGGATATGGAGATGCTGGCCACCGGAAATACGGTCCTTGAATTGGGCGACCGCATTCGATTCATAGCCCATCGGGAAGACTTGAAAGAATTGTCTAAATACTTTGGTGATTCCTACCAGGAATCGAGTAAAGTAAATCTCTTTTCCTTTGGTGCCGGCATCGGGCTGGGCCTAATCCTCGGTTCCATCGAATTTCACTTTGGCGAGGGCATTGATTTTAAACTTGGATATGCCGGTGGTCCGTTGGTAGTAGGTTTGGTTTTGGGTGCCTTACGGCGAACGGGCCCTATCCTCTGGACGCTCCCTTACGGTGCCAATGTAACCTTACAGCAGATGGGATTGATCTTGCTGTTGGCGGCAGTAGGTGTCCGTTCCGGGCATGCTTTTGAAGAGAGCTTTGCCACCAACGGGATTTGGATCTTTTTTGCCAGTGCCATAATCAGTTTATTGACTGCATTGACCGTGTTATTTGTCGGCTACAAGATCCTAAAGAAACCCTTCAGCTTTTTGATGGGTATGGTAGCCAATCAGCCGGCCATACTGGATTTTGCCACCAGTCGCACCGGTAACAGGATTCCGGAGTTTGGGTTTTCGATGATGTTTCCGTTGGCACTTATTATGAAGGTGTTGATAGCGCAGATATTGTTTTTGGCGTTGTCGTAATGGAGGGGGAGTTCTCCTCCATCCCTTCAGCGATGTCGTCGGGGGAGTGCCTGTCCCTTCGGGAAGTCTGGGGAGTTGCGCCTTCCGCCTACGCCTTGGCTTCGGCGGATGTTGCGGGGAGAAATTTTAATACAATTACCAGGATATTTAAAATGCTCGCCAGGCCGAGCGATATATCCCGATAGTTATCGGGAGTATTTGATTTTAAACGCTGCGCTCTGATCCAAAAATCTAAACTGGCTAAACTCGCTTGACCTGTTTCAATCGTGCTTTAAAACTCTTTGTGCCGGCCGGCATTTTTGATGCTGCAGTGCTACATGCTCAAACACTACCCAGTTTTTAACGCTTTTTGAATCAGTACTCGCTAAATCAAATAAGGCCGAATTCATTTCCAATTGCTGATTTAACAATCTGGTTTTTGCAGGGTTGTGGTTTTTATTAAGAAAACCAAACCTCTCCCCAGCAGCCAGCAAAGCGCTGCTGCGCTCCCCAGATTTACCAGCGGGAAATCGCTCCCCGGCAAACTTTGCCAACGGCAAAAAAGCCATCTCCCCGGGAACTTTTGAAAAATTTAGAACATTTTTAGAAATAGCTTGCATGGTAAAATAAAGAGTTTTACCTTTGAGCCGCTCTTGAAAAACGAAGCAAGAGTTTAGTTCATTTTCGGCATTGATTAAGCCGTTCCAGGTGAGATGGGTGAGTGGCTGAAACCACCGGTTTGCTAAACCGGCGTATGCCGAAAGGTGTACCGCGGGTTCGAATCCCGCTCTCACCGCAATGGTAGTTTGAGTTTGAGTATGGGAGTGTGTTTGAGGGTCATTTTTGATCGCATACATTTACAAAAAAACTCACACTCAAACTCAAACCCACACACACAAACAAAACACTCGGGGTGTAGCGCAGTCCGGTTAGCGCACCTGCTTTGGGAGCAGGGGGCCGCAGGTTCGAATCCTGCCACCCCGACAACACTACTTAGGCCGTTTCGACGAAAGTTGAAACGGCCTTTTTTTATGCCCACAAGCCGAAGCTCGCTTCGGGGCTTGGGGTTATAAAAAAAGGCCAGGCCCACCGAAGCCAAATATGGCGCAGATGGGCGGCCTAAGATGGTGTTGGGTAACGTACCCCAGACCAGGATCAGTGCCAGCTAATCCTGTATGCCTGCACCCACCCTCTCCCGATAGCTATCGCATAGGCGTCAACTTAAGGGAATAAAAAAAGCTGTTTAGATTTGTATAA
>JAAEZH010000053.1 GCA_018222965.1 Bacteroidota bacterium
CTCATCGGACTCATGGATTGCCATGCCTGCCATACGCCCAAAACAATGACAGAAAAAGGACCTGCCCCCGATATGTCCAGAATGCTTTCGGGCTATCCGGCTGATCAACCCCTGCCCGAATTGGTGCCTTCCGGAAACTGGGTACTATTCCACCCGGAATTAACCGCTGCAGTTGGGCCCTGGGGAATCACTTTTGCGGCAAATTTAACCCCACACGAATCCGGTCTGGGAAACTGGAGCCTGGATCAGTTTAAGTATGCCCTTCAAAATGGCAAACATATGGGCATGGAAAACGGGCGGCCGATTCTGCCTCCTATGCCCTGGGAGCAATATAAAATCGCAACAGATGAGGATTTAGAAGCCATGTATGCCTACCTGCAATCTATCCCCGCTGTAGATAATGTCGTACCGGCACCTGTGCCTCCGACAGAGTTATAAGAACATATTAATTAGCCCTGGGAATAGAGTCATCCTGAAACCTGCACGCTGGCAATTTCAGGGGGGCTCTATTCTGTTTCAAAATTCACCCAAACGGGTGAAGTAACTCCTGCCCTATTCGTCTACCTTTACTTCAGCTTTCCATCAATACGGATTTAATCATCATTACGGATCCACCCTGGATCCGAAAACCGTACTAATACCTCGTATCATGAAATTTAAAATTTTACTCCTGCTCCTGTTATTTGGCTGGCAAATTAATGCACAGGATTGCCTTCCCGACTGGGATTATTATGCCGAAGTTACTATTGACAATTCCAGCGGAAACGACCTCAGTGATTATCAGGTTCGCCTGGAAGTGAACACCGGAATGCTGGTTACCGATAGCAAGTTAGAATCGTCCGGAGACGATCTGCGCTTTACCGATGAAGATTGCAATTTGCTGCACTTCTGGATGGACAGCCTGGCAACCAATGAACAGAACGTTATCTGGGTAAAGATTCCGGAAATTGCTGCAGCCTCTTCACAGACCATCCGGATGTATTATGGCAATAGCGATGCTGAAGGCTACGCAAATGCCGACAGCACCTTCATCTTTTACGATGATTTTGAGTCCGGGACTGTGGATCCGGCAAAATGGGATCCGGTAGGTGGTTATGCCACCCTGGAAGTGGTCGACGGCGTTCTCCACTACGCCAGCGATGGCGAAAACCCCGGACCGCGTTTTAAGTTTGTGCGCACTGCCATGTCATTCGAAGGCCCGGTTCTTTTTGATTTTGCTGCTGAAATCACCAATTCAAACGGTTTCGGTTTTAGCAGTGCCGATGTACCGATTGAGCGTATACTATTCAGACAAGCCGGATTTGGTTTTGACACACTGAATCAGGTGGCCCTGATGCTGGACACGGTCAGTAATGGGTTTCAGGTGGAAGGTTTTTATCCCCTGATCCGCTACCCTCGATTTGAAATGCAAGACGCGACGATAGCTGCCGGCATAAACAATGACACTATGCTGCAGTGCAATTATTTTTCCAACAACAGCATTTCTTCCGCCTCTACCGAAACTTACATCCTGGACAATATAACGATGAGTGGATTCCACTTTATTGTCTCCAGCTTCCTGAGTGCACAAACGGTTTATCTGGATTATCTCCGGGTGCGTGGCGTTGCCTCTAATCCGCCAGCTACCAGTATTGGTTCGGAAATGGATAACACCACACCGACCGGAACTGCGCAGGCATTGATGCCTAAGGAACTGAAGGTCTATCCCAATCCGGTACAAGACGTATTGTATTTGGAAAATGCCGGGGATCAGCCTTTCCAAATTCAATTGCTAAACAACCTGGGGCAAAGTGTAATTTCCGCCCCTCTTTGGCTTTCGCCGAAAGGCAGTCAGAGCATCCCGGTACAAAAGCTCACCCCTGGACTGTACTTGCTACAGTTGCAAACCAACGAGCAAATTTACGCTCAGAAGATAATGATAAAATAGACTGATTGCTTTTTTGTAAGTAGTGTTGAAGGACAGCTTGTAAGCGGGCTGTCCTTTTTTTATAGCAGTTCTTCGTAGCGGGGATCGGCTTTCACCAGCGTGGTGAGCTTTTTCTTGCAATCGTGTTTGCGCTTGCGAGCGGTGCCATACTCAATACCCATTTTTTTGGCGATATCCTGCAAACTCAACTCACTGTGCCAACAGAGGTCGAGCAGATCCTGACAACTTTGGGGGAGTTCCAGGAATTTTTCCTGCATCAGGCCCATACGAGCCGTTTTTTCCATAGCCGGAATCCAATCATCCGAAATCACGATTTGCTCAGTGTCTTCTACCGCTATATCGCTTTGGAATTTTTTTCTGCGCGTCTTTTTGTACCAAAGGTTTTTACAAATTTGAAACAGAAAAACGGAAAATTTGCAGCTTAAATGAACCGGTCCTTTTTTGAGTTTTCGATATACTGCTACCACCCCGTCCATAAACACATCCTCCGCATCCTGTTCCGATCCGCCATGGGTTTTGACAAAGCGGGCAATAGCCGGATAGCACTCCCTTTGCAGGGTCTCCATGCAGGTGGAACTTCCTTTTTCGAGGTGCTCCAGGTACCAATTATTATTATGGCTTACCATAGAAAGCGCGGGGTGTTTGAATCATTGCTACAATAGGAATATCATTCCATTCAAAGAAGGGCCAGGTGGTTTGTTTTGTTATTCCATTTTCCGTAAGTACTTCGTCAGAAGCTTTAATTTAGGCTAAGCCACTGACCAAATCTGCCTTGAAAATACGGATTTTTTGCGGTCTGTTAAGAAAACTATTAACTTGATTAGCAGATTTTTGCCCAATTCATCGTTAAGAAACACATACACGCACACTTCCATTGGCTTTCGCCGAAAGGCCTGAAGCCAATGATTTTCGCAAGGACCAAAATCGGCAGCACTACTATGCAAATTCCCCAATCCACCAAATCATTACTCTTACTTTGCTGCGTTTTTTGCCTTTCGGCGAATGTCTTTTCCCAACCGGATGAACAGGACGTATCGCTGAAAGAAGCCCGACAATTGCTCCACCAGGCGGATTCGCTTCTGAAACTCAAAGAATTTCCAGCGGCAGAAGCACTTTGCTTTGAAGCGCGATTGCTTTTTGAAACCACTGAGGGCGAAAACAGTCCGGGCGTTGCAGACGCCTTATGCATGCTTGGTGAAACCCTGTACCCCAGGCGCAAACTCGATCTGGCTATCCGGGCCTACAAAGAAGCCTTGCAGATTCGGCAGGGACTGCTGCCCAAACACCATCCGGATGTGGTCTTTTGCTACTCCCGACTCGGCAGCTGCTTTCAGGATCAGGGGGATTTTGACCGCGCTATTGAGCAATATTTTCAATTACAGGACATTCTGATCGAAAAGCACGGAAAAGAGCACGAAAAGCTCACAACTGTGTACCGCTCGCTGGGAGCCTGTTACATAAGCAAAGGCGACTTCCAGAATGCATTCCGCTACTTCGAACAGGGATATGCCATTCAGCGAAAGCTGCCAAACGACCCCGACAATCTGGAGATACGATTGCTCAACAATATGGGCGTTGCCCGCCAGAATCAGGGCGATATCGATCAGGCACTCCTCTACTATCAAAAAATGCTGGCAGCTGCCAATGAGCGCGTGGAAGACGATTACATTCGATTCCTAAAAGCAACGGCCTATTTAAATATCGGAGACGCTTATCTGCTAAAAGAGGAGCCTGCCACAGCCATGAGCTACTTCGAATCCGCGGTAGAATGGTATGGACCTCAATCTCGTTCTACCGGACTGACCTACGGATCCATGACTGCTGCGGCCCGCCAATTGGGTATGCTCACCGAGGGGCGAAACTATCTCCAAATGTGGAAAGACAATTGGGAGGCAACCATGCCGGAAGGGCATCCGTACTATTCCCGGTATTACTATCAGGGAGGACTGCTGGAAACGGAGTTGGGTGATTTTGAGGAAGGGATAAAAATGCTCCAAAAAGCCCTCGAACTAAATCTCGACAATTATGGCGGGTACAATCCCGAAGTGTCCAAATCTTACCTCGCGTTGGGGAGTGCGTGGCTGTCGAATGGAGACCACGATCAGGCGCAAAGTCAATTCAATTATGCCCTTATCGCCAGCGGTGGAGAAGCACCAGGCTCCGATTGCTCCAACCCGGAATTTCTGGTAGAAGGATATCAGGGAATTGGCGATGTGTATATGAGTCGATTTGCACAGCAACAGAAACCCGCCTACCTGAAACTGGCGTTGGCTAATTTTGAAAAAGGGCTGGAAGTCTTGCAATGCCATCAGGCTGGATTTTATTCAGATGCCTCCAAATTTCGCCTGAGTGAAAAATCCTATCCCGTACTCGAAAAAAGTCTTTCCTGCCTGTATCAGCTCCATCAACTGGAGGGGAAAGAGGTCTATTTAGAACAAGCCTGGGATCTTCTGGAGCAGTCGCGCTCCATTCGACTGTTTGAAAGCCTGCAGGAAACGGAAGCCCTCCATTTTGCCGGTATTCCGGAATCACTTCTCCAAAAGGAAAACCAGCTGCGAATCGACCTGACCTTTTTGGAGAAACAACAGCGCGCACTTCAACAGCAAGGCATTCCGGAAAGAGATAGTGGGTACCTCCAGCTTGGCTCAAAGATGCTCGATTTACAACAGGAATATGAAACACTCAGGAAGCAATTTGAAGCGGATTTCAGCGATTACTATCAGCTTAAATACGACCTGAATACCATTAGTCTGCCCGCCATTCGTTCCGAGTTGCTTGAGGAAGATCAGACCTTGGTCGAATTTCTTACCGGCAATCAAAACCTGTATGTATTTGCGGTTCAAAAGGAGAGAGTAGCCTTTGTACAAATCCCGCTCGACTTTGACCTGGAGACCTATATTGAGCAGATGCGCCATGGCATCTATGGTTATTATTCCACACCCAATAAAACCGATGCTTTACTGGAGGAAACGGTGAAAGAATATGTTGAGTCAGCACAATTTTTGTATCAACGGATTCTGGGTCCGGTGCAGGATTTCCTGAGAGGAGATCTGATCATAGTACCGGATGGCGCTCTGGGATATCTGCCCTTTGAAGCCTTGCTTACAGCTGCCCCCCGTGACATTATCAACTTCAGCAAGTATCCCTATTTTTACAAGGAACATGCTATAAGCTATAACTACTCGGCGACGCTAATCCGGGAAATGCAGGACAAGACACACCATCGGGAACCGGAGAAAGAATGGCTCGGTTTTGCGCCCTTCTTTGATGGAGGTTATGACTTTGTGGAGCAACAATCCTTAGCTATTGCTGCCGAAATAGACGAGACTTATGAAAAGGGATTGAGTCTTCGCACCCGGAAGTTTTCCCAACTGCCCAACAGCGGGGAGGAAATGGTTTTGGGTAAAAGCCTGTGGAACGGAGATTACTATTTGGGGGCTGATGCTACCCGGGACAGGTTTCGGGAGCTGGCGGGTCAGTATCGCATGTTGCACTTGTCTACACACGGGGTGGCCGACCCCCGGGTTGGTGATTATTCTTATTTGGCTTTCGCCGAAATTCCGGATTCGGTAAATAACGAACTCCTTTATGTGCGGGACCTCTACAACCTAAGACTCAATGCAGATCTGGTAGTCCTTTCGGCTTGTGAAACGGGCATCGGAGAAGTTCAGAAAGGAGAGGGAATCATCAGTCTCTCCCGGGCATTTGCCTATGCCGGAGCCAAGAGCATCCTGACCAGTTTGTGGGTGGTGGATGATGCCTCGACCAAAGACCTGATCAAAGCATTCTATCTACAGTTAAAAAAGGGAGAAAACCTGCAGCAAGCCTTGTTTAAAGCCCGTAAAGAATACATCCGCCAAAATCCCGGTATGGAGGCACATCCCTTCTTCTGGGCTGGTTTTATTATAATTGGCTAAGTACCTGTGTTGCCTTCTCTCGAAACGGATGATCGGGATTATCCATGATGGCTGACTTTATGCTGTCAAATGCTTCCTGCTTTTCCGGCAGCTGTGCCAGGCGGCACAGAAACAGATACCATTCGGCATCATTGCGGTAAAATCCATTCCGCAGGCCTTCAAATGCTGCCGCAGCCTGTGTGTAATTTCCCATTTGAAACAAGCTGTGCGCACGCAATTTCTCAAAGGTAGACTCCATGCCTTGCGGCGGATCCTGTAGTAATTTCAATGCAGATTCAAAATCGCCGGATTGATAGGCTTCTTTTGCGGGTGCCAGCGGATCAGTAGCTCCCTGGGAATCGCCCCGACTGATCACCGGAGCAAATTTATCCGATTGATAATAAGACTGTGCCATTGCCAAATAATTGGCTTCCTGTTTCGGGGCTTCTAGATTATCTCGTTTTACCGGCTCCGTTTCCGATTCCCGGGCGATGGGTTCTTTTTCAGGTTCTTCGAAAGCAGGGGGTGTAAAGGCCGGTGTATCTTCCGATTCTTCGATCTGTGGAGGTACTTCGTTTTCGGTCGTAGCTGTATTGGAGGGAAAGAGAAACCAAACAAGGAGGGCAACCAGCAGAAGGCCGCCTAAGATCCAAATTTTTCCCGGGGAGAATTTGCCGGGTTTATTTTCCTCAAAGCTTTTTTTCATTTGCTTGCGCAACTCAAGGATCTCTTTTTCAGCGGTAGCTTCCAAAATGAGCCTCTGCAACTTAACCTCCTCGCTAAGTTGTCGGTCATTTTTCAGGGCGACTTCAAAGTCCGATTTGGCATTCGGCGAAAGCCGCCCAAGCAAATAATCCTCAATAGAATCGTAAAAATCTTTTTTCATAACATCGTGCTCAAAAGTGGCAGATAATTTGCGAAAGAAAAAAAAATTCAGTGGCCAAAACTATCAGGTTTTAGACACTAGATTAATTCAACCTCTCTGTTTGCCAGAATGCTTTATTGGATGAAAACTCTTTTGACTGGTAAGAGCGCTTGGGGGGCTTTCCAGAAATTTATTTGTTTTCCGGAATGAAAATCCATTGATAAATACGTGCCTATATACCCCACTTGTTGCGTTTTGTTACTGCCCGCCAACACTTTTTTCTAAAATAAATTCACGGTGCAAATTTCCGACCTCTAACCGAAATCTTCCCGCCTCCAACAATTGCTTTCCGTCCTTATCCGGAAAACTCAGGTCTCGTTTAGGGTCCAGCTCAAACCGGAAAGTTCGGGACGCCCCTGCCTGGATCTCCTGTTTCTCAAAATGAACCAGCTCTTTTACCGGCCGGGTGATCGATCCCACCAGGTCGGATACAAACCAAAGTACCGCTTCCTTTCCCGGGCGATCCGATACATTGGTAACGACTACTGAAATCTCCAGCTTCTCCCCGGCTTCCCGAATAAGGGTATCCATTTTCAGGTCGGAGTATTCAAATACCGAATAACTCAGTCCATATCCAAAAGGAGCAATGGCATACCGCTGCAAGGCCTCTGATACCGGACGAATACTCGAATATTCTGCCTTTTTGTGGTTGTAAGCGATGATGTGCCCGGATCGTTTGGGATAAGAGAATGCCATTTTTCCGGAAGGGTTGACCTTCCCGGAGACAATATCGGCAATGGCCTCCGCGCCATAAACACCGGGCAGGCCGGCAAACAGAATAGCATCCACTTCCTGCTCTACCTCAGGAATAAGCCGCGGACGGCCCTCTGTGAGTATAAGAACCACTGGTTTTCCCGTTGCCAGACACCGCTGTATCAGTTGAGTCTGGGCCGGATCCAATGCCAGATCGTCTATGGTTCCCTGCGTTTCTGCATAGGCATGATCCTCGCCCGTAGCGATGACAATTACATCTGCTTGTGCAGCCTGACTTTCCAGATGGTTTTCGTTTAGGATACTTACCTGGCTTTCGCCGGATGTGGGATCGGTAAATACAGCTTCAAACGCATCCCGGATGGTCAGCATTTTTTCCGGAAACCAGTGGTCGCCGTCGGCAGCAAAGCGGTAGGTCCAGCCTCCGCAAAGCGATACTTTGCTGTCGTGGGTGGATCCGCCTAAAAGAATGCGTTGCCCGCTCAGTGGCAGCAGCTGGTTTTCGTTGCGGATGAGGACCATGGATTCTTCGGCAGCCTGGCTGGCCAGTTTAATGTTTTCCGGGCTGTTTATCCGGTCGAGCCGATCCTTGCGCGGCATTACCTGCTCAAACAATCCGATTTGCTTTTTTACCCAAAGGATGCGCCGCACACTTTCATCAATTCGGGATTCGGAGATGCGGCCCTCTTCTACCAGTTCTTTGAGGTACACACAAAAGTTGGTGGTAACCGGAACCATACTCATGTCGATCCCGGCCTGAATAGCCTGATAAGTAGCCTCCTTTTCATTTTCAGCGACGCCATGCATTTCGTCCAGGGCAATAATGTCCAGCCAATCAGTAACGATAAACCCCTCAAAGCCCAGTTCTTCCCGGAGCATTTTGGTGAGTAAGTCGTAAGAAGCGTGTACGGGGATGCCGTTGATCTCTCCGCTGTTGATCATCATAGTCAATACACCGGCCTCGATCGCTGCTTTGAAGGGAGGGAGAAAAAATTCGCGTAAAGCCTGATCGGGTATTTCTGCCGGGGAGCGATCCCAGCCCGATTTCGGATCGGAATAACCCAGATAATGCTTGGCACAAGCAGCCGTTTTATAGGGGCTGGTTGCCGTAGAATCCTGAATTCCGCGAATGGCAGCTACCCCCATGCGGCTCACCACCAACGGATCTTCGCTGTAAGTTTCATAATAGCGCCCCCAGCTTTTTGCCTTACCCAATCCCAAAACAGGTCCAAACAACCAGTTGTGCCCGAGGTCAGCCGTTTCGTAAGCGGTAGTCCGGGCCGCCTGAAAAGCCAGGCTGGTATCAAAGCTGCACCCAATATTGATGTTGTGTGGAAAGATGGTCCCGTTTTTCAGGTAACTGGCACCATGTACGTGATCGATTCCATAAATAATGGGGATATCACTGAATTTTTGGTTGATACTTTGGATCGTTTCGGTCACATACACCCAGTTCTCCGGACTAACCGCCCGCCCGTTCAGAAAGGATCCTATGTGAAACGCCTCCAACAATTGCTCCAATTTGGAAGTATCTAATACATAATGGCTTACGTTGCCGTAATCTTCCAGAATGCTGTCCTGCACCAAAGTGGTGATATTCAGCTGAGTCATTTGGCCAATCTTTTCTTCCAGCGTCATGGATGCCAGCAGGGCTTCAATTTCCGGGTCAAAGGAATCTGTTCTTAAAGGAGAATCGGCTTGACAGGCAGCCAGAAAAAGTACGGGAATCAGGAGCAATAATCTCATAAAATACAATTAAGAAACAATCAGAAAAATCAGGCTGGCCATGGCAAATCCACACAGCGCCAGAATACTTGTCATCATAGTCCAGGATCGAAGGGTTTGTTTTTCATCAAGCCCCAGGTATTGTTTTACCAACCAGAAACCGCTGTCGTTTACATGCGACAGGATGGAGGCTCCGGAAGCAATGGCAATCACCAAAGCGGCCAGTTGCGGACCGCTAAATTCGGCGCCAGCCAGCAAAGGTGCTGCCAATCCCGCAGCCGTAATCATGGCCACCGTTGCCGATCCCTGAATAATGCGAATCAAAACGGCGGCCAAAAAAGCGAAAAGGATCAAGGGCATCCCCATGCCGGTTAGGGAATTGGCCAACATTTCTCCGGCTCCGGTATTTACCAGAACCTGTTTGAAAACACCCCCGGCACCGGTAAGTAAAATGATCGTCCCGGCAGGAGCCATGGATTTGGTCGTTATTTCGAGCAATTCGTTGGAGGTAAATCCCCGGCGCAAGCCTAAAAAATACCAGGCAAGCAGGTTGGCTAGAATAAGGGCCGTGAATGGATGTCCCAACCACAAAATGGCCGTTTGCAAACCTTCGGATGCAATCGGAATGATTTGGGATTTTACCATCGTACTCACAAGAATGAGGAAAATAGGTACAAATATGATGGTTAAAATGCTGGCCACCGGCGGCATTTGAGAATCTTCCATCTCCAGCTGCTCCACAAAATCAGGTACGGCAACAAAAATCTTCTTGCCGATGTATTTGCCAAATAACAACCCACTTACGAGGGCCGTCGGGATCGCAGCCAGTAATCCGATACCGATTACCCAGCCGAGATCGGCACCAAGAACTTCGGCGACAGCCACCGGACCAGGTGTCGGAGGGATAAAGGCATGTGTGATCGCCAGTCCGGACAAAAGCGGGATGGCATAAAAAAGCAGGGATTTTCCGGTGCGCTCCTGAATGGCGTAAATCACCGGAACGAGAATAATAAAAGCTACATCAAAAAAGACCGGTATGGCGACTACAAATCCGGTGATCACCATGGAAAGAGAAGCCCGTTTTTCGCCCAGTTTCCGCGATAAAAAAGAAGCTACGGCCAGTGCGCCTCCGGATCGCTCCAGAATGGCTCCAAACATAGCTCCCAGACCAACCACCACGGCTACAAATCCGAGGGTTGAGCCCATGCCCTCCTGTACGGTTTGCACAACCGCTCCCCCATCCATTCCGGCCATAAAACCGGCGGCCATACTGGCTATCAAAAGAGAAATGAAAGCAGGAATCCGGAAATACAAAATCAGAAACAAGAGGATGGCAATACCACCCAACACGGCAAGAAGTAAAGAATATTCCATGGCGGGGATTTAAGTGTCTTTGGAATTCCAGTTAGTGTGGTAGCTTTTTCCGGTGGGGTCATCCGATCTTTTATAGGTGTGCGCTCCAAAATAATCGCGCTGGGCCTGAATGATATTAGCCGTTGACTTTGCCTCCACTGCCAACAGGAAATAATTCGCGGAAGCGGAAAAACAAGGAACCGGTACACGGGCTTTCAAAGCTGAGGCACAAAGGTCCGGCAATGCATGACTGCCTGCTTCTATCCATTTCTTCGAGTAGGGATGCAGCAACATTTTTTGGCTTTCGCCGAATACCTTTTGCAATTGCTCCATCATGGCGGAACGGATGATACAACCATTGGTCCAGATGCGAGCCAATTCGCTAAGATTCACAGTCCAGCCGGAGGCATCCGATTGGGTCTCAATCAGCTTAAACCCCTGATGATGATTTAGGAGCCGCGCCAGTTGATAGGCATGCAACAGTTGATCGGTATCGATGGCCATTGTCTTTTTAGGCATGGGGTAAGTCGCAGCCAACTCCAATCGGTTCTGGCGAAAGGCAGACTGAAAACGAGCAAACAGGGCAGCTGTGATTCCGGGTATGGCTACGCCGGCGCGGGCAGCTGTCATCGTTGTCCAGCTTCCGGTTCCTTTATTACCGGCCTGATCCAGTATGCGGTCGATCAGCCAGTGATCCCCTTCCCGGGTGCGCAGGATGTTTGTGGTAATTTCCAGCAGGTAGCTGCCCGCCGGGCCGTCCAGCCAACTTTCGAATAGGGAAGCAATCTCGGCCGGGTTTTTACCGGCTGCATGGCGCAACAGGCCATACATTTCGGCAATCAGTTGCATTTCGGCATATTCGATCCCATTGTGAACCATTTTTACGAAATGTCCGGCACCGCCATTGCCTACGAAAGTGCAACAGGGCTTTCCATTGGGGTCCTGTGCCGCAATTTTCTGTAAAGGTTCTGACACCAGGGGCCAGGCAGCTTCTGATCCGCCCGGCATTATGGAAGGTCCTTTGAGGGCGCCTTCCTCTCCCCCTGAGATACCGGCTCCTATGTAAAAAAGGCCGGATTTGCCCATAGCCTGAATACGCCTTTCGGTATCCTCGAAAAAGGTATTGCCTCCATCAATTATTACATCCCCTGCATCGAGTACCGGTATCAGGCTGTGTAAAAGCGCATCAACTGCCGCACCTGCGGAAACCATTAAAAGGATTTTGCGCGGAGGCTGTAGGGCATTCGCGAAAGCAACCAGATCTTCAAAGCCTTCAGCCAAATGCAGTTCCTCGTGTTTGGAGATGAACCGTTTGGCTACCTGCTCCTCTTCCCCGGCTACAAACCGATTGTAGAGGGCCAGCTTAATCCCTTTGGAGGCCATGTTTCGGCTCAGGCTTTTGCCCATGACTCCCAGTCCGATAATTCCAAATGCTGCCTTCATGAATTGATTTGATCGATTATGTAAGAAAGAATTTCTTCCGGCTTTCGCCGAATGTCGACACGAATCCCGTACTCCGGTTTTTCCAGCGTATCAAATTGAGATTGAAGCAAACTGGCAGGCATGAAATGAGATTGCCGGAGTGCCAGACGCTGTTGGATGATTTCTACATCGCCGTCGAGGAAAATCCAGATGCAGGAGTCCTCCATCCCTTTTGACAGTATTTTTCGGTAATTTTCTTTGAGGGCAGAACAGGCAAACACCATACTTTTTACCTGAATTTGTTTGCCTACAAAATCGTGGATCCTTTTTAACCACAGGCTGCGATCATCATCGGTAAGCGCATTTCCGCTTTCCATCTTTTGGATATTCCCGGGCGGATGAAAGTCATCGCCATCGAAAAACGGCATGCCTAACTTATGGGACAGGCCTTTACCAACAGTCGTTTTCCCACTGCCGGACACCCCCATTACAAAGAGTACTTTATGAGACATCGAGTTATTGTAGCAAGGCTATTTGGATTAGGCGGACCAAAAGTTACTAAAATCCTGAACAAAAATGATATTCGGCACCTATCATTCCTGTCGGGATAAAAAACCGGGTAATTCTGGTTATTAATTTTTTATTTGCCTGACATCCAGGTTTGGAAATTATTTGAAAATTAATATCTTGCCTGTGGAATGACGGATTAGCGACAATTAATCTCGTCTTTCCTCCGAGAAAAATCACTAAATAAAAACACCTTTTCACCCCCTTTGGGCATTGGAAGCCTTTCACATCGCCAGCTTCACAGCCCATTTTGTTCAGCTATCACCAAATCCAGAACGTATCTGCCATGGGCGGACTAACACCCCTATGTCATGTATGGGCCCTCGCCCTTTTGATTGAGAAAATTTATTGACTCACATAACTTCCTTTTGCTAACTAAAAAACAATACACATGAAGAAGCTTTTAACGCTTGTATTGAGTTGTTTTTGTCTCGTTGCTTTTGCACAACAAGACCAACCAGTAAAACCGATTGACCTGGTTCAAAGCCAGAAAGCGACGAATGCTGTTTTTCAGACAGCTTCGCCATTTACAAAAGCCGTACAGAAAAAGACTCAGGTATCTGAGTTGGATGAAGCCCTGGTAGATTTCCAGGTATTAGACGTAGATTTTAATGCGATCTCACAACTTGCCGACAACGCTCCGGAAGCGCTTACTTTAAGCGTTCCAAAAGTAAAAGGCAATGGTATTATGGAACTCGATCTGGTGAAGGTCGACATTTTCACCTCCGACTTTGAAGTAACCCTTGCTTCCTCCAATCAGGCAGCAAATATTGATCACGGACTGCACTACCGCGGAATCGTGAAGGGCGACCAAAATTCTGTAGTTGCTATCAGCATTTTTGAAAATGAAATAATGGGTATCGTAGCCAACGACAAAGGCAACCTCGTTTTGGGTAAACTGAATGGGGCTACCTGGGCAGGCGAACACATTTTCTACAACGACAAACTCGTAACCCACGCCGAAGCCTTTGAGTGTGGCGTGCCCGACGACGGCATTGCATACAAGCAAAAAGATTTGGAATGGGACGAGACTCGTTCTCCGGGTGATTGTATCCGCTTGTACATTGAAGTAGACAATGATATTTACAACGACAAAGGCGGTACTGCCGGAGCGACCAACTACGCGACAGGCTTGCTCAATGAAGTAATTACGCTTTACGCGAATGAAAGCATCACGGCTGTCGTTTCACAAATTGTGGTTTGGGATACTACCAGCCCCTACTCCAGCACTTCCAGTAGTGGAATGCTTTCCGATTTCCAGGCGAATATCAGCTCCTTCAATGGAGATCTGGGACAATTGCTTTCTTACCAGGCCAGCGGTGGTATTGCTGCCGGTTTCAGCGGTATTTGCAACAGCAATCCCGACAACAGTCTCAGCTTTAGTAATATTCAGTCTTCCTACTCTACCGTACCTACCTATTCATGGTCGGTAATGGTAGTTACGCACGAATTTGGTCACCTTTGGGGATCACGCCACACCCACGCCTGTGTATGGAACGGCAACAATACAGCCATCGACGGTTGTGCCGGTCAGACCGAAGGCTCCTGTTCATTGCCGGGTTACCCTTCTCAGGGGGGGACGATCATGTCTTACTGTCACCTGCAGAGCGTAGGTATCAACTTCAATGAAGGTTTTGGCCCGCAACCGGGTAATGTTATTCGCAACAGCGTAAACAACGCTACCTGTACTTCTGCCTGTGGACCTCCATCTTGTAATGATGGCATTCAAAATGGCGATGAGACCGGCGTTGACTGTGGCGGTTCTTCCTGCCCGGCTTGTCCATCCTGTAGTGATGGCATCCAAAACGGAAACGAGACGGGTGTTGACTGTGGCGGACCAGATTGTGCGCCATGTCCATGTACCGGTCAGAACGTTACTTTGACAATTGTACTTGACAACTATCCGGAAGAAACAAGCTGGACAATTACTGCCGGTGGTACCACATATGCTTCTGGCGGAACTTATGGCTCGCAGCCTGATGGCTCTACCGTGGTTGAAGTAACCTGCCTCAATGACGGTTGCTATGACTTTAATATTTTCGATTCCTATGGCGACGGTATTTGCTGCGCTTATGGAAATGGATCTTATGTTCTGGAAGATGAGTCTGGAAATGTACTCGCCTCCGGTGGTGCTTTCGGTTCGTCTGAAACGACCAACTTCTGTATCTCCAGCGGTGGCGGTGACACAACTCCTCCAAGTGCGCCAACTAATCTGACTGCTTCCAATACAACAGAAACGACTACGGATTTGAACTGGAACGCATCCAGTGACAATGTAGGAGTAGATGGATACTATGTATATTTAAACGGATCCAATCTCGGTTCGGTAGCAGGTACAGCTGCTACGATTACTGGTCTGTCTCCAGCGACCACTTATAGTTTTTATGTAACCGCTTTTGATGCAGCTGCCAACGAATCTGGTGCAAGTAATACCGTAAACGTTACAACCTTATCTGGTGGTGGCGGCGGATGTACTCCAGGAACAGAATCTTCCAACTCCTTTGAATCCGGATGGCAAGACTGGAATGACGGCGGTAGCGATTGTGCCCGTGTAAACTCCAGTGGTTCCTGGGACGGTTCATACTCAATTCGTCTCCGGGATAATTCAGGGGTTTCTTCATCTATGACTTCCGATGCATTCGACCTGAGCGAATACAGCTCGGTTGATGTGGAATTCTACTTCTACCCATCCAGTATGGAAAATGGAGAAGATTTCTGGTTGCGCTATAACGATGGTTCAGGTTGGACCACTGTTGCAGCATGGGCGTCCGGCTCCAGCTTCAACAATGGAAGTTTCTATGTAGCTACAGTTACACTTGATGCGGCATCCTACAATCTTTCTTCCAATGCGCAATTCCGCTTCCAGTGTGATGCAAGTGCGAATAGCGATCGGATTTACATGGATCTTATCACGATTTCCGGTAGCTGTGCTTCCTTACCATCAGCAGGTGAAGGAGCTGTTGTGGTAACGGAGGAAGTTAAGACTCCAAAATTCCAGGCTCTCGATGAGATCCGTATTATGGAGGAAGAATCTGCCAAGATCAGCCTGTATCCAAATCCGGCTACCAACGAGATCAATCTGAACATTCCATCAACTGTGAATATTCAGAATATCCGGGTATTTGCCGTAAATGGTGCTGAGGTACAATTGCCTCGTTCACTCGACAATAATGAAACCCTCAATATTGCCGATCTGAATGCCGGAATTTACTTCCTGATGATTGAAACAGATACCGAAGTGTACAACCTCCGGTTTATCAAACAATAAGGAACTCTAAGTCCTAAAATCAGTAATCCCCTGCCGGAACATTCCGGCAGGGGATTTTTTTTTGACTTTCCTAAATCCAATCTTTCATCTCCACCCGTATATGCAACTGAAGGTGATTTTTGAAGTTGATTGAAAGCAAGGTAAATAGATCAGGAAGTAAACTCTGGCGGGAATATTTCTACCTCTATTACTTTTTCTCAAAAGATGGCAAGACGTAAAACTTTTGAGAATAATCCCATAAACATGAACTCAAAAATTCATTGATCACCTTTTCCCCACCCCGATATCCGGATCATCTCAAGATGGTCCGGGTTCTCGGTACTGGAAACCAGATAAAACAAATAAAAGAGTCCACGAACTCCAAAGAGCTGTTCTTTTTACAGATAGCTGGAATGGGCGCTGCCTTCGAAAGGAGGTGGCGCTTTTTTTTATTCGTAGCGAACGATAAAAGGATGCGGACGGGCAAATGCTTTCGGATAGTATCCCTCAGACTTAATTTTTTCTGCGGCGGCGGCAGCAGCTTCATAAGAAAGATACATTTGGGTCGTGATGAGTAAGGCTTCCACGCCGATATCCGGATTTAGCCACAGAGTGGTCCCTTTCGGGAAGGTCGACGGAATCTCGTACATCTTTTCAAAGCGGGCAAGCTGAACGATGTAATACTTTTTGGCAGTACCATCATTCACGAAAATGGTATTTCCGCCAGCGGATTCACTCTTGGGCACTCGCTTCTGAATGGTAAAGGAATCCTCTTTTTCTGTAGAACTTCCCTCTACCTGAGCCTGAGCTATGGAGGAAATACTTAGCAGAAGAAAAAGGCAACAAAAAACAGATTGAATAACCCCTTTCATGGTTAATACGTTTGATTTCATAAGAATGATAGCTGTATATCGGCTTGAACTCAAGCAATTATAAATACCACCTGAAACCTTCCGTTTTGTCGAAGGCAACAAGCACTTTGTATACAAAAACCTGTTTTGTCTTGTGGAAGGGATAGATGTTCTCTCTCAGTCCAAAAATAGCTCTTGATTTGCATATGCTATAATCCTAAGGCCATAATAAGGCCTTAAAGCGTCTTTTTGGCTTCAAATACTCCAATTTGGAGCATAGTTTTCCTTGGTTTGAGCGTTTTTACCAAGCTACTGGATTTTTTCCACATACAGAGTATGTTTCAAAAGTAATTTTCTCTCTGGTGATCCGGGGCTGCTCCAGGTACCAGAACAGAATCTTGTTGTAATTGAGATGAGTTGGAAAAATGGAAAACCAAGCTTCTTCCAGTCTTAGCAAAAATACTATCAAACGTTTAAAATAAATTATGTCCTCCTTTTAACCACAAAAGGCAAATAAGAAACACAAAGCCTGTGGAGACGCATTTGGGACTTATATGGTTAAAATATATTTTCTCGATTTTTTTGTACTAATGGGGGGAGGCAGTCTCTATGTCTGTCTGCCGGAATCCCTATCTTCGCCCTTATGGCCTTTATTATCAAAGAACTCCAAAATAACATCCCGCAAACCGGAAAATTGGAATGGATCAGTCGCCGTCCGGCTCGACGAGCGGCTGTAGAAGAACTGCCTGAAATCCGACTAAGCCCGGAAACCGGACTGGAAGGAGACCACTATTCCGGAAAGAGCCAATTGCGGCAGGTCACACTCATTCAGCAAGAGCATTTACAGGCCATTTCTCAGCTGTTAAAAAAAGAAATCCAACCAGGGCAAACCCGTCGAAACCTGGTGGTTTCCGGCATAAACCTCCTTGCGCTAAGCGGACATCAATTTAGTATTGGAGAAACCCTGTTAAAGTTTACCGGTCGTTGCTACCCCTGCAGCCGCATGGAGGAAAACCTGGGTCCGGGAGGCTATCAGGCCATGCGTGGTCACGGAGGCATTAATGCCCAAATCATTCGGGGAGGTACCATTCGGCTTGGCGATCCGGTGCGCATGATTCCTGAAACGGACTGATCATGGTAAGCAGTACCCAAATGGAGAAATCTCCGAAGATCCCAATTTGGAAACAGAAACTCAACTGGGAATTCTGGCCAATGTGGCTGGCAAATTTGCCGCTCTTCTTTATCTGGTTTTGGTTTGCGCTGCGCAGTCGGCATTTACTTTTCTTTACCACTGCCAATCCAGACATAGCTACCGGCGGCTTTTTTGGTGAAAGCAAAATGGTTATTTATAAAAAAATACCCGCCAAATTCCTGCCTAAAACCATCCAATTGCCCGCAGGAATGACATTCGGCGAAAGCCTTCAAAAAGTACTAAAAGCGGGAATCCATTTCCCCCTGGTGGCTAAACCGGATATAGGAGAAAGAGGGAAGCTGGTGCACATTTGCAAGGATGAGACTTCGCTTCGTAAGCACCTCGCAAAAGCAGACATTGACTGGATCATTCAGGATTTTGTGGACTTCCCCCTTGAGGCCACTGTGTTTTATACCCGGATACCCGGGGAAAACGCATTAATAAGTTCTGTTTGTTTAAAGCAATTTCTCGAATTTACGGGAGACGGATCCACCTCCGTGGAAGCCTGGATGAAAAAAAACCACCGGGCAGCCTTTCAACTGAATCGTTTTCGGAAAGAAAAGCCGGAGCTGCTTGCACATATTCCGCCTTTCGGCGAAAGGATAAAGCTGGAACAAATTGGCAATCACAACCTGGGAACGAAGTTTCTGGACGGGACCCAGCATATCGGACCGGAGATGACTGCCCTGTTTGACCGTATTGCAAGCAGCATGAAAAACACTTGTTATGGACGCTTTGATTTGCGCTGTGAGAACCTGGATTCTCTAAAAACCGGACATAAATTGAAGGTTCTTGAATTCAATGGAATTGGTGCAGAACCCGCCCATATTTACGATCCCAAAATCCCAATAAGTCAAAAATATGCCGAAATCTTCCGACATTGGCGCATAATCTACCGGATTTATCGCCAGCAAAAAGCACGTAACATTCGTCCGGAAAGCTGGAATATATTCAGGCGTCATTACAGCCGATACCGCAAACACATGCTCCAAATCCGGCAATCGAAAACTTAACCGATTTGAAACCCATCCTATACTTCCTCATTGCTTTTGGGATCAGCTTCATTGGATCTATGCCAGCCGGTATGATCAACATGAGCGTAGCGGAAATGTCTATCCGACGTGGTCGGCCCGCTGGGCTTATGATGGCATTTGGAGCTGCTTTCGTAGAATTTTTTCAGATTTTTATCGCTATCAAGTTTGCTTCCATCATCAATGGCAGTCCCACTTTTGACCTGGTTTTGAATATTCTGGCTACGATCATCTTTCTGACCCTGATGGTCTTTTATCTGTTCTTTGCCAAACCGGTAAAACCCGGGCAGGGAAAAAACGTACCCAGGTATCGCACTTTTTTTCGGGGAATGGCAGTGAGCAGTATAAACGTGCTGATATTTCCTTACTGGATTTTTATTAGTACCTACCTCAACACCAACGATCTATTAAACCTCAGCTATACCAATATTGCCATTTTTGCCCTGGGAGGCATGGCCGGCGGATTCGCTCTTTTTTCGCTCTATGCCTTTCTGGCCGATTTCATCATCAAACGCTCGATGCATTTTGCGGGATATGTAAACAAGGTCATTGGAGGGCTGTTTCTGGTCCTGAGTGTCTACCAGATCTACCGCATGGTCACCATTGTATTTAGCCGCTGACCGAAGCGTTTTCTTCTCTTTCTGCTTTGAAGCCTGCCAGTTTTTGATCCAGCCAGACTTTGGCTTGTTGGCTCAAGTCATTGGCATTATCTCCCCGCATCGGAGGTCCATATTCAATCCAAACATCGGTTTTCCATTTGCCGAAAGTACGGAAGAAATGCGGGACAAACTGATCATCGCCTACCCAGGCATCGCCTGTTTTTCCGTAATCTATTGCAATGGGAACTATGGGATATCCGTGTCGGGCCGCCAGGCCAAAAGCCCCTTTCCGAAAAGGAGCGGTTTGCGGATCAACATGGGTCGTTCCTTCCGGATAGATCAACACCGGAAATCCATCCTGCAGGGATTCGAGCATCGCATCCAGCGTACTGTGCCGGCTTTTCCGGCTTTCTCTTTTTACAAACATGATGCCCGTAGCACGAGCGGCAAACCCGATCAGGGGCCACTTTGACACTTCAGCTTTGGCTACCGGCAGGGCTTTGATTTCGCGCAAAGCGATTACCGGATCCGTATAGGATCGGTGATTGCCAATAAAAATGCAGGTATCCGAATAGGCGGGAATGCCTCTTTCGCGTAAGCGCATGCCCAACATGGGGGTAGCTCTTCGGGCCCATCGCCTCCGGTATTCCAGGGCAAACTTTAGATCGGAGCCTTTGATGGCAGCCCGAATCAGGATCGGTGTTAAATACCAAAGGGTGATGAATACAAAAGCTATAAAACGTAATATGGCGAGCAAGGGGAGTTGATTTTAGCGTTTAAAATGGTTTATCCGAAAATGCGCCCTAAAAGGACGATGAACACTTCCGAATGGGATGCGGGCGACACTTTTACAGGCTACCCAATCCTATCTTTAGCGTTCCTGAACTCCGGCAAAACAAATTCCGGACTATTTTGTCAGGACTTATGTTTGAATACTAAAGTACTAATGTTATGTCATCCACGAAAGTACATTTTACCAACAAAAACGGATACGAGCTTTCCGCCAAACTCGAACTTCCGGTCGATCAGTTACCGCACACTTTCGCCATTTTTGCGCATTGCTTTACCTGCAACAAAAACCTGAGCGCCGTGCGGAATATCAGCCGCGCGCTGAATATGGAAGGAATTGCTGTTTTGAGGTTTGACTTTACCGGTTTGGGAGAAAGCGAAGGCGATTTTGCCGACACCAATTTTACTTCCAATATTCAAGATTTAATGGCTGCCGCCGAATTTCTTTCCGAGGAGTACATGGCACCGGCAATTATGATCGGCCATTCTTTGGGTGGTGCCGCAGCCATTTGCGCCGGAAGTCATCTCGAATCCGTAAAAGCAATTGCTACCGTTGGTTCGCCGGCAGCACCGGAGCATGTGAGTCATTTACTGGGAGAAGATGTTTCAGAAATCGAAGAAGAAGGAGCCGCAACAGTCAACATTAGCGGACGTTCATTTAAGGTAAAAAAGCAATTTCTGGAAGACATCCGGGAACAAAATCTCGATGAGCAATTGAAAAATATGCGCAAAGCGATTCTGTTTATGCACTCCCCCCAGGATGAAGTTGTAAGCATTGAAAACGCAGCTACCCTCTATGAAAGGGCTTTTCATCCCAAAAGCTTCATTTCGCTGGACGGCGCAGACCATTTGCTTTCCGACAAGGAAGATTCTCAATATGTCGGACAAATGATCGGATCCTGGGCCAAACGCTACATTGATCTGCCAAAGAAGGAAAAATTGAACGCAAAAAAGCAAGTGGCTGTAAGACTGGGCGAGAAAGGATTCACCACAGAAGTCATGGTGCGCAAACACCATCTTACCGCCGATGAACCCGAATCGGTTGGTGGCAATGACTTTGGGCCAACTCCTTACGAACTGGTCGCAGCGGGGCTTGGTGCCTGTACGGCAATGACCCTTCAAATGTATGCCCGCCGCAAGAAATGGGACCTCCGCGAAGTGACAGTGCATTTGGATCACTACAAGGACTATACAGATGATTTTCAGAACCCGGATGACAAGAAAAGCCAGATCGATCATTTTGACCGCACTATCATCGTGGAAGGCGAATTAGATAAAAAACAAAAAGACAGATTGCTCGAAATAGCAGATCGTTGCCCGGTTCATCGTACCTTGCACCAGGATGTGAAAGTTCTCACAGAAATAAAAGAAGAGCACGAAGGTGCAAACAAACCAACGAAGTAAAACACATGGATTATTTTAAAGAATCACTACATCTGCACGAAAGACTCAGAGGAAAGATTCGGGTGGATACCAAGCTGGATGTTCGAAATAAAGATGACCTCAGTCTGGTTTACTCTCCGGGAGTGGCCGAGCCTTGTAAAGCCATTGCTGCCAATCCGGAAAAAGTATGGGATTATACTATAAAGGGAAATACAGTAGCCATTGTTACTGACGGCACGGCTGTTCTAGGGCTTGGAAATATTGGGGCCAGCGCCTCCATTCCGGTCATGGAAGGGAAAGCCATGCTTTTTAAGCGCTTTGCCAATATCAATGCTTTTCCAATCTGTATCGATACCGAAGACACCGACAAAATCGTAGAAACAGTCCGATTGATCGCTCCCGTTTTTGGAGGCATCAATCTGGAAGACATCTCCGCGCCCCGGAGTTTTGAGATTGAAGCGCGACTGCAGGATATCGGCATTCCGGTATTCCACGACGACCAGCACGGTACGGCTATTGTGGTGCTTGCCGGACTCATAAATGCAGCTCGTGTGGTTGGCAAAAGTCTGTTTCAATTGAATGTCGTGATCAATGGAGCTGGTGCCGCAGGTATCGCTATTGCCCGGTTATTGCGTTGCGTAGATAATGCAAACAACGATGCCTGTGTGGCCGTCAAAGATGTAATTCTTTGTGACTCCAAAGGCATTGTGCACAGCGGACGAGAAGACCTCAATCCGGCCAAACAGAAAATCCTTCAACACACCAACCGGGAAAACAAATCCGGTGATCTTAGAGATGCCTTAGTAGATGCCGATGTATTCATTGGAGTAAGCGTGGGCGATCTCCTAAAAGCGGAGGACATCAAAACCATGGCCAAGGACGCTATCATTTTTGGGTTGGCAAATCCCATCCCGGAGATCATGCCGGAAGAAGCACTGAAAGGAGGGGCTGCCATTGTTGGTACCGGCCGTTCTGATCTGCCCAATCAGATCAACAACGTATTGGGCTTCCCGGGTATTTTCAGGGGAGCACTCGACGCCCGGGCACCTCGCATCACACCGGGGATGAAACTGGCAGCAGCTCATGCTATTGCAGATCATGTACGGGACCCGAAGCCGGAGCAAATCATTCCGGCTACACTAAATGAATCGGTTGCCTGGCGGGTGGCCAAAGCAGTACATGAGGCAGCCCTAAAGGATATGGAATAAATATTTTCCGGCTTTCGCCGAAAGGCGCTAAAAAAGAATCCCGAACTATGAGAAATCACAATTCGGGATTTTTTTATTTGGCGAAGGGCCAAAACGGCTAGGTTTTCACACGCAACAAGGATCCCAGATTGATGAAAGCCTCTTTCCATTCCGGACTGGCAAAGACCCAGGAGCCGGATTGATAGCCCGTAATCATGGAGAAATACAAATTCTGACTTTGCCAGATATCGGGTTCCAGTCCCAGTTTGGGGAGGGTCTCCAACATCCGAATCAGCCTTTTTAGCTGAGGCAGAGACACGACTGTTTTATCCAGATTATTTAGTTCGCGGAAAATGCGCTCACTGGCAGCCAGGTTCAGGGTCGAAAGCTGACCGGCTTTCACCTTCCATTTTACAAGTTCGTTGGCCAGGCGTTCCAGTTCCTGTACGTGGAGTTTGCCTTCCTGAAAGAAAGCCAGCAGATCTTTGGTAATTACTGATTTTACCGCCAGCAGGTAATCTTCGGGAACCGGAGTTCCGCTCTGCTTGATGCCGCTCATCAGCTGATAATTGTCATTGACGATATCTCGCAGCACCGCACTTGATTGGGCCAGACTCTGATCGGTGATGTTATTCAGAATATTCCGTTTTTCATCTCGGAATAGGCTGTTGAAACTGAATGTAGACGGCCCAAAATACTGTTGCATAAAGCCGATCACCTCTCCCAGGTTTGCCCGTTCGAAGGAGTTAAAGACATCCTTCTCCATTTCGTCAAAAGTCTTTCGATCCATGGAGATGGAAATGTTTCCGATGATGTTTTGCTGGCCCAGGTACAACACAGCAAAACTAAAGTGTTTCTGCGACCAGGTAATCTTTGACTCAACCCAGGTTCTTCCCACAGCCAATCGGTGATTTCCTCCAATTTCTTTTCGAAAGACTTCTGATTTAGCGCGATAATTGAATAACTCCATTTCGCGGGGATTTGGGCTAAACAGGCTGGCAGCAGCATAGTGCATACCTACCCGATCCAGATTCACCCGCGAAGGCATGACACTTTTGCGGTAACTTTCCGCTGCATTGGAGTCGACATTGCTGGGCGTATCTTCAAGCAACTCCAAAAATTCCGGGTGCAGTTTTTCACCGCTGACCTGCCGGGCGTAGTAAATGGCCCGATTGGCATATTGCAGGATCTGGATGGTTTCGATGCCGGATACTTCGTCAAAAAACCAACCACAGCTGGTAAACATCAAAAGTGCATTCCGTTGCATTTCCATTAGGCGCAGCAACTGGGTGATTTCCTCCGCACTCAATTCGTGATCAGCGTGATTCGCTATAAAGGTTTTAACCGTTTCTTCGCGCCTGTCCAGCAATACATCGATAAAATCGTTTCGGGCAGCCCAGACATCTTTCAACAATCGACCGGCTTCTTCTTCATAAATGGGGATCAATTTATCGCGCAACCAGTTTAAGGTATTGCGCAAGGGTTCCCTCCATTTTTGATTCCAATCCGGCTTGCCTCCGGTTTGGCACCCACAGTTGCTCCGCCAGCGTTCGACTCCATGCGCACAGGACCAGGAGCTGTTTTCATGGATCTGCGCTTCCATCGCAGGTGGAAACTTATCCAAATAAGCGGCGTAATTAATAATTTGGACATCTTTGGCCTGTTCGATCCGCTCAATACAGGACGCCAGGGCCATTTCACCGTGACGGTGATGGTGCCCGTAGCTTTCCCCATCCGTGGCAATATGTACCAATTGGATCTTATCCTTGTCGGAAAAAGTATCCAGAATGCGTTTGGCAAATTCTTTCCCGTTATTCAACAAGCCATCAAAGGCTACTCCCTGAGAAACACGTCCGTTGTAGAAAAACAAAACGATCTCTTTGCCAGATGGCAATTTGCAGAGGTACGGTTTTCGGGTTTCCACGGATCTGTCATTGACCTCTGTCCATTCTTTTCCCCCAATATCCCGAACAGCCTTAGCCTGACGGGGTGCCAGTATGGTAAACTTAATACCCTGCTCTGCCAATACTTCCAGGGTTTCGGTATCTACCGCTGTTTCTGCGAGCCACATACCATCCGGTTTGCGGTTGAAGCGATGTTCAAAATCGCGTATGCCCCATACTACCTGTGTTTCCTTATCGCGCCGATTAGCCAGCGGAAGGATCAGGTGACTGTGGGCCTGTGCAATTGCGGATCCAAATCCAAACTGTTCCAGACTTAAGCGGTCGGCTTCCTGTATACCCTGATAGGTTAAGGGATCGGCAGCTTCCATCCAGGAAAGCAGCGTCGGACCAAAATTGAAACTGATCTTGGAGTAATTATTGACAATTCGGATGATATAGCCGTCATCATTCAGTATCCTGGAAGAAGTATTCGGCGCATAACATTCGAAGTTGATTCGCTCGTTCCAATCGTGGAATGGCGCGGCGCTATCTTGCAATTCGATGGCCTCCAGCCAGGCATTTTCACGAGGAGGCTGATAAAAGTGGCCGTGAATACACACGTATTTTTTGATATCGCTCATGTAAATCGTTGGTCTGTTTAAATCTTAGTTCGTTTCTTGCTTGGCAAGAATTTGGCAGGAATGATCAGGGAACGGCGATATTACACATAATTTTTGTAGAACAGAAGCAGGCGGGCAGCGGGTTTTAGGAATTCTTTAACAATACAGAAACCCGAAGACCCCTTTATTCCTTTCTATATTTGTTGGCTGTGCCCCAATCCAAATCGCTGATCATTGCTGATTGTTTAAATCATTTAACAGGCAATTAAACCAGAAATATTTGGGCTTGTTTAGTGATCCTGTACTAAAAATAAAATACCCATGCTAAGAACTACGCTATTTCTTTTTGTCATTTTGCTTGGCGGCTTTTCGCCGGCTGCTGCACAGACTCCCGAGCAATATAACTCGGCCGACCTGCATGCTGCCATCGCAAAGCTTCAGGTTTTGGGCTCTGCTCTATACATTGCTGCGCATCCTGATGATGAAAACACCAGTATGATTTCCTGGTTATCCAATGAAAGAAAGGTGCGTACGGCTTATTTGTCGCTTACCAGAGGGGATGGCGGGCAAAACCTCATCGGGCCGGAAATACAAGAGTTGCTCGGAGTAATACGCACCCAGGAGTTGCTGGCGGCAAGACGCATTGACGGTGGAGAGCAGTTTTTCTCCCGCGCCAACGATTTTGGATATTCGAAGCATCCCGATGAAACGCTTAAACTCTGGAATGAGCAGGAAGTGCTGGCTGATGCTGTTTGGAACATCCGGAAATTTCGCCCCGATGTGATCATCAATCGCTTCGACCACGAATCCGCCGGACGCACGCATGGACACCATACCTCTTCAGCCATTATCTCCTATCAGGCTTTTGATTTGGCCGGCGACCCCAATGCTTTTCCAGAGCAATTGAAGTATGTCGATGTCTGGCAACCCAAACGCCTATTCCTAAACACTTCCTGGTGGTTTTACGGAAGCCGGGAAGCATTCGCGGAAGCGGACAAATCAAACTGGTCTGTCGTTGATGTTGGGGTATTTTATCCCTGGATCGGAAAGTCCAACACTGAAATAGCTGCCGCCAGTCGATCCATGCACAAATGCCAGGGTATGGGAAGGACACCCCGGCGTGGATCTGATATGGAATATCTGGACTTTCTGAAAGGAGAAGAGCCAACCAATCAGGATGATCCTTTTTCCGGAATTCCCACCGACTGGAGTCGGGTAAAAGGCGGTGCACCAATCGGCAAATTGCTGGCAGAAATTGAGGCAAACTTTGATTACTTCAAGCCTTACAAAAGCGTACCGCAGTTGCTCAAAGCCCGAAAATTGATAGAGGGAGTCGAGGATGCCTATTGGCGCAAGCAAAAACTGAAAGAAATTGACGAGGTCATTTATGGCTGTTTGGGATTGTTTTTAGAGGCTTCCGCCGAAAGCCAAACCAGCACGCCCGGGGGATCTGTTGTTCTTAATATCGAAGCTGTCAATCGCTCTCCCTTGAAAGTGACCCTGGAAAAGGTGCGTTACCAACCAATGAAGCGCGACAGCATACTGCAATACGAATTGCTCCCCAATGAAAATTTGGAATTCATCGCTGCTTATACCATTCCGGAAGGACATGAATACACCAGTCCTTACTGGCTCAATAAAACCGGTGAGCTGGGCATGTACCGGGTTGACGATCAAATGCTACGCGGCTTGCCGGAAACTCCGCGCGACATAGCTGTAGACTTTTTCCTGAATATTGAAGGCACGAAGGTTCGTTTTTCAAAAACCGTTGCATACAAGCGTACGGATCCTGTTGAAGGCGAGGTTTACAATCCGTTTGAGGTGTTGCCGGAAGCTTTCGTTTCCATTGCCGATCCGGTATATGTATTTGGCAGCGACTCCCCCAAGCCGGTAAAC
This sequence comes from Bacteroidota bacterium, assembly GCA_018222965.1. Classification (GTDB taxonomy): domain Bacteria; phylum Bacteroidota; class Bacteroidia; order Chitinophagales; family Saprospiraceae; genus JAAEZH01. The sequence continues at coordinate 27,205 of JAAEZH010000053.1, forward strand.
GTAGTAGTACGTGCCGGAAAAGACGGATTGAAGGGCGAAGTAAAAATCCAGGTACCCGAAGGCTGGCGCACCGCACCCGCTTCTTTCCCCGTAGAATTGGAAAAGAAAGGGGCTGAGCAGCATTTCTCTTTTGAGTTATATCCGCCGAAAGGCGCCAGTGAAGGAGATCTCAAGGCAGTTATTACAGCCGATGGCCAATCTTACGATCGCGCGCTGATAAGCATTGAGTATGACCATATTCCGACTCAATCGGTTTTGATGCCTGCCACAGCACGGGCGGTGAAAGTAGATCTCAAAAAAGAAGGAAATCGCATTGCCTATATCATGGGCGCAGGAGATGATATTCCAGGCAGTTTGCAGCAAATCGGCTATCAGGTAGATGTACTGGAAGCTGATCAACTCAGTCTGGAAAAGCTAAAAAGCTACGATGCGCTTATCATGGGAATTCGGGTCTACAATACCGTTGACCGCATCGAATTCAAACACCCCATGTTTCTGGAATATGTAGAACAGGGGGGTACGATGATCGTGCAATACAATACTGCCCATCGCCTGAAAGTACCGGGTGAAGAGATTGGTCCATATCCACTGGTGCTTTCCCGCGAGCGGGTCTCAGTGGAGGAAGCGGAGGTGCGCTTTTTAGCCCCTGATCATCCGGTTCTAAATTATCCCAATAAGATCACTCTGGCAGATTTCGACGGCTGGATACAGGAGCGCGGGCTATACTTTCCCAATGAATGGGACGAACAATACACCCCCATTTTGTCGAGCAACGATCCTGGAGAGCCAGCTCGTGATGGCGGTTTGCTTGTGGCGCCTTTCGGCGAAGGTTTTTACATCTATACAGGATACAGTTGGTTTAGAGAATTACCGGCAGGAGTACCTGGTGCATACCGTCTTTTCACCAATCTTATCTCACTCGGTCAAACAGAAAAACCCTAAGCATGGCAAGCAATCAAGAATTAGAGGAACTGGATGAAAAGCCTCCGATATTTTCAAGTTGGCCCAGGCTATACATTTTTGTATTGATCTGCCACGCGGTGATCATCAGCCTGTTTTATCTATTTACGAAGATGTATTCCTGAAACAGTGCCGTCAGCGGCCTTAACCCACACCTATGCATTTTATTGACTGGATAATTATGCTGGCGACCCTATTGGGGATCGTTGCTTTCGGAATTTGGAAGACCAGAAATGTCGACAATGTTCGGTCCTACCTTTTGGGAGACAAAGACCTTCCCTGGTGGACCATTGGATTATCGATTATGGCAACCCAGGCCAGTGCGATCACCTTTTTGTCGACACCGGGTCAGGCCTATGAAGACGGCATGCGTTTTGCGCAATTTTACTTCGGTATGCCCGTAGCGATGGTCATCCTGTGTATTTTCTTTTTACCGATATACTACCGACTCAATGTCTATACGGCTTACGAATATCTGGAAGGGCGATTTGATTTGCGCACCCGGAGTTTAACAGCCATTTTCTTCCTTGTTCAACGGGGTATGGCAGCAGGTATTACCATTTATGCTCCGGCGATCATTCTTTCCACCATTTTGGAGGTTCCGCTTTTGTATACCAATTTATTTATTGGGATACTGGTTATTCTTTACACCATGTTGGGTGGTACCAAAGCTGTTAGTGTGACGCAGAAGCAGCAGATGATCGTGATTCTGAGCGGTATGTTTATCGCAGCGCTCATTTTGGTATTTAAGCTTCCACCGGATATTGGTTTTGGCGATGCGGTAACCGTAGCGGGTAAGATGGGTAAATTGAATGTAGTTGATTTTGAATTCAACCTCAACGAACGCTATAATTTCTGGTCGGGCATGCTGGGCGGTGTGTTCTTGTTTCTCTCCTACTTTGGTACGGATCAATCGCAGGTACAGCGCTACCTGTCGGGAAAATCGCTTAATGAGAGTCGGTTGGGATTGCTGTTTAACGGTCTGATTAAGGTACCGATGCAGTTTTTGGTTTTGTTTGTAGGTATACTCGTATTTGTGTTTTTCCAGTTTGTACAACCGCCGCTGCATTTTAATTCAGCCAATGTAAAGGTGGTGGAAGAATCTGCTTATGCCGCCGAATTCGAAGCCCTGGAGCAGCAGCACCAGGAGATCTATGAAATGAAGGAAAACGAGATTCGAAATCTCATAGCGGCAATCGATGCGGAGGATGAAGAAGCCACAAGCAACTACCAGGCCAACGTAAAAAGCTTGTTGGATCAGGATCTGGCGGTTCGGGATGAAGCGCGGGAAGTCATTGAGCAGGCAAACCCCGAATTGGAAACCAAGGACGATGATTATGTCTTCATTTCCTTTGTGATGGATTATCTGCCGATTGGCATGGTAGGTTTGATATTGGCTGTCATTTTCTCGGCAGCCATGTCTTCGACTGCTTCGGAGTTAAATGCACTGGCCACGACTACCGTTGTTGACCTTTACAGACGGTCGATCAACAAAGATCAAACCGATCATCATTATCTCCAGATATCAAAGTTATTGACCCTGTTGTGGGGAATCCTGGCCTTATCCTTTGCTATGGTTGCTCCCCTGGCCGATAACCTGATTGAGTTTGTCAATATAATCGGTTCGCTCTTTTACGGTACCATTCTGGGAATATTCCTGGTTGCTTTCTTTATGAAGCAGATTGCGGGAAAAGCGGTATTCTGGGCGGCAGTTGCCGGGGAGTCTATGATCATCTTTATATTCTGGCTGACACACATAGAGCATTTGGATTTGGCTTATCTGTGGTTAAACCTGATCGGTTGTTTCTTTGTCATGCTGTTTGCCTGGTACTTCCACAAGTTGAATAAGTGGTTTAAGAAGGGGTAAAAAAGAGGGAAATTTTCGACCCGTCAGGTTGGCGACCCGTCAGGTTGGCGACCCGTCAGGTTGGCGACCCG
>JAAEZH010000054.1 GCA_018222965.1 Bacteroidota bacterium
AGGACAGAAATGAATGTTATGTTGATCAGGTCTTTTTTGAAACTGTAGCGATTTATTTAATCAACTTCAAAACGAAAATTTGTTAATTGCATCAGCTTACGCAAATACTGATTAACCAGAACCTATGATCTTTCGCTTTCTTCTTTTTTTGTTGCTTGCCGGTTTGGCCGGTGGATTTTGGTGGTACAACTACTCTGAAAAGGCCAATAAACCTCTGCAAACCCTATTGGTAGAGTTGGAAAGAGAGAAGGTTGATGCCGTTGAAATCCAACTGCCTGAAAAAGCAGCTTTCCTGTTGAAAAAAACAGCGGACACCTGGGTGGGGACGCAAGGGAATGCTTCGTTTCGAGTAAAGGAGGAGGTAGTGGATAGCCTGTTGATCCCAATCTCCAATATCCAGACAGAACGGATGTTGGGGGACGAAGAAAAAGCGGATGTGAAAACAAAGCCCATAAAGGTGGCCTATTTTCAAAAGGGAGCATTACTGGAGGCCTTTGAATTGAGGCGCATTCGGGATGAGAAAGGCTGGTATACCCTGTTTCGTTTTAGTGACCGTCCTGAGTTGTATAAACTGAGCGCCGATATTTGGCCCTTTTTTGATCAACCGGTAAAAGAATACCGATACTTCGAGTTTGTAGACCTAAAGCCTGAATCTGTGCTTGAATTGGGGCTTAGCCCTCAACCGCAGGCTGTATTTTCCCTGCAAAAAGACAGTACGGGCTGGCATTCAAAAGACATACCAGCAGCCTGGATTCCAGCCTGGTTGGAGAGGCTTCAGGGATTACAGGGGGAAGAGCACGCTGATTATTTTGATCCGGTTGCAGGTAGTGGGTTGTTATCCTTCTCCGTCGATCTTCGTTTGGAAGGAGAGGAGGAGCCGCTTAGGATATTTGTATACAGAGATACCCTCGGAGCCAGTGAGTTTATCTTGCACTGCTCTCAATATCCCGATCATTTCTTCCAATCGGATTCAAGCGGATTGTACCAACTGATTGTTCCGGAAATATTCAGAGATTCAAGCCTTATTCTCGAATAATTTGAGCTTCGCTTCCCTGGATCATATCCTTCATTTCGGCTTCACCGGCAAGGAAAGTTGTAGCTGACATATCCAGTTGCTGTTTGTACTCGGTGGCATTGAATCGGGCAGCGCCCATAAAGACACAGCCTTTAAAGTTGGCATTGTCCCCAAATCGGAGACGATTGAAATCGGCCTGTTCCCAAAATCGGGAATGGCCAAAGTTGCTGCGTTTTTGAAATTGGGAATAGGTGAAGTAAACCCCGCCTCGGAAATCCTGATTGCCAAAATCGGCATACTCCTGAAAAACAGCTTCATTGAATAAAACGCCTTGTTGATATTGATTGCCCTGGAAGTTTAGCTGTCCCCGGAAATTGCTTTTTGCCATGACCAGATCTCGAAGAAAAAAGGCATTGGCCATGCTAACTTCCGACAGAAACTGGCAAGCCTGAAAAAGGGCAGGCGCCTGAAAACTCGTATTATCAAAAGAAACCCCTTTCTCAAAACTGCTTCCGTTGAAATTGCAATCCAGCATAAATTGACTGTCTGCAAATGAAACGAGGCCTTCAAACTGGCAATTCTCAAACCGAACATGCCGGTTGAAAACAATTTTTGGACCTTTTTTCATCCGATCTTCAGAGCCGTGAATGCGCACAGCTCCTTTAAACCGACAATTGGAAAAGACCAGTGGCTGATCAATGTATCCGATATCCTGGCTTTTGCTTATCGCGAATGTTTGTATCGCTTCCGCGAATAGCAAATCTCCTTCGACGATAGCACTATCGTAAACGAGTGCTTCGCCTTTCTTTAGCCGTTCTGTAATATCTGATGCCATAATATTTCCTCCCCGGGCCTGCACATCTTGCTGTGTGTGGCAGGCAAAGAATGGAAGTACTGATAATATTAAACAGTACTTCCATTTTGTGCATGGTACATTCATAAACTGGATGCTATTTTTGCTGATAGCCCTGAGCTGTTTGCCCGGCTTTGTATGCTTGAAGTTTATCGTTCAGGCGACCACTCATTTTTTCCTGTTTCAGGAATGCTCGTATTTCTGCCGGAGAATAAGCATTGCGGGTTTCCGGACCAACAGTCGTGTGGCGTGGGTTGTTTCGCAATTCGGTCTTACCCGGTTTGGCATTCGCCGAAAGGCGGTCAGGCGCATCCTCTCCCAAATCGGCATATCCATTGTCAAAATAGATGGGATATTGCCCGGAAGTATAGAAGAAGTTATTGGCTTCGTCCATTTCCGGAATATCGTCGAAGGCATCAGCCATCAAAACCAGGTAGTAATATCCGGTCAGGCCGTTAGGAACGTAATAGTTTCTCACAATGCCTTCTTCCCCAAATACCTGGGTAGCAAAAGTTGACCCGGAAGGAATGTCGTAATTAAAGTAACAGGCATAATCTGGCGGCGGACAGTCGTAGTATCCCACCGGTGTCAGGTCATCACTGAAATAATCGTAAAACAAGATGCCGTAGTTATTGGCATCATAGGCATCGTAATAGATGTAGTAAAGTCCCCAGTCCTTATTGGCAAGGGCCGGTTCATCTCCGATGTTATAGATGTCAAATTCGATAGAGCGTTCGTTGTAATAACCACCGTCCCAGTATTCGGAATAATCAGCAAAAACCCAGGGAGCCAGGTCTACACTGCCGTCAACATTGGGGTCAATGTCTGGCGGGGGATTGTCTCCCTGTGCATTGGTGGCCACATAGAGGTTCCCATCCCATATGAATTCACTTACGAAGAAGTTGTAATCGATCCAGATTTCTCCAAAATCTCCCCAGTCTCCACTCCATGAATTAACGACCCGAAAGGCACCATTGGCACCTTTGCTGTCATCATATCCGGAAACCACCATAGCATGCAGGGCATGTTGTCCTACTTGCCAGTAAGTTGTATTGGAATTCAGCACATTGTCATTGTTCCAGGTTACAAAGTTGTCGGAAAGCTGGGCACCAAAAACGACCGGTTGATTATTGGCTATGTAGCCTTTGATGGTATTTACATCATTATCGATTCGGCGGTAATTAGAGATGGTATGATTGGCTGCTTCGTTGGTCCAGGAAGATTGCAGGTTGGATTGGCTGCAATTCCCAAGGTTGGTATAAGGAACTGTTTGCATGGTAGCAACCCCACGGTCCAGAACTATATCCAGCGCTTCCACAAAACCCGTTCCACCACAATTAGAACCTTTGAGGTTGTCAGGAATAGCGGTGAATAAATCTTTCGGACTAAACTGGTTATTGCTGCTATTGAGTTGGGAGCCACTTAAGCCATAATCCATGGCATTGATGGCCGTTTTCAGGTTATAGCCAACAGACCAGGCAACGCAGGTACCAAAGTTGCCCTGATCGCCAATTGGCGGGAAAAAGTTTTCCAGCGAATAGGAAGCAGGCAGATCTCCACTCCCGAAATTGCCGCCCGACCCAACAGAGGTTGGCACCGTATTTGGATCGTCATTGCCATCCCATCCGGTGAATATCTCGCTGGTTGGTGTTTCGCAAAATTCGCCGGTGAAACCATCCGGGCAATCACAGGTTCCATCTACACAAACGCCTCCATTTTGGCATTCCTGGGCACAATCATCTGTAATAATGGTTATCTCACACTGGGCCCAAAGTACGCTCAATGTCAGAAGCATTAGTAATTTCTTCATTTTCAGCTTGGTTTGATCTGAATGATTAATTTTTAGGAGAAAAGGCTTGCCTGTTCTTATAGATTCTTTCTAACGAGTTGTTGATGGCTAATTAGTATGGCGAAAATACGAAAAATCGTTATGGTGTCAGGTATCCCAAACGCTTTCCATAAATTTATTGAAGTATTCTTTGAGGGCTTCTGCAACCAGTTTCTCCGGTTCTTCTCTGGCAAGCTCCCGGTTAATGTGATTGGCTACATCATCCATTCGATTGTCATTCAGCACCCTGTATGGTGACCGTAAATTGTAGGTTTCCTTACGGTGAATGGTGTTGGGTACCCCTATTTCATGCTGATGGGAATTGACTAAAAAACGTTGAGGTTTTTCATTGCCTTCCTGAATTTCGAATATGCCGTTTTCTCTTCTGAGCTTGATCTCCGCACCGGGTCCGTTGATTCGGGTGGTCCAACCGTAGAATTTACTCTCTACGCCATCCGGTTCTTCCCAAAGCTCAGATTCCGGTTTGGGTATAAAATGAACCGGATCACTCTTTACAATTTGCAGCGCTTTTCCATCGTATTCCAGCTCCAGGAGGTCAAAGAGTCTCTGGTAAAACCGGACAGCCTTTTTAGGATTTTTGCCGAATATGGAGAAAAAGCAAATATCTTGCCCCGGATTCATAGCCTGATAAATGGAAGCCCGAACCTCTGCGAATGTCTTTTTCCATTCATCAACTCTTTCGGCGATTTCCGGGAGATAGGTATTGATTCCAAAAACGGCCAGGCTGATCTCTTCCTCCAACTGATCTATCCGGGATTGCAATTGATCCATCCGGGTTACTTCATCGGAAAAACTGGAGAGATTGCGCACTTTTTGAGCATTCAGATGAAATTCGGATTCATTCCGTTTGTTTTGGCGATTCAGGATATCCAGTTCACTTAAGAACTGAATATATATATGAGATTGCCGGGAGTTTTGCAATTCTCTTCGCAATTGAGAAATATGCTCTACCAGGCTGACTTTTTCATATTCTTCGAGCCATAGTTCTACATTCAGAGGATCCACTTCCAGCTTAATGTCCGGTTTGTTGTCTTTAAGATCAACTTCGACCATCATGTGCTCGTCTACGGAGGCTGCATTTAATTGCCGCGCCAATGGAATAGCCAATTCTTCCCGGATGCATCTTTGGAGCTGGCGCGCACCCATTTTTTCATTATACCCTGCTTTGGCCAGATATTGAAGGACAGCTTCGTTGATGTTTAGCTCAACACGGGTGTGATTTATTCCTTCCCGAAGTCTTAAAAGGGCAATTTCGCGGTCTACTACTTTCCGCATAACCTCAGGGCTCAATGGATCAAAAGGAATAATTCGATCAATCCGATTGAAGAGTTCCGGGCGAAGGTGTTTTTGCACTGCCCTAAGAAAGTGTTCTCTAAGCTGGATTTTCTGGCGGCCTTTTTGAAGGCTGATTGCCGATGCGCCAGCGGCAGCTGCACCGATGTTGGAAGTCATAATAATGATGGTGCTGCAGAAATTGACCATTTTCCCATCCTGATCAGTAAGCCGCCCTTCACCAAGTATTTGAAGCAATAAATCAAAGAAATTCGGATGAGCCTTTTCCAACTCATCAAATAAAAGCACACAAAAAGGATTCCGGCGGATAGTACTTGTAAGCAAGCCACCTCCCGGCCCGGTAAGCCGGAACACCGAAGAAGCGGAGGAAAATTCACTCATATCGAATCGTTCCATCCGGTTTCGGTCGCCAAACATGTACTCGGCGAGCACTTTGGAAAGTTCGGTTTTGCCGACACCTGTTGGTCCGATAAATAAAAAAGAAGCGATAGGTTTGTCGGAACGAACCAGTTGGTTTTTTACCGCACCCAGCATATCTGTTAATCCCTGGACAGCCTGATCTTGCCCGAAAACCTGATTGCCAAAAATGTCGTTCAGTGCCTTTGGGTCGAATGGACTTTCAGGATCAATTATGGGTTGGGGGATTCCGCTTTGCGCGGAAAAATAAGCGGTTACGGCTTTTCTGTTTATGCTTTTAATGGAATTCCCATTTTCCCGAATGAGGTTTTCCAGAAACCGAATACTTTGACCGGGTTCACCTGCATATGGAAAAAAACGGCTGTGCAGGTCAATGGTTTCTTCCACGCCTTTTGTCAGAAGCTTAAGATCCTTTTCAGCGGCAAGCGGACTGATTTTTTTCTTAATAACCGCAGGGAGTTTCTTGCCCAGTTTTGGCAGACCAATGGTTTGCAGGTTGTTGAAAAAACCGGGGCTTTTGCGTTCGATCCAATTGCGATCCTCCGGGGTACATTCACTGAGGAGGTTTATTTCTCCCCGCTGGAGGGCCGGAATAAGGTATTCGGCCAGGGAAATGTTGTTGCCTTCATACTTGCCCACTTCAAAAAGCTCTTTAAGCTGTCGGACGTACAGGAATTTATTATCCCTGCTGAGTTCTTTAACAAGAAAGCTGACCATGTCCTGCCATCCGCCATCTGCTGTTAATTCCTTAATAAGTTTGGCGGCTGTGGTTTCCCAGATCACCGGAAGGATTCCAGGATAATTTCGGGCAAATTCATAGATGAGTGCCGACTTACCCGATCCGGAAGGACCGATTAGCACCGTACTTTTATTGTAAGGGTTGCTGGTTGCCCGTTGTAATTTTTTAAGTTCGTCTGATCTTCCGAAGGCAACTTGTGCCGTGGGTTTGAGCAGTGGAGAAGAAACCCGAACCAGCCAGCTTTTTCGGGAGTTGCCGGTATCTGCCGGATTGTCCCAGGGGTAGGGAACCTGAAGGCTGGTTTCCTGTTCTTCCAATTCTGGTTTGTCAAACCAGAGTGTGGAAATTACTCTTTCGAGAACAGTAAGCTGCCTTTTGCGGTTAAGGTGAGCCTGGGCCAGCTGACGCAGCCTTTCGAAAAGTTGTTCTTTGGATTTGGCCACAGACTCGATTCCCAGCACGGGGATAAGTGCCCAGTATTGATTAGGGCCTTCATTGTAAAAGACATCCAATTCAATGAAAAATGCCTGATGGCTGATTTTATTCGCGGAAGCGGGAAATTCCAAATCAATTTTATCCTCGAGGATAGGGCCCGCTACTTGTTCTTCAAGTAACAGCTCCAGTCGATTTTCATTGTAAAGGAATTTTTGAAGACTTTGTGCATACAAGGTAGATGTGCGCACCGCATTATCCTGGAGCTGGAACGCTTCGTTGTCTGTTAGCGGTACTACAAACAATCCTCCGGAATGAAACCGCATCCGGATAAAGCGTAATGGTATTTTGAGGGAGTAGGGCACCTGGTAAAGGTAAAATATTGATTTTCCTTATGGGAAATTTATTTGATTATTTTTACGAAACAGCCAAGCCATCCGAAAAGAAGGGTATAATATATGAGCTTCCAGGATTTTCTCAATTTAAATGTCATTTCAATTGGCGAATTCCAGCTAAATGTTGGTCGTCTACTATTATTTGTTCTTGTCTTACTTGGTACCCGTTTGTTATATGCTTTATCATCCCGACTGATAAAGAGGCGTTTTTCCCGGAGACCAAGTGATGATCAGGGGCGATTGTTTGCCTTTCTTCAGATTACCCGATATATCATTTATGTAATTGGTATTTTATTGGCATTGCAGTCTATTGGAATACAGTTGTCTGTCCTGTGGGCAGGCGCAGCAGCCTTATTGGTTGGCTTCGGACTCGGCATGCAGCAGACATTTAATGACCTGATGTCGGGAATTATTCTTTTAATCGAAGGGACCGTTGAAGTTGGAGATGTGATTCTGATCGAAGAGCAGCCCGGCCGTGTGGTTAAGATAGGCATTCGTACTTCTAAAGTGATCACTCAGAATGATGATTATATTTTGGTTCCCAATTCCAAACTGGTTTTAGACAACATCCATAATCTGAGTTATTCCTCCAACCCGACCCGGTTTTCTGTGAAGGTGGGTGTGGCATACGGTTCAGATGTTGAGCTTGTGACCGAGTTGCTTTTAAAAGCAGCAAATGCCCATCCGGATGTGTCAAATACACCAGAGCCCCGGGTTCATTTTACGGACTTTGGGGACTCTTCATTAGATTTTGTCCTCTTTTTCTATTCCATGCAGTATATGCGGATTCCCCGGATCAAAAGCGAGCTGCGCTATAACATCAACCAGTTGTTTAATGAGGGAGAAATAGTAATTCCTTTCCCACAGCGCGATGTGTGGATGAGGTAGTGTTAGTTTGAGTTTGAGTTTGAGTTTGAGTGTGAGTGTGAGTTTGTCCCGATAGCTATCGGGATGAGTTTGAGTGTGTTTTTTAAGACTCCAATTTGTTGATCTTATCAAACTCTGCGACAATGGGTTCCCACAATTCAATTTTGTTGCCTTCGGGGTCCATGATCCAGCCAAATTTCCCATAGGATTCTTCCTGAATCTCTCCTTCTATTTGAACGCCTTCGTCTTTTAAAACTTTTAGCAATTCCACCAGGTTTTCCACCCGGAAATTAAACATGCATTCTTTGTTGGAAGGGGCAAAATAGGTGGTGTTTTCCGGGAAAGCACTCCAAACGGTATGCGTTCGTTTTTTGGGTTCATTTACGAACAAGATAAAACCGTCTTCTGTTTCAGGAAATCCAAGATGTTTGACATACCATGCCTGCAATGCTTTTGGATCTTCTGATTTGATGAAAATCCCGCCTACGCCAGTTACTCGTTTCATTTTTTTATGCAAGATAGCCGAAATCCATTTTGTGGGCAGCCTGTCAGTCCATTTTGAATTTTGGCTGCCAAAATGGCTGCCTGTGTTTATTGAACGCGTCATTTTGGCTGAATTAATGGGGTGGCATCAGAATTGATCTAAAAGAGGCAGCAAAAGAAATAAACCATGAACCTGAATAATTTAACCATAAAATCACAGGAAGCGATCCAACGGGCGCAGCAGCTCGCGATGGAACGCGGACAGCAGGCCGTTGAGGCCGGTCACCTCCTGGCTGCCATTCTGGAGGTAGATGATAGTGTGGCCCCATTTATTTTTAAGAAGTTGGGGTTGCCATACGATCAAATAAAGGCAGCCGTTGCCAGTATGCTGGAATCCTATCCCAAAGTGGAGGGAGGAGGAAGTCCATATTTTGCCAGACCAGCCGCCGAAGCCATTCAACGGGCAAACAGCAGCTTAAAAGAGTTTGGGGATGAGTACGTTGCATTGGAGCACCTCTTGTTGGGCTTAATTGCGGTACAGGATCAGGCTGCTCAATTGTTGCGCGACAGCGGACTGAACGCCAAGGATCTGAAACTGGCCATTAAGGAGATGCGAAAAGGCAAAAGAGTCACTTCCAGCAGTGCGGAAAATTCTTACAATGCCTTATCAAAATATGCACAAAACCTGAATGAGCGTGCCAAGAGCGGCAAGCTCGATCCGGTAATCGGACGGGAGGAAGAAATACGCCGTTTGCTGCATATTTTGGCCCGAAGAACAAAGAATAACCCAATTCTGGTGGGTGAGCCCGGTGTGGGAAAAACCGCCATTGTGGAGGGACTTGCACACCGAATTGTAAACGGAGACGTGCCCGAGGATCTTCGGGATAAAGAGATTTTTGCCCTTGATATGGGAGCACTGATCGCCGGCGCAAAATACCAGGGAGAATTTGAGGAAAGATTGAAATCGGTGATCAACGAAGTGGTGTCTGCCGAAGGAAATATTTTCCTTTTTATCGATGAGATCCATACCCTTGTTGGGGCTGGTAAAGGACAGGGAGCAATGGATGCAGCAAACATTCTGAAACCGGCGCTTGCACGCGGAGAACTCCGAGCTATTGGTGCCACGACTTTAAACGAATATCAGAAATATTTCGAGAGTGATAAAGCTCTCGAACGTCGCTTCCAAACCGTAACAGTTGGGGAGCCCAATGAAGAAGATGCCATTTCCATCCTGCGTGGTTTGAAAGAGCGCTATGAAACGCACCACAAGATCAACATCAAGGATGAGGCGATTGTGGCTGCGGTACAATTGTCAAACCGTTATATCACAGACAGACATCTGCCGGATAAGGCCATTGACCTCATAGATGAGGCCGCTGCCCGACTGCGTCTGGAAATGAATTCCATGCCCGCAGAACTGGATGAGGTGGAGCGCAAGATTCGCCAGTTGGAGATTGAACGGGAAGCCATGAAGCGGGAAAAGGATACCAAAACCATTTCCAAAATTCAGGAGGATTTGGCAAATCTGGACGAAAAACGCCAGGCACTTCGGGCCCGTTGGGAAAGCGAGCGTGCCGTGGTGCTGGGGATTCAGCAATCCAAAACAGACCTGGAAAACCTGAAAGTACAGGCAAATCGCCTGGAACGCGAAGGGGATTTCAGTAAAGTAGCAGAATTGAGATACGGCAAAATGCCGGAAATCGAACAAGAACTTAAGAACTTTCAGGAACAGTTGCAGGAGATGCAGGCAAGCCGCCAACTCCTCGTTAAAGAAGAGGTTGAGGCCGAAGATATTGCCGAAATTGTTTCGCGTTGGACAGGCGTTCCGATTACCCGAATGCTTAAGTCTGAACGCGAGAAACTGTTGAACCTGGAAGACGATCTCCACAAACGGGTAGTAGGTCAGCATGAAGCTGTGGAAGCAGTGGCTGACGCTATCCGGAGGAGTCGAACCGGTCTGTCAAATGAAAAAAGACCCATTGGTTCTTTCCTGTTTCTGGGTACAACCGGAGTTGGTAAAACGGAATTAGCCAAAGCCCTTGCCGAATATCTTTTTGATGACGAGAATCTAATGACTCGTATCGACATGAGTGAGTATCAGGAACGCCACGCAGTGTCGCGGCTGGTCGGTGCGCCTCCGGGTTATGTGGGATATGACGAAGGTGGTCAGTTGACAGAGGCCGTTCGGCGAAAGCCTTATTCTGTTGTCCTGCTGGATGAGATTGAAAAAGCACATCCCGATGTGTTTAACATCCTACTGCAGGTTTTGGAAGACGGACGATTAACCGACAATAAAGGCCGTGTCGCCAACTTCAAAAATACCATCGTGATAATGACCTCGAATATTGGTTCGGATATCATCCGGGAGCAATTTGCCTCGATCACGGAACAAAATCACGATGAAACTGTCGAAAATGCAAAAGAACTGGTTTTCGAATTGCTCAAACAATCTGTCAGACCTGAGTTTCTGAACCGGATTGATGAAGTGATCATGTTTGAGCCACTCAGCATGAGAAGCGTGCGCAAAATTGTCGAGCTTCAACTCGAACAAGTACGTGAAGTGCTGGAAAATCAGGATATAAACCTGCAAGTAACCAAACATGCCATGGATTGGCTGGCAAGCAAAGGATACCATCCGGAGTTTGGTGCCCGTCCGGTAAAACGGGTCATTCAAAAGCAGGTATTAAATACACTTTCCAAGCAAATTTTGCAACAGAAAATTGAACCCGGTAAACCAATCGTGCTCGATGTATTTGAAGACGAACCGGTTTTTCGGGAACCGATTAAAGAAGAAAAATCTTTGGTGTAACAACCAACAGCTATCTTGATGCAGGCTGTCTCCGATGAGGGAGGCAGCCTTTTTTAATGTAGAATGTAGATGTACTGGCACCTAATATTTGGGGCAAAACCAGGTGCCGCACCTAAGGCGCTTACAGTGAATCCGATATTTTTTGTTACAAAGGTGTGCCTCCGCTGGAGGCTTACTGTAAATGTGGTAATACCCAAAGCAAACTGATTTGAGTCGTTTCCAATTGCCCCTGCGGCTGTCCACTTTGTTGTACCCCAGATAGCTATCGCATACGCCAACACTATGGCGTCGCCTATGTTTAGCGCCTTGTTGACAACCACATTGACTTCGCCCCAACTTTCCCAAAGCACTTCGCTCCGGATATGATGGCTCCAGAGGAGCCAAACCTTTGTAGCATTTTTTGCGATTTTGATGGTAAGCTCCAGCGGAGCGACACCAATTCGTAGTTCCTGTTTTGACCCTAAGATTGGGTGCTAGTGCAGTTAGAGATTAGAAGATGGAAATGCCTTATTCGTATCTTTTGTGCCCTTTGTGGTTAAAAATGGAATTGAGAATTTTTAGTTTATGAGCTTTGTACCAGGTTAATTCAGCCATACACTTATAACTTTTATCGGTCGGAAAACCGTAATTTGGCTCCTCATAATCAAATCAATTTTCCTTATGCGTAATTTACTTACACTATTATTCCTGAGCTTCTTTGCTTTTGCCATTACCTCCTGTGGTGATTCTACAACTACATCTGAAGAGGAGGGATCCGTACTTGAGGAACAGCCTGCAGAAGCTGAGCCGTCTGAAGCAGCACCTGCAGAAGTTGATAAGAGCGGACCAGAATATACTTCAGCTTACATTTGCCCGATGCATTGCCCGGGTAGCGGTAGCGCAGAGCCTGGTGTTTGCCCTGCCTGTGGTATGGACTATGTGATGAACGAAGAAATGGAAGGTGGTGAATCCCACGATGGGCACGATCATTCCGAGGGAGACCATTCTGGCCACAACCACTAATTAACCAAACAAAATCCCGAATGTTGCTTTGAGCAGGTTCGGGATTTTCTTTATCCGGCAATCAAATAACCGCCATCTGCCCTGAAGTTGGAACCCGTGCAATAGGAAGACGCATCTGAGGCAAGAAATACAGCCAGCCCGGCAAGTTCATCCGGCTTTCCGATGCGGCCCAGCGGCAGATTCTTCTCAACCATTTGAAGGATCTTTTCATTCTGCCAAAGAGCGGCACTAAATTTTGTCTTTATCAAGCCGGGTAAAATGGCATTAGACCGGATATTGTATGGCCCCCATTCCTTTGCCTGTGATTGCGTCAGGGAAATCAATGCTGCCTTACTGACGCTGTACAATCCCAATCCCAAACTGGGTACCTCAGCCTCCACCGAACTAATATTTATCACAGAACCATATCCGCTTTCTTTTAGGTGTGGAAATGCCCGATTGGCAAGCAGGTAGGGGGCTTTAAGATTGATTTCCATAATCTTGTCAAACAAACCACTATCAGTCTCATTAACGGGGCCGTAAGAAGGATTTGTTGCAGCATTGTTTACCAGAATATCGAGTTTCCCAAAGTGCTCAAGAGTTTTTGAAATAAGATTCTCTTGTTGTTCGGGATCCCCTACATGGCAGGCAATACCAATCGCTTTAAAACCTGCTTTTTGGAGCTTTGCAGCTACTTCATCTACCGCTTCCTGTTTTCGGGAGGAGACAACAACACTTGCTCCAAAAGCAGCCAGGCCATGAGCAATACTGGCACCGATTCCTTTGCTGGCACCGGTGACTATGGCAACGCGTCCGCTGAGATCATAAAGATTTTGCATTTCTAAATTGTCGTTTTCTGTTGCTGTTAAATATCTTCTCTTTCGGAGCCTTCAAACTCTAAAATAAAGTCTGCTCCAAACGCAGCGGCAGGTGTTTGAAAGCCTGTGCCAAGCATCCGCTGATTTAATTTGGAGGCTATGTGCACACTGGTGAGTGCGGTAAGCGCATAGCCGTTTTGGCAAACCAGCCTCGCTTCTTTTGTCTCACCTTTTTCGTTTTTTACCTGTCCCCATACCAGGCTGGTACCGCTTGCCCGTTGTTCGGCTGTTGGGCCGGCAGGACCTTTTTTAATCCGGTTTTTGATAATGTTCCGAACCCAGTTCATCCTGAGCAACCAGCTCAATCGTTGCTGCCATTTTACATACTTGTACGAAGAGGGTTTTATACCCATGTAGGTCTCAATATTGGGAATGCCGGTCGTATAATAGGCTGTCGAAACATCCCCCCAGGGAATCGTCATACAAAAGCGGGTCTGACCAGGAAATGGGACTTTCAGGGTTTTATGACCCACAGCTGCTCTGGTAATTTTTCCACCCTTTCGCACGGCTCCCTTCTGGCCAAGGCTTTGAACCATAGTCATGGATGTACCGCGCGAAGGGCCGCCTCCCAGCCCGGAAAAGGCCAGTTTCAGGTGTGTGGCATCCGGCATTTGCTGTTTGAGATGCAGCGCCATACAATCCGTGGGAACTACATCAAAACCCGTTCCGGGCATGATGATAATGCCTGCTTCTTTGGCTTTTTTGTCCTGCCTTGCGGCGAATTCAAATACGCCGATTTCACCGGTAATGTCGAGATAATGAGTACCACATCGCAAACAGGCGGCGATCATGGGCTCAGCAGTATCCATGAACGGACCGGCTGCATGCAAAACCACCTTTATGCCCTTCAGGTTTTGATCTATGGCATCCGGATTATCCAGCGAAAAACATCTTTTTTCATGCTCTTTCCAGGGGAGGGCATCCAGCTTTTTTAGTGACCTGCCGGCAAGAATGACCGGCAAATCTTTCCGAATGGCTTCCTCTGCAATCAGTTTGCCGGTGTATCCGTAAGCTCCGTAAATTAGAATCATATATCCGTTTTGTTGACAGTGTTTCTCAAAATAGGAAAAGCTGATGAGAAGACAGGAATTAATAGGACCAAACAAAGAATTTGAGATTTGTCTATGGCCCGATCCTTGTTATTATTTATATTAAAGGTAGAATTAGATCGGGAACCGAACGGTTTTTTTAATCGAAGCCTACAAATCAAAGCGGAATGAAAGTCAATGGAAAAGTATGGGTAGTAACTG
The DNA here is from genome assembly GCA_018222965.1 of Bacteroidota bacterium. GTDB lineage: Bacteria > Bacteroidota > Bacteroidia > Chitinophagales > Saprospiraceae > JAAEZH01. The sequence continues at coordinate 14,262 of JAAEZH010000054.1, forward strand.
GCGCCGGTTCGGGGCTTGGCAGAGCCTTGGCACTACACCTGTTGGATAAAGGGAGCCAGGTAGCCCTGGTCGATATCAATGAAGCGGGCATGGAAGAAACGAAAGGAATGGCAGGGGATAAGGGGAGTTTGGTTTCCATTCACCCGCTAAATGTAGCCGATCGCGATGCCGTATCCAAATTGCCGGATGCGGTTGTAAAGTTTCACGGCCATGTTGACGGCCTGATCAATAATGCCGGCATCATTCATCCTTTTATCCCGGTAAAGGATTTGGAATACGACCGTATTGAACGAGTCATGAATATCAATTTTTACGGGGCATTGTATATGTGTAAGGCTTTTATTCCCTTATTCCTGGAGCGTCCGGAAGCACATATAGTAAATGTCTCCAGCCTGGGTGGTTTCATGCCTTTCCCCGGACAAACCATTTACGGAGCCTCTAAAGCAGCTATGAAACTTATGACGGAGGGGCTGTATGCAGAGTTAAAGGATACCAATGTTTACGTAACCGTCATTCATCCCGGAGCTATGGATACAAACATAATGTCAAATTCCGGATTAAAAGGACCAACGGAAGAGCAGAAGGCGGAACAAGGAAACAAGGTTCTTGGAGCTGATAAGGCTGCTCAAATCCTGGTCAGAGCCATTGAAAAGAATAAATTCAGAGCTATGGTAGGTAAAGATGCCAGGATGTTGGATATCATGTATCGGATCGCTCCGGCCCGGGCGGTGCGATTTATTGTGAAGCAAATGGGTAAAATGCGGGGAATGGAATAGAATGTTATGATGAATTGTTTGGGATAGGAGAGATGGCATTGCAAGGTGAGAAAAGCAGTTTCTGAAACTTCATTTATGCTAATTCGCAAATCCATCGTGACCGTTTTGTCCGGATTATTGGAGTTGTACAGATAGTTGTAATATTTTTTTTTATTGAGTGAATTTGGAAAACGTGACACTGGAAAATGCAAGCTTTGAGACGGAGGCCGGTATCCAGATCATCGATGTAAATGGTATGACTTTCCGAAATTTTAAACTTTAGCATAAAGAAGGAAAAGCATTCACGTTTTACAATGCACAAAACATCCAACTGGAAGCGGTGGACATGAAAAAAGATGCATCTTCCGGAGTTTTGATTTTGGGGCCCCTTTCGGGGAATATATACCCGAGCCGAAGTGGTTTGGGTATATCTTTAGGTGGTAAGGAGTTAATGGAGGACTAATTGACAGGCGCATTTGCCTAATTATCAATAAGATTTGGTGGAAAGCAATAAGGGTGATTGGGTGTTATTGTAAAATGATTCTCGATTTTCGCGTAGGTGTTGGAAATGAATTAATAGAAAATATGTGCGACCCGCTCCGCAGGTCAACGGTGCTGGTTGGTGGAAAACGTAGATAGGTTTGTTTTAGAAATTGAGATTGATGTTATCTTTCTCCATCTGAAAAAACAGTTTGATTTTGGATAAAGGGGATTTCGGTTTCTTCATTTTGTGTAGAGGCCGTAAATGAAATAATTCAAAAATATGTTCGACCCGCTCCGCAGGTCGAATACAAATATAAAATGTTCATAGCGGATTAACTATTCCTGATAAATTCAGACCCGCGAAGGCGGGTCTTCCCTGTTTAGCACAAGGGTAACCCAACCACCACGACCCGCGCAGGCGTGGTCGGACCATATTATGTTCCATAAAATAGTTTTGTCCTGTACATAGAAATGAAATAATAGAAAAACATGTACGACCCGCTCCGCAGGTCAACGGTGCTGGTTGGTCGGAAATGTGGATAGGTTGGATGAGAGAAAATAAAGGAATCATTCTTTCCGAGAGGGCAAATCTTCAATATTAATTCATTCTTTTTAGCTGTGTAAAGTCTTTCAACTCCTGGCCATCAAATTTCCATAGAAGCCCGTATCTGCCCCCGAACCAAATATTGCCGTCTGCATCTTCTGAGATAAATTTAATGTCATTTAGTTTTTCATTTTCTTTTAAGTTGAGCGGAATAAAGGAATTCCCATTGTAAATATATACCCCTTTTCTTGCAAAACTTGCTATCCAAATAGTTCCGTTTGTATCTTCCAGTACTGAGGCCATTGCTATTTGTTCTCCAGTTTTTGCATCAGCTATGTTTTCGAATTTGTTGTAATTATATTTATAAATTCCGCCATTTCTTGTGCCGAACCATAAATTCCCTTCTTTGTCTTTGTAGCTCGTAGAAATCATACCATCTCCATAGCCGTCTTTCAAAGGGTGATGAATCATTGTTTTTCCATCAAATTCGTTTAATCCACCGTGTGTGAATGAGCATATCCAAATATGACCATTCTTATCTTCCACAATACTTGTAATACAGTTATTATAAACGTTATCGGGCTGAATTCTTCCCTCAAATTTTAAATAAGAAGTAAAGCTTTTCCCATTATAGCGATATGCTCCTGCCGCGTCTGTTCCAATCCAAAAATCACCTCGACGGTCTTGAATTAGGGATAGAATTGTTTCTGTCTTTCTACTTGGTATTCCAGTTTCAGGTGAAACACTTTTAGCGTTCTCTTGAGGTAGCGGAATGTTTGTAAATTCCTCTCCGTTAAATTTGCACAAACCCTTATTTGTGCCAAACCACATTATTCCATCATTATCCTCCAAAACAGCATTTACTACATTAGAACAAAGACCATCTTTTTCCGAAATATTGGTGAATTCTTTTCCATCATATTTGTAAACACCTTCTTTCAAAGTTGTAAACCACATATTTCCGGATTTGTCCAAATACCCTCTATTCACAACATCTCCTGAACCGTATTGGTAGGGCTCAATCTTTAGGTCCTCTGCTGCTTTATCATCCTTAGACATCGTCTTGACTTGTCCCTTGCAAGAGGGGATGAAAAGCGTAATAGATATAATAAAGACGTATTTCAGTTGGTTTAACATTTGTTGATTTTTATGGAACGTCTATTTCTATTCCTCCTTAATAAACGTAATTCGCTCCGAAAACAGCAGGCTAATCTCTTTGGGATTGTCTATGTCAAATTGAACAGTAACCCCATAATTCTGATTGACAAATTCGGTGTCGCTAATGGGGTGTAGCTGAAAGAAATAACTTTTGTCACGGCACATTAGTTTTCCGTCTTCTTCTTCAATGCTTATTCTCCAGGAATCTTCATTTATGGGGTCTTTTTGCTCGACATAATTTCCAACCACTTTTTCAAACAGCTCCGGAGGGATTACTTTGATATATTCATCAACGTCGACACCCAGATTCTCCAGCATGTGCAATCCGTTTTGATTTCCGGGATTTAACTCAATGGATTTTTTATAATTCCTGATCGCAGCTTTCTTGTCGCCGGATTCCATCAGGGCTTCCGCATAGCTATCAAAAGCATTAAATGATTTTGGGAAGTCCTCAATACACCATTTAAAAATTGCCAGTGCTTCCGTTTTCTGGTCTGCATGCAGGAATTGGTATCCAATTTGGATCAACTCGTTTTCATCGAGGTAATAACCGTCTGCAAATTTTACTTTTTGATAGTGCCTTTCGGCGAAAGCCAAATCCTGCTCTTCCATTTTAGCCAGACTGGTATAGGCAACAGATTTTCGGGGCAACTCAAATGCCTGGTCATAGAGAATTTGCGAAATACCCTGCGTCAGGTGAAACAAGGGGGCATCCTCGGTATTATTTAGCAATACGATCAGGGATTTACTGTCGGGAATACGGACAATTTTTGTTCTGAAACCGTCAATTCCGCCACCATGGCTTATCACTTCTACATTAGTGTTTCCTAAAGTCATTTCTTCGACAAACCAACCATATCCGTAGTGTCTGTTGCCGGCTATGATGTGTTTTTCAAACAGGAGGTCTTTATATGCCTTTGGAAGCAAATCATTTGCGTATAAGGCCTGATCCCAGAGATACAAATCTTCAACGGTGGAATAAATGGCTCCGGCAGCGTATGGGAGCGACATATCAATGATATTGCTGTTCTGGCAGTTGCCCCAGACCATTCGATAGCCGGAAGCTCTTTTTTTTAGGACCTTCCAGTGTTTGTCGACCCCGCTATTTTCCATGCCCAGGGGATCCAGAATTTTTTCCTGTAAGACCTGCTCATAAGATTTGCCTGTTGTTACCTCAATCAGGTAGCCCAACAGCGCATATCCTGAATTGCTATAGGAATATTGTCGGCCCGGATCAAATTCCAGCGGGAGGTCCTGAAATATTTCGACCAGCTCTTTAGGACTGAATCGTTGTCGCTCGAATTCTTTATAGTTTCTGAATCCACCATAATCGGGAATTCCGGACGTATGCGTAAGCAAATGATGTACGGTAATGCGGTCGGCTTTGTCTTTTGGATAATCGGGCAAATAGGTGGAAACGGGCTTCTGAAGATCCAGTTTCTTTTCTGCTGCCAACTGAACAATCAGCAAGGCTGTAAACTGTTTGCTTACCGAGGCGAGCCGATGCTTGGTGTCCGGCTCATTGGGCATGTTCCATTCCCTGTTTGCCAGACCAACTCCCTTTTTGTAAACCACTTTTCCCTGATGGGCCACCAGGATTGATCCATTGAATTTTCCATACTCTCCCTGTTGGGAATAAGCGCTTACAAGTTGATCGATCTTATCGGGCAAAGCGGATTTTGCATCCATCTGATGGTCTTGCCCGGTACAGGCGGTCGTTAGTACAAGCAGGAAAAGAAGAGAGGAGAGTAGCGTGTTCATATAGGCCATTTTTGCTAATGCTAAGGTAATCGGCTTACTCTCCTCGTCGTCTAAGCAGTTGTTAATGGATGTAAAGCAGTTGTTAAAGGGTTATCTGACTATAAGAACTGTCCTGACTATTACTTGGCTGATCAGCTCGATTTTTAGGAAATAGAACCCATTAGGAAGCCCGGAAACATTCAGTGTAGTTTGCCTTTTGGCACTTTGCACGAGTTGTCCTGTTGAATTATAAAGCTGAAGAGATTTTGGGATAGATTCCTGGCTTGTTTTTATGTGAAAGTAATTAGAAGCCGGATTCGGAAAAATCAGAATCTCAGGGTTTGGAATTGATTGAACTGTTGATGTGACTGTTGAGCAAGAGGCATTCTCCAGCAGGCTTTCAAAATCTTCATTAAGTATGTCGTTATTCCAGATTTCCCAGTAGCACATATTTTGGGATATCGCAAGCGAAAGCGCTTCCGGCATTCCTCCTGAGCCAAAGGTGTCGGGATTGTCTGTCCCACTGGCAGCCATTTGCAAACCTGAGAAAAGGTTGTTGCTGGCTGAGTGTTGCAAGAGGCTGTATTGTGCAGGATAAACGGTGGTATTGTGCTGCGTCCACCACCAGGCACTTGCACCGTATCTTTCTCCAATTTGAGTCTGGGCATAGGTATATATGGAATCAGCAACGAGATCACTTGCATTGACCGGATGGAAATCATTGGTCAGATAGTGATTGGGAAAAGCCTCTTTGAAAGTATTTACCACTGTTTTCCAAGAATCAATCATTTTTTGATCTGAGTAACCGAGGCTTGGGTAATCGGGGGTCGGTTGAAAGGGGATTTGCATTTCAAAGCCATTTGTGGAAGAGTTGGTAATATAAACCAGTTGGATGGTGGTGTCATTTTGATAGCGGTCGCCCAATTCTTTCACAAAGTCTGTCCACTGGCCGAGAAAGATTCCATCCCATGGAACCGGAATGGTTCCTTCGAAAGGAATATCGTAAGTAATGGATGCTGCCCCCATTGTATATAGCCAGTCCGGTGAGTTTGGTCCGCTTCCTACACCCAAAGAAATTTTCTTTCCATAGAGATTGGCTGCCTCAATTTGTTCGTCAATTATATCCCAATTGAAAATGTTGTCCTCGGGCTCAATATCTTTCCAAACGGCCCGTACCAGAATGCCTTTCACGAAATCTTTTTCGGCTACCTGGGGAAGTACGGAACCCACCCCGTTTCCGGTGGAGGGTGGGCAACTGCACCAAACCCCGGATGGAGGCGGATAATTAACTTGTGCATGGATTGAAAGAGACTGGAATAGTAGGAAAAGAACAATTAAAGGTAATTTCACAATGTTCAGTTAAGCATTAAAAGTTTCTTAGACTCCCGGATTAAATCAAGGTTTATTGCCCCCCTTTTTATTGCAAATTCAGTTGGGAATTATCTGGCTATGGATAATAAAAAGCGCTGTTTCACGGGCCCAGGTTTGGTATGTCAATTTTGAAGGATGAACGCCGTCGCTAAAGAAGTCTGTTTGGCTGTGTGCATCGTCAATCTTGTCGATCCAATCCCCAACACGAAGCTTTCTTTTGTCATAGTACACATCAGGGTGGGCTTTGACTTCCTGATCCAGTTCATCGCCCAAAATTTCCACGAGATTGCCGATTGTCCATTTAATGACGGGAGTAAATGCCGGAAACTCTTTAATGGGAGGCATACTGCAAAAGACGATTGGGGCGGCAGAAAAACGGGATCTAAGCTCCGTTATCAAATTTCGAATGGCTTTTCTCCAACTTCCGGGTGTATTTACAGTAAAAGCATCGTTTCCTCCCAATCCGATAACAATTAGATCCATTGGGGCCAGTGGAAGTTTTGGCAGGAGTTTTTTTTCCAGGCTTCGGGCGGTATATCCGCTTTTGGCATACACCTTCCAGTATATATTTTTTTTGAGCTTCCGCGAAAGTTCCTTTGCGAGCGTACCGGCAAATCCTTCGGAATGATTCTCCACGCCAACTCCTGCCATTGTACTCTCTCCGAGGATCAACAACTTTAGAGGAGCACCGGCATCAGAATCCATCTTTGAAATACCAGCCGGACCCTTTGCTTCGGGGAGTCCTGGCACATTGCGGCGCACTTTTTTCCCTTGCCAGTAAAGCAGGGGGAGGAGTGGGATAGATAATGCCAGGCCAAGGACATATTTCAGGTTCATATACCAGTTTTTGTCAGAATGCGAAAGTGCAAACCTTTAGGTTTTCTTTATTTAATCCGGATTTTAAGTTCCGAACATACTAATCCTTCAAACAGTTATATTTTGTATATCAAATCAATTTGTTGATTCTATGAACGTACAACGCATCATTCTGCCCTTGTTGGCAGCCGCATTTCTTCTTGTGTCTTCCGGATGCAAAAAGAAAGAAGTCGAAAGTCTCAAAGGTCAAATCGCCTTGAAAGACAAACAAATCGAGCAATTAGAGGAAAACTTGGCGCATTCGCAGGCTACAAACAACAGCTTGTTGGATCGCATGTCAGATCTCTCCATTGTGAGCAAAACGGAAGCTGAAAGTATTAAAAAGTCGCTGGATAATATCTCCGATCAATACGGGTTTATCCAGGATCTCACCAAAAAAATCCAACAAAAAGACTCTCTGAATCTGGCTCTGGTTATGAATCTCAAGCGCTCCTTGAGTAATATCAATGATGATGACATTAAGGTGGAAGTCAGAGGCGGACGGGTACACGTATCCATTTCGGATAAGCTGTTGTTTTCTTCCGGAAGTTACCGCCTGAGTGAACGCGCCATGGAGGTATTGGATAAGATTGCAACAGTGGTAAATGACCACAATGAGTTGGATGTAATTGTGGAAGGACATACAGATGATGTCCCCATCTCCAATAGTTGCTTGAAGGACAACTGGGATCTCAGTGCCCACCGGGCGACAGCTGTGGTTCGGGTATTGCAGGAGGATTATTATGTAGATCCGGCGCGATTAACGGCTGCGGGCAGGTCGGAATACATCCCGATTGCAGACAATACAAGTACCGGCGGACAAGCCAGTAATCGTCGCACTGAAATTGTAATTACTCCTCGCATGGATCAGTTTTTCCAGCTGCTGGAATCCCCGGCTTTGGTGGATTGAATTAAAGAATAGCAAGTTTTGAATCCCCGGATAGGCATTGGCGTATTCGGGGATTTTTAATGGATGCGGGGCACACCTTAAGCCATTTGCAATTTCCCAATCATGTTTTCCAGGGTGGCTTTGAAAGCCCGAATCTCATTTTCAGTGGTAGTATCCTCGCTTAAGGTATCTATGATTCGGTTGGGAATGCAGACTGCTTTCTCCTTTAGATTTTCTCCTCTTTTTCGGAGCCGGATGATTACTGTTCTTTCATCTGATACAGAACGCTCTCTGATTATCATCTCTTTTTGTTCGAGCCTTTTCAAAAGAGGAGTGAGCGTATTGGACTCTAAAAACAAGCGCTGACTTAAATCACTTACCCGCTGCTTGTCCTTCTCCCACAAAGCCAGCAATACGAGATATTGCGGATAGGTAAGATCAAGCTCTTTCAGGAGGGGACCATACATCTTGGTGATAAGCCTTGAAGCCACGTATAAAGGAAAACAAAGCTGGTTCTCCAGTAAAAGCAAATCATCCTGCTTCATATCAGAGTAGTTTTTGTATAGTCGATTCCATTTTTTGGGGCTTCGTGGTGGGAGAGAAGCGCTTTACAGGTTTGCCGTTTTTGTCAATGACAAATTTGGTGAAATTCCATTTGATCTTGCTGCCCAGAAGGCTGCCCAAATTCGACTTTAGGTATTTGAAAACCGGATGTGTGTCCTTGCCATTTACATCCACCTTGGAGAACATCGGGAAACTTACGCCGTAGTTTATTTGGCAAAATTCCTGGATATCATCTTCGCTTCCGGGTTCTTGTCCGCCAAATTGATTGCAGGGGAATCCGAGTATAATCAATCCGTCCTCCCGGTATTTTTTGTAGAGATCCTCTAATCCTTCGTACTGAGGGGTGAGTCCGCATTTGCTGGCTGTATTCACCACAACTACGACTTTGTCTTTAAAGGTTCCCATGGAAACGGATTCTCCCTTAATGGTATCTGCTGTCAGGTCGTAAAAAGCGCTGGTTGACATATTGTGTATTTTGTATCGTGTAAGATTATGTCGTGTGCGATGTAAATGTACAAAAAATACCCAATGGCTGCACTTACTTTGATTGAAGCAATCTGTTTAAATCTTTAAACATCCCCTAAATCCCCGGGCTGCATAATAGGAGGAGGCGCCATTGTGGTAAAAGAAAACCCTTCCAAACCGGTAATCACCAAAAATTGCTCCGCCCTGATCCCGTACTTCCTTTGGTGTTTTTAGCCAGCTGGAGGTTTTTGTATCAAACTCGCCCAGGCTTTGCAGGTGGTTGTATTCGGCCTCATTCAACAGTTGGATGCCCATTTCTTCTGCCAGGTCGATCGCTGAGTTTTCCGGTTTGAATTTCTTGCGATCTTCAAGCGCCTGGCGATCGTAGCAAAGGCTTCTTCTGCCTTTTGGACTTTCCGGCGCACAATCGTAAAAAAGATACTGGCCGGTTTTTTCATCTGTTCCTACTACATCTGGTTCGCCGCCGCTTGTTTCCATTTGCTGCAGGGGCCATAATTTATCCGGATGGGCCTCCAGTTTTGCCTGAATTTCTTCCCAGTTTAGTTTGGGATGTCTGTTAGTATTCGTTTCAAAGCGTTTTTGGAGGGTATTCAGTAAAGTAATAGTTTCTTCTGTATTTAGTTTTTTTGCTTTGGTCATGCTTTAGGGATTTAAATTTACCTCTAAGTAAAGTTCATAATCAGGAATCAAATTGTCCAATATGCCAAAGAATCCCAGCCGGATCATGCAGGAAAAATTCGTTGCCCCATTCCTGCATTTTTATTTTACTGAGTCGACACTTCCTGTATTTGGAAGGTAGCTCCAAGCCTTTCACCTTTTCCCAAAACAATTGAGTGTCTTCCACTTCGAGAAATAACATGCTGTTGTCTATCCAGTCCCTGACGGAAGCATCCTGTAAATAAAACCCAACAGATTCCATTGAAAAGTAGGACATATTTGTTGATATTCTGTTTTCTGAGAAACCAAGGTCAAGGTAAAATTGCCTGGAAAGATCAAAGTCGTCGGCCCCCAAAAAGGGACGTAGGGATCGAATGGATTTCATGTAAAATGATTGGTTTCTGAAAGATACAAATAGTTCGTTTTTTCGCTGTTTGTCCTGTGGGTTTTATTGAATGGAAAAAATATTTAGCCACTTCCCGGATTAAAGGCACCGTTGCCTAAATTGACTAAGATTAAAGGCCCCACAAGCTTTTTGAAGTCCCTGCCAGAAGGTATTTTACTTACATGTACCTATCAACTTTCTTATTTGGTTTCCTTTTGCCGGGGCTGGCCTTACAGTTTCACTACAAACTTGAGGTTAATACGGAATGGCCGGGACAAGGAATCCATTCGGCGAAAGCCCAAAACCCGCCCGATCCGGAAGCATTGTGTGATGCCCTGTGGGAATGTGATCTTGAAAAAACGAAAGCATTGCTGGAGGCAGGAGCTAACCCAAACGTACTTTGTGAGGAAGATGATGCGATCACTTATTGCGCAGAATGTGAAGACAAAGCGGTACGATTGACGCGATTGTTGGCAACTTATGGGGCAAACCTGGATGGCACGGATGCAGACAAGGATTCTTTCCTGTCTTATGCCATCTTTTTTGACAATTACGATCTGGTGGCTTATCTCCTGGCAAACGGTGTCCAAAAATACCAGCGGGACGAAACGATGGGTTGTTTGCCGCTGCATTCCTGCCAGAGTCTTCGCATGTTGAAATTATTAAAAGAGTATGGATACGATTTAAATGCTACCTGCACCAACGGACGCAATTTACTGCATTATGCCGCTAAGGAAAACCTACCGGAAATGGCCGCTTATCTGGTGCAGAATGCGCTTACTGACCCCCGGCAAGCCGATGAGAATGGGGAAACTCCTTATGATTTTGCCCTCCGTTACCATCATCCGGATGTGGCAGCGGTATTGGTGGATTAGAATCGTTTAATGCGTTTTACTTGTTTTATGCGTTTAATTCGGGTCAAACCACTTCGTCGGTATAGTACCCAACCGTTATAGAAATAGAGCAGGTCTTAAGGAATAAATACCATGCGTAACCTCATTTTACTATTCCTGGTGATTCTGTTGGCCTCAAATTGTCGAAAAGAATATTCGGATAAGCATCCCTGCTATAATCCTGAAATGGAAGCAAATCATTCCGGAATATGCTTTACTGATTGTCCCGGCTATATTGGATGCGATGGTGAGTTTTATTGTAATGAATGCGATGCAAACAGAGTAGGAATTAAATAAAGTTGCTTTATCCGCATCAAACGAGTAAAACGTGTAAAACACTCAACTATTTAGAATACGGTACTTCCTTAAAAGAGCTGCCACTAATGGAATTGTCTTTTCCATTATTGATTACTTCAAGTTTTTTGCCTTTTGCATAAACTACATTATTGAACGAAGTCGGCGTGAAAAAACCGAATAATTGATTCGTTTCACCGGCAAGTTCGATATCTGTAAAGCTATTATGAGCGGCTGTATTCTCAGCCAGTAAATTGTTGTGTGCTCCATCGATAAGCAGAACTCCCCAACCGTTGGTTTCAGTAACATTTTTAACGATTTTCCATTCTGAAGCTGGACTTTCCGATCCGCCGGTGCCGCCGCCAAAAGGTATACTGCCATCGGGTATTTTGCACAAAATGATGCCGATCATATTATCGTGCGTGTAATTATTGGTTACTACTCCTTTTGCATCGCTCACCCATATTCCGAATGCATTGCCATAAATTTCATTGCCTTCGATGTGGGTGTACGAACCATTCGTTACCGTAATACCAAGATCCTCTGCAAAGTTACCAGTGCCCAATATGATGTTGTTTTGGACCTCAGCATAATTTGACCGTTCGAGGATGATGGATACCGGGAATCCGGAGAAGTCATTTTCTTCCAGTTTTAAATGGTTGGAATTATCAGCGGCTAAACCAATAAAACTGCCTTTCAGGTTTACGATTTCGAGGTTTTTTATCTCCACGTTTTCGGATCGGTAGATAAACATACCGATTTGTCCGCCGAGGGCCAGTGTCGCTTCTCCTTCTCCAATGAGAGTGATTCTTTTATTCAAAACCAGGGTGCCAGTCTCCTTGTGCAAGCCTTCTTTTAAAACGATAGTCGTATTGGGTGTCGCTTTATTTATGAGATGTTGGAGCTGATCGATACCCGGATTTACCAGGATCATTTCCCTACCACTAACGAGCATAGCTGCCTGTTGATTGGATTTGGGAATCTCGAAGGGCTCAAATTCCATATCAGACATGATGCCCGGGAATTCGATCGATTGAAAGGGTTGTGGGATTTGAGAATTTTCCTCGACAGCATTTTTACTACAGCCGGAAAGGATAAGCACAGCGCTTAATAGAATGAAACCGGTATTGGGAGTCATGATGGATGCGTTTGATTGTTTAACCGGGTGAAGTTTTTAAATGTTCGGTTGCAAGTCTAAATTCCCGTTAATAATTTGGGATCTGGAGTTTATTGTCAACTTCGATTTCTATATTTGGAGAATTCAAAGACTAAAAAAAATACCTCATGACCTGGATCATTTATGTGGCGATCGTTGCATTGCTGCTTTTGTACGGAGTAGCACAGTACAATAAGCTGGTTAGAATGCGAAGTATGGTAGAAGAGGGATGGAGCGGAATTGATGTTCAACTCAAAAAGCGCTACAACCTCATCCCCAATCTGGTAGAAACGGTAAAAGGTTATGCCAAACACGAAAAAGATACCTTTCAGAAAATTACGGAAGCCAGAAACATGGCTCAACAGGCGTCCGGAGTGAAGGAACAACAAGCTGCCGAGAATCAACTCAATAAATCGCTCGTAAACCTGTTTGCTGTTGCCGAGCAATATCCAGACCTCAAGTCCAACACCAATTTCCTCCAACTACAGCAGCAGCTATCGGAAATTGAATCAGACATTGAAAAATCCAGGCGCTATTACAATGGCACGGTTCGGGATAAGAATATTGCCGTCCAGTCGTTTCCGAGTAATATAGTAGCCAATATGTTTGGCTTTCACGAGTCTGCCTTCTTTGAGTTGGATGACATTTCTCAAAAAGACCTTCCTGAAGTAAAATTTTAAACATTGCGATACCGGATAACTTTTGTATTCCTCCTGATCTTTCTCGGGCAATCTTTTGCTCAGAAAGAGTATATAAACCTGTTTGATGTAGTCCTGGAAGTCGATACAGCTGGTACTTATACTGTGACCGAAACCATTTCGGTTATGGCTAATGGAGATAGAATTAAGCGGGGTATTTTTCGATCCTTGCCGCTTACCCGGGGGGACAACAACGGGCGCAGGTATCCGATCGCTTACACCATTGAATCGGTTTTACAAGATGGTAACCCGGCCACTTATCACACCGAAGAAAAGGGCGGCTTTTTTCACATATACATCGGTGATGCCAATGTATTCATCAAGCCCGGTTTTCATACTTACAAAATCCGTTATAAAACCTACGGCCAGGTGGGCTATTTTGAAGATTTTGACGAGGTTTACTGGAATGTAAATGGCACAGAATGGGCATTCCCCTGTATAAAAGTACAAGCTGAAATTATCCTTCCGGAGGGAGCGAAACTCCAGTCGGTAAATTGTTATACCGGAACGCGTGGATCAACCGCCCAGGATTGTACCATTGAAGACGGACCGGGCATTCGGTTTTCAGCAGAAAACCTGGATGCATATGAAAACCTCACCATTGTTGCTGACTTTAACAAGGGCATTTTAGCAGCGCCTCCTCCGCTCACTTTCTTAAGGCAGAATCGATATTTGATAATCGGTTTGTTGGCGGGACTGGGGCTATTGATCTATTACGTATTTACGTGGATGAAATACGGAGTTGATCCGCAGAAACCTGCTGTGTATCCTGTATTTGACCCGCCGGAAAATTTATCGCCGGCTGCGGTAGGAATTTTTGACAAGGATCGGATTCAATCTGGTTTTATGACCGCTTCTCTGGTCAATCTTGCGGTGAAAGGTTTTATCAAAATAACGGAAAGCAGTAAAAAGGGACTGTTCTCATTTATAACGGGAGCAGAGTATACGCTTACCCGTGTGAAAAAGGTTGATGATTCCCTGGCAAAGGAAGAACGAAGCATCCTGGAGCAGCTCTTTGATAGCGATACCAAAGTGGTTCTGGATGGAGAGTATAATTCGGATGTATATTCAGCCAGAGTTAATTTTGTCAGCCGTTTGAAAGACCAGTATTCCAGCATCATTGATGAAGGGAGAAACACCAAATTCCTGACCATTCCCATTCTCGTTACGATTCTGTTTTTGATTGTGTCGGTGATGTTTCGGGAAGTGATGTTGCCTCCGGAAATTTTTCACTTTTTGAGCGGAGGAGCTATATTTTTAGTAGCGGCGACCGTTGTGATTTTGCCCTTGTTATCAGCCATCAGCAAAAAGGCAAAAAAATATTTTATCTGGGCGATTCCGCTCATCCTTTTTGGTTTCATTGCCTGGCGGATCATCCAAACGCCAGCCTCTGATCTCAATATGCTCATATTGGTCGGATTTGTGTGTTTTGCCCTGACTTCCATAATTGTATACCGCTATTTGATACAACAACCTACCAAAGAAAAACTGAGGATGCAATCCCTGGTGGAAGGTTTCAAAATGTATATGGGAGCGGCAGAAAACAATCAGCTTCGCCAGTTTAATCCACCCGAAATGACACCAGAGCGTTTTGAACGTTTACTGCCTTATGCCATAGCGCTGGGTGTTGAAGATGTATGGGGCCAAAAGTTTCAATCCTTTTTAGAGAAGTCTGGAACTTTAAAAGAATACCACAGTCACTGGTATGTCGGAAGTCGCCCATTCTCGCCAAACCTATACCACAGTATAAATTCCTCCGTTGCCAATGGAATTAGCAGTACGGCCACAAAACCCAGTGAGTCGGGGGGAGGCAGTTGGAGCTCTGGCGGTGGTGGCGGCGGATTCTCCGGCGGCGGCGGTGGCGGCGGCGGAGGAGGGGGCTGGTAGTGCTGTCTTCCGGGTTTTGCCTGACGTCCATCTTGCCGGTAAGAAATTTTTGAACCATACAGTAGGCAACTTGTTCATAATAGTATTACTTTTATACACGCCAACAATCCGATCCTCGGATGCCTAATTAAAATCAATTAATGCAATATGACAAATCAGGAAGTAATACAAAGATTAAAAGATGGTAATACCCGTTTTGTGGAAGATAAACTCGACGGCAAACTACAGGATAGTTCCCGCCGGGATTCTTTGACAGGAGGGCAACAGCCTTATGCTATCGTACTAAGCTGTGCAGACAGCCGTGTTGTGCCAGAACTGGCTTTTGATACCGGACTGGGTGAATTGTTTGTAATTCGGGTAGCCGGTAACGTTGCTAACTCATCTACTCTGGCTAGTATTGAATATGCGGTAGCTCATCTGGGCACCCAAATCATCGTTGTACTCGGTCACGAAAGCTGCGGCGCTGTAACGGCTGCCATAAATGGTGGTGATAATGGTTACAACCTGAACCATCTGCTTGCTCACATTGCACCTGCACTTGCTGCTTCTGGTGAAGATGCCGCGGTTAATGATGTGGTAAAGAAAAATGCGGAGCTCACGGCCAAAGAATTAGCAGGCCGGTCTGCTATTATTGGTGATGCAGTAAAAGGCGGCGGACTGGAAATTCTCCCGGCCTATTACAATCTGGATTCAGGAAAAGTAGATTTCCTATAGATATTACTGACACTGACAAAAAATAACATGAGTCATCCCGAATTTTGGTAAAGTAAAGCACCAAGACACCATTGGATGGCAATTCTCAACCGGTAAACCGGTATCGAAGCATTTCGGTACCGG
>JAAEZH010000055.1 GCA_018222965.1 Bacteroidota bacterium
GTCAGGTTGCCGACCCGTCAGGTTGCCGACCCGTCAGGTTGCCGACCCGTCAGGTTGCCGCTAAAATCTGTTCCATTTTCTTAATTCTGCGTTCTGATATATAACAGCCCCCTCCAGCAGCGTTATTGAAATGCTCAATTGCCGACATTTACTATCTTAAGGACCCAAGGCTCAATCTTTTATGAAAACACCTCTGCTCATCCTGGCCCTCTTTTTTTCCTCCTTTTGCCTGGCACAAATGCCCGAAATCGGAGGCGGAGGAAACCTGGTGCCAAACCCGGGTTTTGAGCGATTCTCCGGTACACCTATCGGCTGGTTCTACAAAGGAGAACACTTTACCCGCGTTATGAAATACTGGTCTGCACCGACCGGAGCATCTCCGGATGTCTTCGGACCAAAAGTGCGCGTACCGGAAAACTGGGCTTCAAAAGGATTTGGAAAACAACCGCCACACTCAGGAGGAGCTATGGCAGGTATCACTACCTATGGCTGCGAAGAAGGCAAACCCCATTGCCGCGAATTCATTCAAATTCAGTTGATCGAACCACTGGTCGTCGGACAAGAGTATTACGTGGAGATGTGGGTCAGTATGCTCCCCAACTCGCTGCGGATTAATAACCTCGGATTCTATTTCTCCGATATCGGCGTCGAAGAGGTAACCGCCGACCCCCTGGAGTTTACCCCGCAGGTTTATGCAAAAGATATCATCGATGTAAGAGACGGCAAATGGGTTCAGGTTGCCGGAAATTTCAAAGCGACTTCAGAAGCAGAATTTTTATTAATCGGCAACTTTTTCTCCGACGAGAAAACACAAACGAAAGAATCTGGCGACGACCCCCTCAAGTACGCCTACTTCTATATCGACGACGTAGATCTCCGGAAAGTGCCCCCCATTCTGCCAATACCTGTAAAAGAAGATGACCTTACACTTGTTGAATTAGAACTCGGTAAAACCATCACGCTCAAAGACCTTTATTTCGAATTCGACAAGTGGGAACTTCACCCGCGCTCTAATGTGGAATTGCGCAAATTGGCTCAAATAATGAATGAAAACCCCAACATGATCATTCAAATAAATGGGCATACAGACAGTTGGGGAACGGAACGCTATAATATCTACCTTTCGCGGAAACGCGCAAAATCGGTCATCGCCTTCCTGACCGAAAATGGGATTTCTCCCAACCGTATCCGATACAAAGCTTATGGCGAAAGCATGCCGGTAGCACCCAATGAATCCGAAGAAGGCCGACAGCTCAACCGCCGCGTCGATTTTACCATCCTGTCGCTATAACTTCCTATATTCGGCCAAAAGAACTTCAATGGCCCAACGTACTCCTTTGGCTGCTTTTTTCGATCCCAATCTCCTGGAAGCGGGTTGCGACGAAGCCGGACGGGGATGCCTGGCGGGGCCGGTTGTAGCCTCAGCAGTTATCCTGCCAAAGGATTTTGACCATCCACTCTTACATGATTCCAAGCAAATCAGCGAAAAACAACGGGATATCCTTCGGCCAATTATTGAAAGCGAAGCCCTGGCCTGGGCTGTTTCAGTGGTGCCGGTGGAGGAAATAGATGCGATAAATATCCTGCAAGCTTCCTATACAGCCATGCACCGCGCTGTGAAATCCCTGAAATCCCGGCCGGAATTATTGCTGATCGATGGCAACCGCTTCCGACCTTACCCGGAGATCCCGCACGAGTGCATCATCAAAGGCGATGGGAAATTTAAGTCGATCGCCGCGGCCTCTATTCTGGCAAAGACACACCGCGACGAGATTATGTATAACCTGGATGCAGATTTCCCCCACTATGGCTGGGCAAAAAATAAGGGCTATCCAACAGCCTCCCATCGGGACGCAATCCGACAGCATGGAGCAAGCAGACACCATCGACGGTCTTTTAGGCTCTTACCAGAAGTGGTGCAGGGCGAGTTGTTTAAGTAATTTTTGGCTTTCGCCGAAAGGCAAAAAACTACCCGCGCACAAACGGATTATTTTTTCGCTCATATCCAATGGTGGTTCGCGGACCATGGCCCGGATACACCACTACTTCATCACCAAGCGGATACAATTTTTGACTGATGGAATCCAGCAGTGTCTGATGATCCCCCCCCGGCAGGTCAGTGCGGCCAATACTGTCTCGGAACAGCACATCCCCAGCAATCAAAAAGGCATCTTCAGCACAAAAAAAGGATAGAGAAGCCGGAGAGTGGCCCGGTGTTAAAATGGCTTTCAGTCGGGTTTCCCCGAATGTGATTTCATCGCCTTCCTGAATAAAATTCTCTGGAGCCGGCGACATTTCAGGCATAGGGATGCCATACAAATTGGCTGCTTTTGGGGCTGATTCCAGGACGGGGAGTTCGCCTTCATGGATTTCCAGCGACAAATCGTAGGTTTTTGCCACGTCGGCATTACCAAATATGTGGTCCAGATGACAATGTGTGTTAATCAAACGAACCGGCCGCAACTTATGTTCCTTTATATAGGTGTGTAGTATTTCTTTTTCGGCCGAATCATAGCAGCCTGGATCAAAAATAACGCACTCACCAGTCTGGTCATACACCAGATAAGTGTTTTCCTGAAAGGGGTTAAAGGTAAGGCCGACAACAGAAGCCATGCTTTTTCCGTTTTATGAGAAATTAATTCGCCAAAATGGCGTAATTTATAAGTGATTCGTTGCGAAGGTAAAAAAGTGCTCAGTTCTGTTCGCTTTTTTCCGCTTCCGCGAAAGTTAGTACCTGGACATAATTGATGATATTAAATGACCCGAAAAATTTTTGTGCTAATCGAGGCAAGCCCGGAGCCTGATAGCCATAGCTATCAAGGCGAGGACTCAACGATGAGTAGCGCAAAAAGATTCAGTCATTTCTTATTAATTAATGTTGTCCAGGTACTTAGTATCTGAATAATCTCCGTTTATGCGTCAAATATACCTGCTCCTGCTTTCACTGACCTTCTGCCTGCAACTGGCAGCTCAGGGAACGCAGGTTGAATTCGGCAAAAGCCGGGTTCAGTACCACCGCGACTTCGATGACTGGTCGATGTATGAAACCCAAAACTACATCACCTACTGGTATGGAGATGGGCGAAATGTAGCCCAGGCCACCCTTCAAATGGCGGAAGCCGAATTTAAAGATATTGAAGATCTGCTGGAGCATCGCATCAACGATAAGATCGAGATCATCGTTTATACGGATCTCACCGATCTCAAACAAAGCAATATCGGCGATGAGGAAGCCTTCGAAAACACCGGCGGACAAACGAAGATATTCGGGAATAAAATGTTTGTCTTCTTCAATGGAGACCATACCGATCTGCTGCGCCAGGTACGCGAAGGTACAGCTACGGTTTTCCTGAACTCCATGCTCTTTGGCTCCAATTTGCAGGAAATTGTGCAAAACTCGGTGAGCCTCAATTTGCCGGCCTGGTTTAAAGCAGGATTGATCGATTATGTAGGGGAAACCTGGAGTACAGAATTAGATAATCAGCTAAGAGATATCTTCCAAACGGAGAAATACGAAGATTTTGAAGAATTTGCCGAAGAAAATCCCATCCTGGCCGGCCACTCTCTTTGGTATTTTATTGGCTTGAATTATGGCCGGGCAACTGTGTCCAACCTCCTTTACCTGACCCGAATCAACCGAAATATTGAAAGCGGTTTTCTATATGTTTTAGGCAGTACTTTCGAAAGAACTACTGAAAGCTGGCAGCTCTATTTCCAGGAACGATTCAAAGGCGATTTGCCAACGGCTGATGTTCCGGAAGGAGAAGCATTGGAGGTGCGCAACCGAAAAGACCTGCCTTATACGCAAATCAAATTAAGTCCGGATGGCAAGAAAATGGCCTATGTGACCAATGAGATTGGCAAATACAAAGTCTTTATCCAGGACCTGGAAACCGGTAAACGAGAGAAAATCTTTAAGCACGGCTATAGAAATAAATTACAGGCTACCGATTACAATTATCCCATTCTGGCCTGGAGTCCAAGTGGCCAGGAACTCGCCGTTTTATACGAAAAGCGAGATATCATTTACCTGGAACGCCACGATCTTCTCACCGGAAAATCGGAAGAAGAAGAACTGGCTCCTCAATACCAGCGGGTTTACAGTATGGAATATCTCAACACCTTTCAACTGGTTATTTCAGCCGGAGTGAAAGGCTATTCAGATGTTTTTCTCTACTACATTCGTACCCGTGATTCCCGACGACTAACCCACGACTTTTGGGATGATCTCGATGCCCGCGTTGTAAAACTGGATGGCAAACCGGGAATCATTTTCGCTTCCAATCGACCGGATACCCTTCTGGTAACCGAAAAGCTGGATACGATTTTGCCCACCAGTAATTTCGATCTGTTTTACATGGATCTGGATGAAACCTCGAACGAGCTGGTCCGTCTTACCTGGACGCCATTCGCCAACGAGCGCAATCCACAACTAATCGATAGTACACACTTTAGCTTTTTGAGCGATGCTTCCGGGATGTACGCTCGCTACAACGGATATATTGAAACCTATCTGCATCACATCGATAAGGTGGTTACGATGGAGGATGGGACCGAATTGATATTCCATCCGGATTCCCTGCTGGAAACCAAATTGGACAGCGTAGCCCTTGCCATGGTCGATACCGTATTCAATCGCCCGGTTTACAAAGACCGTGGAGTTACCTGGGCCGCTAAGCAATACGATCGAAATATTTTGTGGCAACATACTGCTCCTCGCAGTAAAAAGCTGGTAGAATTGATCTGGCGGGACGATTATCAACAGATATTTATCCGATCCAACCGGCTTCAATCTGCGATTACACCCGATGAGTCATTATTCAAGTCAAAAGAAATACAATACGTAGTTCGCAAGGAAAGAGCGGAAGAGTTAAAAGCCGAAAGAGAAAAACTGGAAGTCAAGCCACCTCCGGCTCCAGAACCACCACCTGTGCCGGTCATTAAGCCCGAACCCGATACCAATAAGGTCGATATCGATAATTATTTCTTCCAAAGCGAGTTTGATGAAGAAGAACTTCCCGCACCGGCAGATCAGGAAGTAGAACTGGAAGAGAATCCGGAGAAAGTCATTCTCGACCGGGCTGTGGTGTCTGCTCCTTCTCGTCAGCAGGTGGAGGAAGAACCCGATGTGATTCGGTTTGAGCCATCACGCATACAACCGCATCGCCTGACATTCCGTACGGATGCGGTGACTACCCAATTGGACAACAGCCTGCTTTTTTCAGGGCTGAATTCCTATGCCGGTACACCGCAGGGATTTGGTTATCCGCCGCCGGGCATTTTGCTCAAAGGGAGTTTTAAAGACCTGTTTGAAGATTATGAGCTGGAAGGCGGTATTCGGGTTCCAACTTCATTTAATGGCTCCGAATATTTTCTGGTGTTTGATGATAAAAAACGCAGGTTAGACAAGCGATATGCCGTTTATCGTCAGAAGCAGCGCTTCCCACTGGATCCTCGATCCTCTACGCCCATTCAGCCACGACTGGAAACCAACACTTTCCTGACCCAGTTTGAGGTGCGTTATCCGTTTAATATGTTTGCCAGCCTGCGCGGACAGGCAACCCTGCGTTTTGATAATTCTACCGAGTTGGCTACAGACCGGCCAAGTCTTTATGATCCTACACAGCGAGAGCAAAGGTTTGGGCTTCGCGCCGAATATGTATTCGACAATACCATAGATCTCTCGCTAAATATCAAGCAGGGAACCAGATACAAAGTCTATGTTGAAGCAGTTAAGCGATTTGAAGTCCAGGTAGTTGATGGATTTAACTTTGACCTGGCAGATGGGTTTATGACCATCATCGGATTGGATGCCCGTCATTATCAGCGATTCCTGAAACACTCGGTACTGGCTGTGCGCCTGGCAGGTGCTACCTCTTTTGGATCCGAAAAGTTGTTGTATTATTTAGGCGGTGTAGACAATTGGTTGTTTCCGCGCTTTAATGAAGATATTCCACTGCCCGATGCGCCAGGCTTCGCCTATGAAACGGTCGCTACAAACATGCGCGGCTTCCGACTCAATATCCGCAATGGAAATTCCTTTGCGGTATTTAATTCGGAAGTGCGGATTCCTATTGTGCGCTATTTCAGCAAGTCGATTTCCAATAACTTCCTGCGCAACTTCCAGGTTGTTGGATTCTTTGATATTGGTACTGCCTGGCAGGGTAAATCTCCATTCTCCGACGAGAATCCGCTCAACACGAAATTCCTGCCGGATCCACCAGTGTCTTCAAACCCGGTTTCTGCGAAAGTGAAATATTTCCGCGATCCGATTGTTTTGGGCTATGGATTTGGGGTGCGTTCGGTGCTCTTTGGCTATTTTATTCGCCTGGATTATGCCTGGGGACTGGAGACCCGTGTTGTGCAAGATCCGCGACTATACTTGTCGCTGGGAATGGATTTTTAGGCCAAACGTCCGACCTTTAGCAAAATACCTCCGGCTTTTAGGATAAATGTCATTGTACGTCTATCCAAAACTACCGATTTTGTCGGTAGATAGGTATGGCTCCCTGCACAGAGCCAACTACAAAACATATAGAACCATATGCGTTTTTCAACTCTGTCGAAATTAGTAGTTGCTTTCTTCCTGTTTGCCTCATTTAGCGGACCAGGAGATGGCTGGAAAGAAAAAGTAGATCCTGTTCTTCTGGGGAAATCCGGCGAAAGCCAGATTGAATTTATGGTCATGCTGCATCAGCAGGCAGATCTTTCTGCGGCAAAAAACCTGAAAACGAAGGCCGAAAAAGGACAGTTTGTCTTTGAGCAGTTGCAAAAAACAGCCCGGCAAACCCAGCCCGAATTATGGACAATCCTCGAAGGAGAAGGAGCGGATTATCACTCTTTTTACATCGTTAATGCCATTTTAGTACGCGGGTCGGGCGATCTGATTCCTGTTTTGGCACAACACGATAAAGTTGCCTGGATCACGGATAATCCGATTTATCGTCAGGCAACCTATTTTAAAGAAGCTCCGGATCTTACACGTGGTCCGACTTCCGTCGAATGGGGCCTCTCGATGATTAACGCCGATGATGTCTGGGCTTTGGGTTATACCGGCCAGGGCGTCGTGGTTGGCGGTCAGGATACGGGATATGACTGGACCCATCCGGCGCTGCAGCCAAAATACCGCGGATACAATGACGGGGATGTAGATCACAACTACAATTGGCACGATGCGATCCACGAGATCAATCCGCTGCATGGCGATATTGATCCAAGTGATCCAAATAACAATCCTTGCGGACTGGATGTCACCATCCCTTGCGATGACTCCAGCCACGGAACCCACACAATGGGCACCATGGTAGGTCTGGACGGAGACAATATGGTAGGGGTTGCCCCTGATGCCGAATGGATCGGAGCCCGAAACATGGAGCGCGGATACGGCACACCAGCCACTTATATTGAGTGTTTTGAATGGTTTCTGGCGCCGACTGATATTGCCGGTGAAAACCCGGATCCAACGAAAGCGCCGCATGTCATTGCAAACTCCTGGTCTTGTCCGGAACTTGAAGGATGCAATCCGGGTAATTTTCCGGTGATGCAAACGGCTGTCGACAACCTCAAAGCTTCTGGTGTCGTGGTTGTGGTTTCGGCCGGCAACTCCGGCTCTGGCTGTAGTAGTGTGAGTACCCCGTCAGCCATATTCGAGAATAGTTTCACTATCGGAGCAACCGCTCAAAACGATACCATTGCCGGATTCAGTAGTCGTGGACCGGTAACCGTTGATGGCAGTGGCCGGCTGAAGCCGAATGTAAGTGCGCCGGGAGTTGGCGTTCGATCAACCATCCCGGGAGGAGGATATGCTTCCTTTAGTGGTACCAGCATGGCCGGACCGCATGTTGCGGGGGTAGTGGCCCTGATCATTTCCGCAAATCCCGAACTGGCAGGCGATGTAGAAGCTATCGAAACGATCCTGGAAGAAACGGCAATACCAAAAACCACCGATCAGGAATGTGGTGGAGTAGCCGGTTCTGAAGTTCCCAATAACACCTACGGATACGGTCGTATTGATGCGCTGGCTGCAGTGATGAAAGCACTCGAACTATCGGGCGTAGTACAACCCGAAGATCCAAGCAAGTATATTGAGTTTTATCCGAATCCGTTCAACAATGAACTCCACCTGGCTTTCAGTTTTTACTTTGGGGAAGCCGATGTTGAGATTCTGGATGCTTCCGGTCGTTTGGTGTATCAAACACAGTGGGTTGTAAATGGCTTGCGGGATGAAGTCCTCAACCTGCCGCAACTGGCTTCCGGTGTGTATTTTTATCGTATTCGTATTGGTGAAGAACTGATAACCGGAAAAGTAGTTAGACAATAAAAAAAACTCTTTTCCACATTCGCCGAAAGGCGCATAAATAAAGAAATTAATGGTGGGAAATGTGGATAAATGCCGCGTTTTCCACCATTTTATTAGTGTTTTCCACAAAGCCTGTATTTCGGTTAGCGTGAAATATGCCTTAGCTTTGATGGCAATTGGAATGATTTTCCCTTTAAATGGGTTATCCATAAGGATCCAGGATAGCAAGTATGGCAGACAACCCCACTAAAAAGACGGGCACGAAACCCAGCCGCAGCCGCCGCAACCGGCCTGATGGCTCTGAATTGACCTTTGGAAAGGTTCAACCACAGGCACTGCCTTTGGAAGAAGCCGTGTTGGGCGCATTGATGCTCGACAAGGATGCACTCGCCATCGTACTGGACATCTTGCGTCCGGATAGTTTTTATTCTGACGGACATAAGTCCATTTACGAAGCCATGCTGGAGCTCTTCCAGCGATCCCAACCTGTTGACCTCCTTACGGTCACCGAGGAGCTTCGAAAAATGGGCGAATTGGAAGCCGTTGGAGGAGCTTATTACCTCGTAGAGTTAACCAATCGAGTAGCCTCGGCAGCCAATATTGAATTCCATGCACGGATTATTGCGCAGAAGCACATTCAACGCGAATTGATCCGGGTTTCGACGCAGATCATTCAGGATGCCTATCAGGATACCACGGATGTTTTCGACCTGCTCGACGATGCAGAGAAAGGACTGTTTGCCATTACCCAGCAAAACCTCAGTCGAGGTGTTGAAAACATGGGATCACTGGCAACCAAAGCCCTGAAACTCATTGAATCGCTTAAGGATAAAGAAGACGGTTTGACCGGTATCCCGACTGGTTTCACCCAATTGGATCGGCTTACTTCCGGTTGGCAGCCTTCCGACCTTGTCATTTTGGCGGCACGTCCTGGTATGGGTAAAACCTCTTTTGTGTTGGCGCTTGCGCGGAATGCCGCCATGGACTTTAACAAAGGAGTAGCCATTTTCTCTTTGGAAATGTCGAATGTACAGTTGGTACAACGTCTCATTTCTCTGGAAGCCGAAATTTCGGGTAGCAAGTTGCGTAATGGTCAGTTGGAAGAATACGAATGGACCCAATTACACCAGGCTATCGAAAAGCTCAGCGAGGCGCCCATTTTTATCGATGACACCCCCGGTATCAATATTTTTGAACTTCGGGCAAAATGCCGTCGATTGAAGATGCAACACGATATTCAGTTGGTGGTGATCGATTACCTGCAATTGATGAGTGGCGGCAGCGACAACCAAAAAGGAAACCGGGAACAAGAAGTAAGTGCCATATCCCGCGGACTCAAAGGGATGGCCAAAGAGCTCGGGGTTCCGGTAATCGCATTGTCTCAGCTAAGTCGGGCTGTGGAAGTGCGGGGTGGTACCAAGCGGCCACAACTCTCCGACTTACGGGAATCGGGTTCCATCGAGCAGGATGCGGATATGGTAGGCTTCCTGTATCGTCCGGAGTATTATCAGATCATGGAAGACGAGGAGGGGCAATCCCTGAAGGGCATTGGGGAGGTTATTATTGCCAAACACCGTCATGGTGCGCTCGATAACATCAAGCTCCGCTTTATCGCTCAGTATGCTAAGTTTGCAGATCTCGACGAACCCAATTTTGACGACCTGCCTGGAGATACTTTTGGCGATCCCGCCATGGAAAACAACATCATTACCCGTCCGTCTAAGATGAATGAGGACGAGGATATTCCGTTTTAATTTAACTTTCGTTGATCGATGGGGAGTCGGTTCCTCCAGACAATACCAGCTTGCAGCTGTTTTTGTCTGTGGGTCACCTGGGGAGCGTCCCGATGCTTCGATCGGGACTGGGGAGTTGCTCCTCCGCCTTCGCCTTTGGCTCCGGCGGATGTTGCGGGGAGAAGCATTTTCTTTTGTTAAATATCATGCGATATTCTGCTTGCCCTGGGGCAAGCAATGGAGCAGTTACTATCCTACTGAGAACAATACCTCTCCCCGCGCATTCTCCGCTGTAGGTGGAGAACAGCAACTCCCCAGAGTTGCCAAAGGCGACTCGCTCCCCTGGCAACATCCAGACAAAGGAAACCGCAGGTTGACTTTCGTCTGGAGGAGCCGACTCCCCCTCCACTTGGCAGTCTGGATTATCTTCAATAATTTCATAGCTTGCAAAATGCACTAAGACGGAGGAAACTACACTTGCGCAAGCAACCTTTTCTATCAGCTAACCCACCTCCTTCAGCCTTAGCGGCAAGAAATTACAATTCTGGCTCAATAGTAAAGCAATCCAATGAGTAATCCTATTACCCCTCCTAATAGCTGTTTTCACGTATTTGGAAAATGGTTTCTGTGGATTCCGTTTTTCCTTTTTACCCAATCTGCTCTGGCACAAAACACGCCTTGTGCGGCTATTTCCCTGCCCAATGATATGGCGAATTTTCAGACCTACTCAACCGCTGGTTTGTCCAATTCAGGGATTGCTGATCCGGGTTGTGCAGCACCAGTTAGTGTGGATATCTGGTTTTCAGTAACCATACCGCCCTCGGGAGACCTGGATATTGCCACCTTGCCAGGCACCATGGTCAATGCTGCGATGGCCGTATATGCCGGGCCCTGTAACAATCCGACCCTGATCGCCTGTACCGATGATGACAATTGCGGGAATACCATTATGCCGATCATGGAGTTTAATGATCTCATTCCGGGACAAACCTATTACATCCGTGTATGGCCGGAAGGACCGGGAGGAACATTCGAAATACGTTTGAGTGACGGGCCGCCGGCAGTACCACCCATTAATATGGTGCCGGTAGGGACCGCTGTTCAAACAGCTGTAAATTGTATTCAGCTTACCGCGAATACCACCGGCCAGGGCGGATGCGCCTGGGAACCGGCGCCCATAGATTTTACCCAGCCCTTCACCAATACCATGACGCTCAATTTTGGGAATAATGACGGAGGCGCAGACGGTATTTGTATGGTGTACCAAAATGACCCGGCCGGATTAAATGCCTGTGGGGTAAGCGGCGGCGAAATCGGAGCCGGCGGCATAACCAATTCATTTATCATCGAATTTGATACCTGGGATAATGGCGCGGCATTCGGGGATTTGGTGCAGGATCATATTTCCGTTGATGTCAATGGAGATATCATGAATCCTATCAACGGACCAATCCCCTTGCCGAATATTGAGGACGGTCAGGATCACGAGGTGGTCTTTACCTGGGATCCGGCTACAAATGGGTATACCATCTCTTTTGATGGTATTCAGTATTTGTCGGGAACGTATGATATTATCAATAACTGCTTTGGCGGACTGACAACCGGTTATTGTGGGTTTACTTCATCTACGGGAGGAGCAACCAACACACATACCATTTGTCGCCCTGAGCCGGAAACCTATCCGGCAGGATCAGAGAGCGAAGTGGACGTTACCATCTGCGAGGGAGAATTATATTTTGCAGGAGGAGGTTACCAGTCGACCAGCGGAACTTATTTTGATTTTTTCTTTGGTTACAATGGCTGCGATAGTACAATTGTTACCAACCTTACGGTAGATCCGGCTTCGGTAACCAACTTAAATGAAACGGTCTGTGAAGGAGACTGCGTGACAGTAGCCGGTACCCAGTTTTGCAATACCGGATTTTATACTCAGAATCTTCAAAATTACCTCGGCTGCGACAGCACCATTTTCCTCAATCTTCTGGTATTAAATCCCTCTGCGGTAATTACTGCCTCCGGCGATATCAATTGCCTCAGCCAGGTTGCCATTCTTGATGGAACCGCTTCCAATGTGGGACCAGGCATGATGTATGAGTGGACCGGACCTCCAGGCTGTATATTGGGCAGTCCCAACAGTCCAATTATTAATGTCAACTGCGGCGGTGTTTATACGCTTACGGTGACTCACCAGTCCGGATCTTTTAGTTGTAGCGCGAGCGAGACCTATGAGGTGATGATGGATGTGGAGACGATTGATGTCGTCATCATTGAACCGGATACAATAGACTGCAGTGTTGGCTGTGTTACCCTGGATGCATCAGGTTCCACCTCAGGCGGGAGTTACGAATATTCCTGGTCTGGACCGGGTTCTTACTCTTCGACCGAATTAAATCCAATGGTTTGCGATTCCGGATTGTACACCTTGACAATTACCAATCCGGATAATGGTTGTTTCGGGGTCAGCGGAGTAGATGTGGCTTCAGAGGTTAGTCTTATCAGTGCGGATGCAGGTCCGGATATGACCCTGAATTGCCTGAATCCAACGATTGATCTGGATGGCTCAAACTCCGACGGAGGTGTAGACATTCAATGGTATGACGAAAACGATAATCCACTGGGTACCGACCCGATCCAGCATGTGGATCAAAATGGGGTTTACATCATCGAACTGACCGATCCCGATAATGGCTGTACGGCACTGGATACAGTGGAAGTGTTTGCTGACTATGCGACTCCAAACGCTGATGCAGGTTCCGATTTCACACTGGATTGTACCGGCGATCCGGTCATTCTGGATGGCTCTGCTTCCGATCAGGGAGCCCAGATAGATCTGGAATGGCTGGACCCGGACGGACAACCAATAAGCAACAATCCGACTGTCTCCGTAACGGAATCTGGTTCGTATGATCTGATCGTGACCAACAATATTTCAGGTTGCAGCGATACAGCTACTGTCGAAGTATTTCAGGATGTGAATGCGCCGGTGGCTGATGCCGGCCCGGATCAGGTCCTTAATTGTGACGTATCAGCTGTTACACTCAATGGCAGTAATTCAACTACCGGTCCTGAAATTGTTTATGCCTGGGAAGATGACCTCGGCGGACCCTTGGGAAGCAACCTCATCCTAAACGTAGATGCCGCCGGATCATACTATTTCATTGTAGAAAACACCGACAACAATTGTATCGATACAGCCGAAGTGCTTGTTCAACTCGATACCATAGCGCCAATCGCTTACACGGGCCCCGATACTATTTTAAATTGTTTTATCCCGGAAATCATTCTTGGGGATTCGCAACAAGCACCACCCGGTTCAGACTTTGAATGGCAGGATGAGCAGGGCAATGTGCTGGGGTCTGGTCCGGAATTGCCGGTTGATATTCCCGGAACGTATATCCTCGAAGTCTTTGATCCGGCAAACGGCTGTAGCTCCACGGCAGAAGTTGTGGTCGACCAGGATGCAGTTATTCCCGGTGTAGATCCCGGCCCGGATGGTGAACTTACTTGTGTGGTACAGAATGTATTACTCGATGGCAGCAGTTCAGCCACTGGTCCGAATATCGTTTATACCTGGGAAGACGCCAATGGCATGATCATCGGTACAGACCCGACAGTGAATGTCGATCAAACGGGAACCTATTTGCTTTTAGTCTCAAATCAGGAGAATGGCTGTCAGGATTCCGCCCTGGTGGAAGTAACAGAAAACACCATAATCCCAGACATTGAGGCCGGGCAGGATATGGAACTAAATTGTTACAATCCCGATCTGGAGATCAGTGGTATTACCAGCCTTCCGGCGAATGAATATGAAGTCATTTGGTCGGATACCGGAGGGCCATTCGACGACAGTCTGATTACAGAAATAAATACAGCGGGAACTTTCTATATCGAAATCACCAATTTACAAAACGGCTGTACGAACTTCGATTCCGTTTTGATCAATGAAAATTTTTCAATCCCTACATCTGATGCGGGACTGGATCAAATCCTCGACTGCAACGCCAATGAAGTGGGGCTGGACGGAAGTAATTCTTCTGTGGGAGTAGATATCGATTACGGTTGGTATAATTCCAACAATACGCAGGTGGGGGATATGCCTTTGATCGATGTAACTGCGGCAGATACCTACAGCCTGATCGTAACCGACATCAACAATGGCTGTGCAGATACTTCCTTTGTGGATGTGCTGCTCGACGACAATGCGCCGATTGCAGATGCCGGGCAAAACGATACACTGACCTGTGCGGTAAGCAACATAACACTGGACGGTGCCAACTCAGACAACGGACCCGGATTCGAATTAAACTGGTACGATTCGGATGGTATGTTTTTGGGTATGGGAACTCAGGTCAGCGTTTCTGCGAATGACGTTTATACGCTTTCGGTAACTGATCTGAATAATGGATGTATTTCCAACAGCAGCGTGGAAGTCGCCATTGATACCATTGCCCCGGCCAGTGATCCGGGGGCTGATGATATCCTCAATTGTTATCAGGACATGATTACGCTCGGCGGACCAGGAACCAGCCAGGGACCTGATTTAATTTATACCTGGGAAGGATCAGGTGGTGCCGTGGTGGGCAACGATCAATTTTTGGATGTAACGACTCCCGGCACCTATACTCTCATTGTCGAAAACAGCAGCAACGATTGTGTGTCAACCGCCAGCGTGGTGGTCGATGAAGATGTAGAAATCCCTTCGGCGGAAGCCGGACCGACTTTGCAGCTCAACTGTATTATGCCGGATTCCCAGCTCGACGGAAGCAGTTCCGATCAGGGGCCCGCATTTGAGTATGCCTGGACTGATGATAATGGGCAGGCAGTTTCTGACCAGTTGGTAACTCCCGTCTCATCTGCAGGCATTTATTATCTGGAAGTTTTCAATCCGGATAATGGATGTATGAGTTTCGATTCAACGGAAGTGTTGGTAGATTTTGCCGAGCCAATTTCTGATGCCGGTTTGGATCAGTTGATTAATTGCGATATCCTGCAAGTGACACTCGGAAGCGGGAATACCAGTTCCGGACCGGACTTTAGTTATACCTGGACCGATGAAGACGGATTGTTTTTAGACAATCTGAATATGTTGCCGGTTCAGGATGGAGGCGTTTATTATCTGGAGGTTGTCAACAACTCAAATGGCTGTACTTCCCTGGACTCCGCAGAGGTGACTACCGACCTGGTTGCTCCTTCGGCGGAAGCCGGTACAGATGCCGAATTAAACTGTTACAATCCGGATCTGGTACTCAACGGAAACAGCTCTTCTGTGGGACCAGATATTACTTACCAGTGGTTGGACAGCGATTCCAATTTACTGGGAGAAGACCTGGTGCAATCAGTCAATATGGCGGGCACCTATTATCTCGTAGTAACCGACAATGGCAACGGTTGCCTTTCGGCGGATTCTGTCCTGCTAACTGCTGATTTTGTATTACCAACCGCTGATGCCGGAGCAGATTTGACCCTGGATTGCCAGACACCATCCAACAGCCTGGATGGAAGTAATTCCAGCAGTGGGGCCGACTTCAATTACAGTTGGATGGATGAAAGCGGGATGGTCCTGGGTACCAATGTATTGTTGCCCGTTTCCGGGAATGGCACTTTCATTCTGGAAGTGTTGAATATAGATAATGGCTGTGCCGCGCTGGATACGGCTATGGTTACCCTGGATCAGAATTATCCGATTGCAGCACTGGCAGCGGAAGGTGTTTTAACCTGTGTAGAGGAAATTGTCAACCTGAATGCCAACGGAACCACCGCCGGTGCTGAGTACGAGCTGGATTGGACAACGATTTCGGGCGGAGCTATTGTGAATACAGCAGATCCGCTAATTGCTACCGTTGATGCACCGGGAACGTATCAGTTGATTGTTCTGAATTCGATTAATGGTTGTGCGGATACGGTTCAGGTAGATGTTCAGCAAGATATTACACCACCGGTTGCTGCAGCCGGTTCAGATCTGCATTTGAATTGTTTTCAGGAAACCGGCAGTTTGGATGGCAGTCAAAGCGCACCAGCCGGACTCATCACTTACGAATGGAGTGGCGGAGTAGATTCCGGACCAACATCTATAGCTCCGGCTGTGAGTAACCCGGGTACCTACACGCTGGTGGTGACTAATGTACAAAATGGCTGCACAGATGATGATGATGTTACAGTGACTTCCAGTTTTTTGGAGTCTCTGGCGGTAAGCACTACAACGCCTGCCTGTGTAGGCGAAAATGGCAGCTTGTCTGTTGATGAGGTCTTGGGAGGCGTAGAACCATACACCTATTCCATTGATGGTGGAGATTTGTTTGTACAGGATGCCTTCTTCAGCCAGCTGGGTTCAGGAACCTATAATGTGGTTGTGCAGGATGCCGATGGATGTACCCTCGAAACCAATGCCCTCATTCAGGAACCTATATTGATGCAGGTTTTTCTGGAAGCAGAAGCCACCATCCTGTTAGGAGAGACCTACCAGATTGGAGCCGAAACCAATTTGCCGGTTTCTGATATTGTATCCATTCAATGGATGCCGGCCACAAACCTGAGTTGTTCGGATTGTCTGACGCCGGTTGCCAGTCCGCAGGAAACAACGACTTATGAGGTTCTTGTTGAAAATGCAAACGGCTGTTTGGCGACGGCTTCAGTAAGAGTGGTCGTAGACAAAAGGGTACAAATCTATGTGCCCAATACCTTTTCACCAGACAACAACGGCCTCAACGATCTCTTCATGATATTTGCCGCGGAAGGCAGTGTACAGCAGATTCATACGTTTCAAATTTTTGATCGATGGGGAGCTTCTGTTTTTGAGGCTTACAATTTCCAGCCTAATGATCCTGCATTTGCCTGGGATGGGCGTTTCCGGGGGAAGGAGTTAAATCCGGGCGTATTTGTATGGATGGCAGAGGTAGAGTTTCCGGACGGGCGGAAAGAGTGGATTAAAGGGGATGTAACTATTGTAAAGTAATTGAGGAGGGTTGATGGAAAAATGCTGCTAATCGAGGGGGAGTCGGCTTCACTGCCTGTCGGCAGATTTGCCTGGGGAGCGCCCCGATGCTTCGATCGGGACTGGGGAGTTGCGGTTCTCCACCTGCGGCGGAGAAAGCGCGGGGAGAGATACTGTTCTCAATAGGGTAGCAGCTGCTCCCTTGCTTGCCAAGTGGCAAGCAGAAAAAATCGTAATGTGTCAAAAGGAGAAAATACCCCTCCCCGCGACATTCGCCGGAGCCAAAGGCGAAGGCGGAGGAGCAACTCCCCAGAGTTGCCGAAGGCGACTCGCTCCCCTGGCAACATCCAGACAAAGGAAACCGAAGGTTGACTTTCGTCTGGAGGAGGTGACTCCCCCTCGATTAGGAAAAATGTTTTAACATACGAATCTCCTCAATGGTAAGATGTCTCCATCTTCCACGCGGCAGGTCCTTCTTGGTAAGTCCGGAGTAGTAGGTGCGATCCAGTTTGACCACCTCATAGCCAAGGTGTGCAAAAATGCGTCGCACAATGCGATTGCGACCGATGTGGATAACAATGCCCACTGTGGTATTGGATTGGGCATCAACAAAACCGACATCATCTACCGGTGCAGGGCCATCTTCCAGTTTTAGTGTTTTCCGAATTTTCTCCAGATCCTCTTCTGAGATGGGTTTGTCGAGTTCTACCTGATACGCTTTTTTGATCTCGTGACTGGGGTGAGAAAGTTTTTTGGCCAGGTCGCCATCGTTGGTTAGGAGGAGCAGTCCGGTAGTCATGCGATCTAGTCGG
The DNA here is from genome assembly GCA_018222965.1 of Bacteroidota bacterium. Lineage (GTDB taxonomy): Bacteria > Bacteroidota > Bacteroidia > Chitinophagales > Saprospiraceae > JAAEZH01. The sequence continues at coordinate 17,776 of JAAEZH010000055.1, forward strand.
CCTACAGGGAAAATTCTTTCTCTGACCCGATCTCCGATAATATCCATTACTGTGCGGCGTCCCCGGTCATCACTTAAGGTAGTAATGGTGTTTTTGGGTTTGTTCATCAATAGATAAATCAGCTGAATTTCAGGATTGAGTTTTTTGCCTTTATAGGTAATAACATCCTCCTGCTGCACCTGATAAAAGGGCTCGATTACGACCTTTCCATTGACTGAAATTTCTCCATTTTTCACCAGTTCAGCTGCTTGTCGGCGGGAGCAAACGCCGCTTTTGGCGACATACTTGTTGAGTCGCATTCCTTCGATTTTGTCAGTATCGAAACGCCGTGGATTGCTGGCTGATCCTTTATCTTTTTTCTGGTGCTTTGATGGCCTGTCTTTCATGTGGGCAAAGATAGTGGTAATATTTGATGGGGAAGTTTAGGAAGATGCGTTTCTCTCCTTCGTGGAGAAATTGCGAGGAGAGACAGGCTGTTCAATAGAAGATAAGTGCTTGTTTGGTTTGCTCTTCGTATTGGACCTGTCAGGTTGAGGGACCTGACAGGTTGAAAATAAACGTTTAACAATCCTAGTTATACCGCAACAAATCCCCCGTCAACCGCATTAAAGTGGTCTCCGTAGTTTTCAAATTGAAAATGGCTGTCAACAAGGCCTGATTGGCATTGATAAACGACAACTGAATCGTACGATAATCGAAGGAGTTGATCAAACCACCTTTGAAGCGTTCTTCTGAAATGTCCAAATTGCGGCGTGCATTGTCGACCAGCGCTTCATTGAGTTGTACCAACTTTAACTGATTTTGATACGTTGCCCAGGCAGATTCCAATTGCAACTTCAGATCCTGTTGCAGATCCTGGATGTTCATATAACCAATCCGCTCCTGCACAATGGCATTTTCGATGGCTCGTTGGCGGGCACCGCCACTGTAAATGCTGTATGTCGCTGTAATATTCGCGAAAGCATTAAAACTCCGACTGGTATTGGTGCCAAATTCCTCCATGGTAAAGGGGTTGATGGCATTCACTTTGCTCACGCCCAGATCGTAAGTCGTCCCTGCCCGCAAACTGATTTGTGGAGCCCGCTCGCTTCGGGCAAGTTCTGTATTGACATGACTCAATTCCTGATTGAGGAGTGCGTTTCTGAGGCTCACGTTGTTGGACATCATCCGTTGGCGAAGCTCGTCATATTGGAAAGCAGCCGGATCGCCATTGAGTTCGTCTGTTAAAGTGTAAGTGATGCTCAAATCATCGGTACCCATCGCGCGATTGAGATTGCGCAAGGCATTGCGAAAACTTTCCAGTTGTAACAGATAATTAGAAGAGTCGCTCAGGAAAGCATCCTGTGTTTGCAGAATATCGAAGGTACTTGCCTGGCCGTATTCTTGTCTTACTTCCTGATAGGCTACCCGGTCTGCCGAAAGGTTTAACACCTCCTGTACCACCTCCAGTTGTTGTTCGGCAAGTAAGGCATTGTAATAGCTCAGGATTACATTCTGTGTGATGTTTTCCACCACGAGATTGGCATTGCCCTGGCTTTGGATTTCCAGCAATTCGAGTTGTTGCTTGGTGATTTTTACGCGGAATCCGTCAAACAAAATCCAATTGGCTTCCACGGTGGCATTGGCCCCTGTTGCCAGCGTTGAGGACTCGGGTAGAACCGGGTTGGCGGGGTTTGACTGATCGGTAAAACTGTTTGGGCCGTTTATTACCAGGTTTACGGTCGGATAGCGTCCCGCTGCTTCCCAGCTGTTATTGTTTTGAGCAATTTCCATATTCGCCTGGGCAATCTGGATCTGCAAATGGTTTTGCAATGCCTGTTCCACAGCTTCTGAAAGGCTGAGTGCCTGAACATCGTCCTGACCCATTCCCGGAAGGGAGAAAAACAAAACGATGATGGCCGTCGACAATAGGTTTTTTATGAGCATATCAAATAAAAATTTCAAGATTGATCATTGCTGATGAAGCGTTTCTCAAAGGCAAATCGCTTCAGGTAAAAGTTGTAAAAAAAGACAATGCCCGTCGCTACAAATTTGGTCAGGTATTGCTTATCGCGAAAGAAATCCCAGGTGTTGAGTCCGGCTATGATGCCGGTGCTTAACAGCAGGCCTCCCATCGAAACCAGGATTGCCAAACCAAAAGCCGCTCCCTGCTTTCTGCGAAGCTGGAAAACAAACCGCTTCTGCAGGTAAAAATTGAGCAGCACGGCACTGGAGAACGAAATGATATTCGCCGTTACAGGCGGAAAAAAACGATCTACCAAAATGAGATACAGGCAATAGTCGAAGGCGGTAGCGACTGCCGATGTCATGGCAAACCGCAATTTCAATTGAAACAATTCCTGTATTCTATGGTAGAATTTATTCACTTGCCTCAGCTCTTTCTTTTTCAAAAAATGCACGCACTTCCAGCCAGCCATTCACGCGCTCAAAACGATTTTCATCCACATTGTGGGTGGCGGTAAACAGCAATCCTTTTCCCTTGAATGTTTCCAGATTAAAGGCGTGATCATCGATCATGTAATCGGCATCAATGATGCTTTTATCCCCGCAAAAAATGATGTTTTTCCAGGGGATGAAATCAAAGTGCTCCCGCAACCAATCGAATTTATCTTCAAAAGAATTGCGAAACTCCATAGCTGCTGTCACAATGAAAATGTCGTACTCTTCCATTAATTCCCGAATCACTTCCTGACTGTCGGGCATCACCGGCAAGTCCCGGAAAAAGCCTTTGTGGAAAAGCGCTTCTCTAAGCTGCTTCGAACCGGGTAATTGATACAGTTTCTTCCCGTGATAATCAGAAGTTTCCGGCTTTACGCCGAATGTATCCTCGTATAATCGAAGAAATTTCGGCACTACCTGAGCCATGACTTCATCCATGTCTATTGCAATGCGTTTCCGCGGCATACTATAAGATTTTATCAGCTATAAAGTAGAAGGCACTAACCAGTAAGATGAATCCTGCGAGCATTGTTAGTCCGGCAACAAACCACAAGGTCAACCGATATTCCCGACCTTCTACAGCGGGTTCAACCTGCGCATAAGTTACTTCGCGTTTATCCCAAAGCTTGATTGCCATTACTTTAATTCGGTTTGTAATAACCAGCAAAGTCGGCAAAAGAACAAGAATAACAACGGTGGCACTAATCAATCCGAATGCGACCGAAATGGCCATCGGAATCAAAAATTGTGCCTGGAAACTTTTCTCCAAAAGTAGTGGCCCTAAACCGGCAACGGTAGTGACCGTAGTTAGCAGAATCGGACGGAAACGAGACAGACCTGCTTCATAAAGAGCATCCATTTGCTCCATACCTTCCTGTAGCTTCTGATTGTATGTCGTTACAAATACCAGTGCATCATTGACCAAAACGCCAACCAGTGCAATGAATCCAAGAATTGAAAACAGACTGATTGGTGCTCCCATCAACCAGTGCCCCCAGCCTACTCCAACCAGTCCGAAAGGAAGCAGGGAGAAAATGATTAGTGTCTGGCTAAAGGAACGGAAGGTCAGCGCAATGATGAAAAACATCAAACCAAGAATGATCGGCAATACCTTTTGCATGGATTGTGCCGATTTTTCCTGCTCCCGGTTTTGCCCTTCGTAACGGGCCGTAACGGTACTGTAATCTTTGAGGATTTCAGGTACAATATCGCTTTTCACCGTAGCCGAAATATCACTAACAGATACATCATCACTACTCACGTCTGCTTCTACCCGCACTTCCCGCAGTCCGTCGAGGTGATTGATGGCAATTACACCGCGCTCAATATTCAAATCTGCAATTTCGGAAAGGGGAAACTCCCGACCATCCAGAAAACGGACCCGCATGTTTTGGAGCTGCCCAAAGTTGTTTCGATCTTCCTCGGCATATCGTACCCAGACTTTTACTTCGTCTCGTCCGCGTTGGAGCCGTTGTACTTCGCTTCCAAAAAATCCGCGGCGTACCTGTCCGATAACTTCTTGCAGGTTTAACCCGAGATACCGGGCTTTGTCTTTGAGTGTGATTTCAATTTCCCGCAATCCGTCCTGGTTATTGTCGATTACATCCGATAGTTCTTCCAGGCGCTCGAGCTCGTGCTTCAATTCGGCGGCAGCCTCTTCCAATTCATCCAAATTACTGCCTACCAGTGAAACGGAGATTGGTTTTCCGAATGCCGTAGCTGCACCATAGGTAATTTGCTCGGCATCCAGTATCGGACCGGTATTTTCTCGAATGGCATTGGAAATCTCGCGGTTGGTGAAGAAATCACGGCGCGCTTCCCCGTCCAGCAAGGTGATTTTCAACTGCCCTTCATAAGTGGAAGGGCCAATGATCTTCTCTATTTTTTGAATAGGCTCCAGATCCGTTCCTTCAAAGTATTTGGCCTTAAATTCCTTGTTTGCTTCCCAGGCAGCTTCCTCGATATGATCCAGCCAGTCGTAGGTAAATTCTTCGGTTGTACCAGCCGGCAGTTTTAAGGTGATGGCCATTTCATCCCTTTCGATAGGCGGGAAGAATGTGGTGCCGATAATGCCCCCCTGAATGGCTCCAATAGTAGCCAGTAAGGTGCCAACCATAATAACCAGGGTCAGCATTCTGTGATGCATGCCAAAGCGTAAAACAGGAGCGTACAATTTGTATCGCATCCAGTCCATAAACTGATCAAACTTTTTGGTCAGCCAGCCTTTTTTGTTGTTTGGGCTTAAGGCATAGGAGTGTGCTACGTGCGTCGGCAAAATGACTGCGCCCTCGACCAGGGAGAATACCAGCGAGAAGATTACCACGATAGCCATCTCGGTAAAGAAATCTCCCAAACGACCATCGATAAAGAAGAAGGTCATAAAGGCAATCACGGTCGTGAGAATGGCAGAAAATACAGCAGGTAACACCTCCATGGTCCCGGTGACGGCTGCCTCCAGAGGTTTCATCCCTTTCTCGTATTTCTGGTATATGTTTTCACTGACGACAATCCCGTCATCTACCAGAATCCCGATCACCAGGATCATTCCGAAAAGGGAGATAACATTGATGGAAACATCCAATAAATTGGCTACCAAAAACATACCGGCAAAGGAGATCGGAATGGCAATGGCTACCCAGAAAGCAAGCCGCCAGTTGAGAAACATCGCCAGGAGGATAACTACCAGGATGAATCCAATAATTCCGTTATTTCTCAACAGACCGATACGCTGATTTAATACGATAGACCCGTCGCGAATAACCGTGGCTTTGACTACATCATTTTCCGCATTGAAACCATCCAGATAGGCTTTGACATCTTCCGAAATACTGAGGAGGTCCTCCTCCAGCGTATTTTGCACGGTAACCACCACTGATGGCTCCCCGTTCATGTAACTTCTGCCCGGATCATCGGCCCATCTATCACTGATATCTGCTACCTGATGCAGGTAAACGACACTCCCGTCTGCGTTTGTCTTCACTTCAATATTGCGCAGCTGACGGGCGTAGTACTTTTTGTTTCGAGCGCGAATGAGCAATTCCTCCCGGTCACCTTTTAGTGTACCACCGGTTAATTCGAGGTTGGCTACCTGGACGGCCTGAGTGGCTTGCTGAAAAGTAAGCTGGTAAGCTCTTAGATCATCTTCGCGGAAAGCAATTTCAATTTCTTCATCGGGAAATCCACTGAGACTCACCTTGGAGATGCCTTCCATGTTGAGCAGGTCATCCTCTACCTGCCGCCCGAAGGACTTTAGTGTCAGAAGGTCCACCTCACCGCTGATGGAAAAGCTGATGGCTTCTCCCAGACTTTCAATCTTGTAAACCACCGGCGGCTCCATGCCGATCGGGAAGGAGTTGATCTGATCAACGGCATTTTTTACATCCTGCAGGATGACGTCGATGTCATAACCTTTCTGGATTTCGATGTTTACCGAACCGCTGTTTTCACTGGAAACAGAGGTGGTTTTCTCCAGGCCGGTCAGGCCTTTGAGGTTTTCCTCAATCTTGGTAATGACCCCTTCTTCGATCTCTTCTGGTGAGGAACCGGGATAGACTACCTGGATGTTGATATTGCGACTTTCCACTTCCGGGAAAAAAGTCGACTTCATGTTCATCATCCCAAAGACCCCGAGGATGAGGAGGCCAAACATGAGCAGGTTGGCAGCGATGGGATACTTAATAAAATATTCTATAAATCCTTTCATGGATGATCAGTTTGAATAGGAGCAGGGATTAGATCAATTTTCAGATACAGCGGTTGGCTGATTATCCACTGCTTTAACTTTTAGACCCTCATAAGCTCCTGGGATTACTTTTGCCGGAATAACGGTACCGTTTGGCAGACCGGCAACAAAGGCAATATCCCCTTCGATACGAATTACTTCCACCGGAGTATCTCTCAGATGCTCCTCTTTTACGACATATATACTTTTGCCATTATTGAGCAATGCCTGGTCAATGCGCACGCCTTCTGTCGGACGGCTGGTTTCCAAAGAACCTTTCAGATACATGCCTTCGCGCAGGTCTTTGCCGCTTACTCCGATGTATACAGAAACAGTCTGTGTACCCCGGTCAATTTGATCAGAAATTCGCTTGATTCGACCTTCCCAGCTGCCAGCCAGTTCAGAGGCGGTCAGGCTTACCCGGTCGCCACTCTTTATGTAATTTAGCTCGCTCAAAGGAATCTTAGCTTCCAGCTCATAAGTGCCTGTACGCATAAACGTACCCAGTTTCTGTCCGACGCGAATAACCGTTCCGGTTTGAACCAGAGCCTCGGTTAAGACGCCGCCGAAAGGCGCGTAGATCCGGTATTTTCCCAGGCGGTTCTCGGCGCTTTTAATGTTGTAAAACTGGGTGTAAATGTTTCGGGAGGCGATAAAGAATTTCTCCTGGTCATTCTTAGGCTCCGGTAAGTCCTGAATGCTGTCCTCCTCCCGGAAATCTGAGAGGTACTCCTGCCATTGCTGAAAACTTTCCGGATAGTCGATCTTCAGATCGGGCATGATCTGGGTAATGGAGTTTAATAAGCCGGCCTTCTGAGACAACAAAGTAAGCCGGGCTTCCTCATTGTCGATCCGGGCAAGTACAGAGCCATTTGGGAAGTATACGCCTTCCTTAAAGGGATGAGCCGATTCGAGCATTAATCCGCCTACTTCGGAGAAGATCTCCACCTTGTCAAAAGCAAAGAGCTCTCCCTGCACGGGAATACTGAATTGCAACGGCTTGTTGCTCACGGTCGTTGTTTTGATTTCGCGTACTTGTTCAAAGTCTTCCCGTACCTGAGGTTCCTCCTTTTGATTCCGGAAAAAGATCATCAGCGCCACAAATCCAATGAGCGCAATGTAGGGTAAGACGAGTAAAATCCGCCGGGTCGTGGTTTTCATGAATGACTATTTCAAATTTTCGTAGATCGTTATCAGGGTATCTTTAAAGGCTTTGATCTGGTTTTTATCCAATCCTTTTAATGCCTGTTTTTCAATTCCTTTTGTCATGGGTGGGAATTCCTCAACAAGTGCTTTCCCTTCTTCAGTCAGGTATAAAAGCTTTTGTCTTTTATCCTGATGCGAAGGTCTTCGCTCAATCAGATTTTCCTTCTCCAGCCTGTTAATAGCTCTGGCGATTGTGCCTTTATCTTTATATATACAGTTGGCAATTTCCTGTTGGTGCTTTCCGTCCTGGAATCCCAATTGCATCAGAATCTGGTAGTGCTCCTTGGCGAAATTCAGGCTTTTGCCCGACAATTTCTCCTTGAGACTCTTTCCCAGCAGGCGGTAAGCTCTTCCCATCAAAAAACCCAGACTTTCTTGTGCTTGTTTCTTCATAAAACGTTGTACATGCAACGAAAAACAGGGCGAAAGTAAGAAGGTTTTACAGCCCGGGCTGTTTTTTTCTAAAGAAGGAGGAAATACCGGATTGAGGGTATTCAATAAAGTGCCACAAAATGGAGGATTCCGGAGAGCTCAGGGCTCTAAAACCTGGATGGAAACACCCCGTAGCCAGGCTTTCATGAGCGTCGGATTGGTAGAAATGGGCGCCACGTAATAATCGTCGTTGTACTGAAAGGCCATGGAGTCTTCCGCTCTTTCGATAACCACTTCCGAAGGATGATAATAACTGGAGTGAAGCATAAATACCTGCCCTTTCCGGATCAGCAATAAGCCTACGTGATAGTCCAGTCCGACGATATAAATGCCCGCCTCCAAATCCAGTGGAAGTTGTTGGATTAACCAGTTATTGTCCGGCCCGATATACGATTTAACGGGCTGATCCAGTGCCAGCGTTTTAGCTTCATACAGCGCGGCTTGTTGGGCCAGTTTGTAGCGATTTACTCGAATACCCATGTGTCTCAGGGTCGTCGATACGAGATATCCACAAGCCACATAACCTTCTCCCGGTATATCGGTATGGCCTTCAAAATCCCAGGGCGTGCCATACCAGTAGGGCATGATTTCATTGAGCAGTAAATACTCAAAACGCTTACCCACAGAGTCAATGGTAATGGAATTTTGATCATAAGCTGATTTTAGCTTTCGCCGAATGGCATCCACTTCTTCCCGCTTCCGCGAATAGGTACTGATATCCGGTTTTTCTTGCTGGTCGGGATGCCAAATTCCGAATGCTGCCCAGTCAAATTCCGGAAGGCTTTCTGCCGAATGGATTAGGATTGTATCTGGTTCAACGGCTTTCGCCGAATGATCGGATTGGGAGACAGAATTACAGGCAGGGAGGAGTAGGGCAAAAAAGAGCAGACGGTATATCATTTTGGGGCTTTCTCCTATAACGGGGAAATGGTGATATGGAACAAGGTCTGTTTAAAAGAAGCTTCATCCCCCAAGCTCAACCAAACATTCGCCGAAAGGCGGATAACTCCCCCAAGCTCAACCCCCAATAACAGCATTCAATCGCTCCACAATATGAAATACCGCCGGACAATGATTCGCATTCGTCTTATGCAAGGGCATCCGCTGCGAAAATTCCATATTGTCGGTATGTGGATATTGGCGACAGGCTTTGGGACGATCCTCATAAATCAGACAGGTATTGTCTTCTTGTAAGAAAGGGCATGGAGTCGTTTTCATGACCATGTCTCCATCTTCGTCCATCCGAAGATATTCTTCCTGAAATTGGGCAGTACCCATGCCCAGGGTTTTAGCAATCCGGGAAATATCGGTTCGGTTGAGCATCGGAGGGATGTGGCTGCAACAGCCTGCACAGTCGAGGCAATCGAGTTCTTCAAATACCTCTTCATGCACCTGATCAGCCAGGGTGTCCAGCGTCTTGCCTTTCGCCCGCTCCAGCCGCTTCAATGATTTGCGGATTTGCTTTCGGGCACTGCTTTTTCTGTTTTTCCAGTCTGCTATTAAATCGATGGTGTTCTTTTTTGCACCGGCAAAGATAGTGCTGAATTAATAATGAGGAATTTTGAATGGAGAATGTTGAATTAAAAGAGAACAGTTGAAGTCTCACACAGAGAAGGGGAGAAGGGGTGGGAAAAATGCTGAATGCTTAATTCATAGTTTTTAATTTTTAGTTCAACGGGAATCGGAAAAGATCCAAAGCCAACGCGACGAAGTCGATGAGGCCTCAACCATCCGCCCCCGGCGGATTCTCAACCCTGCTCGCTTTAGCCGGGCAGTCTCCACCGAAAAGGTTTAATGTGAATACGAATGAAGGATTTTGAATTCTTAATTTTTAGGGTTTAATTTTCAATTAATAAAACGGAACAAACGGAAC
>JAAEZH010000056.1 GCA_018222965.1 Bacteroidota bacterium
AAAAAAAGAATCCCGAATCTTCCAATCATTGGAAAATTCGGGATGACTCATGTTTACACAAAAATTTGACTAAAAACCTATTGCATACTCTTATAGTATTCCTCCACCAGGTATTTATAGTACGGTTTAAGTGAAGGAGAAACCGTTTTATACAGATCAATTTCTGCTTCTCGCTTTTTCAGATACTCCTCCAAAGAAGGAGGGAGCTCTCTTTCATAATTACGGGCCGTTTCCGATTTACGCTTATTATCGTACTCTCGTTCTCGTTCAGCCTTTTCATGCTTCAACAAACGAGTCAAAATCTCTTCCTGCCGTTTGAGCATTTCATTAGTCAGGCGCTTATTCACCAAATCGGTTTCGATCTTATTCATTTGATCGATCATTTCCTGCAATTCTTTGGAAGCCCCTTTACCTTGTTGCTGCAATTCTCTTTGCTTACCCTCTAGCGCTTTACGAAGCGCAGCCTGACGAGCAGCCATTTGTGCAAACTCTTTACTGCCTGGTTTCATGCCATTTTGCTGACCTTCAGACATTTTTTTCATTTGCTCATTGAGTTGCTGTTGGCCCTCAGACATTTTGTCTTTTGGTTTTCCACCCTGACCCTGTCCGCCTGGCTTATTACACATCTGGCTACCTGCCATCATACCAGACATTTGCTGCTGCATCTGATTCATTACTTCACTCAACATCAGGGCTAAATCATTTGCTCCTTTCATTATACGTTGCTGATGATCAGCAGCTTGTGGTTTTTTACGTTCTTCCAAATCGTCTAAAGAACTATTGAAATTGGACTTAATATCTGTGACTTTTTCCATCACATAACTCTCAATCTGGAATACGCGTTTGCTCAGTGCCTGAAGGCTGTCTTCAATCAATCGAAAGTCATCCTCCAACTTAAACTGCTGCTGAACCAACTCAACATATAAAGGAGTATTGATATTACTAATACCAAACTGGTCAATCAAATCTTCCTGTTCAAAGGATAAACCAACCAGATTTTCCAACAACTGGCGAAGAGCATCCATATCCTCTTCCATCTGCTCCATGGCCTGGGATTGCATTTCCATTGCCATAGACTGTGCCATTTCACGCATTTTTTCAGACGCAGATTTCTGAGATTTGGAAGCATCTTTATTTTCTTGTTGCTCCAGTTGCTCCTGACTCTTATCCAGGTCTTGCTCGATATTTTCCATTTCCTCATCCCGATCACCCATCTCTTTCGGGTTCTCAAGCTCATCATTTTTCTCTTCGAGCTTTTCCATTTCTTTTTGCAACTCGTCAAACTTCTCGTTGATTTCCTCTTGTTCTTTTTGCAACTCCTCGGAAGGTTTTGACTCTTCCTCCGTTTCTTTCGAAAGTTCTTCCTGCTCCTGGGCCAACTCTTCCAGGTCTTCGATCATTTTCTCCATCTCAAGTTCAAGCTCCATTTGCTTGTACATTTCGAGCATGCGATCGAGTTCGTTCTCCAGTTCTTCATCATTAAACTCAAACTCCTCCATCATTTCGAGGGCATCATCTTTTTCGAGCTCCTCCAGCAGTTCCTGAATATTTTCCATCAGCTCCTGCATTTCATCATTCATCAATTCCTCAAAAAGCTTTTGCATTTGCTCTTGCTTCTCCTGAATACTCTCCTCTGTTTCCGAAAACTCCTGCTGATTTTCAAGGTTCTCCTCAAAAGCTTCCTGAGCTTGTTGCATTTGTTGTTGCAACTCCTGCTGGCGCTGAAGCAGCTTTTCCAGTTCTTTCTTTTTCTGCCAATCCACTTCATCCTCCTGCAGCAATTCTTCGCGCAGGCGTTTCATTTCTTGTTGTATGTCCCGACTTTCGTCTAATGCTTTTTCGAGTCGGTCTTTAATTTCTTCACTATTCTCTTCCTCCATTTGCTCATACTCCTCAACCGTAGGCTTGGCATAAGTCATGGTATTGGTACGAGCTGATTTACTCCCATTCACCGCATCATTATCAAAAACCTGGAAGTAATAAGTTACCTGATCTCCAGGCTCCAAAGCCAATTCACGAATATCCCATGAATGCGAATAACTGGTCTGCTTTGCTTTTGGATTGGATATAACTACCTTTTCCTCAGGCGATTGCGAACCATCTGCCTTTTGTACCTGGTAATGGAAAGTCAGATTACGAAGGCCATAATCATCGGAGGCATCTCCAATAAAATAAGTCACTTTCTTATCCAGCGAATCCACAAAGGGTTCTACATTAATCTTAGGATACTGATCCGGAATTACCCGAATACCATAGTTTACAGAATACGCATCCGACATCTGCTCATTGGAAAGCAGTATCTTATAAGACTCATCTTTCATTGCCTTTCGGCGAAAGCTAAATAATTCATCCGCAAAACGCTCAGCAGTTGTTCGGGACTCCTCTCCCGCAAAAGACATATCTAAAACTTCTGTATGACGCGCATTGAATACCCAATCAATAACCGTTCCCTGGGGAACCACCAAATCTCCAATACTTTCCAGCTTCTCATCCTTTCTGGAAGTGTAGCCCGGATAATCCAATTCTACTTCGAAGCCTAACATATTTGGACGCTTCAAAACTTCCAGGGTAAATGTTCTGGACTCAACACCCGTTGCATACAGCTTAAAATCGGTGTCCCTGGTTACCTGATTAAATTTAAACGTAAAACGATTGGGAGCTTCTTTTACCAAACGAGATTGGTAATTATCTACTTCAATAAAAACCTCCTCCGGCAATACTTCTCCATCAACCTCAACGGTGATCGGGAAGTCTTCCAGTTCCACGACTTCCAGGTCCTCAGATTCCAATAAATTAAAATGGAACAAAGCCGGGCGCTCAAAATGTTCGTTATTCCGGATCAGTCGGGAAGTACTATCAGTAATCAAGGTTGGATTGAGAAACAAGAGACCCAACAGGATCAGGAATGGAGGCATGGCATACCTCAGGTATTTCCTATTCTGGCTAAGGTCAATCGCTTTCTTAAATGGAACCACTTTGATGGATTCCGATTTTTGGTTAATACTAGCCACGATCAATTCGCGGTTTTCTGAACCACTTGACTGTGCATGCAGTTGCAATACATTCAACAGCTTATCCTTCACATCAGCAAAGTGCTCGCCGATAATGCTGGCTGCCTGTTCATGGGAAATCAATGTTCCCAATCGGAAATAATGCATCAATGGCTGAAACACCCAGGCTGCCAGGGCAAATCCGCTCACTCCGATGAAAGAGTAGAAAAGCGTCTTTCGAACACCCGGATTGAAATAGAAATAGTGCTCTGCCAGGGCAAAAGCCAAAAAGAGCACCAGAACCAAAGCCGCTGTGTACAGCGAACCCCGAATCAATTGATTGATGTAGTATTTGCGCGTAAACTGATCCAATTTCTGAATCAGCAGATCGTAGTTGTTTTGTTGAGACATTGCTTACTCCTCTTTAATCCAATCCAATATTCCATTATACATGATGTTAAACGACATCCGAATGGTGGATTAATGCCTGTAAATTACTTATTAACAAGCATCTTTAGTGACAGTTTGGAAAAATAACTACCATTACAACGATATCAAAGCAAAAAACTGTTAACAAAAGGTGAAAAGGGACGGACGGGGGACTATTTCCTCATTAATATAGCGACAAACAGATCTCGGGGCAAAATAGAAACCGCATAATTGAGCCGCTTCACTGAATATACCACACAGGCTTCTAGAGCTCCGAAGGTGCGACACCGCCTGCGCGGGTCGATTTTTTAACCTGAACATTTGTGCTAAGTAGGATTGACCCGCCTCCGCGGGTCTTGTTTTCTGGATACACCCTTGGAATTTAAATTTGTGCGCTGCCGACTCCATACATTTTGACCATGGGAGACCTGCCTCTTTTTAGCTGTTCGTTATATGTCTGTGTATAGTATGAATTTATACCATGACACCTATTTTGAGACACCGTCTGCGCGGACCTTGTTTTCTGGATATACACCCTTGGAATTTAAATTTGTGCGCTGCCGACTCCATATATGTTGACCATGGGAGACCTGCCTCTTTTTAGCTGTTCGTTATATGTCTGTGTATAGTATGAATTTATACCATGACACCTATTTTGAGACACCGTCTGCGCGGACCTTGTTTTCTGGATATACCCCCTTGGAATTTAAATTTGTGCGCTGCCAACTCCATATATGTTGACCTTTGATGACCTACTCCTTTTTGGCGGTTTGATTTATGTTTCAAATGTGGTGATATCCATTATGGAACAATGCAAAACAGGAAGAGTCCTGGGGCTTAGCTTTTTGGCTAACGGCAGCTTAGCCCCGCGTAGGCGGTGTCGCACCATATCCTGAATGGAATAGTATTCCGATAATAAAAGCCGTTTTCTCTGGAAAAAAATTCAGTATCTTTTACCAACGACAAAGTCGTTTAGGGTAATGAATTTGTTTGAGTATCAGGAGCATCACTAAAATTAATCCCCGATGAAAACTTCGAAACTTATAATCGTCCTGCTCTTTTGCTCGTGTGTTGGTCAGGCACAGACACAATTTGGGATTACTTTTTTCTCAGGTTATTCTGATGAATTCATCCCGTTTGTTGATGAAAACTCAACTATACATCAGGAATACATTAATGGAAAACACGCATTTAGCATAGGCCTTTCGGTGCGAAAAGAAGCATATAAAATGCTGAATATTTACACTGGCATCAATTATGCAAATTATGGAATTAATACAGAAAAAAGACTGATCTCAGTCAATGTAAACGGGCAAAACAGGACTGAATCAAATTATAAAATAGCCTACCAATCGGTACATTTACCCATTGGCATTCAGCTTGTTAAGAATAAACTTATCATACAGGCCGGCATTGGTTTAAGATATACCTTTGGAAATTTCACAACCAAAATAAACTATTATGACTATCGTAACTTTTCAGAAAAGTATTATGATAAAATAGCAATAGAATACGCATTTAACATTCCGCTGGAAATCGGCATTCAATACCAATGTACCGCTGATAATGCCATGCAATTTGAATTTGGTCCGAAATTAATTTTTGATTCTTTAAAAAGAGAAGTCACCAGCTCTCAAAACACCGAGCAGCTTTTTTACTTCTATCAAATCGGAATTCAAACACGTCTTTGGTTTAATTAAAACATCATGAGAACTTTCTTTCTATTTCTTTTCACTTTACTGCTTGCCTGTCAGGCTCCTGTTGAAGAAAAAACCGACCAATCACAACTCGGCGAATTGCACGAATCTTTTTCCATTTCCGAAGAAGCAAAAGCCGATTTTGAAAAAGGTCTTTTATTGCTGCACAATTTCGAATACGAAGATGCCCGGGAATCCTTTTTAGCTGCTCAGGAAAAAGATCCCGAATCGGTGATGGTTTACTGGGGCGAAGCTATGACTTACAACCATCCGCTTTGGCGCCGGCAGGAACAGGAAGATGGAGCTGCTGCTTTGGCAAAGCTTGCTCCGGATGCAGAAAGTCGTTCGGCGAAAGCCGCTACCAAACTGGAAGCCGAATTCCTCAAAGGAGCAGAAATTTTATTTGGAGAAGGGGAAAAGAAAGAACGCGACCAGGCATACAGCGATCATATGAAGTATATGTATGAGGCCTTTCCCGACAATGAGGAAGTAGCCGCTTTTTATGCTCTGTCCATTTTAGGAGCAGTGAAAGTAGGACGGGATTCTAAAGCATACGAAGCCGGAGCAGAAATAGCTCAGGGAATTTTGATGAGCAACCCCAATCATCCGGGAGCGCTACATTACCTGATACATTCCTACGACGATCCCGAACATGCACACCTGGCATTGAAGGCAGCCTCCAGTTACAGTGAAGTAGCTGCAGACGCTGTGCATGCCTTGCACATGCCATCTCATATATTTCTGGCTGTAGGTATGTGGGAAGAAGTCGTAAAATCAAACATTGCTTCTTTCGATGCCAGCATTCGCCGAAAGGCAGAAAAGGACCTGGACAACGATGCCCTTTCTTATCATGCCCTAAGTTGGTTGCAGTATGGGCATTTGCAGTTGGGCCAGTTTGAAGAAGCCAAAAAGATCATGGATGATATGATCACTTATACCGATACACTGCCGTCTTCTCATGCACGCGGCTATTGCATTGCCATGAAAGGCGCGTATTTATTGGAAACCGGAGATTGGGAGCATCCCATCCATGCTTATGAAATTGCACCGGATGAATTGCGATTGCCTGCCCAGGCCAAAATTCACTTTATGGATGGCATGATGGCCTACCGCGAGGGTGATGCAGAAAAAACGATGGCTGCCCGAAAAGCCATTGAGGATGATATTAAAAGCAATGCCCTGCTGGTTGACGAAAGCGGCATTCCCATGTGTCAAAGCGGTGGCGGATCCTACAATGTAAATCGGCTGGATCTCGATCAATCACAGGTAATGGCCTTCCAATTACGAGCACTGGAAGCCCAATTGCAAGGTGATGGGGAGCAAACCGAAAAATGGTTACAGGAAGCAACAGCCCTGGAAGGAGCGTTGAATTATGGCTACGGTCCGCCAACAATCCTCAAACCATCTTACGAAATGTATGGCGAATGGTTGTTGGAACAAGATCGCATTTCAGAAGCCAAAACACAATTTGAAAAAAGCCTGGAGAGAGCTCCAAAACGCAGATTGTCTTTGTTGGGATTGGAAAATTGCCAGGTAGAAAAATCCTAAAAATTCGTTAAACAGCAACAATGACTGAAACCTCCGTTATTTATTTATCGTGTAGGGAGTGAAAATCGAATTATTCACTCCATCAAAACACCCACGATGAAACGTACATACGCCATTGCAGCCCTAATCGTTTTTATGTGTTTTTCTCTCAATCAGGTAAAAGCACAACAAAACCTGCCCGACCTTATTATCCGCGCAACTACTTCGATTACAAACATTGAAGATATTGATGCTCTGCTCGCTTTAGGCTTTGGTGCCGAAGCCAGGCTGGGGAACAAATTGACAATAACGGGAGATGTTGCCTTCGGCCAATCAGAAGGATTATCTTATATTTTTGTAAATCCGGCATTGCGATATTATGTATTTAATCGCAATACACGAGGCCTTTTCATCAAAGCCGGAACCGGATTTAATCAGATTAAATCTACCAATAATTTCACCCCGGTTGGATATCCTTTTGGCAACGAAAGAGGGTCAACCGTAGGTTATTTCAACCTGGAGATCGGAGCCGGATTTGCGACTGTTGTAAAAGATCATTTTACGATGGGGTTTTCCGCTTCGCTTGCCAGTCCCCTGGATATTGACATAGGCGGATTCGCCGTTTTGCATGCAGACTTTTCTGTTGGCTATGCATTCTAAAGCAGAAATGGTTTACTCTTACTGAAAACAAGAAAGGGGTTCTTCGAAATTCGAAGAGCCCTTTTTTATCTCTGTTGTTAATTCTTATGGCTGTGATTTGCTTCAAGCAGGGATTTCCGGACTGTCATTTTTTAATAAGAAGTTAATTCCATATGGAAAGCCGTTAAGTATTTTATAAAGAAGCAACGTTCACTTGCAATTCCAGTCACATTGCGCGCATTTTAGGATTATAAAATAAACACACCACTAAAATCGCACTATTATGAACGCCAGGTATCTGATCCTCTTTATCTTTGTTTTTTCAGCTACATTCTTACACGCACAGACCAATAACCAAAACTCCATACCGGAACTATCAATAGGTGCCAATACAACCTATTTAAGTATCCCGGGAGGTTTTGGCGGTTTTTTCAACTATGGCTTATCCGCAGAAACCCGCCTGGGAAAACGAATCGGATTAGGAGCCGACCTTTCTCTTGGCAATGCCTATAATTTTAACTTCACTACATTGAGAACAGGTCTCCGCTGGTATGCTTCGGAAAAAAATATAAAAGGCGGGTTTTTAAAATTTGGTAGCGGACTGCACCAGATTAAACTCAACACCAATAGTTTTCCCGAAGATCCCAAATTTGATTTTATCGATGGAATTAAAACAGGTTTTGCCAGCATTGAAATTGGCTTTGGCTTTGCCACTATCGTAAAAGAGCGCATTACTTTTAGCACCTCTTTTTCGGTATTAGCTGCACTTGGCTTACCACTGGATGGCCCCCTATTCGCAGGGGATTTGACGGTTGGCTATATCTTTTAACCAAAAAAAAGGCTCTCCGAAATTCGAAGAGCCCTTTTTTATCTCTTTTGCTAATCCTTAAGGCTGTGCCGGCGGATTCGGGAAAGACTGATAGAATCCTTGCAGCTGCGGATTGGTCTCCGCCGCTTTTACATCTTCAATCAGCTTTACAATTTTAGCATCCAGTTCTTTCAGGCTGGAATTATCTTCCTCTGTGTTAGTCTCCATCCCCATTTGTTCAACTGCCGCTACGTGCAAGTCATTGAGTGCTCCCATAGAGCCAAAGCGCAACCAGGGAGATTCGCTCATATTGGTGCCAATAGCAGCCAGTTTTTCGGCGGAAGCCAGCAATTGATCATTGCCTCCTTGTTTTGCCAAATCAGCATATTGCTGCAGGAAAGTAACAGCGGCAAAGAATTGTACGTTGTCCCAATTATTCTCAAAGAAAGACAGGTAATTCATATCGCCTGTACCGGCATAAACCTGGCCGATAGCTGCCAGCACATCACTATTCTCAGAAGCTTCCAGTTTTTTGGCGGCTTTCAAAGCAGTAGCAGGCTCGGTATCATTAAGCAACAGCAGGGCCGTAGCAACAACCGGATAAGCTTTCTCTCCTTCGATCACGCGCTTGGCCAGTTCGGCATTGCCACTCGCGTCTGTTTCAAACAAAGAAGCCAAAGCTGCTTCCCGTACAGCAGAATGTGGATCTGTTTCTGCCAGTTTTTGAAGTGTAATCAGGTTGCGTCCGTCCTTCTTACAGTTTTCTACCGCTTTCGCGCGAATGGCCCAAAATGGATCCGCCAAAGCTGCATTGAAAATATTCATCACAGTCGCATCAGAAGAACCTTCCAAAGCTTCCAGCGCTTCCCAACGATCGCGGAAGTTATCACTGTGCTTATACTGGAATGCGTATTGAGCAGCTGTTTTATTGTCTTTTGAATCGCACAAGAGCGTACGATCACCATCAAAGGTCACCAATGGCGGCTCCTCATCCATATCGAAACTGAAGGTCTGTAGTCGCTGATTTACAACCACTTCCTTCGTGACCTTTTCGCCATTAGGCATATAAATATCGATAGTGGTCGGCATTTGGAAAATAGCCGGTTGGATTTCAGGATCCTGTATTTGTTCAACAGTTACTGTTACTTGTCCGTCGGCAAAACCGTAAGTAATATCCAACTCAGGGTGGCCGGCAGAGAAGTACCACTGATTAAAGAACCAGTTGAGGTCTTCGCCTACAGTATCTTCAAATGCAAGACGCAGTTCGTCAGCTTCTACATCTGTATAGGCATTGTCATTCAGGTAACGCTGCAAACCGGCAAAGAAAGCTTCATCGCCCAGGTAATTTCGAAGCATGTGCAGTACCAATCCTCCTTTATTATAAGAGTGGGCATCAAACATGTCTTCCTTATCGCGGTACTCAAAATAGATGAGCGGGTGAATTCCGCTGTTGAGTGAAGACTGCATATATCCCTGCCACTCAGTAAGCATGTGGTTATCAGCTTCGTCAGCACCGTATTTATGCTCCAGCCAGAGGTACTCACTATAGTTGGCAAAACCTTCATTCATCGTAAGATTAGACCAACTTTCACAAGTAACCAGATCGCCAAACCAGTGGTGGAACATCTCGTGTGCAACGATCTTCTCATTGAGCAGGTTATCAATGAGCGAACGATCATCGCCCTGCATAAACTCGCCAAAAATCACACCGGTTGTATTTTCCATGGCTCCCGATACATAATCGCGAACAACCACTTGAGAATACTTTTGCCACGGATACTCTACACCGAGAATATCAGAGAAGAAGGTCAACATCTCCGGCGTGTATGGATAGATATCCTTTGCATAAGGTTCAAACTCTTTCTCCACATAATATTCTACCGGACGGCCGTTCCACTCTTCGCGGACAACGGCAAACTCACCTACTGCAATCATGAAAAGGTAAGGAGCATGTGCCTGATCCATTTTCCAGTAATCGGTACGGGTACCGTCACCGTTTTCTTTGCTGGAGATAAGCAGACCATTTGAAAGTGTTTCAAAACGATCATTTACGGTCAGGTACATTTCCTGAGTACAACGCTCATTAGGCTGGTCGATGGTTGGGAACCAGCGCGAGTTGTGCTCGGTCTCTCCCTGTGTCCAAATCTGCATGGGCTTATCGCCTTCTTCGCCTCTTGGATTGATAAAAAACAATCCTTTATCAGAAGTAATCGCACTGCTTCCGCCTTCAGCAGCCGGATGTGCTACGTAATCGATTACAAGCGTATATTCTTCGTTGCGGCTGTATACGCGATCAAGTTGTACGGTCAACAAACTTTCATCGTAATCGTATTCCAGTTCTTTACCAGACTTGAGCATCACCTTATTGATATCAAATCCTTTGGCATCGAGTACCAATTGATTGGTCTCGTAGAAGTAGGGCTTAAGGTTTAACTCGGCCTTACCAATAACTGCTTCGTCCTCCCAGTCAAAGCTCAGGTCCAGTTTGGTATGAATCAGATCAGAGGAGCGGGTCTGAGAAGCCCGATAAACAGGAAGTTCATAGTCTTCCGGAGCCATAGCTACATCCTCCTCAATTGGATCAGGCATTACTACCAGTGTATCCATATCCTGGTATTCCATCTCCGGAGCTTCGGTTATGGCTTTTTTTGAATTACAGCTCACCAGTACCAGTAAACTGAAAAGTGCTAATATTCGAATCATGTTATTCAAATGTTGATTGTTTTAAGTCCGTATCCCGCTGAAGGGATTGATTTTACATCAAATATATATCGATCGGAACCGCAAATGGTTCAAATAATGTCGAATGAATTTTTTTGTTCTAAACAGTTGAATCTATTGACTGGCACGAAGATTTCGATTATTTTTGAAAAAGCATTCCAATCTTCGCCGAATTACCAGATTTTTTCGATGGGTGTCAAAGCGCTTATAAAACCGCTTTGTTATGTCAAACAAACCGATCTGGTTTGGGCTATTCTCCTATAGTCTAACGGAAAGACGAGGACTATTCTTATTATTCTTACTGCTGTTTTTACTCAAACTGTTGCCCATACTCCGGGAATGGAACAGAACCAGCCAGGCAGTTCCCCCGGAAATACAACAGGCATTTCTCAATGAAATAGACAGCCTGTTTGTAGCATCTGAAGAAAAAGTACAGCCTAAAAGCACTTCATACAGCAGCCAGCCTAAATCAAAGAAGGCCATCCAACCCGATTATTTTGATCCCAATCAGGTTAGTCAGACAACACTGACATCCTGGAACGTACCCGGTAAGTTGGTCAAAACCTGGATCAATTACAGAGAAGCAGGTGGCTATTTTAAAAAAGCCGACGATCTCCGCAAACTGTATCAAATGACAGAGGAGAATTATGCGGCATTAGCTCCCTTTGTGCGCTTTTCAGCGAATGGCGATTCGCAGGAGAGTACCATTTCAGAGACGCATTCATATCCCTCAGACAGCTTACTAACCACCAAAAGGGAATCTGCTCACAAGCGGGAAAAAACCTGGGAACCAACTGTTATTGACATCAACCAGTCAAAAGCTGAAGACTGGAATTCATTGCCAGGTATAGGTCCGACTTATGCCGGGAGAATTCTCCGCTTCCGCGAAGCACTCGGCGGATTTTCAAGCATTGATCAAATTGGAGAAACCTGGAATTTACCGGACTCCGTGTTTCAAAAAATAAAACCCTGGTTGCAAGCTTCTCCGCCCCTTCAAAAAATAAACATCAATAAATCTGAAGCAGATGCCCTGGCATCTCATCCCTATTTAAATGCAAAACAAGCCCGAATAATTTGTAGATACAGAAACAACTATGGTCCCTTTAAGGATACGGCCGGCCTGACAAAAACAGGAGTCATCAACGAAAAGGACATCGAGAAACTAACTCCTTATCTACAATTCTAACAGGCTATGTTTTATTCAATTTCCCCCATACACTGGAAGGCCATGCCTTTCGGAAAAATACTACTCCCATTTATTCCGGGACTTTACATTGGTATAAAAAATCCAAATCAGACGAGTATTTACCCCCTCTTAACATTGACACTTGGCACCTTATTAATCAGTTCTCTAATCAGGTTGAATAACAAGCGTAAACCGATATTAAATTTCCTGCTTTTTATTTCCATCTTAAGTATTGGATATACAATACCAGGCATTAGAGTAAATAATAATTTCAGGCAGGAAAGTCTAAATTCAAAGGGCTTATCGGGACAAATAATTCAAATTTCCGAAAAAGAAAAAACAAAAGGACTAACGGTAAAAGTAGATTTTATTCAGGACGAAAACGGAAATATAAATCCCACAAACGGAAAAACAAAAATCTATATTCCAAAGGCTGAAAAAGTAGAAACCGGAGATCGAATCATCATTCGGCGAAAGCCGGATACCATACAAAAACCAAGAAACCCACAAGCTTTTAATTACCAGGAATACCTGGCAGATAAAGGGATTTTCCATCAGACATTTTTAAGAGAAAACGAATACTCCATATTAAAAAATGAAAGAAAAAACCTGTCAATATACATTGCAAAATTTAGAGAAAAACTAGTAGATAAATTAAAGAACACCTTTGGCGATGGAGACACCTTCAGTATTCTTGCTGCTATGACAATAGGGTACAGGGATGACATGGATCCAACTTTGAGAAATCAATTTTCCCGGAGTGGACTTATGCACATACTGGCTGTTTCCGGTTTGCATATTGGCATCGTTTATATTCTATTTTCGAAAATCATTTTTCTTTTCAAAAGCAGTGATCCACGAATAAAAGGGGTACAGGCTATCCTTCTTTTTGTGGGTATCTGGTTCTATATATTACTAACGGAAGCACCTCCCTCTGCAGTAAGAGCCGGCTTTTTGTGTAGCTTTTTAATCCTCAGTAAATTCCTAAAAAGGAGCAACCGGATTTATAACAGCCTGGCAGCAACGGCAATCCTTTTATTAATTTATAATCCAAACTGGATATCTGATATTGGTTTTCAATTATCCTTTTCAGCTGTTTGGGGAATATTATTCTTCCAGCCATCGATCTTTGCCTGCTGGACCGCTCCAAATAAAGTACTTCATTACATCTGGCAATTAACCAGCACCTCTATTGCAGCACAGCTTACCACGCTCCCTATTTGTTTATTTTATTTCCATCAGTTTCCCATATACTTTTGGTTGTCCGGGCTGATTGGACTGCCTTTGGCTCCTGTTATTTTAGGCCTGGGTTTATTATTCCTCCTTCTGGACATGAGTTTCCCCGCTTTGGGACAACTTGTTGCTTTTATATTGAAACACATTCTCCACTTTTTAGAATGGAGTATTACTCAAGTTAATTTATTGCCGGGATCAAACTGGGGGAGGGAACTGGCCTTTTCGGAGAGTGCATTCTATGTTCTTTGGATCATCATTTTTTCACTGGCGGTTTATCGGCAGACCAGGCATTGGTTCTGGCTCTATTCTCTATTACTGTTGTTGTTTTTCTTTCCCAATTCTAAAGCTATAAAAGAGAGCAGGATTCTTACATTTTACCATTCGAGGGATGTGGTAAATATTGACCTGTTCTCGAAAGGAAGGGGATTACATCTGACAAATGCATTCGATCAGGATCAACAGGACCTGCACTACATCGTTTCAGCCTGGCGTCAGCATTATGGGTTAAAAAGCCGATTTATACAAACAGCAGAAATTTCTGCTTCCCTAAGCGGAGAAGATTATCTGTTGGAGGATGGGGTATTAGTCCTTCCGGGTCTGAGTATTGCCCTTTTAAACAAAGCCCCGATGATACAGGAAAATTGCCGGTTCAAGCCGGATGTTTTATTTGTTTATGGTCGGGCATATTATCCGCCAGCGGATTCCAGGAAGCTTGCACCAGCGATACTAATACTGGATCGCTCAATAAGCAGGAAACAGGCGAATAGTTGGGAAAATTGGGCAAAGAAAGCGGGGATCGAATGTCATAATATCTACCAAAAGGGAGCAACTTGGATAGAGGTCGATAAAAGCGGTTTTTACATTTTTGACCTGGAAAATACCTGACAATACATCTCGTATCGGATTTGGGTTCAGAACCCCTTGAAATACACGAGTTTACACTAATTTAAAGTAGGAAGTGGGTTTTCCACATAGTTTTCCACACTCGTTCGTATTTCACCGATTTTACAGGCTTTCCAGCGTAAAAACAACTGTATAAAAAGCCTTTTGACCAATAAAAAACATCCGAATTTAAAAAAGGGAATTTGAAATTAGATAGATGTTTCAACGTCTTTACTGAAATTCAAAACTAAATACAAGTCATTGAAAATCAATAAAATAAAGAAAACCCTATGCAATAACCCCGTGTGTTGATTGTTTGCCGGATCTAAACTGATACAGCATAAACAAACTGATTCCCAGCAAGATAAGGGCTCCCGCCTGGTGTAACACTCCAAAACCCACAGGAATGTGTGTAAAACTGTTTATAACTGTTAGAACACCCAATAAAAACTGTATTCCTAACATACTTATCAACAAGGTGTTACCAAATTTGAGGATTGGACTGGCCAGGGATTTTCGGACCCGATACCAGAGCAATCCGCCAAAAATCAGCAGTGCATAGGCTGTAAGGCGATGAACCACCTGGATCCAGCCTTTGATGAATCTGCCGGGTTCGTAATCCACAAAGTTATTCAGGTTCATCTCCTGAGTAGCCGTAAGCGCTCCCAGAAGGCGATCCCCTTCCACAAACATCGGGAAATAGGGATGCAGCATGCCGGCGCGCATACCGGCCATAAGACCGCCGAAGAGAATCTGCACGAACAGAACCACCAGAAAGGTAGTTGTCAGCCTTCTAAAGCCCGTAAAATCGCTGTCAGCCGTAAACGGCTGCCTTGCCAGAAACCAGGTCCAGCACATATATCCAAAAAGAGTAGTCGCGAGCGCCAGATGAACGATCAGTTTATACGCACTCACCCAGGTACGGGAATCGTTGTTTAATCCGCTCTTCACCATGATCCAGCCAAAAGTAGCGGTCAGGGCGGCAATAAGTATCACGATTCCCAATCGGCGGATCAGCCAGCGAGGCATCCATTTTTTTCTTAGAAAATAGAGGAAAGGAAAAAGAAATACCAGTCCGATGAGTCTAGCCCACAGTCGGTGAAAATACTCCCAGAAGAAGATCACTTTGAATTCGGAGAGGCTCATATCCGCATGCAGGGTTTCAAACTGTTTCTTGGCAGCTTGTTGATACAATTGAAAAGCCTCCGTCCATTCGGCTTCATTCATAGGAGGCAGGGTGCCCTGAATGACTTCCCATTCGGTGATAGACAATCCGGAATCGGTCAGGCGGGTAACCCCGCCGATTACAACCTGAAAGAAAACCATAACGATCCCGATCAGCAGCCAGATTCGAACCGGCTTTTTTAAAGGCCCCGTAAATTTTTCCATGCGTGAGCTGTTTGGTGTCGCAAATATACCATTCGCCTATTGGATATTTTTTAGTCATTTGCCATTTTGGCTTTCGCCGAAAGGCAGAAATTTTCCAAAATCGATTGGTGGTATTATATGATTGTTTTTATAATTTTTTTCTTTTCCTTATCATCATCAGGGTTGTTAATTCGTGTATAAATACCGGAGCTATAATTTGGTAAAGACGTTATCCAGAATTTCCGGGACGCTTTCCACAAGTTATCAACGGCTGAGAAGCTTGTAAAACCCGTAAATTTGAAAGTTGTCCACTATGGGGGAAAAGCTTCTTAACAGAACAAATAGTTTATCCACGGCGCATGAAAACCCCTTGAAAAATGTTAGTTTGTTAGGTGGATATACACACCCGAACCCCTTTTCCACAACATTCCGGAAATTGTTCGGACCCAATTGGGGAAAGCGGTGGAAAACTACCCCTGTATTACACATGTTTCTTAACAAGAGACGTGGAAAAGCGGTTCTTGCAACTGCTTGATTTTTATAATTTTATGACAATCGAAAAACCCGGGTGTTGATAACATTTTCGAGTTTCGGTTAAAACACAGGCTATATGTGTGGAAGATTTTCATTAGCGGTAAACGAAAGTAAGATTCAAAAGGAACTCCCCTTTGTAGATACCGGGAATCAGCTTCGCAAGAGTTATAATGTTGCTCCCACTCAACATGCTTATGTTATTACCAACATGCAAGCAGACAGGCTGCAGTACCTCACCTGGGGACTGGTTCCCTTCTGGTCAAAGGAAGGGAAAAATACCGGCCGGCTCATCAATGCTCGTTCGGAGGGCATAGAATCGAAGCCCTCTTTCCGGATTCCCATTCGGAAACGCCGCTGTGTGGTTTTGGCGGATAGTTTTTACGAATGGCGCCGTGCAGGAGATAAGAAAATTCCATACCGGATTCTTCCGAAAGACAACTCCTTACTATATATGGCAGGGATCTGGGACATCTGGGACAAAGAAGGCTATCCCGTGAAGAGTTTTTCAATTATCACCACACAGCCAAATGAGGAGGTCTCTTTCCTCCACGATCGAATGCCTGTGTTATTGAGCAACCAGGAAGAATGTGAACAATGGCTGGATGATATTCCGCTGGAAGATGTATTTGCTTTGATGCGTCCGGCACCTAATCATTCTCTAAAAGTGTACAGAGTGCCTCAGGAGGTTAATAATGTGCGCAATAACGGACCTGAATTGCATGAGGAGATTCCGGAGAGCCTGGATTTGTTTTCGCAGCGATGAGTAGCCCTGACAAGATCAGTTTTACACCTTAAACTCCAAAAGGTGATTTTGGATGGCCTGTACAAATTTTGCCTGCTCTCCAAATAAGAACTCTACTTCGATTGGCAAAGCGAGAATCGGAATCTGTTGCTCCAGCAAATAGTCTTTGTGCTGGTAGAGTCTTACTGCATCCTTTTCGGTAGTAATGATCGCTCGTTTCCCCTCCGGAAGGTGATCAAAATGTCTTTTAATATTCGAAACGTCGAAATTGGTGAAGTCGTGATGATCTTCATATTCCATCGCTTTCACACTGGCTACCTTTGGCTCCAGATAAGACATCAAATAATCCGTACTGGCAATGGCACTCACCATTAATACATGAAGGTCTTTCGAAAGCGGGACGCGATAGCGGGCATTGAAAATATAATAGGGTTCCAGATAGCGGTATTTGGAAAAAAATAATTGCTGATGCGGAAAGAGATTGATCTCCTTTTCTGCCAGTTGGCGGTCCTCTAAAGTGAGATCATTGGGACATTTACTCACAATAATAATGTCGGCCCGTTGATAACCACTTCGCCATTCGCGCAAGCGGCCTACCGGAAGTAAAAAATCCTGTGTAAAGGGTCGGTCATATTCTGTTAGCAGAATGTTTAAATCCGGTTTTACAGAACGGTGTTGGAAAGCATCATCTAATAAAATGACCTGAGTATCTCCCCGGCGGTTTAGTATTTCCGGAATTCCGAAGGTGCGGCTTTCCGAAACCGTAACCATCACATCCGGATACTTTCTTTTAAACTGCAGTGGCTCATCCCCAACGAGCTCAGCGGTGTGATTGGTAAAAACTTCTCTAAATCCCTTTGTCTTTCTTTTGTAGCCCCGGCTAAGGGTGGCGATGTGTAAGTAGTCTTTTAGTTGTCGTATTAAAAACTCCGTGTGTGGTGTTTTTCCGGATCCGCCTACAGAAAGATTTCCAATAGAGATGACAGGGATGGCAAATTCCACGGATTTTAGAAGACCGGTTCGGTAGAATATATTTCGCAGGCTAATCCCCAATCCGTATAGGAGTGAAAAGGGAATGAGTAGGATTCGGATCAGGGGATTGTTGATCATGTTGTTTGAAGATAGTTAAAACTTCTTTTTAGTCTAGTCCGCTGCAAAGCAACGAAATAGACCCAGCCGAAGGCTGCTAGACTTACAACTATTATAAACCCGTATGATTGCTATCTGGTTGACCCTGAAGTTTTTTTAGGAGTCGATTGAGGTCGTTGACGTCTTTTTCGGAGAGATGACTTGTCAATTGGAGGAGCTCCGGGCGGCGGCGATCTACTTCGGAGAGAATCTTTTGGCCGTGGATGGATAAATGGACTCTGGTAAACCTGCGATCTTCCTTTCCTTTTTTACAATCGACCAGTTTTTTTTCCTGGAGTCTTCGAACTAATCGGGAAGTATCCGGTTTGGAGTCGTTCATGGCATCTCGTATTTCGAGAATGGTCATTCCGAGTTTTTCCGCATCTTTGATCCGAAGGATCTGAAGAATTTCGAGTTGTTTAGGGGTAAGTCCGAAGGGCTGGATAAAATGCCTCATGTTCTCACGAAACATAGAAGCGGCCAACAAAATATTTTGTCGCAGCGAGTCATTTTCTTTCAAAAATGAAGGTGTGTGATGATTTTTCCGAGCCATGAAGTTTTTCGCATTGTCGCGGAGTTTTGCAAAATAGGAAATTTGAAGCGGACCTTTGACGTTTTGCTTTCGGAAATCCGGTGAAGCCCGGAGAAAAAATTGAAGCAATAGATCATATGGAGCGATTCCATAAAGTTTGGACAATAATTAAAAGCTGGGTTTTGGCCCGCTATGCTCAGTGGAAAGACTGGAGCAGACGCAATCCCAAATGGGCACTTTCCATCAAAATTGGAAGTGGCGTTTTGGCCGGAGGATTATTCCTCCTTTTGCTATTCGTCAGCCTGGTTTACTTCGGAGCCTTTGGGAAGGTACCCACCTACGGGGATCTGCGGGAAATCCAGAATTACAATGCCTCCGAGGTTTATTCGGAAGACGGAACTCTCCTTGGCAAATACTACATTGAGAACCGTACAAATGCGGATTTTGAAGAATTATCCCCTTTTCTGATCCAGGCTTTGGTAGCTACCGAAGACGCTCGTTTCTTTGATCACCACGGAATTGACTTCCGTGCTTTGATGCGGGTGTTTTTTAAGAGCGTTCTTATGCGGGATGAGAGCTCAGGCGGTGGCTCCACGCTTAGTCAACAGCTGGCTAAGAATTTATTCAAGCGTAAGGACCATGGTTTTGTTTCCCTTCCGGTGAATAAAGTACGTGAGATGATCGTCGCTCGTCGGCTGGAGCGGCTGTACAACAAAGAAGAACTGCTGCGGCTATACCTCAACACCGTTCCCTTTAGCGAAAATATTTTTGGCATTAAGCTGGCTTCTCAACGCTTCTTCGGCGTTTCTCCGGATTCTTTAAATATGGATCAGGCGGCAATGTTGGTCGGCACGCTGAAAGCGACAAGCTATTACAATCCGGTCAACCATCCCGATCGCGTATTGGAACGACGCAACACGGTACTTTATCAAATGTCCAGATATGGATATATCGATACCAGTCTGGTAGATTCCCTGATGCAGCTGCCGCTCGGCATTTCCTATTCTCCGGATGTAAATCGCTCCGGATTGGCTCCTTATTTCCGGGAGGAATTACGTCAGGAACTGGCTGCCTTATTGAAAGATTATAAAAAGGAGGATGGCACCTCTTATAATCTGTATACCGACGGACTGAAAATATACACGACTATCGACGCCCGGATGCAACAGTATGCGGAAGAATCGGTCGCCGAGCAAATGAAAATTCTTCAGGAATCTTTTGACCAGCATTGGAAAGGGCGTAAAGCGGTGCCTGATAAATTGCTGACTCGTATGATCGAGCGGTCTGAGCGTTATAAAGTCTGGAAAGATCAAGGCCTTTCGGCGGATAGCATTTTGGCTCGCTTTGAACGTCCGGTAAGTATGACTGTATTCGATTGGGATGAAGGCGAGAAAACAGTAGAGTGGAGTCCGAAGGATTCTGTCTATTATTATATGTCTCTGTTGCAAGCCGGATTTGTAGCCATGGATCAAAGAACCGGTAAGGTAAGAGCCTGGGTAGGAGGAATCGACCAGGACTATTTTAAATACGACCATGTATTAGCCAGCAGGCAAATAGGATCCACTTTCAAACCAGTAGTTTATGCAGCGGCCATCGAAAAAGGAATAGATCCTTGTAAATACCGGGAAAATAAGCTGGTAACCTATGCGGATTATGAAGGCTGGACTCCTCAAAATGCCGACGGCAAATATGAAAATGTATACAGCATGGCGGGGGCTTTACAGGAGTCCGTAAATGCGGTTGCAGTCGATATATTTTTTGAAACAGGCATGGATACGGTGCGCACTATGGCACGGGACATGGGATTTGACGGCGATATTCCCGAGGTACCTTCCATTGCGCTGGGGGCTATGGAAGCATCTTTATGGGAAATGATCCAGGTATACGGAACCATTGCCAATCAAGGCTACCGGCCGGATCCCTGGTATCTGGTGCGTATCGAAGATTCTGCGGGCAATTTAATCGTCGATTTTCAGGAATACACCGAACCCGATTGGACACAAGTTTATAGTCGCCAAACCGGGAGTATTATGATCGAGTTGTTGGAGTCGGTAGTCGATAGTGGCACAGCTCGTCGTTTACTGTATCAATATTATGTACCCGGCGAGATAGCCGGGAAAACGGGAACGACTCAAAATCAATCCGACGGTTGGTTTATGGGATTCACTCCCGATCTGGTAGCCGGTGCCTGGGTGGGAGCTGATTATCCGGAAGTCCACTGGCGATCGCTGTCGCTGGGTCAGGGAAGCAATACCGCCTTGCCTATTTGGGGACGCTTTATGCGAAAGGTTTACAAAGATCCGGCCTTCAAAAAATGGCAATACCACAAGTTTGCCGATCCGGATTCTACTGTAGTTTCCATTTTGGATTGTTATCCAAATTTACCCTTCATGCCGGACTCATTATTATTGGGTCAGGACGAATTTCTGCAAAAGATATTTATGGAAATCTTTAAAGGCAGAGATTCCATGACCAATGAAGAGCGAGAAGAAATCATTCGCAGGGAACTGGAAAGAATCGAAATGGAGAAAGAGAAGTTTGAGAAAAAACAGGACCGCAAAAAACGCAGGAAGGAGTTCTTCGATAATGTCTTTGGTCGGGAGAAACAGGATGGGGGCTAAAAATAAAAAGCCCGGACTACTCTGGTCCGGGCTTTTTATTTAAAAGAACTATTACTCAAACCTATACCTAATTCCGGCATAAATATTTCGACCAAATATCGGCCCCCAGATCAGGGAGGCGTCAAAGTCGTCGCTGGTCGGATCTTCAACCGAAAGAATCGGATTATCCTGACGGAAGTTGAGTGCGTTTTCAACACCCACATACACATCAAATATTCGATTCCAGGATTTGCTAATCTGACCGTTTAGTAAGAAGAAGGAAGGAGATCTTTCGGCCAGCAACTCGTGATTGGGAATGCGTTTGCTTCCCTGCCAGTTTAGCGTGGCATCAAATGCCCAGCCATCAATAGTCTCATAAGAAGCATTCACAAATGCCCGGTTGCGGGCTACAAATGGCTTCTCCAACAACCCATCTTCCTGGAAGGTCATTTTCACATCATTGAATCGATAAGCGAGTCGCACATCCAATCTTGGAAGCAATTCGTAATCAACTTGCAATTGAAGGCTGTTGGAATACGACTTTCCCTCCAGATTGTAGAAGAACAGAGATTGGCTGTCGGTATCATAATCTGCAATTACCTGCTTCTCAAAGAAAGTACGGTAAGCATCGGCACTGATCTGCATGCTCCGATCTGCGAGGTAAATGTTCTGTGTAAAGTTCAAACCAAGGTTCCAGGATACTTCCGGATCCAGACCATATGGTGTTGTGTTTTCTCCCTGGTCATTGACATTGGATGGCTGCACAACGATACTCCGGTTTGAAGCAAATCCCCCAATCTGCTCCATGAAAATTGCGGGCCTTCTTTGACCCCGGCCTGCAGATGCACGGATTACAGTTTCTTCAGCCGGTGCGTATCGCAAGAATAGGCGAGGAGTGGCAAAAGCACCATAAATAGTAGAATAATCACCCCGCATTCCCGCAACAACAGTAAGTCGTTCGGTTGGCATGTAGGTGTACTCCATATACACACCCGGAATAAATTCTTGGAAACCTTTCATGGCTGCTTCGGAGGTGAAGGATTCCTGTATGTTATCGTATTGCAGGCTGAAACCGGCTTTATACTGATGCGTTGCACTTCCAAAATCACTCTGGTAAATAGAATTAAAGTACAGGCTGTTTTGGTTGGAAATGTAATTGGTAAAATTATCATTACCAGGAATGCCAAAGGTGGATGTCTGGCGATGCATCACACCGGAAGCCTGCAATCCAATACTGGTACCCGGCTTTTCCGGAAATATACGCCCGGCTTTAGCCCAAACTTCTAAACGGTCTGTGTTGGAAGTTGCTGTCCACAATGGATTATTTGGAGAAATTTGCTCCTCATAAGAATCACTCATCTGGCCACTGCCTTTGTCTATCAAAGTTGCTTTAACTCCAAACTGGCCTTCCCAGTTGTTCATGTCGTCAAACTTCCAGCGGTTGATGGCAATCAAATTGTTACCAATCGGATTGTCTAAAAAGCCATCCTCATTCCGGTCGTTCATCCGGCGGATCAAACTTCCGTGCAGCAGGATTCCCGTGCTTACTTTTTTGTTGAGTTGGATCGCCGAATTCATATTCGCTTCCATCCGGCCGCCTTCATTGCCGTACAAATTGAGGTAAAAGCGCTCAGAATTGTTTGGCTTCTTCAGTTCTACATTGATCTGGCCGGTCATGCTTTCAAAACCCTGCACCACAGAACCAGGACCTTTAATCAACTGAATGCCCGACATCCACGGACCGGGAATATAGGTTAGGCCCTGAATGGAAGAAAGCGCTCTGGCACCGGGTAGCAATTCCTGTGTAATTTGAACATAGGGACCCGCCAGCCCAAGCATTTGAATCTGGCGTGTACCGGTTACCGCATCTGTAAAGGAAACATCGACAGACGGATTGGTTTCAAAGCTCTCAGACAAATTACAGCAAGCCGCTTTGAGCAACTCGCGTTCGTCAATCTGAAGGGTTTTAATGGGGTCGACAAAAGAAACGGCAGAACTTTTCTGACGATAAGACACCTCGACTTCTTCCAGCATGACGGCATTGGAGAGGGTAAGCTCAAAAGCAGCCTGGCCGCTCATATCAATGGTATCTGGTTCGTAGCCCACATAACTGACCACCAGTAATTGATTGTCCGTCTTTCGTTTTAGCTCAAATTTTCCGTTCTCATCGGTAGAAGTTCCTTTTTTGGTGTCTTCCCAGTAGATGTTTACACCAATCAAAGGCAACAATTCACCTTCATCGGTTAATTCATAGATAGTACCGCTGGCCGGCAGGTCTTCCCGGTCAATATCTTCGATCACTCCGGTTTCTTCATCATGATCGTGGCCTTCATGATCATCGTGATCATGATCCTCAGCCGGAACCGGATCGCCCAGTTCGCGGTATTTACAGCAATCAGCCAGGTTGTTATAGACGTCATCCGGCGCAAGCCATTCCCGGGTATCATGCCCGGCGGCAGTAACGGCCCAGTGTAGTTGATCTTCCGAAAAGACATCTCTGTCCACATCCAGGTCGAGCATGCGGTTGTGGGAATCCCAGGTGGCAGATTTTACGCCCGGCACGGCTTTAGCGGCTTTTTCGATGCGGTCTTTACACATACCACATACGCCATTTACGAAGATGGATGTTTCATTGCCTTCCGGCGAATCGCTATGGGATGCGATAACTTCTGCATCGCGGTATTTGCAACAAGCGTGCAGGTTATTGTAAGACTCCTCCGGTGCGGTATACATTTCTGTATCATGGCCGGCATAGGCTATTTCGCGGTGGAGGCGTTTTAATTTAAATATTTTGGAGTCGTAGTTTACCGTGAGTTGTTTGACTTCAACATTCCAATCGGCAGATTCTACTCCTTTTATTTCGAGTGCAACACCTTCAATTCTGTCTTTACACATTCCGCAGATTCCGTCAACAAAGAAAGTGACAGATTCTGTTTGAGCATTCGCGGAAAGCGCAAAAAAGAACAAAAGGCAGCTAATAGAAAATAACTTCCTCATGTGAGAATTTTATGACTTAATAGTAATCCTCTTTGTCGCATCAGGAGATGCGAGAAAAGCAGGCTTTGACGTAGTTGGTTAAGCCAAAAATCTTGGAGGTTGCCAGATCTGGTGAGAGAATTCGAAATGATAATCCCGTGCTTTTTCGACAATCAATTGTGGAACGGGAGCAGGCGTATCGAAAGCCAATTCCGGGAGTGGAGGAATAACGATAGCGGTGCAGCAAAAGCAGGTACAACCTGGCGGACAATGCTCGTGATGGTTCTCTTCATCAGAGTGTTCATGAGCGGATTCCGCACCATGATCGCAAATCTCATGCTGTTGTGGTTCCGGAACACAGGTCAATCCATCTGTGCATGGAAGCAAAACTTCCAGCGACAGCAAACAAATTAATATGAGAGGAACCAGTTTCATTTCGACTGCAAATATAAAGGAAATACCCGTTCGCATCCAGTTTGCGAACGGGCATTCGGTCGTATTTGCAACTTATTAACAGGAAATGCCGGTTTCTACTTAACCTGACTCATGATAATCCGGTCAAACATGCGGTCGGAGAGCCAGCGACGCATAAAAATGAGTGGTTTGGCCAGTTTTCCTACTGCATATCGGGTGCGCGGATTGTTGGTTCGCAGAATTTTTGAAATCGTATTTGCGATCACAGCCGGATCCGAACCGCCCTTATCTTTGTTGGCATCTTCGACGCCTTTCTTTACGGCAATCGCCAGTTTCGCATAAGCCGTATTTCCGGAGCGTTCCATCATCGGGTCATTCAAAACATCTCCAAATTCTGTTTTGATAAGTCCGGGTTCGACCAAAACAACATTGATGTTAAAGGGCTTGAGTTCGAGTCTCAGGCAATCTGACCAACCTTCCAGGGCGTGTTTTGTGGCATGGTACCAGGCTCCCAGGGGCGTATAGATTTTTCCACCCATAGAAGAAATATTGATAATGGTACCCGCCTTCTTTTCTCGCATGGTGGGGAGGAATTCTTTGGTGATAGCTGCGAGTCCAAAGAGGTTAACTTCAAACTGATAACGGGCATCATCGATGCTGGTATCTTCTACTGCTCCGTAGCTGCCAAATCCG
This sequence comes from Bacteroidota bacterium, assembly GCA_018222965.1. Classification (GTDB taxonomy): domain Bacteria; phylum Bacteroidota; class Bacteroidia; order Chitinophagales; family Saprospiraceae; genus JAAEZH01. The sequence goes on from JAAEZH010000056.1 coordinate 25,103, forward strand.
GCGTTATTTACGAGCACATCCAAACCATCCTCCTTTTCCAGAATGGTTTTGGCCACTCCTTTTACATCCTCCGTTTTGGTAATATCCATTTTTAAAGAGATGGCGCCCAGATCTTCCAGGTCTTTCATTTTTTCCACACGGCGGGCTGCCACATATACTTTGTGCCCCTCTTTCAGAAGCTTTTTAGCGGTTTCCTTACCCATTCCGGAGGAGGCTCCTGTTATTAATACGACTTTCTGTGTGTTCATTTTATTAAATTAAGTGAGTACTTACTTTGTTTTTTTCAAAAAAATATCAGAGACTATATTTGTTTATCATACTGGCAGCAATTTGATCGGCATTTCTTTCCGGGTGGAGCAGGACGGTCGTTGCCATGCCATCGATATAAGCCAATACCAGGTCGGCTTCTGCTTCCGGCATGGAATACTCCAGTTCCTGAAATGCAATGATTAGAGCACTTCGCAGAGGTTCGGCCATTTCTGCTCCATAATTGAATTGTTGCCATTTTAGGCGGTAAATAAGCCTCCAGTAGTTTAGTTCTTCCCGGGGAATGCTCATCGGCAACTCAATAGCTTTTCGAATCGCCGTTTTGGGATCAGACTCCAGCACAATGGTTGAATAATAGGCTGCAGCGGTTTCCGCTCCCTGGGCCAGAATGGCATTTAGCAATCCTTCCTTGTTTTCAAAATGCCTGAAAATCAGGCCTTCAGAGACACCCGCATGCCGGGCAATTTTGCTGGTAGAGATGTTGTTATAACCTTCTGAAGCAAATAATTCCAGACCGGATGTTAATATGTTCTGTTGTTTTTCTGTCATAATAGTGAGTAATCACTTACAAAAATAGGTTTTTTCCACATACGAGTCAAGTGTTTGTGGAAAATGTTTATTTCGCAGGTATCAGGGGAGTCATTAATTCGCTTTTCAGCGAATTTTTTTGGGGAGTGTCTCGCCTTCAGCATCCCGATATCTATCGGGAGGGGAGATGCTTATCCACCTCCGCCTTTAGCTTCGGCGGATATTGCGGGGAGGAGTCTTCTGCTAATATTGAATTATGAAAGTAATCTTTGCTCGCCCTTGGGCGAACAAAGGAATCGGGGGTATCTGCTAATACGTATGCAACTCCCCACGACATCCGCTGCAAGCGGAGGGAGTAACTCCCCTGGCTCGCTGAAGGCGAGACACTCCTCTGACGAGAGCCGACAGGCATGAGGAAAACTCCCCGGAGATTAAAACAAAGCGAGAACTTCCTCAATAACCGTCCGGCCCTTATCGAGGGCATACCACTTTTGAATAGCGATATTAATCTCCTCAATATCCGTTCCGGCATCCACCATTTCTTTGCGAAGCTTTTGAAGAGGCTGAGGTCTGGGCCCCCATTTGGCTTTAACCACACCGGTATCCCCATCCATAATGACAAGTACGGGAATTGAACGTCCGCCATTGGTAAGAAACTGATCCATCAGATCCGGATGTTCATCCCGGAGGGTGATGCGCAACTCAATGTTATCATTCAGGTCTGCGAGTTTCTGCATAACAGGTACTGTCGGACCGGCATCTCCACACCAACCTTCAGTAATAACCAGCCATTTCCAGCTGCCTTCCAGGTTTTGGATAAAAGCAGTTTGTTCCGGCGTAATCTTCATGGTCTTGGCCGCCCGGCGTTTCCGCTGGAGGTTTTGTCGGGTATAGTTTACATACTTCTCCGACTGGTTTTCTCCCGTGGTTTTATTTTCCGCAACCAGCTTTTTGAGCATATCGACATAGTTGTCAAAAGTCATGCTTTCCTCAAATGTCTGTGTGGCGGATTCTTTTATTTGTGGCATTTTTCAATAATTTACAGAGGGAAAACCCGGAAGTGGGTGGAAAGGTTGTCTCCAAAGCGTCGCTGTGCGGACGTTGGGTCTGAGGGGAGTCATTGATTCGCTCTTTCGGCGAATTTTTTTGGGAGTGTCTCGCTTTCAGCGTCCCGATATCTATCGCATAGGCGTCAACTTAAGGGAATAAAAAAAGCTGTTTAGATTTGTATAA
>JAAEZH010000057.1 GCA_018222965.1 Bacteroidota bacterium
AACCTGACGGGTCGGCAACCTGACGGGTCGGCAACCTGACGGGTCGGCAACCTGAGCAGATAATTGAAAAATTTCGGACCTAAATGCCTAAAAACCAAATAATTATGCAATTTATTTGATTTTTATTTCAACCTAACACATCCATTTTAAACGATTATTCTCTGTCGCTGTTCCTGCCTCAAACCTGCACAATCGTAGCATTAATCTTATCTTTGCGCCATGATCGAAGCAAAAGAGAAGCGCGACATCAGGAAGATGGATGAATCCCAGATACTCGACTGGGTACTGGAGCAGGGTATGCCCAGGTTTCGGGCAAAGCAGATTCGTGAATGGCTGTGGACAAAAGCCGCAGTCAGCTTTGACGAAATGAGCAATCTGCCTAAAGATTTACGCGCCCGGATGAATGAGGAGTTTGTGATAAATTCGATCACTGAAGACAAGGTTCAGAGAAGCGCAGATGGTACCATAAAAACCCGCTTTAAACTACACGACGGACATTTAATCGAATCTGTCCTAATCCCGGTTCCCTCCGAAAACAGATTCACGGTTTGTGTTTCCTCCCAGGTAGGATGCAGCCTGAGTTGTACTTTCTGTGCCACCGGCAAAATGAAACGCCTCCGTAATCTGGATGCCGCTGAAATCTTCGATCAGGTAGTAATGGTAAACCGACAGGCAGAAGAAGTTTTTGGGCATCGCCTGACCAATGTTGTCTATATGGGGATGGGAGAACCACTCCTCGCCTATCGCGAAGTCATAGGCAGCATTGAGCGCATTACCGATCCCGACGGATTCGGCATGTCTCCAAAACGCCTCACGGTTAGTACTGCCGGAATCGCCAAAATGATACGAAAACTGGCCGATGATCAGACGAAAGTCAATTTGGCCCTCTCGCTCCATGCTGCAGACGATGTCAAACGAGATCGTATCATGCCAATCAATGAACAGAACAATCTCGAAGTACTGATGGAGGCGATCAAATACTACTATCAGACTACCCGAAACCGCATTAGCTACGAGTACATCGCTTTCCGGGACTTTAATGACACCCTCGAAGATGCTGCTAATCTGGTTAAACTCTGCAAGCATTTTCCCGTTAGAATCAACATCATTGAATACAATCCGGTAGAAGGTGTGGAGTTTGTAAAATCTGAGGAAGATCAGCTGGACCGTTTTGCCGCCTACCTCCGCGACAATGATGTTATGGTCACCGTAAGACGCAGCCGCGGAAAAGACATTGATGCAGCCTGTGGCCAACTGGCAAATAAAGAATAAGCACTTTCGAATTATGCCTCGCAGAAATCGTTACCTGCTCCCCGTCCTGGTGGTGCTTTTGTTTTTTACACTTAAACCCGGCGGTGGTGAGCCCATCAGATTTCACCTCGATAAAGTGATTCACTTTTGCATGTATCTGGTATTGGGACTTAATCTGATGTTTGCATCTCGGGAGAAGTCCGGAATTTGGTTGCTTTGGGGAGCAGTCCTGGCCATACTTACAGAAATAGCACAATCCTACATCCCTGGCAGAGGAGCCGATCTATTTGACTCCCTGGCAAATACCCTCGGATTGGTCGCTGCCTGGTTACTCTACACTCGTTTCCGCCAGCCTGTTGAAAAGGGCTTCAAGTACCTGAAAGCTTAAATAAATCAGGGTGTTTTCTGCAATCCATTAGGCACTATTACCCGATTTTTGGCTTTCGCCGAAAAATAAATTGGACAAATAAATGGAAAATCGGATTTTTTGGACTCTTATGGATACCTAAGCTAAATGACACCCATGGTAAAACCAAATATCCAATCCGCCCAGGCTACTCAATCTGATAATGTAGAACCTAATCAGCCCCATAATGGAAGCTCAATCCTTACCGGCATTTTCTGCCTGGCTTGTTTCCCCATTATTTATTTAGTAGGAAAGATGATCACGAAATTCTTTTCGTGAGGAGAAGATCGCTGCCTAATAGCTCTGTATGGGCCCAATAAATTGGGTCTGTACTGAAAAGAAAAATGTTGGAAAACAAAAAGCCCGATCATCCTGACGGATAACCGGGCTTTTGCTTTTTGCGCCTCCTCAAGGACTTGAACCTTGGACCTACGGATTAACAGTCCGCCGCTCTAACCAGCTGAGCTAAGGAGGCTAAATTTGAGATTTTATCTTAGTCTCAATGGCCCTTTCTTCAAAAGGCGAGGCAAAGTTATATTATTCATTATAAAAGTGCAATATTTGTCTAAACTTTTAATGATTTTTTTCTCAAAGCGCCTCTCAGGGCCCTAAAAACAAGCGATTCGGGTATGTCCTTACTTACAATTGGCACCGTAGCCTTCGACTCTATTGAAACTCCTCTTGGTAAAGCAGACATGGTTATTGGTGGTGCAGCTACTTACATCAGCCTCGCGGCATCCTACTTTACAGATAACATCAACCTCGTTTCAGTAATCGGTGATGATTTCCCGCAGGAAGAATTGGATTACCTTTCCTCCCGCGGTGTAAACCTCGAAGGACTTCAGCGAAAAGAAGGTGAGAAATCCTTTTTCTGGGCCGGTCGGTACCACGACAACATGAATGCCCGCGACACCCTCGACACCCAACTCAACGTACTTGCCGATTTCAATCCTACCCTGCCCGCAGCTTATAAAGATGCACAGTTTGTCATGCTGGGCAACCTTACTCCTGCTGTACAACAACAGGTAATTAACCAGCTCAACGGCCGTCCGAAACTAATCGTGATGGATACCATGAACTTCTGGATGGATACGGCTATGGACAGCCTCCTCGAAGTGATCAAGCAAATCGATGTACTTGTTATTAACGATGAAGAAGCCCGCCAACTTTCCGGGGAATATTCCCTCGTTAAAGCCGCTGAGAAAATCATCGAAATGGGTCCCAAATATCTCGTGATCAAAAAAGGCGAGCACGGAGCTTTACTCTTCCACGAAGGTCGAATCTTTTTTGCTCCTGCCCTTCCGCTTGCAGAAGTCTATGACCCAACAGGCGCAGGCGATACTTTCGCTGGTGGTTTCATCGGTTATCTTTCTGAGACAGGAGATCTCTCCTTTGAGAATATGAAGCGTGCGGTAATTTACGGCTCAGCAATGGCTTCCTTCTGTGTTGAAAAGTTTGCCATCGAACGCCTCAAAGGCCTTTCACGAGCAGACATCATCAATCGGGTAGAACGTTTTGTTCAGCTGGTAAACTTTGATGCCAATCTCTAAACCTGCAACACCTTATTTTACGTTCCGTAGCAGGTTTTAATTCTGAGGCTTTCGCCGAATGAATTTTCTGTAACTTGGTTTTCCACAAATTGCTTTTATGGAAAAACCTTGGGAAACAGATTCTGCCATTCCTGTTCGAGCGGAAAACCGCTTTGACCAAACTGCCCTGCAGGCATACCTCGATAAACAGGTACCCTCAATAGATACAATTCGGGAAATCCGCCAGTTTCCAGGCGGATTTTCCAATCTGACGTTCCTGCTGAAGACCAGTCATACCGATTTTGTTTTGCGGCTTCCGCCGAAAGGCGCCAACATTAAATCAGCACACAATATGGAGCGGGAATATAAAATCCTGCGTGCCATCCAACCCCATTACACAGCTATTCCGGCTCCGGTTCATTATTGTGCCGACTCCTCTGTAATTGGGGCTCCCTTTTTCATTATGGAACGAATTAATGGGTTGATCCTCCGCGGCAGCAATCCGCCGAAAGGCAAACTCCCCTGGACCAAAATGGCAAAGGCGCTCATCAAAAACCTGGCCGATCTCCACCAAATAAACCTAAGCCCGGAAACCGTTGAATCCCTTGCCCGACCTGAAGGCTATATTCAAAGACAAACGGCCGGATGGACCAAAAGATATTTCCAGGCAAAAACCGATGATCTCGAGAAAATGGAATTGTTGGCTGACTGGATTCAGAAACATTCGCCGAAAGGCACAAAAACAGCATTGATACACAATGATTATAAATACGATAACCTCGTATTTGACCCCAAAGATCCTGCCCGGATCATCGCTGTCCTCGACTGGGAAATGGCTACAGTAGGACATCCCTTAATGGATCTGGGAACCAGTCTTGCCTACTGGGCAGAAGCAGGGGATCCCAAATTATTATACCCCTATAACCTGAGTTGGATGCCGGGCAACCCAAACCGGGAGGAAGTGGCTCAAATGTACTTTTCTGCTACCGGCACCGAGCCGAAAGATTTGCAGTTTTACTACCTGTTCGGACTATTTAAAGTGGGTGTTATCGCTCAACAAATCTATGCCCGCTACAAACAAGGTAACAGCAAGGATAAGCGCTTTGAGGCCTTGCTTCACATAGTAAAAGCATGCGCAAACAATGGCATTTTAGCACTGGAAAAAGGCCGAATTAGTCGGTTGTACGAATAAACCTATGCTGCCAGATCGTCCAGCACACGACTCATCAACTCAAACGTATATTCCCGCCACTCGGCAACCGATACATTCAGCACCGTAGATTTTCGGTTCTTTCGACTGGTAGAACGTATTTCGGTAAAACCGGCAACCTGTGCCCAGGCCGACAAATACAATAAGTGCGGGTGTTTCTTGTTACGGATACTGCCATCTTCCTGTCCCCTGACAATCTCACTCACTACTATTTCAAGTGGTAGATCGCGCAGATTCCGGATCTTTCGGAAATAGGTACTATCCCGCATGGCCTCGCTCAAAGCCATATCAGCGTTCTTTTCTTCTTCCGCTCTTGCCAGACTCATGTAATTCATGAGCAGGGCATAATAGCCTGGTTGGTTTTCACAGAAATCCAAATGATACCTGAAAAGCTCTACAACAGCAGTCTTTCCATTCTCATCTTTAGTGGAAGCGCTACAAGCTTTGTACCCTCTTATCAGCTCCTCAAAAGCTCTATAAGTAACAGCCATGTAAAGGTTTTCCTTACTTTCAAAGTAGAAATAAACCGAACCTTTACTCATCCCGATCTCCCGGGCGATGTCTTCCATTCTGGTGTTTCGAAAGCCAATTTCAGAAAATATGCGTTCTGCGGCATCCAATATTTGGTTCTCTTTGGCAATACGCCTCATGCTCTTCATAGATCGAATTCATCATGAAGGAATCAGATTAATCCCGGAAGGTAGCGGGATGCATGTTGGGTCAAAGGATCAATCAATGATAGAAAAAGCAAATGAAACCACAAAAATCTAACTACATTTAAAAATTGTCTACATAAGAACTCCAAAGTCAGTTTTTTTACAAGCAATTGACTTTCAATAAAGTATAATATGATATCCGTTTTCAGCAATGATGCCCTGGAAAACCTGGGAAAAGCCGTAAAGACCTTCCTGGAAGAAGAAATCTACCCCATCGAGCATAAATTGCTCCACATGGACTGGCTGGAAGCAGAATTGCTGCTGGGCGAAAAAAGAGACCTTGCCCGCCAGACAGGGGCCTGGAACCTCTACCTTCCCAAAGAACTGGGTGGCCCCGGATTGAGCCTTCCCGAAGTAGCCCAGATCGGAGAAATTCTGGGTACTACACCCTACGGGCATTATCTCTTCAACTGCCAGGCTCCGGATGCCGGAAATATGGAGTTATTGATGGCTTACGCCGAAGGAGATTTGCGCGAGCAATTTTTCACGCCCCTTACTGAAGGGAAGATCCGCAGTTGCTTTGCCATGACAGAGCCCGGCAATGCCGGATCCAACCCCTTACTAATGACCACCACGGCCGAGAAAGAAGGCGACCATTTTGTCCTAAATGGACACAAATGGTTTACCACCGGTGCAGACGGAGCTGCCTTTGCCATTGTAATGTGCCTCACGGATCCCGACAACCCCAACCCTTATCAGCGAGCCAGTATGATTCTGGTACCTGCCGACAATCCCGGCTTCCAGATAATCAGGAATATACCCGTCATGGGGCATAGCGGGGCTGGCTGGATGTCGCACAGCGAGGTACGGCTGGAAAAAGTACGGGTTCCGCAAAGCCATCTCCTGGGCGAAGCCGGCCGCGGATTCCAAATAGCACAGGAACGCCTGGGGCCCGGCCGTATACACCACTGCATGCGCTGGATCGGAATTGCCGAGCGCTGCTTTGACTTGATGTGCAGAAGGGCGGTAAGTCGAAAGATCAGTCCGGACAAATCCCTCGGAAACAAACAGATGGTGCAACAATGGATTGCCGAGTCACGCGCACAAATCGATTCAGTAAGATATATGGTGATGCACACGGCCTGGCAAATGGAACACCACGGACAAAAATCCGCCCGGGAAGCCATTTCAGCCATAAAATTTCTGGCCTCAGACATGCTTCTGAAGGTTATCGACCACAGTATACAAACGCATGGTGCACTGGGGCTTACCGACGACAGCCTCCTTTCATTCTACTACCGCCAGGAAAGAGCCGCCCGTATTTACGATGGCTCCGATGAAACCCATAAAGCTTCTCTGGCCCGCCGAATTTTAAAACAATACGGCCTCCAATAAATGGCCTTTTCAAGCTACGGATTTAGCCCTCCGACACAATTACATACTTTTTAAAACTGTCAACATTTTTCACGAATACCTCAATAATTAAGCGTTAAACAGGGGTGTTTTTTGATATTTCATAAAAATTTCGAATCATTTTATGAAAATATGGCTACAACACTAAGATTGTTACATTTGTATCGTATGAAGTTGTGTCCCTGATGGGATAAAGCCATACTGCCCGACCCAGACAAACCTGAAAATAAGAGTCTATGACTTATAATCAGCAAATGCCCGTAAAGACCTACTACGACAGCATCCTTCAGGCTGTTGGCCAAACGCCAATGATTCGCCTGAATGAGATCGTAGCAGATTTGCCATGTACTGTTTTGGCAAAAGTAGAGTCCTTCAATCCCGGCCTTTCGGCGAAAGACCGTATTGCCCTTCTCATGATCGAGAAGGCAGAACGCAGTGGCAAATTGTTGCCCGGCGGTACAGTGATTGAATCTACCTCGGGAAATACCGGCTACAGCGTAGCCATGGTTTGCGCAGTGAAAGGATACCGTTGTATTCTTACTGCTCCGGCAAAAATATCGGATGAGAAACAAATGGCGCTCAAAGCATTGGGTGTCGATCTGCGTATCTGTCCGACCAACGTAAAACCGGAGGATCCGGAATCCTACTACTCGCTTGCCAAGCAGTTGAATGAGGAGATTCCAAATTCATACTACATCAACCAATATTACAATACAGATAATGCCGAAGCGCATTACCGCACTACCGGCCCGGAGATTTGGCAGCAATCAGGTGGAAACATCACTTATTATGTTGCAGCCTGTGGAACCGGCGGAACACTCACCGGCACGGCCCGCTTCCTGAAAAACAAGAAGCCGGATGTCAATGTGATCGGAGTAGACGCTTATGGATCTGTATTGAAAAAATACCACGAAACCCGCGAATTCGATCCAAACGAAATTTATCCTTACAAGCTCGAAGCAGTAGGTAAAAACATCATACCTGCCAATGTTGACTTTGACCTGGTAGATGAATTTGTAAAAGTAAAAGACGATGAAGCTGCGCATCGCGCTCGTGAGCTCGCTACAGTAGAAGGCATTCTTGCCGGTTATTCCAGCGGAGCGGCTCTTCAGGGAGTATTTGAGATCGCTGACAGGCTTAAGCCGAATGATCTGGTAGTTGTACTGTTTTCCGATCACGGAAGCAAGTACTTCAACAAGATTTTCAATGATGAGTGGATGCGCGAGCAGGGATTCATGGAGTAATCCTTTATAAGAAAGCAAACAATCTGCATATAGCCCGGCCTGATTCAGGACCGGGCTTCTTCTTTAGCCCCTCCAATTAAAATCACCCCCCAAAACACTTCTATTTACGTATAATTTTAGACCTTTGCCCGGGCTACGGGGAAAGCAGGCGTTGGCAGTATTCTAAAAAAAGGCCTTAAAATCTGCTATAAAAGCGCTTTTTCCCTGGCGGTAGCAAGTATTGGTCGTTATTCGCCGAAAGGCAAAGGCCGAAAATAGCGACAACAAAAAAAATGTAAACATGAAAGACCTATTCGAAAAGATCAGATCAAATCCCGGTCCGCTCGGGAAATGGGCTGATGTAGCTGAAGGGTATTACATCTTTCCAAAACTGGAAGGAGAACTCGCAAACCGAATGATGTTTAACGGCAAAGAGGTCGTTTGTTGGAGTATCAACAATTACCTCGGCCTCGCAAACCATCCGGAAGTCCGTAAGATCGACGAGGAAGCATCCCGCGACTGGGGACTCGCCTATCCAATGGGCGCTCGTATGATGTCTGGAAATACAGAATATCATGGCAAGCTGGAGCAAGAGTTGGCCGAATTTGTACAGAAAGAATCTGCTGTTCTGGTAAACTTCGGCTATCAGGGTATCATGTCTGCTATCGATGCTTTGCTTGACCGCAAAGACGTGGTAGTTTATGACGCTGAAAGCCATGCTTGTATCGTCGACGGTGTGCGGATGCATCAGGGTAAGCGTTTTGCCTTTGAGCACAACAACATTGATAAACTGGAGCAAAACCTGAAACGTGCCGTTGGTATCGTTGAGAAAACAGGCGGCTCCATCCTCGTAATTTCCGAAGGTGTATTCGGAATGCGCGGCGATCAGGGTAAACTGAAGGAAATCGTTGCCCTTAAAGAGCATTATCCATTCCGTCTCCTCGTAGACGATGCGCACGGATTCGGTACACTGGGTGAAACCGGTGCAGGTGCCGGAGAAGAGCAAGGCGTACAAGACGAGATCGATGTGTATTTCTCCACTTTCGCAAAATCCATGGCCAGCATCGGAGCATTCCTTGCCGGACCAAAGGACATCATGCGATTCCTGAAATACAATATGCGCTCACAGATGTTTGCCAAGTCACTCCCGATGCCTTTTGTAATCGGCGACCTCAAGCGTCTGGAAATGTTGCGCACCCAACCGGAACACAAAGCCAAACTCTGGGAGAATGTAAATGCCCTCCAGGGCGGGCTGAAAGAAGCAGGCTTTGATATCGGCAACACAAACAGCTGTGTAACGCCTGTTTACCTCGAAGGAGATGAAGTATATGCCATGGCACTGGTTAACGACCTGCGCGAAAATTACGGCATCTTCTGCTCCATCGTTGTATATCCGGTTATCCCGAAAGGCATGATCCTCCTCCGTCTGATTCCGACTGCTTCCCACACCATGGAAGACATCGACGTGACGATCGAGGCATTCAAAGCCATTCGTGAAAAACTGCACTCTGGCTACTATGCAACCGTTAGTGTTGACAAGGTGGCTGTAAAGCAGTAACTTTATAAGGCTTTTAAAGCAATCTACATACCAGGTGGTTTCGGTTTCCGGAACCACCTTTTTCTTTTCTGCCTCCCCGGCAATTTGTAACTTCGCGGCTCATAAATGTAAAATGTCATGGAACGACCCATCATCAGCGGAATCCAACAAATGGGAATTGGTGTAACCGATGTACACGAAGCCTGGAAATGGTATCGCAAACACCTCGAGATCGACATCAAAGTTTTTGAGGAAGCAGCCGTGGCCAACCTCATGCTGCCCTATACAGCCGGCACCCCCAAAGCCCGCCATGCGATACTGACGCTCTCCCGCGCTGGTGGTGGCGGACTGGAAATCTGGCAACATACCGACCATACGCCAACTTATCCCGATTTTCAACCGCAATTAGGCGATCTGGGATTGTTCGTTCTGAAGATTAAATGCCGGGATACGGCCAGGGCTTTCGCCGAATATAAAAATGCCGGCCTTGAAGTGCTCGGTGCTCCTCAAGCCGATCCGGCAGGCAACAAACACTTCTTTCTCAAAGACCCTTACGGCAATATCCTGCAACTGGTACCTGCCACCGAATTCTTCCGCTCCCAGCCGGTAAATGGAGGAGTTTATGGAAGCATAATCGGAGTAAGCAACATTGAAAAATCTCGCGAAGTATATTCCGATATCCTCGGCTACGACGAAGTGGTCTATGACAAAACAGACACTTTTGATGATCTGGCCGAGTTGCCGGGTGGAAAAAACAAAGTACGCCGGGTATTGCTGCGGCACAGTCAGCCACGCCAGGGAGCTTTCAGCAAGATGTTGGGCCCAACAGAAATCGAGCTGGTACAAGCTATTGATTACCAGGCACGCAAAATCTATGAAAACCGTCTTTGGGGAGACCCGGGTTTCATTCACCTTTGTTTCGACATCGTCGGCATGGATAAGATGCGTGCTCTCTGCAAAGAAAAGGGCTACGCCTTTACCATCGACAGTGCTGCCGACCGCGATGTTTTCGACATGGGCGAAGCAGCCGGAAATTTCTCCTACATCGAAGACCCCGACGGTGCCCTCATCGAATTTGTGGAAACCCTAAAAGTACCCGTAGCCAAAAAACTGGGCTTTTATATTGATCTCCGCAAACGCGATCCGAAGAAACCGCTTCCCAACTGGATGCTAAAGGCCATGGCGATGAACAGGGTTAAAGGTTAGTTCGTTTGATACGTTTTAAGTGTTTAATACGTGAGGAACAACGTCCTGCCGTTTTGCCTGCCTGCTCGACTTCGCCTAATTAAAAATTAAAACATAAGAATTAAAAATTCTACATTCTCCATTCAACATTCCCAATTAGCAATCTCAAAGGGCTATTTTTGCATCAAATTAAAACGAGCCCGACCATGAATACTTTTCACGAATCAATACTCGAGGGGATACCGGAGCAATTGCCGGAAGCAAAACCACTCGACCCTTCCGTCAGTCATGCACCCAAGCGGATCATCGAAGGCGTATTGACCGATAAAGAAAAAAAACTGGCCCTGCAAAATGCACTCCGCTATTTTAAGCCGGAACAGCACACCGTACTCGCCCCTGAATTTGCTGAGGAACTGGAAAAATACGGACGTATTTACATGCATCGCTTGCGTCCGGATTACCCCATGCATGCCCGGGCTATCGAAGAATATCCGGCCAAATCGCGACAAGCAGCCTCCATCATGCTGATGATCCAGAACAACCTGGATCCAAAAGTAGCCAAGCACCCACACGAATTGATCACTTACGGAGGCAACGGTGCCGTCTTTCAGAACTGGGCACAGTACCGCCTTAGCATGAAATACCTGGCCGAAATGACCGATGAGCAGACACTCGTGCTCTACTCCGGACATCCGCTGGGTTTGTTTCCTTCGCATGCGGGCGCACCACGGGTTGTCGTGACCAATGGCATGATGATCCCTAACTATTCTTCCAAAGACGACTGGAATAAATACAATGCGCTGGGCGTAACCTCCTATGGACAAATGACCGCAGGCTCTTTCATGTATATCGGGCCACAGGGGATTGTACATGGTACAACGATCACCCTGCTGAATGCAGGCCGTAAAATGAACCTGGGCAAAGACAACCTTGGCGGACACATCTATATCACCTCCGGTCTCGGTGGTATGTCCGGAGCTCAGGCACTCGCTGCCGTGATCACCGGTGCCGTAGGTGTCATTGCAGAAGTGGACGATGATGCCGTACAGCAACGTGTCACCGACGGTTACATCAAAAAAGAACACGTTTACAGCAATCTCGACGACCTCATCATCCGTATGGAGGAAGCCCGTCGAAATAAAGAAGCGGTAGCGCTTGTCTACCACGGCAACATTGTAGCGCTTTGGGAAAAACTGGTCAAAGAGAATATTGACATTGAGCTGGGCAGCGATCAAACCTCCCTGCACAATATTGACGACCTCGGCTACTGCCCGATCGGATACACATTCGCGGAAGCGAAACAACTGCTTGACCGCGACAAGCTCAAATTCATGGCAGAAGTGCGCAGTACCTTAAAGCGCCATGTAGCTGCCATCAACACACTGAGTGAGCGGGGCATGTACTTCTGGGATTACGGCAATGCTTTCCTGTTTGAGGCAGGCAAAGCCGGGGCTGACATCTGGAAAAATGAGGCCGAAGGCACCTTCATCTACCCTTCTTATGTGGAAGATATCATGGGGCCCATGTGCTTTGATTATGGTTTTGGACCTTTCCGCTGGGTTTGTACTTCCGGCAAGAAAGAAGACCTCGACAAGACCGACGCCATCGCAGCCCGCGTAATCAAAGAAATGATCCGGGAATCGCCGGATGACATTCAATCTCAGCTGAAAGACAATCTCACCTGGATTGAAGCTGCTGATGATAATATTCCGGTGGTAGGCAGCAAATCCAGAATCTTATACGCAGACTCGGAAGGAAGAATCCGCATTGCGATGGCATTCAATGAAGCCATTGCCTCCGGCGAGCTTTCTGCTCCGGTCGTTTTGGGACGCGACCATCACGATGTTTCCGGCACCGACAGTCCATTCCGCGAAACGGCCAACATTTATGACGGCTCTCGCTTTACAGCTGACATGGCCGTACACAATGTCATTGGGGATAGTTTCCGGGGAGCAACCTGGGTGTCAATTCACAATGGTGGCGGTGTAGGCTGGGGAGAAGTGATTAATGGCGGTTTTGGTATGGTACTCGACGGCACAGAGGCCAGTGCAGAAAAACTGCGGTCCATGTTGTTCTGGGATGTAAACAATGGCATTGCCCGCCGCAGTTGGGCACGAAATCCACATGCCATCGACACCATCAAGCGCACCATGGAACAATACCCGGGCCTACAGGTGACCATCCCCAACATTCCGGATGAATCCTTGCTCGATCAGGCTTTTGAAGCCCATTTATCTTCAAAGAAATAATTGGTGGAGCACAGCCGGCCATATCGGAAGTTTCTAAAGAAGTGGCTGATCGGCATTGGAGTATGCTTAATCATACTTCTGGGTCTGATCACCGCCGGCTTTGTATTTATTCCGAATGGCTGGCTGGCTCAAATGAAAAATGCCCTTACGCTGCCCCTTCTCATCGGTTTGTGGTCCTGGCTGGAAAGCAGAAAGTTGCATCAGACAAAAACGGATAAAAGCTTGCTGGAATCTGCCCAACCCTTTCGCATAAAACAACGAATCCGCCAAATCATTTGGGGGGTATTTGTAATCGCAGGAATCTGCCTGTCGGTTTTTTCCGCTTTACGCGAATGGGATCTCGTATTTTTATTTACCGGCCTCGGATTAACGATTCCTTCCGCACTTTTTTACCTGTCTGAATTGGGTTTGGGATTACAAACTGACTGGTTAATTCATCATCTTCAACAGAAAATTTGAAAGCTTGGTGGAAGTTCTTATATTTGATCCCACGCAACCGTGTTTATTCACACCTTGAAATCCGAACTCTCCTTTTTACCGATTACCCTCAAACCGAGGAAATCCAATCCCATGTACCGAAAAGGCACTTGATTGATCAATGCTGGTCAGTCGCATTTTATTGGAAGTACAACTTAAACCCTTTTTTAAATGAACATTAGTTAATGGGCTACCCCCTGCCACTTTTGTTTTACCCGTGAAAGAAACAATACCTTTTTCAGCTGTTTCCAGCTGACATTAGGGTTGGTTTGTATTGAATTTCAATACACCAGAACCGAAACTGGCGACTGATAACACCCTTCGTTTCCCAGGCGCCGGAATAAACACCCTAAACAAAGAGGCCCGCGCTTTGCGCCGGGCCTCTGCTTTTTTCTTTCTACAAATTCAAAAGAAAAACGCTGTCGAAGCCTTTTAACTCCAACAGCGTTTCCATACTTGCTTTTTTCTGTTTTTAATTGGCGTCTACCAGATCACCTGAACCGGTAATATCAACACTAATTACCGGATAACCGCGGTAAAAAACATCGCCGCTCCCCGTAATTTTTACATCTAGAATTTCATTAGCAAGAATTTCCGCATTGCCGCTTCCGCTAATTTTGATTTCGGTTTTCTGCGTTTCCAAACCAAAAGCTTCAATATCGCCCGAGCCGGTAATACTAAAATCATTTGACTCCGCGATTCCTTCCAATTTCACTTCACCGGAACCGGAAATTTTCCCGTCGATATCTTCCACTTCAAGAGCGAGATCAATTTCTCCGGAGCCCGACAAACGCAACACAAAATCTTCTGTATTTAAAAATGTTTCGCTAACGATCTTACCGGAACCAGAGAGTTTTACGTAGTTCATCTCCGGAACGGTGATATAAACCTTTACTTCGTCGTGACTGTGCACGCATCCTTCAAAATCGATATCCCAAACACCGCTGTTTACATCATTGTCAATAAGATCTACGATATTTTCCTGCCCTTCAATAAATACACTTTGATTTGGTCCCTGCGTAATATATACTTCCATAGAACCAGACATTTCAATACCGGTAAATGGCTCAATATCCAATTCGAAAGTTTCTACGGGGCCATCCCCGTTTACACAATTAAAAATATTACCGTCGTCAAAATAAAGACAAGAAGTTGAGGAGAACATGATCAGCCCCAGAAGAGCTGCAAACAATTGATTTTTCATAATTTTTTATTTCGGGTGATTTTTTGTGATTAATTAAGTTCTACCAAAAATAGCTGTGCCGCTTATTGTGGTGATGGTGGTGGTAACGTCTGTTATCCCAACCAAAGAAACCAAGTTTTAATCCGGCAGTATAACTCCAGCCGCTGAAATCTGAATCGCTCAAACTGGGTTGATTGACCCCTTCGGTCCAGCGGTAACCCGCATTAAAATGAATGCGCAAAAAACTGGTTACATTCATTTCCAATCCGATAGCCGGTTGAAATACCACGACATTGTCTACTTCATCAAAATCGTTGATGTCGAAAAAATCATTCAGAACGGGATCATCGAGATCGTCATAGTCAAAATCTATGGCTCCCCATCCCGCTTTAAAATCGAAGATTGGGTGGATCAGGGCATTTTGACCGGGTGTATATCCCAGCCACAATCCTGCCTGGAGCATGTCAATCTGCTCCGGAGCAATCCCGTCGATAATCGGATCCAATTCTATGCCGGCAGCTGTATATACTCCCAGGAATCCATTGCCGATAACGAAAGCCAGTCCGGCTCCCGGCAGATTCGCTCTTTCGCCGCCTATCATGCCGGATTCGATCATAGGGCTAACGAAAATTCCGAAGCGCCCGGAGCGCCCCAACAAGGTGTTGTCCTGTGCCTGCATGAAGTGGGCACAGCAAACAAGACTCAATAGAAAAATAATTCGCTTCATCGTTTAAGGTTTAAATCATTACAATACCCGCTACCAATTCGGTTTGGGCATAAAGCTCCCAGTCTATCGGCAGTACATTTTCGCCGAAAGGCAATAAGAGCATCAACTCTTTGAGATGGATTTCTAGAACCGGAATCCGGCATTAAAGCCAATCCACCCCTTTATTTTAGTATTGGAAATCTCTGTGTCCAACAAATCGTAAGGCGCCAACTTGCTGCCCTCCAATCCATTTTCTGTTGCATTCAGCTTTGAAGCTGAAATATTTATCACCGGGCCAAAGTATAAGTGCCGCATAAAGCCTTTTTCTTTCTCAAAAAGACAGCGCCATTGTCCCAGCCAGTTGGTTTTTCTCGTCCAAACAGCCTCCTCATTTATATGCCAGAGATAGATCTCCGTATTGCCAATCCAGCGTTTACCGGTAAATAAACGGGTCCCAATTCCGTAACCCAGTCCCCAACTGGCGTTTGCCCGACCGTCTGAGCCGCGGTAGCCCGCCTGGATCAAATTGTAAAACCGGGGCGAACCAAGGGCCCAGCCTCCCTGAACCCATAGCACTTCCGATGAAGAAATATCAAATCGGTTGTACCCGCGCTTTACGATATTTAGCAAGCCAATGCTTGGGCCGGCTACTGTATCTGCAATGTTTATGAGTCCCAGCTGAAAACCGTCTACTTCTTTGGCTACATTGATCAAACTCACCTGACCGGTCTTTACATCACCGGAGATATTGATCAAACCGGCTGTTTGAAATCCTGAGGTTCCCCGGTTTACATTAAACAGCGAGCTGATCTGTGTTACCGAACTTTTTCGTCCGCCGGCAATATTACAGACGCCAGCGAGTTGAAAGCCACCGGCTCTCCAGACAACTACATTTGCTACCCCGGCGATTTGGGCTCCCTGTAATATGCGGCTGTGGTTACTAACTCCTCCCATTTGCAGACCATGGGTGTAGGCCTCTGACACATTCATGCCGGTCGTTATTTGTGCGCCGTGTACCGGACCGGTAACTACATTTGCCAATCCGCCCATTTGCAATCCGCGCATGTGGCCCATTGTTACATTCACGCCAGGACTTAATTCCATGCCTTCAATGCCTCCGGTCACACCCCAGATCAGGTTAAAAGACAGGTTGGCAGTAATGTCGTCGCTCACTTCCATGTAGTTTCCCAGATAGGGTACCACGGATGCCTGTACCACCATTGGGCCGGGTTTGCCGTAAAGACTGGTATTGCGAAGAATGGCCCAGTCTGGTTGCGGCAGTTTTTGCACCACCGGTTGTCGCTTTACAGAAGTATAGGCTTTCAGGCCTACCGGTTCAAAGGCATAATGTGGAGGCCTGTCTGGCGGAATCATTGTTTGCAATTCTTCCAGTTTCTGCAATTCCTCATTGTCAATGGACGACTCCCTATTGTCGGTTATTGTTTCGCGTTTGAGGGGTTTGTTTCGCAGAATGATCAGGCCGTTCATTTCGGCATAATCAATATTAGACTGCTCAAAAACCTCATCCAGGACCACATACAATTCCGTGCGTTGATAACTTGCGGTTACCGGCACATCCATCTGAATCAGATCGCTGCTGTAGGAAAAAGTAAGTCCATAGCGTTGATCCAGATCCGAAAGAGCTACTTGCAACGGCCAGTTGTCATATTCAACGGAGACCAGTTGCTGCAAAACAGATTGCCCATTCGCGGAAGCGCAAATAAACCAGCATCCCAGTATGAGCAAATGTTTCATCATTGGTTACAACCTTCTCCGCTTAATACAATTGAATCGCCGCGTGTTTCCATCTCCAGCCGGAGCGCAAAAGAAAGCGCATTCATTATTTCTGTCAGATCATTTGTTTTGAAGTTTCCGGTATAATGGCAGTTGCCGATTGCCGGATTATCCAGGCGAATTTCTTTGCCAAACTGCATTTCCAGCGCCTGCACTACTTCGAGCATCAGCTCATCGTCAAAACGCAGAACCTGTGTGTGCCAGGAGGGTGCATTTACAGCCGGCTCCTCGTCTATTTCGGGTGATTTTTTGGCTTCGTCGAGCGAAGCGGACTGTCCTGCCTGCAAAACCACTGCCTCCTTGGTGTCGACAGCATTAGCAAGCTGCACCTTTCCTGTTACCACACTTACAGATATTTTTTTCTCTTCGGGATAAGCACGCACATTAAAAGAGGTCCCCAAAACGGTGGTCACGGCTTCCCCGCTTCGAATGCTGAAAGTAGCGCCTGCCTGATGGGTTACATCAAAAAAGCCTTCGCCTTCGAGCCAGACTACCCGATCTGAAAATTCAGGATCGTATCGCAGCTGGCTGTTGGCATTCAACCATACCCGGCTGCTGTCTGGCAGCAAAACCTCTGTTTTTTCGGCAGAAGCCGTCTGAATGGTCTTCCACTCCGGCTCTCCTTCCTGCAGGAAGAAATACCAGAACGACAAACCGATTCCGATCAGGAGTACCGCCGCAAGTTGCATCCGGAAAAAACGGCCTCTCAGCCTCCGCACTTTAGCAACAGGCTGGATGGCTTCTTCTACTTTATCCCAGGAAGATTCCCAATTCTTTTCAAAGAACTCTGTGGCGGGTGGCTCGGCCGCCCCCCAAAGCGCTTGCATATGGTCAAAGTATTCCCTGTTGGCCGTGGATGCTTCCACCCAGGTCATTAGCTCGCTTTTTTCTGCCGGAGAAATCTCGCCGGTCAGATATTGGGCGATCAGGTTGTCATATTGATCATGCTTCGTCACTTCAATCGCGCTTTCATGTGTTAGATGCAGGCAAGGAGGAACTACCCCTATCTCCCCTGAAAAAAAAAGTTTATTTTTTTTTTGAGGTCGGTGAAAAGCCAGGCAAAATCAGGGATCATTGAGGTAGGCACCCACCTGAACCCGAAGCAGCTTCAGCGCTTTCCCCATCTGGTTTTCTACGGTTTTCACCGAAAGGGAAAGTTCGTGGGCAATCTCGCGATACGACAACTCTTCGTATCGGCTCAATTTGAAAATAGTCTGGCAACGAGGCGGCAGGGCATCAATTGCTTCTGTGATTTGTCCGGATAGTTCTCCTCCCAGCATTTCATCTTCCGGACTTCGCTCGTCTACCTGATCGGGGATTTCGTCAATATCTGTACTCCAGCTTTTTTTACTGCGCAAATGCATCAGGGCTTCGTTGGTGCCCATACGTCGCAGGTAAGCGGGCAGCGAAGAAGTGATTTGAAGGTCTTCGCGCTTTTCCCAGAGTTTGATAAATACATTTTGAGCCAGATCACGGGTGAGATGCTGATCTTTGACAAGGCGATAGATTGCCTGACAAACAGACGGAAACTGATCCTGAAACAGGGCTTTCAGCGCGGCCTGGTCAGAGCCCTGAATACGGGTCCATATGTTGGAATACTCCAATTCGGACATGGGGTGCTGCTGGGTGTGGTAATTTTGTTCTCTACAAAGAAAAACGAAAAACCACAGCCCACCATATACATTCTACGATTTAAGCTTTTTTTAGGACGGAATTCCGTTTGATTCGTGTCAAAGGAGTTAAACGTATCAAACGCATTAAACGAAACTTAAATAATCGCCGGTCGCTGAGAGATCTCGTGGTAGCAGACTACTCCTTCGCAGAAATAGTGGGCAACCATACTCCTCCTGGTACTTCCCGGTTTATTGATCGGGCTGCCGCCATGTAGCAGGTTGGCATGCCATAGCAGAATATCTCCGGGCTCCGCATAGAAGTACGATTTTTGAAGCCCTTCCCGTTCGATCAACGCAGCCATAGCTTCTTCGTAATTCTTATAACTTTTTGATCCTATCGTAAACGTGGTATTACCGGATTCGTAATCCGGGCATAAGAGGTAGGATAAACGATGAGAGCCCGGATAATAAAACAAGGGGCCATTGTCTTCGTGAATTTTTTCCAGGGCTGTCCAGGATGCGATTAGATAACCGAGGGGTTCGGTAGTCATGTGGATGCTGTCGGAATGCGCTTTTTGCTCACTACCTTCCCGGAAGTGGATCGTTTGAAAGGGGATCACCTTTTTTCCCATGATAAAATTGAGGAGCCGGATCAGTTCCGGATTGCGAAAATACTCCTTGTCAATAATTGGAGAGACCTTATAAGCATCCATCACTTTTCGCCGGGTATAATTGAAATCGGTTTTGCCTTCATCCAGCAAACGATCAATCTCTTTGTTTAGAGCATCCACCTGATCCTGATTGTAAAAGCCTTTGAGTATGAGAAAGCCCTTATCTACAAAATTCAGAATAGCATCCCGGACCTCCTTTGAGAAGGATTGAAATTCGGCGGAAGCCAACAACTTGTCTCTCCCGTCGGGTTTATCCAGCCAGGGAATATCTTCGCTGTGGGTGGTAATATCTTTACTTCCAATCGGACTTATCACACTTTTGTTGATCCCATACTTACGATACAGTTTGGCATTCCGGCGAAGACGTCCAAACTGTAATATATTATTGATCACATACACCGCCTTGAATCCGCGGAGAACGCCGGTGTATTTCTTAAAAGCATTGCGAAGAAAATCCATATTCCTTATTCATTTTGGGGAGAAATCCCCCTTCTACCCTATATTTGGTCATTCAAAAGCCCGAAGGTTCTAAACTTGCCTGATTACGTACAAAGATAGGCGACAGCAACAAATGAACCACACAATTGACAGGTAACTATAAAAGTTACGCAATACCCTGCCAAATTACCGGAAAGAAAAAGATACATGAAGGTAACCGAGCACTTTGATAAAGCCCAGGGAAAAACCCTGATCTCCTTTGAAATTCTGCCTCCGCTCAAAGGTGGCAGTGTCGAAGCAATTTTTAACGCCCTCGATCCCCTGATGGAGTTTAAACCTCCTTTTATTGACGTGACTTATCACCGGGAGGAGTTTTTGTATAAGCGTCGTCCGAGCGGATACTACGAGAAAATCGCCATCCGCAAGCGACCAGGTACTGTTGGCATCTGTGCTTCCATCATGCACCGCTATGGCATTGATGCTGTTCCGCACCTCATTTGTGGCGGATTTACCAAAGAGGAAACCGAAAACGCGCTGATTGATCTGAATTTTCTAAACATCAACAATGTTTTGGCGCTTCGCGGAGATGCCCGGCCTTTTGAGAAGAAATTCTCTCCGGAGAAAGAGGGCCATAATTATGCCATTGATCTGGTAGGTCAGATTTCGGATATGAATACCGGAAATTACCTCGACCCCAACATCGAGAATGGTCAGAAAACCGATTTCTGCATTGGTATTGCCGGTTATCCGGAAAAACATTTTGAGTCGCCAAATATTGAAACCGACCTTCATTTTACCAAGGAAAAAGTAAAAGCCGGAGCGGATTATATCGTTACTCAGATGTTTTTCGACAACGAAAAATTCAAATCTTACATCAAGCATTGCCGCGACTTTGGCATTGATGTACCTATTGTTCCCGGGCTCAAACCACTGACCAAACGCTATCAACTGAGTGCCCTGCCCCGGCGCTTCTTTGTCAACCTTCCTACCGAGTTTGTAAAAGAACTGGAGAAGGCCAAAACAGATGAAGCCCTCAAAGAAGTAGGCATTGAATGGTGCATTCACCAATCCAAAGAACTTAAAGCCATGGGCGCGCCCTGTTTACATTACTACACCATGGGCGATTCAAACACCATAAAAAGAATTGCAGAAGCCGTATATTAAAGGCGAAAAGAAAACTACATTTCATGCGCCTTAATCTGTACGGCCTGTTGGCCCTAACCTTTTTGCCCCTGTCTCTTATCGGGCAAAAACTACAAAGCCCTGAGGCATATTTGCCTACTAATTATGGGGAACATTTTACGCCTCACTACCTCAAGGTCGACTACTTTGAGTATGTAGCGGCCAATAGCGATCGGGTCCAGCTCATGGAATATGGTCGAACCCACGAGGATCGCCCATTGCTCATGGCCTTCGTTTCCACCCCCGAAAACCTGCGCCAACTGGAGCAGATCCGCCTGGCCAATCTGGCCCGCACCGGGAAGATCGAAGGAGATCCGGATGCGGTCGGTGATACGCCCATCGTATGGCTGAGTTATGGCGTTCACGGCAACGAAGCCGGGGCTTCTGAAAGTTCGCTCAACGTGCTCTACCAACTGGCAAATACCGACAATGCAGAAACGTCTGGCTGGCTGGAAAATACGGTGGTGATCATTGATCCCTGCCTCAATCCCGATGGCAATGCCCGATACACCAATTGGTACCGAAGTATTGCGGGAGAAGAACCAGACCCCGATCGCCACTCCCGGGAGCATCACGAACCCTGGCCGGGCGGACGGGTCAATCACTATTACTTTGATCTCAATCGAGACTGGGCCTGGGCTACACAGATTGAGACGCAGCAGCGACTCGAACAGTACCAACGCTGGATGCCGCATATCCACGTAGATGCCCATGAGCAATACCCCAATGATCCTTATTACTTTGCACCGGCAGCGCATCCCTACCACAAAGCCATCACACAATTTCAGGCTGATTTCCAGCACTTTATTGGTGAAAACAATGCCAAAAGCTTTGATGCAGAAGGCTGGTTGTATTTCACGCGGGAAATCTTTGACCTGTTTTACCCCAGCTACGGCGACACCTATCCGACCTTCAACGGTTCCATTGGAATGACCTATGAGCAGGCCGGGCATGGTATTTCCGGACGGGGCATTGAGATGGACAATGGCGACACCCTTACCCTTCGGGACCGGATCGATCATCATTCGGTAGCGACTTTGACTACGGTGAGTACCGCTGCCAATAATTCCGGAGAGCTTATTCAGGCTTTCGCCGAATACTTTAAAGAAGCCAATAGTGGCACTGGTCTTGCATACAAAAGCTTTGTAATCTCAAGCGATAATTCTAAAGATCGTTTGGAGGCACTGACCGACTTGCTGGATCTACACGACATTCGCTATGAAGCCGCTGCCTCTGACGGTTCCGCTCAGGGATTTGATTATACAAGTGGCGTGGATGGCAATATCGATATTCAGGAAGGCGATCTGGTAATCCGAACCAACCAGCCACAGGGAAAACTGGCCCATGTATTATTTGAACCAGCCCCTTTTCTGGAAGATTCTCTGACCTATGACATTACCTCCTGGGCCCTGCCCTTTGCTTATGGACTTAAGGCCGGAGCACTCAATAGTGTTCCCGCGACCCGGGATTATGCGGCTCCGGCAAAAATGGTAAACCCGAGCATCGATCCATCCGGAGAGCGTTATGCTTACCTGGTGCGCTGGGAAAGCATGCAGGATGCCCACTTCTTATCGGAAGCGCTAAAGGCCGGGTTAAAGATTCGTGTGGCGAAGGCCGAAATGGAAACGGCGAGTGGCAGTTTCGGAACCGGCACCCTGGTTATCACCCGTGCAGACAACCGCAAGGTATCTGATTGGGAAGGCATTCTATTAAAGGTAGCAGCAGAAACCGGGCAACACATCGAATTTGTAAATACCGGATTTGCCATCAAAGGGCCTGACCTCGGTTCATCTGCACTTGGCTTTGTGGATGCGCCCCGCATCATGCTTGCCTGGGGCGACCGCATGGACAACAATGCCATGGGCGCTACCTGGCATTATTTTGATCAGGTAGTTGATTATCCGGTGACTATTACCAAAGACAGCCGCATTAATGCCAACAGTCTGGACGATTACGACCTCCTCGTGATACCGAATGGCAGGCTTTCATTCGACGAAAGTCAGTGGGAAGACCTCACTGAATGGACTCGGGGGGGCGGCAGAGTTGTTGTATTGGGAGGAGCGGCCGGCAATTTCCGAAATCGGGATGGTTTTGGCCTTTCGGCGAAAGAAAGTCCGCAGGAACAGGACCTGGAATCTGATCCAATGAGTTATGGCGGCCGGGAACGTTCATTCATTCCGCAAAGTGTGCCCGGAGCCATTTTCCAAACGCGCCTGGATCCTACCCACCCGATCAGTTTTGGCCTGGGC
This sequence comes from Bacteroidota bacterium, assembly GCA_018222965.1. Lineage (GTDB taxonomy): Bacteria > Bacteroidota > Bacteroidia > Chitinophagales > Saprospiraceae > JAAEZH01. The sequence goes on from JAAEZH010000057.1 coordinate 22,973, forward strand.
GAAGATTATTACAGCCTCAAAGTAAGTGGAGCTGCCTATGACTTTATGTCTGGCGGATCAACCGTTTCCTGGATTGATTCTGATGCTGCCAGCTTTGGTTTTGCCGGTTGGAAAGCGCGAAAACGCCTGGAGAAAAGCCTGGTAGTCGGGCATCGTCCGATGGGCCGGGGTTCTATCGTATACCTCATTGATGATCCGCTTTTCCGGGGTTTTTGGTATGAGGGATTGCTGCTGATGTCGAATGCCGTTTTCTTTTCCGGCAGTTAAGTACCTGGACAATATTAATTAATAATAAATGACTGAATCTTTTTGCTCTATTCTTCGTTGAGTCCTCGCCTTGATAGCTTCGGCTATCAGGCTCCGGGCTTGCCTCGATTAGCTCAAAAATCTTTCGGGTCATTTAATATCATCAATTCTGTCCATGTACTTAAAACTAAAGGCAATAAGTCTTACAGAATTCAAAATAGGGAGGCTCATATTACAAACTTGTAAAGAGCTTCCCTATTTTTGTTAGAGTTGCAAAAGCCGGGAAGCCGGCGAAACAGCAAGACAAACAGCTAAGACATTCGGCGAAAGCCTACGCCTGAACCAACTACTTCCTTCCGGCTAAGACAGTGATCCTGACCAATTCAAAACAAATAAACCATACACCATGCGTTTTTCTATTATCCTTTTACTGCTGGGATTTACCTTAAGCACCCTTTCTGCTCAAAATATGTCCGGTCTTGCGGAACAGCTTGGTTCGCTGGATGGCGTCGATCGGATTGTCATGCCCAAGGTCGACAATAAAGAAGAGCTGGATGCTGAATTAAACCGGCGTAGTCCCGGTACAGCACCCCGCTTTGCTGTCAACCTGGATGTGAACATCAGTCCGAAATCTCAGGGTACCTGGGAAATTACAGCCGATGACGTAGCCGTGTGGCGCCTGCGGATATACTCCCGCAAAGCCAAATCCCTGAACCTGGGATTCACCAAATATTTCATGCCGCCGGGCGGGAAACTGTTTTTGTACAGTCCCGATTACGAGCGGGTTATGGGACCTTTCACCCCATCAGACAATGAGGAGCACGAACAATTGTGGACCCCCATCCTGGAGGGCGACGAACTGGTGATTGAAGTGCAGGTTCCAATGGATGAGATGGATAATCTGGAACTGGAGCTCAAATACGTCAACCACGATTTTATTGGTTTTTCGGATATGTCATCGCTGCTTTCGGGCGGATGTAACCTCGATGTGATTTGTGGAGAAGCAGACGGATGGGAAATTGTGGAAGACTACCGGGACATTATTCAATCTGTAGCTGTGATCAGTACCGGTGGAAATACTTTCTGTACCGGTTTTTTGGTAAATAATGCCCGGCAGGATTGTACGCCGTATTTCATGACTGCTTTTCATTGCGGCGTCACCACCGGAAACGATCAATCGCTGGTGGCCTATTGGAATTATCAAAACAGCGTTTGTCGGCAGCCTAATTCTCCCCAAAGTGGGGCACCGGGAGATGGCGTACTAAATGATTTCAATACAGGATCTACGCTGCGAGCCACCTGGCAAACCTCGGATTTCACCCTGGTGGAATTTGACGATCCGATTTCAGAGACAGCTGAAGCCTTTTTTGCCGGATGGAATGCCGAGGATGAAGAACCAACTTCTTCCATCGCAGTACACCATCCAAGTACCGATGAAAAACGAATTAGTTTTGAAAACGAGCCCGGTACATTTACTACCTACCTGAATGACAACCCAAGCACCAATTTCACCCATGTACGGGTGGACGACTGGGATATTGGGACAACCGAACCCGGCTCTTCCGGTTCTCCGCTTTTTGATCAGGACAAACGTGTCATTGGTCAATTACACGGTGGATTTGCTGCCTGTGGAAACAACGATCCGGATTGGTATGGAAGCATGCATGTATCCTGGGAAGGCGGGGGTACACCCACTACCCGCTTAAAAGACTGGCTTGATCCCGATAATCTGGGCATTCTGGTGCTGGATGGTCGGTCGCAGGAAAGCTGTGGATTTTTTGTAGAGGCTGTTCCGGCCATAAAAGAAGCATGTAATACGCTGGGCAGTTATACGATAGAACTGAGCGTCAGTGAGAACTTTGCGGGGGCTGTAAGCTTGTCGATTGATGATGCGCCTGCGGGAGTAAACACCAGTTTTTCCACAAATCCCGTTATGCCCGGTGGAACGGCCACCCTTACGGTTGAAAATATTGATGCCCTCAACAACGGGAGTTACAATATGACATTGAGTGCCACTGACGGGGTAGATCAATCCGATACTGACCTGAGTTTAATAATTTACAATGGTACACCAGGATTGAGCAATGCTGTTTTTCCTGCTAATGGAGAAACAGGAGTCAACACTCAGATTGATTTAATTTGGGAGGAAGTTGATTTTACACAAATGTATAGCTGGGAAGTTGCCTCGGATATGGCCTTCACGGATGTAATTGCCTCTGGAACAGGAAATAGCAGTACGGCTCTAGTTGCAGATCTAATGACAGAAACCACCTATTATTGGCATGTGCGGGCCGACAATCTGTGTGGCGAGGGGAACTGGTCTGCCACCTTCCAGTTTGAGACAGCAAACATCAGTTGCAATGCTGAAGTTTCAGATGATGTTCCGGTTGCCATTTCTGCATACGGAACCCCAACGGTTAGCTCCAGCTTCTACTATCCGATCCCCGGCGAGATTCTGGACATTAATGTATTAAACCTGGTAGGCAACCATACCTATATCAGCGATTTGATCTTTGAGTTGACCAGCCCTGACGGAACTACGATAACCCTGATTGACACCTATTGCGGGTCTGAAAATGATTTTAATATTTCCTTTGATGATGATGCACCGGGTAATTCTATTCCTTGTCCGTATAACGATGGCGGGACCTACCAGCCTCAGGAGAATTTGAGTGCGTTTAACGGCGAAGACGCTCAGGGCGTTTGGACCCTTACTATTCAGGATGTATTCAATCAGGATGGTGGAGCCCTTGAGAATTGGGAATTGGAGATTTGTACCGCTTTATCGGCCTTTGTAACCTCTAGTCCAGGTTTGTTGACTGGTTGTGCCGGTGATAGCTTTCAATACACCGTAGACGTAAGTGCCGGATTTACGGGTCCGGTGACTTTGGATGTTGACGGCGTTCCGGCTGGAGCATTGGTTACCATCACTCCCAACCCCGTTAGTCCGGGCGAATCGGCCACTATTGAAATTGCTACTTCCGGTTCAGATGCCGGATCATACGCCTTGACCTTTTTGGCAAGTGACGGTACCAATAACGAGTCCTCCAGCGGCAATCTGGATGTAGAAGACGGCCCCGGGGAGGCTGTTTTAAGCAATCCGGCAGACGGCGCTGACCTTATCCCTGTTGAAACCGATTTCATTTGGGAAGTTGTACCAGATGCTACCAATTACATCTTTGAGCTTTCGGATGTTTCTGATTTTAGCACCCTGGTAGAATCTGAGACTACTGGTGCAAACAACTTTATTCCAGGGACTCCATTGGAATACGACAAGACCTATTTTTGGCGAGTGACCAGTATCAACGATTGTGGTACACTAACCTCAGAGGTATCCACATTCAGCACGGAGTTTTTCGAAAATACGACGGAAGTGGGCGGATTGTACTATCACTTGCTGCCTAATCCGACTACCGATGAAATTTTGCTGGAGTTTTCCATTCCGCTCCAGCAGGATTTGATAGTCGACATCTTTACCGTAGATGGTCGTCAGTTGCAGAGCAGGATGGTTAATCCTGGTGAGCAATTTGTTAGCTTTTCGCTGGGTGCCTATCCGGATGGTGTATACCTGATGCGTTTACAATCGGGTACTGCCAGTATTATAGAGCGGGTATTGGTGGTGGATTAACAAGAGACATTTAAGCAGAAAAAACGACTGTTTTCCAAGAAGGAAAGCGGTCGTTTTTTTTT
>JAAEZH010000005.1 GCA_018222965.1 Bacteroidota bacterium
TTCGGACCTAAAAAACTGAAAACCAAATAATTAGAACATTATTTTTAATAATTTTGATTGGACAGATTCTGACAGCTTGAAAATAAAAAGCCCGACTGATCTGCGGACCAGCCGGGCTTCACTTTTCTTTATAAAAACCTATTTCTTCTCTTCGGAAGAACCATTCATTTCGCTTTCAAAGTTTGCCAGTGCTTTGATCCCCACATCATTGACTAATTGCTCAAAGATGTAGCCTGCCTGTATTGGATCCAGCCCTTTACTTTCGGCGGAAGCCGCAAAACTCTCCCTGGTCTTAGCGCCTTTAAAGAGATCAAAAGCGGAGCGGATCCCCATGCTTCGATACTCCTCAATACGACCGCGAACACAAATGAGCAGCTTTGCCTGACCAATCCAATCCAATATCTGACGCGTTTCGAAAGGGGTTTTCTTCAACATTTGCACCAGGCTGTATGCCGAAAGGTTTTGTGCATTATCTACACCAATTTCCCCAAGGCGTTCCTTGTGCGAAAGCGACATCCCCTCAATATTACTAAGCGCCAAATCTTGCTCCAACTGGCTCCGCGCCCCCACAATGTCCTTGTATTTTTCAACGAGAAAATTGATGAAACGCTCCGGAAACATTCCGGCAAGAAAAGCCAAAGCAGGTAATCCGTTTCCAATTGTACCTCCTACGATGAAAGCCACAATTACAGAAACCAATGAAGCCAGCAAAATCCGGATTCCGGCGCTGTAATACACATAGGGAGACAGATCATAAGCAATCAAGCGGCGAATAATATTACTGGAAGACCACAAAAAACCGCCTAAAAAGGCGAAAGCTGCAGCTACCAGACTTTTATTGGCCATTGCCAGATCTTCCTGCCCAAAACCCGCACCTGTCAATAATAAGCTGGTGCTTATATTTTCGCCGATTCTATCAGCAAAAACGATGTAGGTAATAGCCAGGAAACAGATAGTCGAAATAAAAAACACAGGTAAGATGTAATGCGACGCCCGATGAAAATCCTTCACGGTCTTGGAACTGGAATTCATCCCCATATCGTGAATGGCCTTCTTAAAATCCTCGTCGCGCTTGTCGAGCATGTAGTAAAAAAAGGTCATCGCACTCAATGGCATGAATCCGCCTACGATAAAAATGATCAGTAAGCGCCCAATAAAGGGCAAAGTTCCAATATGTTGGGTAATCTCTGCGAGCGTTTGCATATTATCCTAGTTCAAATTTGATTCCCTGTGCCAATGGCAACTCCGAACTGTAATTGATCGTGTTGGTCTGACGACGCATGTAAGCCTTCCAGGCATCTGAACCACTTTCGCGGCCGCCACCTGTTTCTTTCTCGCCTCCAAATGCACCGCCGATCTCTGCTCCGCTAGTGCCAATATTTACATTGGCAATACCACAATCAGAACCAGCGGTCGAAAGGAATTTCTCCGCTTCCTGCAAATCGCGGGTCATGATGGCAGAAGAAAGCCCTTGAGGCACATCGTTCTGCATCGCAATTGCATCGTCCAGATCTTTGTATTTGATCAAATACAGGATTGGAGCAAAGGTTTCATGCTGTACAATTTTGTAGTGGTTTTCTACCTCTGCAATACAAGGCTTCACATAACAACCACTTTCGTATCCTTCTCCTTCGAGTACACCGCCTTCTACTGCGAATTTACCACCTTCTTCCCGGATTTTTTCAATAGAATTTAGATACTGCTGAACAGAGCCCTTGTCAATTAATGGTCCGACATGGTTGTTTTGGTCCAACGGATCACCAATACGAAGCTGGCCATAGGCATTCGAAAGCTTCTCTTTAACCTCGTCGTAAACATCTTCATGGATGATCAGACGGCGTGTAGTGGTACAACGCTGACCACAGGTTCCAACCGCACCAAACAAGGCTCCGGTGAGAACGAGGTCGAGATCTGACTTATCAGAAACAATAATCGCATTGTTTCCACCCAACTCCAACAGCGTACGTCCCAGGCGACCGGCCACTTCCTGTGCCACGATCTTACCCATACGCGTACTTCCGGTTGCAGAGACAAGCGGAATGCGGCTATCTTTCGTGAGGTATTCGCCAACTTTGTAATCGCCATTGATTACGCAGGCTACACCTTCCGGTACATCATTTGCTTTTAGTACATCAGCGAAGATATTCTGACAGGCAACCGAGCAAAGCGGTGTCTTTTCAGATCCTTTCCAGATGAAGGTATTTCCACAAACCAGGGCAATCATAGAATTCCATGCCCAAACTGCTACCGGAAAGTTGAATGCGGAGATGATCCCAACTACACCCAGCGGATGCCACTGCTCATACATGCGGTGATCCGGACGCTCCGAGTGCATGGTAAGACCATACATTTGGCGTGATAGACCAACTGCAAAATCACAGATATCGATCATTTCCTGCACCTCACCAAAACCTTCCTGCAGGCTTTTTCCCATTTCATAGGAAACCAGTTTACCCAGAGCATCTTTGTTGGCACGAAGTGCTTCTCCATATTGGCGCACTACCTCGCCACGCTTAGGGCCGGGTACTTTGCGCCAGGCCTTAAAAGCTTCCTGAGACTGCTTGATCATAGCCTCAAATTCTTCGCGGGTCGTCTGACTTACACTTCCTATAAACGCTCCGTCTACCGGAGAATAAGATTCGATATAATTACCGGAATCTGTAGACTTCAGTCCGGTCCAGGTACCGGCATTCTTTTCTTTTAATCCGAGGTCTTTCAAAAACTGTTTATCCATTTGAATCAATATTTTTTTGGTTTATCTATTCAGAGCGCCACAAAAATAGGTTTTTAGAATGAGCCTTCAGAACCCATTCCCCTAAAGCCTGTAAAAAACAGAAGCCCCCCGGTGCATACACCGGAAGGCTCGTTCTTTGGCTAAGACTGGGCAATAGTCTTTATTCAATCCCAAGATGGGATTTCAGGAAAGCCAGCGCCTTGGCATTTGCCTTTTGCGCCGCTTCTTCGTTATAGCTTGGCTGAGACGGATTCGCGAAAGCGTGATCAGCTGAATACCAGTTTACGTTCAGGTCTTTACCTGTAGCGGCACACAAAGCTTCAAATTTGTTGACCACATCACGATTGATCCACTCGTCTTCAGTTGCGAATATACCCAAAATATCCGCCTCCAATGGTTCGAGATTGGCTGCATTTTCCACAGGCATGCCATAGTACATTACACAACCCGCTCCGCGATCCGCAGCAGCGATGGATGTGCGCAATGACCAGCCACCTCCAAAACACCAGCCTATCGTAGCAACCTGTCCGTCTTTTCCGGCGTAAGCCAAAGCTCCATCAATGATGGCATTGGCACGCTCTTCGGTTACCGACTGCATGTATTCACCGGCTTCATCTCTGGTCGTGGCAACCTTCCCATCATACATATCCAGAGCGAGGACAATGGTATTATCCAGTTCTTTAAACAGGCGCTCAGACTCCATTTTCACGTAGTCGTTGAGTCCCCACCATTCGTGAATAACAAAAAGGAAACGGTTGGCGGGTTCTTCGGGCATCAGTCGGTAAGCTTTACCTGTGTTTCCGTCGGAAGTATTAAACTCAAACATCTCTCCGATGCCTTCAAATTCTATTTCTTTAGGCTCCTCGTGAGAATCTTTGAATTCCTGATCTTCAGAAAATTGCTCCATGCCTGCTTCCTGGCTTTCGCCGGATGTATCACTTCCACAAGCGAAAAAGACAATGCTAATAAGTGTAAATAGTAATGGGCGTATCATATTAAATTATAGTTTACGAGTTATCCGCCCGATCTTCAATCTCATCCTGTCGCGCTTGCTCTCTCTCTTCTTTTTCCTTTCTCCGTGCTTCTCTTTTGGCACGCGCTTCCTTATCGGAACGCTCATAAGCCCGGATAATCTCTTTGACCAGACGGTGACGAACTACATCGTCAGCTGTGAGATAAACGGATTCGATGCCCTCAAGGTTTTCAAGAAGATCAATTGCACGCTGTAAACCTGATTTTACGCTGTAATGCAAATCCACCTGAGAGAGGTCTCCGGTAATGATGCACTTGGCAGATGGCCCTAAACGAGTCAGGAACATTTTGATCTGCATGGTCGTCGAATTTTGTGCCTCATCCAGGATGATAAAAGCATTATCCAGCGTGCGACCGCGCATGAATGCCAAGGGTGCAATCTCAATGATCCTGTTTTGCATAAAATGGTTGAGCCTTTCGGCAGGGATCATATCATCCAGGGCATCATACAAAGGACGCAGATAAGGATCTACCTTTTCTTTCAGGTCTCCAGGAAGGAAACCCAGGTTTTCCCCGGCCTCAACGGCTGGACGTGTCAGGATGATTTTTTTAACCAGCTTGTTTTTCAAGGCACGTACCGCCAGTGCTACGGCTGTATAAGTCTTTCCCGTACCGGCAGGGCCAATCGCGAAAACTATATCATTTTGCTCGGAAGCATCGATCAGGCGTTTTTGGTTGACTGTCTTAGCCTTAATCTTTTTGCCTCCCCGACCATGAACCAGGGTGGTATTATTCGTACCATTTGAACTCAGTCTGTTTTGATAGGGGTTTCCGCCGCTCAGCAATTCCTGAACGGTTTGTACGGACAACTCATCGTGCTCCCGCAACAGACGAACCATTTGCTCAAATTTAGACTTAGCCTTTTGCGTGACTTTTTTATCGCCAAAAAGCTTGACGTTGTTACCGCGGGCCGTGATTGAGATATCCGGATATGCCTCGCGCACTAATTTTAGCTTGCTGTTGTTCTCTCCGTAAAGTTTTACAGGATCGACACCATCAATGGTGAGAATGATTTCGCTCAATACTTTGTTCCTCCAATTTATGATTAAATCATCCCGATTTTTTGTGAAATTTCGGGACTGTATTCAAAGAACACCAAAATGGAGCTGGTTGTTCCTTGCTACAAAGATAATTAAGTCTGGGAGGAACGACCAGTTGTTAAGAGGGATTATAATCTATAATAATACGGGGAGTCGCCTTCCCGGACTAAATCCAGCTTACAGCTGTCTTTGTCGGGATCGGCTGGGGAGATCCTGATCCTGCGATCAGAATGGGGAGTTGCTCCCTTCGCCTTCGCCTTTGGCTCCGGCGATTGTCGCGGGGAGGGGCTTTTTCTTATCCTGAACACTCTGTCTCTTTCTGCTTGCCATCGGGCAAGCAAGGTAGCCGAAGTTGTAATACCAAGATTAACATATCTCCCCAGAGTCGCAATAAGCTAATCACTCCCTATATATTTTTGACGTCAGGCAGAGGGTCTGACTCCCCGGACCAAATCCAGATTACACCTGTCTCTGTCGGGAGCAGCCCGGGAGCGTCCTGATCCTGCGACCAGAATAGGGAGTTGCGCCTCCGCCTTCGCCTTTGGCTCCGGCGAATGTCGCGGGGAGGGGCTTTTTCTTACCCTGAACACTTTGTCTCTTTCTGCTTGCCATCGGGCAAGCAAGGTAGCAGAAGTTGTCCTGCCGAGATGAACATCCCTCCCCGCGCCTTCTACGCCGAAGGCGGAGAACAGCAACTCCCCAGAGTCGCCAGAGGCGACTCGCTCCCCTGGCAACATCCAGACAAAGAAAACCGAAGGTTGAATTTTGTCTGGAGGAGCCGACTTCCCATCCCTCTCCAAAATGCACCTCTCAAAGAAGAACTCACTCCTCAATTCTTCAATCCAGCAGCTTTTCCTTAATTTGCCGCCCACAAGCGCAAAAGCATGCGTATAATAACCCTGACTACCGACCTTGGCTGGAGAGATTATTATGTGGCAGTGATCAAAGGCACACTCCTGAGCCGGCAACCTGAAATACAGGTAGTCGACATTACCCATGATGTCCCTCATTATAATATCGTTGAAGGCGCTTTTGTCCTTCGCAACGCCTGGCATAGCTTTCCCCCCGGAAGCATCCACCTCGTAAGCATTCTGGACTACCCCTCCCCCAATTCGGATTTCCTGATTATCAAACACGATGGCCATTATTTTATCGGCCCAAACAACGGACTATTCTCTCTCGCTTTTGAAGAGAAACCCGAGGAAATTTATTGCCTGGCCAGTGGATCTGCGCATGTCTTCGGACCGAAAAACCTCTTCGCGGAAGCGGTCTCTCATATCTGTGCGGAAAAACCACTCGAAGAAATTGCTCAAAAGCAACCCGGCCTGGTTGAGAAGATCAACCTGCAACCCGTAGTCAGCAAGGATCAGATCCGCGGCACCATCATTCATATTGATCATTATGAAAATGCCATTGTCAATATTGGCAGGGAATTGTTTGAAAAAGTCCGCAACGGACGATCCTTCAAGTTGTTTTTCAAAAGACACGATCCGATTATCCGCTTGAGCAATCAGTATTGCGATGTCCCAATCGGCGAACCACTATGCCTGTTCAATTCGGCCGGTTTGCTGGAACTCGCTTTAAATATGGACAAAGCTGCCACCCTGCTCGGATTGTCTGTCGAAGACACTGTACAAATAAATTTCTCAAAATGATCACCCGTCTGGTCAAATTGACCTTTCACCCGGAAAACACCGATCGATTTCAAACGATCTTCAAAACTTATCGATCTGCCATTCGAAAATCTCCGGGATGCAAACACCTGGAAGCCTGGCAGGATATCAGCGATCCGCGGATATTTTTCACCTACAGCAAATGGGAAGACGCAGCTGATCTCGAAAACTACCGCCATTCAGAAACCTTCCGGGAAGTTTGGGGACAAACGAAAGTGCTTTTCGCCGAAAGGCCACAAGCATGGAGCGTAAATCAAATCAGTACAGACAATGAAAACCAGGCTGATTGAATTAAACCACATCATTACGGAAGGCATGGAAACCTATAAAGGCCTGCCCGGTCCGACCATTTGCGATTATTTCAGCCACGAAGAATCGCGAAAGCTTTATGCCGATGGCACAGAGTTTCAAATCGGCCGCATTGACATGGTTTCCAATACGGGCACCTATCTGGATGTTCCCTTCCACCGGTATAAAGATCGGGAAGACTTATCAGCAGTGGGACTGGAAAAACTGGCCGACTTGCCGGGCACGCTGATCGATGCGCGCATGTGGCCAAATGGCATTCCGCCCGAAGCGGTTATCGGACGCAAGGTGAGTGGCAAAGCGGTCCTCTTCCTCACCGGATGGGATCAGCACTGGGGACACGAAAACTACTTCTCCGGCCACCCGTTCCTGGAAGCAGAAACTGCCGATTATTTACTTAGCCAGGATGTCACTCTTGTCGGCATTGATTCTCATAACATCGATGACACCAGTGGCAATACCCGTCCGGTACATACAAAGTTATTGGGTGCGGGGGTTCCGATTGTAGAACACATGTGCGGACTGGACCAACTCTTCGGAAAGAATTTTAGCTTTACGGCAGCACCTCCACGTATAAAAGGTATGGGGACTTTTCCTGTGCGCGCTTTCGCGAAAATTTTGCCGGACTCATGAAACAATTCACCCTCGACACATACGACATACTCATTGACCAGCCCTGGGCGGCTTTCGCCGAAAGGCTAAAAAAACTGGCCCCCTCCCGGATCGGATTGCTGGTCGATGAAAACACAAAAAGAGACTGCCTCCCTGCACTCGGAAATGAGTTTGACATTTCCGATTGGCACATTTTTGAAATTCCTGCCGGAGAACGCTATAAAAACATCGAAACCTGTAAGCAGATCTGGCAATGGATGATGCAGGCGGCTTTCGACCGAAACAGTCTTTTGATCAATCTGGGAGGTGGCGTAATTGGAGATATGGGCGGATTTTGCGCAGCTACCTTTAAACGCGGGATGCGATTTATCCAGATGCCGACTACGCTTTTGTCTCAGGTAGACGCTTCCGTTGGTGGTAAACTGGGTATTGATTTTCTCGAAATCAAAAACAGCATTGGCGTCTTTCGCGACCCAGAACTCGTTTTTATTAAAACCGGATTTTACAACACGCTCCCCTTCCGGGAATTGCGAAGCGGATTTGCAGAAATCATCAAACACGCCCTGATAGCAAGTCCGGAATTGTGGAAAAAACTCCAGAATATCCAAAAACTGGAAGCCGCTGACTGGGCAAGTATTTTGCCGGAAGCGCTGCAAGTGAAGATCGAGGTAGTTAAGCAGGATCCCTATGAAAAAGGACTCCGAAAAATCCTCAACTTTGGCCATACCATCGGCCATGCCGTAGAAAGCCTGCTCCTCAAAAGCCCCGAACCGGCTCTGCACGGGGAAGCCGTTGCCGCCGGAATGATCAGTGAAAGTCTGTTGTCTGAAAAATACGCCGGCCTTTCACAAAAAGACTCTGCTGAAATCCAATCATTCATTCATCGCATTTACCCCACCTTAAGCTGGCCAAAAAGCTTTCTCCCTGCATTGCTTAAACTGATGAAACAAGACAAGAAAAACCAGGGTGATGAAATTCGCTTTGTTTTACTTGAAGGTATTGGAAGTGCTGTGTATGACAAGGCTATACCTCCGGAAGCAATCCTGGAAGTGTTGGATAAATAGCGGCCAGCAATTAAAAATTAAACCTTAAAACTTAAGAATTACCCCTTATTCTTCTTCATCAGAGTCGGTGAGCATATTGCGCTCCTTGAGGAAAGAAAACCACTTGATCACCTTTTTGATATCACCGGGGTGCACGCGATCTTCATCGTGATCGGGTAGCACATCGTTGAAGTATTCCCGCAAAACATCTGTGCTTACATTGCCTTCCGGCGGCGGATTGTCCTCAAATTGTTCGAGCATTCTTGAGAACACTTTGCTTAACTCGGTAGCATCATCGTAAGTGAAAATGGAAATGGATTCCAGCGGGGTAAACTGATGCTTGCGAGCCGGAGCAAATTTGCGTTTTCCGGTATCGACTTCTTCGACAATCAGTCCGTTGCTGCGATTTCCCGCCAATCTGTAAAGTCCGGGCATGCCGGATACTGCTATGAGGTTTGATAAATCCATGTTTATTTCTGCAATTCTAATAAGAAAGTAATTGGTCTAATTGATCCCGAAAACGTTTTTCGGGAAGAAAATCTTTTTCCAGCTCGCTGGAAAAAGGTACCGGAGTATCCAGGCTTGCGGATCGCATAATCGGAGCATCCAGATATTCAAAAAGGTTTTCGGCAATATAAGCCGATAATTCCCCGCCAATACCTCCGAATAGCGTGTCTTCGTGCAGGATAATCACCCGGCCGGTTTTTTGCACGCTTTCGCGAATGGCATCATAATCCAGAGGTACCAGACTTCTGAGGTCCAGAATATCGATATCCAATTCGGCTTCATCAGCTAATTTGGCAGCCCAGTGAACGCCCATACCATAGGTAATTACGGATGCCTTCGTACCGCGTCTTTCAAAGCGGGCCTGCCCGATTGGAGTCGCATAATAATCTTCAGGTACCAGACCGCTAAGGCTTCGGTAAAGTGCTTTATGCTCAAAAAACATCACCGGATTCGGATCTTCCAGGGATGCAATAAGCAAGCCCTTGGCATCTTCTGGTGTGGCAGGGTAAACAACTTTTAGTCCGGGTGTATGTGTAAACCAGGCTTCATTGCTTTGGGAGTGGAACGGACCTGCCCCCACGCTGCCGCCACTTGGCATTCGCACGACAACATTTGGTGCATGCCCCCAGCGGTAATGCAGCTTGGCCAGGTTATTCACGATCTGGTTAAAACCAACTGTAACGAAGTCGGCAAATTGCATTTCCACCATAGCTTTATAGCCTTTCAGACTAAGGCCAAGGCCGATGCCCAGGATGGCACTTTCGCAGAGTGGGGTATTGCGCACCCGCTCTCCGCCAAAAGCCTCTTTAAATCCGTCTGTGATTTTGAATACGCCGCCATAATCGGCGATATCCTGCCCCATGAGGATGAGTTCGGGATTGTTTTCCATTGCCTGTTTCAATCCGGCAGAAATGGCATCCACAAAGCGCATTTCGGTGGTTGGGCCGTTGCCCTTTTCGGGAAGCTCTGATCGATAGGGTGCGTATACATCATCCAACTCCCGATCAATATTCCCTGAAACTTTGGGGAGGTCGTAAGCGATTTCCAGATTCTCGTTAATTTCCTCCTTTATCGATTTCTTGTATTCCTCAATGGCTTCTTCCGTAATCAGGCCTTCGCTCAGCAAAAACTGCTCGTAATTGGCAATCGGATCTTTTTCGGCCCAGTAGTCCATAAGTTCCTGGGGCACATATTTGGTACCGGAAGCTTCTTCGTGGCCACGCATGCGGAAGGTTCGGCATTCAACGAGTACAGGTCTTGGGTTTTCCCGGACATCCGCCGAAAGGCGCTGAAAAGTTTCATACACTTCCAGGATGTTGTTGCCATCAATGATGTGCGACTCCATACCATAACCCAAACCACGGTCGGCCAGGTTTTCACAGGCGTATTGCTCGGAAACGGGCGTTGACAATCCGTATCCGTTGTTCTCGATCACAAAAAGAACGGGCAGGTTCCAGACAGCTGCAGTATTGAGCGCTTCGTGAAACTCTCCTTCGCTGGTGCCTCCTTCTCCGGTGAATGCCAGAGCTACTTGATTCTCGGCACTCAGTTTATTAGCAAGTGCTACCCCTGCCGCCAAAGACAGCTGGGGCCCCAGGTGGGAGATCATTCCGATAATATTGAATGCAGGCGCTCCAAAGTGGAACGAACGGTCGCGGCCCTTGGTGAAACCGGCATCTTTGCCCTGCCACTGAGCAAACAGACGATAAAGGGGAATGTCGCGGCTTGTAAAAACACCGAGATTTCGGTGCATGGTGAAGATCATTTCCTCCTTCAGCAATGCTTCAGTAGTACCAACGGAAATCGCCTCCTGCCCGATACCGGAAAACCACTTGCTAATTCGGCCCTGGCGCAGCAGGATAAGCATCTTCTCTTCGATCAACCTCGGACGCAACAACTGCCTGTATAAGTGCAGCAGCGTCTCTTCATCCAGCCCGTTGCGGCTATATTGCATGCCCGCCGGTTTTGCCGGAGCCATTTTCTTTGCCATGATACCATTCGTTTATTTGGTCGGCCCAAAGGTAGAAGGAAGAATGTTAATTTAGAATGCAGAATGCAGAATTTTAAACGCGGTTGGTAAAATTGCCTCTTTTTGTCGGCCCTTTGTTGGGATTCTGTGATTACTCCAGTGAGAAACAGGGTACTATTCAGGAAGTAGCAGCGTTAATTACATCCCCAAAACTCCTAATCATACAAATAATCTCTTTGCACCCGAAGAAGGGGAAAATGGATGTGATTGGTAACGAACAAATCAGGCGCTGATCAAATATAACATTTGGCCAACGGGAATGGCCTTGTTATCTTTGACATCCGGAAACAGAATCTATGACAGACAAAAGCCCCGAGGAAATTCGCCAGGAGCGGATGCCGATCTACAAAAAGATCGTAAGATATATGTGGATCGCATTGGGAGCAGCCCTGGTCGGCGGCATCCTGGTTTTCCTAATTCTTTCCTTTAGCGACCTGCCTGATACGCAGGAACTGGAAAACCCACGCAGCGAACTCGCGACAGAGATATATGCCTCCAATGGTGATGTATTGGGTCGATTTTATATTGAAAACCGGGTACCTGTAAGTTTCAATGAGCTATCACCTGAGCTCGTCAATGCTTTAATTGCCACGGAAGACGAACGTTACTACAAGCACGCCGGCATTGATCTCGAAGCTTTGGGGCGCGTATTGGTAAAAACGGCAATTCTTCGCAAAAAAGACAGCGGTGGTGGTAGTACCATTACCCAGCAACTTGCCAAATTGCTTTTCACCAAGCAGCCTTCTTCCAACTTTGTAAAACGTGTCATCCAAAAACTCAAAGAGTGGATTATCGCTGTTCGCCTTGAGCGAAAATATACCAAGGAAGAGATCATTGCGATGTATCTCAACAAATTTGATTTCCTCTATGAAGGCGACGGAATCAAAGCAGCCTCTGAAAACTACTTCGGTAAAGAGCAAGACTCCTTAAAAATTGAAGAGGCCGCCATACTGGTCGGCATGCTGAAAAATCCCTCGCTATACAATCCCATTTCCCATAAAGAAAATGCACTTCGACGGCGGGAGGTTGTATTGAGTCAGATGGTCAACAACAATCTGCTGACCGAGGTCCAATACGATTCTCTCAGACAGCTGCCCCTGGCGATGGAGGCATTTAAGCGGTCCTCTCACAACAAAGGACCGGCACCCTATTTCCGGGGCGAATTGAGCAAAACAGTTAGTAACATCCTCCAGAGAGAGGAGAACTTCAAACCCGATGGCACCCCTTATAATATTTACCGGGACGGACTAAAGATCTATACGACCATTGACCCTGTCATTCAGGAGAAAATGGAAGAAGCTGCCATGGCACATATGGCAAAATTGCAGGAGACCTGGTACAAACACTGGGAAGGCCGTGACCCCTGGGAATACAAAGACTACGAAACCACCAAAATAGAACTGGAAGCGCGTAAAAAGACCAAAACGCGTATGATCCGAAACACCGACCGCTACAAAGCTATTAGCGAACGCTACATCGGGGAAAGCAAACAAGCCCTGCTCGACGCCATAAAAGGACTGCAACTCCGTGGTGTGGACATCGACCGCATGATGGAGGCAGAAAAAGACAAAGACTATCTGGATCAACTGGTTGACCGGAATTTGATCTCCGAATCCATGCGCAAGGAGTACAAAGCTGCCATGCGGGATTCCACCTGGCAAGTTCTCAAACGGCAGTACGAACTTATGCTGCCAGAAGTAGACACCGTATTCAATACTCCGGTGAAAATGCAGGTATTTACCTACGAGAATGAGGAGATGCAAAAAGACACCGTGATGAGTCCGATGGATTCCCTCATTTATCACCACAACTTTTTGCAAATCGGTTCTTTGGCTGTTGACCCGCTTACCGGATATGTAAAAGGCTGGGTAGGAGGCATCAACTACCGCTATTTCAAATACGATCACACCAATTCGCGGAGACAGGTGGGCTCCACCTTTAAGCCCTTTGTATATGCAACGGCAATTGCCAAGCAGGGCTTCTCTCCATGCTTTGAAGTCTATGACCTGCCACAAACGATATTCCCCAACGAAGGGAATTTCCAGCTATTGGAAGAATGGACTCCGGCAAACTCGGATGGAAAATACTCCGGCGACCTCCTCACCCTGAAAGAAGGACTGGCCAAATCTAAGAATACGGTTTCTGTGTTCCTGATGAAACAACTCAGCGATACGGAGCCGGTGCGAGATCTGGTACACAACATGGGGATAGATAAAACGGCACAATACCCTAATGGCCGTTATGTGGTTCCACGGCAACCTTCCATTTGTCTGGGTGCTACCGACCTTTCTGTCTATGAAATGACAGGCGCTTATACCACTTTCGCCAACAATGGAATTTATACGGAGCCTACCTTCATTACACGCATTGAAGATCGCAATGGACGGGTTTTATATACGGAAGACCACGCCGAACTTCGTGCACTTGACGAAAGGGCCAATTACGTAATGGTAGAAATGCTGCGCTATGCCGGCAGGCCGGGATTGTGGGAGATAAAAAGTGATATGGGTGGTAAGACAGGGACCACCAATGACTATGTAGACGGTTGGTTTATCGGTGTTACGCCAACGCTGGTTGTAGGAACCTGGGTAGGCGGAGAAGATCGTTGGATTCGTTTCCGAAGCATCCAGTATGGTCAGGGAGCTTACATGGCAAAACCCTTCTTCAAAGAGTTTATGAAGGGGTTGGAAGCAGCCGCTGAAGCCGGAGAAACGGATTACGACCCAAGCCGGCGATTTACCCTTCCCAGAGGTGATTTAGGAATCGAACTCGATTGCGACAAATACCACAATCGGGTAGACACCGAAGGCGATATCAGGCCTACCGATCCATTCGATGAATTTGGTAGCGGCCCGGGCGGTTTTGGAGATGAATCCTTCGACCCGGTCCCTGAAACAGACACCACCCAACAGGGACAACCCGGGGGTGGCGGATAAACAAAAAAGAGGTTACCTGAAAACAGGCAACCTCTTTTTTGTTTTTGATGTTTTGCTATTGATTCAAAGCATCCAATGCCTCTTGCGCTCTGGCAAAATCCGGCTCTAAATTCAGGGTCTGTTGATAATCGTTTTTGGCCGCACCAATATCACCAAGTATTTCATTGCTCACCCCACGGTAAAAGTAAGCAGAAGTAAACCCGGGATTCATCTGGATCGCCAGGTTGAATTGCTCCCGGGCTTTGCTGATGGAATCCATATCCATATAGAGTAAGCCCGAATTGTAATAAGCATCTTCGTAATTCTTATCCACTACCACGATTCTACGGTACAAATCCAGGGATTCGTTCAGGTCGCTTTTTACATTAGAAAGAAAATAAGCTTTGGCGTGTAAAGCTTCGATGTTTTCCGGATCCCGGCGCAGGGCATTGTCAAAAAAGCGCTCGGCAAATTCCGGATTTCGGTCGGAATACAAACGGCCGAGATAGATCCATCCCTGAATAATATCCGGATCGTTTTCCACCGCCATCTGGAAATTATTTATCGCCTTTACGGTATCGGCCATATCCAATCGAATCATCCCCCGCATAAAAAACATCTCCGCATTTAGCGGCTGCATTTTTTCAATCTCATTGGTGGAAATCAACGCGCGCTGATGTTGTCGAAGGATCAATTGAAACTCGGTCAGTTTTAACCAGGTTTGGATATTTTCCGGAAATCGCCGGGTAGCTTCTTCCAACGTATTTAAAGCTAAGCGGGATTTGTAATAGTCTAAATAAACATCGGCCAAAACATGGTAGAACTGAATATTGTTAGAATCCAGTCCGATGGCAGTTTGCAAATCCTCAATCGCCTGATCATATGCTTCGCGATCGTAATACACGCCGGCCCGGGAAGCATATAAACTGGGATCATTGGGGTTATTTGCAATTTTGTCGGAGATCACCTGGATAGACGGGTCACCCGCAGCCGGATTGGTTTCCACTTGCTCTTCAGCCGGGGGCGTTTCGTTTCCACAAGAGCTGAAAGCAATAATTGCAGGTAAAAGGACAATACTCAACAGGAAAGTTTTTGCATTCATAGCACGAAATTAGCTTTTTTGTAAAGACCCAAACAATACCAATGATAAAATCCGCAAGTCCCAAAGGTAACGCAATAAAGTCTGTAAGACGTCTGCCGGCCCTGCTAAAAGCAGTCGGTTGCACAACCATTTTGGGGGTGGCCGCTTTCGCGAATGGCCAAACCTGGAGCGATATCTATCCCCTCAGCGGGGCTTCCGCCGAATCCATTCAACTTTTTGAATACACGCCTTCCGGCAACTTGTTCATTGGAGGCACTTATTCCGCCCCATTTAGTCCGGGTGGAGAGAACCTTCCCACATTTGGAGAGGATGACCTCTACTTCGGCGAATGGACGGAGGAAGGAGAAAATCTCTGGATTAGCGGTGCCGGCAGTGCAGACGACGAAAGCCTGGCCGGCGTCATAAACCGGCAGGATGGCAGTTTTGTTCTCGGTGGCAGGTTCTTTGACGAATTGCAGTTTCCGGGTGGTACGATCACTTCGTCAATAGGGTCCGATGCGCTCTTTATTGTAGCCGACAATCCCGATCAGGATCTGCTTTGGAGCCAGCTTATTGAAGGCAACAGCACCAAAGACCTTCAGGGATTGGTTCCCCTTTCAAATGGAGAAATCATTGCTTTTGGATCATTCTCCGGCACCCTCTTTTTTAATCAAACACTCACATTTGATGCCGGCATTAACACAAATGGTTTTATAGCAAAATATTCCGCAGACGGGCAGTTTCTGGAAGCCCGCGAATTGCCTGCCCAGGGATTTGCGAGTATCGATGCCGCAACGGTTGATGCCGAAGACAATCTGTATCTGCTGGGCAGTTTCGATATGCTGATCCAGATCGGAACAGAGAATTTAATCACCGAAACCCAGGACCTGGATTTGTTTGTTGCCCGTTACGATTCAGACACCTTTTCTCCTGTCTGGTCTCAACATCTGGGCGCACAATACGATGAAATTGCAGTCGGCATCCAACAACAAGATGACGAGCTGCTACTTGCCGGTTACTTCTTCGGCGTACTAAATTTTAAAGAGGGTGATCTGGAAGATATCACCACCCCCGGCTTCAATTACAATGGTTTTTTGGCCCGATTGGACAAAATCGGCACCCCCCTGCAACTGGCCGGATTTGGTCAGGAAGGAGATGAGTTTATACGCGATTTTGATCTGCACGACGGAAAACCCGTTTATGCCGGCTATTATGTCGGCGATCCACAATTTGAAGGGCAAAACCTGCCGGCCAGTGGCGCATTCAAGCTCTATGCTTACGCGGGTAGTTGGGATGGGACAAATTGGGGATGGGCAACAGCTATTCCGACAGCAAATCGCACATTCGCCGAAAGGCTGACAATGGCACCAAATGGAGATGTCTGGGTCGCTGGCACTTTTCAGCAAAACGCTTATTTCAACGGGATGGAGTTTACAGATTCAGGTATTTCAGACGCTTTTTTTGGCCGGCTTTCGCCGAATTTCACTCCCA
Organism: Bacteroidota bacterium; assembly: GCA_018222965.1. Classification (GTDB taxonomy): domain Bacteria; phylum Bacteroidota; class Bacteroidia; order Chitinophagales; family Saprospiraceae; genus JAAEZH01. The sequence goes on from JAAEZH010000005.1 coordinate 16,464, forward strand.
GCGTGGACATAGAGAAAAGCAAATTCAAACTATTCCCCAACCCGGTTTCTGACTGGCTGATTGTAGAAGGGCTATGTGCACATGCAGAAATTGAGATCTACGACCAATGGGCCAGGAAAATGCCCCCGTCCAATGCCACAATTGACGGAGTAATAAATACGGCTTCTTTACCGGCAGGCATGTACTTTCTCCGCATCCGAAGTTGCGGAGAAAGCATGCTGCTGCGGTTTATTAAACACTAAGGTCGTACTCTCTAAGTGCCTGGTTCAAACTGGTCTTTTTATCCGTACTTTCTTTGCGTTGACCAATGATCAGCGCGCAGGCAACCTGGTAATTTCCAGCCGGAAACTCCTTGGTGTACGTACCTGGAATCACTACAGAACGCGCAGGTACACGTCCCTTATGTGTTACAGGCTCTGAGCCGGTTACATCAATAATATGTGTGGACTGAGTAAGCACAACATTCGCAGCCAAAACCGCTTCTTTCTCTATCCGAACACCTTCTACTACAATGCTCCGGGAACCCAGGAAACAATTGTCTTCAATGATCGTCGGACTAGCCTGTAAGGGCTCCAATACTCCGCCAATCCCAACGCCGCCGCTTAGGTGTACATTTCGGCCGATTTGCGCACACGAACCAACCGTAGCCCAGGTATCCACCATTGTTCCGCTACCGACCCAGGCGCCAATGTTTACATAGCTGGGCATCATGATCACCCCTTTCTCCAGGAAACTTCCGTGGCGGGCGATCGCGTGAGGGACCACCCGTACTCCCTGACCGGCATAATCAGATTTGAGAGGAATCTTATCATGAAATTCAAACGGACCTACTTCAATGGTTTCCATCTGCTGGATGGGAAAGTAGAGGACCACGGCTTTTTTCACCCATTGGTGTACTTCCCAATCTCCGTTATCAGCAGGGCTGGCTACGCGCAGCTCTCCGGCATCGAGTTTGGCAATTACCTCACGAATCGTTTTCCGGGTGTCCGCTTGTTTGAGTAGTTCCCGGTTGTCCCAGGCAGCTTCGATTGTTTCTCTAAGTGCTTGCATTGTATGAATTTATTGACTGCTTTCAATTTGAGGCAAAGTCGCGTTTTCATATTTGAGTCTTCGCCGAATGCACGCAAAAATAGGTTTTCTCCACTGCAAATCCCTACCTTTAGGACTCTTTCAAATTTACCCGATGTATACGAGCGCGCAACAGAAAGCTTTTGTCGAATTGTCAAAAAGCATGCTGGCGAATGACCAGCTCCCCAACCAGGAAGAAGCAGAATCTTTCATCCGTGATCTGCACGACCTGCTGATCTACCACGAGTGGAAATACTATGTGCAAAATGATCCGGTGATCAGCGACTTCGAATTTGATCAGTTGTACAAAAAGCTCCAGGCTGCCGAGGCAAAATATCCGGAGTATATCAGTCCCGACTCACCTACCCAGCGGGTATCTGCCGACCTCACGAATGAATTTCCTTCGGTAGAGCACATGACGCCAATGTTGTCTCTGGCCAACTCTTACAATGCGGAGGATCTCCGGGACTTTGACGAGCAGATCAAAAAGCTTTGCCTGCTGGATCCCGACTCAGCCGTCGAATATGTGGTTGAGCCCAAATTTGACGGGGGTACGATCGTATTGCTATACGAGGGGGACCGCCTCAGCCGGGCAGCTACCCGGGGAAATGGCGTCATGGGGGAAGAAATGACAGGCAATGCCCGGGTTATGAAGTCTGTTCCACTCAAAGCTGCTTTTAGCGATAAAGGCATTCAAAAAGCAGAACTTCGGGGGGAAGTGCTTATCCGAAAAGATATTTTCAATAAAATAAACAAGCAACGTGAGGAAGACGGATTGGCGCTTTTTGCCAACCCCCGAAATGCAGCGACCGGTGGCTTGCGCATGAAGGATCCTAAAGAAGCGGCACAACGAGGCCTGGTGGCATTTATATACCAACTGGGATATGCAACAGATGCAGACGGCAACGATCAAACGCTACAATTTCCCACACATCACGATAGCATTGAATACCTGGGACAGCTTGGATTCAAAATCCCACATAAAGAGACCGGGCTTTGCAAAAACATCGATGAGGTTATTGACTTTTGCAAAAACTGGGAAGCTAAAAGAGAAGACTATCCGTATGAGATAGACGGTATGGTGGTCAAAGTAAATGACCGCATTTTACAGGAAAGAGCCGGTTCCACCAGTCATCACCCGCGTTGGGCTATTGCCTTTAAGTTTAAAGCCAAACAAGCTACTTCCAAGCTGATAAATGTAGAATATCAGGTGGGTAAAGTAGGTTCGATCACCCCTGTGGCCAAAATTGAACCCGTCCATTTGGCAGGTGTGACTGTTTCGAGCATCTCCTTGCATAATGAGGATTTCATCCGGTCAAAAGACCTTCGACTGGGGGATACGGTTTTGGTAGAACGTGCAGGTGATGTGATCCCCTATATCGTCAAAGCCATGGAAGACTTGCGGGATGGCAGCGAGGAAGTCATTGAATTTCCCGCTACCTGCCCGATAAATAACACCGACCAGGAAGTTAAGCTGGTCCGGGAAGAAGGCGAAGCAGCCTGGCGATGCCCCAATTGTGTTTGCGGTGCCCAGGATCTCCAACGCATCATTTTCCATGTATCCAAAAGTGCCATGGATATCGACGGACTGGGCAAGTCACAGGTAGAGAAGTTTTTTGATATGGGCTGGCTCCGGAACATCGCTGATGTTTATCGACTGGATTATGACAAAATCCGCGAACTGGAAGGCTTTGGAGACAAGTCGGTGGAGAACCTGGAAAAGGCCATCAACAAATCCAAAAAGAACCCCATTTATCGGCTGTTGCACAGCCTGAGCATCCACCACCTGGGAAAAAAGGTATCCAGCCTTATTGCTGCCGAAATTGAGCATGTGCTCGACCTGCAAAACTGGACGGAGGAAGATTTTGTCCACATTAAAGATGTCGGTCCTATTGTTGCACAAAACGTTAGCGCCTGGTTTTCCGATCCGGCAAACATCGGTATGCTGGAAGAAATGGAATCGCTGGGTGTCAACCTGAAACAGACGGAGCAGGATAAGCCTAAAGCCGAAGTAACAGAGGGCCCCTTTGTCGGCAAATCTATCTTATTTACCGGCACCCTTCAGACCATGGGGCGGAAAGAAGCTCAGGAAAAGGCAGCAGCAGCGGGGGCTCGAAATGTCAGCGCGGTAAGCTCCAAACTGGATGTGCTTGTAGCCGGTGAAAAGGCCGGATCAAAACTCAAAAAAGCACAGGCACTGGGAACCGTTGAGATATTTACAGAAGAAGAATTCCTCGACAAACTAAAAAATGGCTGAGCGGTAGTCCATTTGATGTAAACGGTTCACTTTCAACAACAAATGGCAGTTTTTTATAATGTGAAAAATACCTGAATCGGGGTAGTAAATATCCTTTTAGTGCAGGTATTTTTGCTGTACGCGTTAATATCCCCCCGGTATCTATATCGCTTCTATTATTGGTTTTCCATTTGGCTGCTGATATAATAATAAAAAACGCTTTTAGTATCCCAAGGAGAGGTTAAGGCCTCCCCATTCCAGACCTACCTTATCATTCGGCGAAAGCCGTAATGGGAGAGGTAACACCAATTGCGAAAGGACACGCTTTGAAGAAAAGGACTGGATATGAAACCGATACTCACCATAATGCTGTTGTTTGCCTTTTACGGGCTTTTGAGTTTTCCCGACTCAGGTCTGAAAGAAAACACAGCTGCCAATTTAGCATGTAATGATACCGTCTATGTCAGCCTCGACATGGACTGTGAAGCTATGATCTATCCCGACGATTTAATTGAAGGATCGGTCGGAGACCCCCTGGATTATCTCATTGATATCCACCTCGGCCCCAACAGTATTCCCAACCCCATAACAGGTGACTACATAGGAGAAGCGCTTACAGCCACTATTACATATATACCTACCGGAAACTCCTGCTGGAGCATCCTGATTCCGGAAGATAAATCCGGCCCGATTATTTCCTGTCCGGTTGATACCATTGAAGTCGATTGTTGGGTAAACCTCGATGACATCCTGCCTCCTTTAGCTGAAGATAATTGTTCTGCGGTTGAGCTACAGCAAACAAACTCCCAAGTACTGGACAACAACATTTGCGATTCCGACGGGTCGTTGACCGTTAGAATATGGAAAGCATTTGACGCATCCGGAAATGAAGCAGACCAGGCCTGCAAGCAATACATCCGCCGTATTCGTCCGCATTTTGTCGACTTCCCCAATGACATAATCTGGAGTTGTACTCAGGAAGCTGATTTTCCATCCATTTTGGAAGCGACTCCTCTGGATCCGGCTATCCAACAAATCCAGGATGGGATAAATACAATTGACGCCAGTGCCATATCCGACCCGACAATCCTGACCAACACCGGATCAGGAGATGTCGGGGAGATTCATGCCGTCCACTGTAAATATGATGTAAGCTACGCCCAGCAGATTATTGAAAATTGTGGTGTCAACTTTGACATCATTCGCACCTGGACCGTTTTTGACTGGTGCAGCGGCGCTATAATTACATCCAACCCCGAAGGCGAAGACAATGTACAAACCATCAAAGTGATGGATGTAACTCCACCGGAGATCCTGAACCAGGTTAGCCTCCCCATTCCAACAGACAGTACAACAGCCTGTGTTTCGCTGGCCGAACTCCCCATCCCGGAAGTATTGGAAGATTGCAGCGATTGGCAGATTCATGTTTTTACGCCTGTCGGCGAAGCTATTTATGCCAATGGTCAGGATGCTTCCGGCGGAGCCAACATTCCACCTCCGGGTCTGGAGCCCGGCACTTATACGCTAACATTCGTAGCAACAAATACCTGCGGACTGGTATCTGAAGCCACTTCCGAATTGATCATTTACGATCAAATCGCACCGGTAACCCTGTGTGATGAAATCACAGAGATCACCCTCGATTCAGATGGCTCTGCTATCGCTTCCGCGAATGTTTTTGACGACGGCAGTTACGACAATTGTTGTCTGGACCAATTTCTGGTGCGCCGGATGGACTCCGCTTGCAATCCGGATGACCTGACTTTTGGACCAAGCGTAAGTTTCTGTTGCGAAGATGAAGCCAACAATCCCATTTGGGTAGCATTCCGTGGTTTGGATTGTTATGAGAATTTCAATGAATGCATGGTGCAGGTATATGTACACGATAAGTTGCCACCAACGACAGACTATTGTCCTCCGGCTACGAATACTACCTGTGATGTTTGGGAAGGCGAATTGCATCAGGCATTAGACATGGGCGATTATAGTGTACTCGACCAGTTTGGAACACCAATCTTCCACGATAACTGTGGATTTACAGATAGCATGAGTGTTAGTTGGCAGGTAAATGTTTGTGGCTATGGACAGATCAGTCGTACCTGGCTGGCGATGGATGAAGGCGGCACCACCCCGGCTTTTTGCAATCAGATCATTCAGGTGAACCACGTATCAGATTGGGGTGTCAGCTTCCCGGGAGAGCTCCTTGCTGAATGTACCGATACAGATATTCCTGACTTTGGAGAACCGACCATCTTTTTTGAAGATTGCGAATTGATCGGCATCTCCTTTGAGGACCAACTTTTCAATGTAGTTCCGGATGCCTGTTATAAGATCATCCGCACCTGGACCGCTATCAATTGGTGTATTTTTGAAGACTATGGAACCGATGCCTTTGAGGAATATTCAGAGGCCGAAGTTGGAACTGACTTTGACGGAGACGGCGATCAGGATATGACAACCTTTTACGACGGCATAAACAACGGTCCCGAACCAGATGGTTATATCGTATTTAAGCAAATCATTAAAGTGGTAGATAATGAAGATCCGGAACTAAGTGTGGAGGATCAATTTTTCTGCATTGAAGGCACCGATTGTGGCATTGATATAAGCCTCGAATATCCGGATGTTGCAGACTGCAGCCTGGAATATGAAATAGAATACACCTCCAACATGCCCAATGATCAGGGCAACGGTCAGTTTGAAGAAGTGCCCCCGGGCATTTATGAAGTAAACTATGAAGTATGGGATGCCTGTGGAAATGTAAGCTACATCAATCAGGAAATTGAAGTACAGGACTGTAAGCTTCCTACGCCAATTTGCCAGAATGTTATTGATGTCGTTTTGATGCAAACCGGAGAATTGGAACTGCCTGCTGTCATCTTCGATGCAGGGAGCTATGACAATTGTGAAGGCCCTTTGTATTTCTCCTATTCTGCCAATGTTTCCGACTCTTTATTATGGCTGGATTGTGACAATCTGGGGCAGATCAATGTTGAATTCTGGGTAACTGACCAATATGGAAATCAGGATTTTTGCGAAACCTATTTCTTCCTGTTTGACAATGAGGGCTTCGCCTGTCAGGCATTGCCTTTGGTGGCGGGCCTGGTTTACTCTTCTACAGATGAGGCAATGGCACAAACGGAGATTGAAGTCAACTCTCAGGCACTTACGACAACCGATTCGGATGGGTATTATGCCATGGAATTGGAAAATGGTGAGGATTACACCATAACCCCAACCTATGATTTTGATGTTCTAAATGGTGTTACAACTTACGATCAGGTTCTGATCAGCAAGCACATCCTGGGTGTTGATCCGATTGAGGATCCTTACGCCCATATTGCCGCTGATGCGAATGGGTCCGGGCTGGTAACTACTTCAGACATCGTGGAAATAAGGAAGCTCATACTTGGAATCACCGATTCTTTTCCCAATCTGGAATCCTGGCGGTTTGTGGATGCAAATTACGAATTCCCAAATCCGATGGCCCCGTGGGAAGAAGCATTTCCGGAAGTCATCAACCTCAACAACTTGTCGGATGATGTCCTGAATGCCGATTTCATTGGAATTAAAGTAGGCGACGTAAATGGTTCCGCGAGTTTATAAGCCTAGTCAACCCATTTGATTTGGTATTTCTTTCTGAACAGCTCTTCATTGGGTGGCTGTGCGTCATAGCCCGTTGTGCCAATAAAAAACAAATAGAGATCGTACTCTATTTCCGCGACTGGAATAACTTCATCTTTGTCCAGCAGGTGGAAATTTTGCACTACCCGGTATCCCTCAAATCCATTCCGCTTTTCTTCCACCACATTAAATCGGTTCCCTTCCTGGGGGTCGTAAAAGAGGTAACTAAAACCCTCCGGGTCGATATAAAGTAGCTTTTTTACATTTCCTTCATATTCGGCGTAAGCCTGAAACTGAATAAACTCTAAATCCGGAACTTCCTGTTTTTTCCCCAGCGAATAATAGGAGGCTACGGTCGAAGTATTTAGGTAAACTCCTTCGATGTTTTTAAGTCGCAAACGAATGGAGAAGGGTTTCTTTTTTAATTTATATACCCCTCGCTCCGCACGAACAGGTATCCCATCCTGAAAGATGGTCATTTTCATTTTTGCCAGCTGAGCTTCGGCCTGAGGCATAACTGCCAACACAAAAAAAGCAATTAGAAAAACGGAAAAATGTTTAAAAGACATAGCTTTGGTTTTGTCTTGCAAAAGTAAAAGATAAATGGATAGTATATCAAGTCAGTCGGAACGTATACGGCTTAGTCCGGATGGCCCGGAATTTTCCCGCATTGTCGCAGGAACCATGAAATGGGGCATTTGGGGCAAAGGCTTTTCTACAGATCAAATGAATAGCCTGATGCAGAACTGCATCTCCAAAGGGATCACCACTTTTGATCATGCAGATATTTACGGAGACTACACGACTGCAGAAGCATTTGGAAAAACCATCGCTCAAAGTCCCGGACTCAGAAAGATGGTACAACTGTTCAGTAAGTGTGGGATAAAAATGAAAACGCCAAACCGGCCGGACCACAAAATAAAATCCTACGACACCAGCGCTGCCCACATCTTACAATCGGTGGAGAATTCGCTGAAAAACCTTCGAACGGACTACCTGGACCTATTATTGATCCATCGCCCCTCCCCGCTTATGGATGCAGACGAGATTGCCAAAGCTTTTGATCAATTGAAACAAGCCGGTAAGGTATTGCACCTTGGCGTTTCAAACTTCAGTCCTGCTCAATTTGCCCTTTTGCATGATCGAATTCCACTGGTAACCAATCAGATAAGAATATCAGCCGCTCACCTCTCGCCTTTTTTAGACGGAAGTCTGGATCAGGCGCAGCGATTGCGTGTAGCTCCTATGGCCTGGTCTCCCGTGGGCGGCATGCGCATGTTTGGAAACGAGCCCAGTGCCCGGATTAAAAGACTAAGAGCCAAAGTGCAGGAAATTGCTAAAGAGTTGGATTGCCAGGAGGAACAGGTACTCATTGCCTGGTTGTTGAAGCACCCCTCCCGAATCATACCCGTGATGGGGACCACCCGGGAAGACCGTTTACAAGCAGCCGTAGATGCCCGGAAACTAATTCTCTCCCGCCAACAATGGTTCGAAATATGGGAAGCTTCCCTGGGAGAGGAGGTGCCTTAAGCTTATAAAAACCAAATACTCCGTATGATCAGCAGAATGCCGAAGCACAGCAAAGCAATACCGGCAATTTTTTGGAGTTTTTGCAGGAAACCACTTTTGATTTTTTTTCGGATACCTTTAGCAAGCCAGACTTTGAGGGTATCTGACAGGACAATCATACCAAATACCCCCGCATAAAACGGGAATGCATCAGCCGGCTTGAAATCCGGGCTGGCTATAACAGATCCGGCAACTCCGGTCCAGAAAAAGACCGTAAACGGATTTAAGGTGTTGATCAAGAAACCCTTCAACATCCAACGAGATAATGGCCTGGACTTTATGCTGGTTTCTCCGCCTGCCATTTTCACCTTTGGTTTGAACAAAACAGCTCCCAGTCCAAAGGCTATAAGAACCAGGCCTCCGATAAGGCCCAGGGTAAGGCCAAATCCCGGCCAATCGATCAATTGCTCCACATAGGCCAATCCCAGATAAGTGAAAAGGATAAACAAGGCATCGCTGATCCAAATACCACCCCCTACCGCTATTCCTGCTCTAAAACCCTGTGTCAGACTGGCCTCCAGCAGCGCCACGATCAAAGGCCCCACCAGCATGCTCAATCCCAGCCCAAGAAGAATTCCCTGCCCCAACATCGCTTAGCTTGTAATGGTAATAACCAGAGAACGGGCACGCGCCCGATTTCTAAACTCACACAAATAAATGCCTTGCCAGGTCCCTAAAATCGGTTTGCCGTTCATAATGGGCACACTGACCGAACTACCTGTCAGAGTCGCCTTTATGTGGGCGGGCATATCGTCCGGTCCTTCAATGGTATGCGTAAGAAAGGGCATGTTTTCCGGGACCAGCTTGTTAAATATCTGTTCAAAATCAGTCAGCACACTCGGGTCGGCATTTTCATTAATGGTCAGGCCGGCTGAAGTATGTTTAATGAAAATATGTAAAATACCTGCCTCCGGAAACTCAGGTATGGCATCCAGAATCTGATCCGTAATTAAATGAAATCCACGGGGATATGGATCAAGTGTCAGTAAAATTTGGCTTGTCATAGAATACAAAGGTACATTTTCACCTGTTCAGGCTGAAGAATATCATCTGTTTCAAGCGAGGCAAAATTCGTAACTTTCAGCCCCAGCGACAAATAACACATGGTACCAGAACGTATCATCGGAAGATACACAGGAAACAAGAGAGGTCCGCTACTGATTTGCATAGGCGGCATGCATGGCAATGAACCGGCAGGTGTTCAGGCTACTGACCTGATGTTAAAAATGCTGGAAGTAGAGCCCATCACCAACCCTGACTTTAATTTCAGCGGCCGATTAGTGGGTATTCGGGGCAATTTGCAGGCCCTCATGTCCGGAGATCGATATGTGGAAGGAGACCTCAACCGCAAACTCACCCGGGAAAACATAGATCGCATTTTTGCAAGTGCGCCAAATTCGCTAAAAGCTGAAGACAAAGAGATCTACGAGCTGCTTTCTACCATCCAGAAGGAAATTGATGATTATCAACCGGAAAGACTCGTTTTTTTGGACATTCACACCACGACCGCTTTTGGAGGTATTTTTTCGATTGCGACGGATGACCCGGAAAGCGTACACCTCGCCGTTGAGTTGCACGCTCCTGTGATAACGGGTATGCTAAATGGCATCCACGGTACCAGCCTCCACTGGTTTAACAACGAAAATTATGGTCCCAATACCACCACCGTCGTTTTTGAAGCCGGCCAACACGAGGAACCCTTATCAGTAAACCGGGCTATTGCGGCTATAACCAATCTGATGCGCACCATCGGCTGTGTAAAATCCGAAGATGTTGAAAACCGCCACGATACACTACTCATAGAGTACTCGAAAGGCCTGCCTAAGGTTGCCCAGTTGATCACTACCCACCGGATTTGTCCCGAGGATAAATTTCAAATGCAACCCGATTACAAAAATTTTCAGAAAGTAAAAAAGGGAGAATTGCTGGCACACGATGAGAAAGGGCCCATTTTCGCTTCCGCGGATGGCCTTATCCTGATGCCGTTGTATCAAAAGAAAGGAGAGGACGGCTTCTTCCTCATTCGGAGAATTGAGTATTAAGAAAGTTGAGCATTTAGGGGATAGAAAGACCTAAGTTTAATGCCACACCCATATTTTGGGTGTTTTTTGCCCCAGACCATATTAGCGTCACCCATACACCTATGAATTATTGGCCTTCCACGCTTTCAGCATTTCTACCGGATCTTTGTGGGGTCTTCCTGTAACTGCCTCATAGTCTGATGGCACATCATTTACTCCTTTTTGAATGCCCTCATAAATACCGGAAATAACAGTGCCCAGAAATTCTCCCAGTGCAGCCTGCCTTTCTTTTTTATAGGCGGAGACAGATAAAGGCCGATATCTAAGCTCAGTACCAAAGACCTGATTGATGTAAGTCGCCAGCTGACTTTGAGTAATCGCTTTCCCGCTCAGATTGAATGTTTGTCCATTGTGATCATCGTTTAACAATAAGTTTGCATAAGCAAAAGCCAATTCACTTCGACTGGTGTATCCACATTTTCCATCGCCTGCACAATTGGAGATTTCACCCGCTTTGACATACTTGTCAATGTATTCCAGATCAGGTTCAATGTATATCCCGTTTCTTCCTATTGCCCATGACAAACCGGAGGCCCGCACATCTGCTTCTGTTTGTCGATTGCTTTTTACGATCGAGCTGAATTCTGTCTCGTTTTCATTGCCAATGATGCTGGTATATACTATTTTTATCAGCCCGTTTTTTCGGGCGGCATCAATGACGTTTCGGTGTTGTTGGATTCGCTTTTGGGGTTCATCCATACCCGACACCAACAACACCTTTTCGACACCACTTAGTGCCTTGTCAAAATCTTCCCTGTTGTTGTAATCTCCCTTTCTCGTCTCCACTCCGAGGTGCCTTGCATTCTCGGGAGTGCGGGCAATGGCTATAATGTTCTCCTTCCCGACTTCAGGAATTAGTGCTTTTACGATGGCAGCACCTAATTGGCCACTGGCGGCTGTTACTGCAATTTTCATACGCTGTTGTTGTAGGAATACTGGAAGTAAACTAATGATTTTTGCGAATATTTATTGTCCCATTGGTTCGAACATAAAGGAGTATTTCCTCCTCTCCCTTACTGCTCAGTTTATGTATGGCTTTTGCCGTAGAACTAAAATAACTTCCGGGATCCAAATCCAGAACATCCCCTTTCGGCATTATATATTTGGCTTCCCCTTTAATAACTACGGCACGAAACTCGCTTCCATTGCTTTCCAATGAGCCATCAAAACCAGATGGGAGTTTAACAAACAAACCTTTCCTCGAAGAATCTTCCCAGAGGAAGCTTATAGAAGCCTTGCTGCCGGACGTCACCCAACTGCTTCGATCGCTGTTTAGCCATACGACATTTGAAGCATCGATGTTGATTGGGCGTTCGCCATTGTCAAATGACTCTTCGGCAGGCTCTACCAAATAGGGCCCCTGATCAATTTCCACATAAGCGATATTTTCTTTGCCATTGGCAGCCGTTATATGGGCTTCCCCCTCCGGCTGGGTCCAAAAGCTGCCCGGTTGCATCCACATAGTTTCTGCATCCGGATCATCATTGTGGATGGCTCCTTCAATGACAACAGCCCGATAGGTAACATTATGAATGTGGGGCGGGGAAGAAAATCCTTCCGTAAATTTTGCCAGGAAGCCCGTAGCCACTTCACCTTTTCGGTCGCCCCAAATTGTTCCGGCCTGAGGACTGGCGTCTCCCCGTGCGGGATTCAATTTTTCCCATTCAATTTCGGTACTTAAAATAACCGTATTCGTCGGTTTTTCTACTTTGACCTCTTCCGTTGTTTCCGTTTGGGAAGGGGCTGAGGTACAGGCACTCATCAGGGTAGTCAGGACCACCAGAACAGTTACAATTCTCATGATTTATTTATCTTTTTTTAGCAAGAGAGAAAATCAAAATCACCTTATTATATGAGGCGCTCTTTAGTGCGAGAAACCAAAAACGATTAAAGGTTGGTAATAATATTTTCTCCTATTTCTTCGATAACTTCCGCCGCTGGCCGGGAGCCATATTTCAAATTCAGTATTACATGATTCACCCCATATAATTCCAGGCGTTTTAAATGGGCCAACGTATAGGCTGTCCCCGCTTTAAAGCCAAGATGAATGGGCCGGGGTTGGGCATTTTTTTCACCTACTAAATCCACGTACAGCGACTGCATAAAAGGCTTCCATTCGACCTGAGCTTTAGCGAGCGAATCCTCCCATTGTTCCATTATCCGCTGAAGAACCTCGAAATTTCGCGGATAATACAACCAGCCGTCAGCTTGTTTTGCGATCCAGTCTATTGATTGCCCGGAATACCCCGTTACCAACATAGGAGTATTGTAGGGATTTTTGGGAAGTAGGTCTATCTGCCCATCCAGATGACCGTAATATTGAGATTGGTATTTTGGAAAGTTGTTCTGTAGTGCTTTGATGTAGAAAAAAGCATCCCTGAATAGTTCGGCTTTTTCAGATAAGTCCTGGTTGAAGGCCGGATATTCAACCGGGCGGTCTCCCGAAGCAATTCCCAAAATCAGTCGCCCTTTTGAAAGCACTTGCAGACTGGCGACAGACTTTGCCGTATGAACCGGATGCCGCAAAGGAAGGATTATGCTACCGCTTGCCAGGGCAATCTCCTGAGTTTGATTCATGATATGCGTCATATAAACCCAGGGATCAAATAGTTGGCCGGCATCCCCAAAGCCGGGGTCATTAAACGGTACATCCCTAAACCAAAGCGCCTTAAATCCCAGTTCTTCAGCGCGCATGGCCAGCTTTTCCTGATCCTCCATCTTCGGGATTGAGCCTTTATAGGATTCCAGGGGAAATACAAGTCCTAATGTCAACTTTTGCGGGGCCGCTATTTTTTGAAAGCTCGTCATTTAAATTAAAAGGATTTGGCGGGTTGCTGAAATTAAGCCCATCACTTTTTTCTGATCATAAGCGTCCGGATGGGCGTGACCAAAAGCCCCCTTGTCATTGTCAAAATAGGCTCCGCTATGCGCAAGGTAAGATTCGGCGACAGCCAGATCAACTAATACATTGACTCCTTTTTCAGCAGGAGACCAATGGTGGCCAAAAGCTTCCTGCACCATTTTTGTATTTAGTAAAGAACCCGGATTTACAGCGATAACTGTACAAAACTTCCAACTTTGAGCCAGGTAAAAGCTCCACATGGTTAGAGCCAGCTTACTCTGGGCATATGCCTCCCGCTCTGAAATTTCTTGTCGCCCTTTCAGAGCTTCAACAGACACAGGCGATTGAGCGGCCGAACTTAGATTTATCAGGCGGGGCGATTCAGCCTTCTTCAGTAAGGGATGCAGGGCGTTTGTCAGCAACACCGGTGCCAAATAATTGACCACCAGCCGAATATCCGGTTTGCTTGTGCTTTGACTGGAGTATACCCCTGCATTATTGATCATTACATCTATTTTGGACACGACAGCCTTAATCTCTTCTGCCATTTCCCGGACCCGCTCAAAATCACTCAGATCACCGACAAAACCATGGATCTGATCATGGCCAGCCGCTTCTTTTACCTCAGAAATTACTTTATCGAGCTTTTCCGCGCTTCTGCCGTGTAGCAACAACTCGTTTCCCGCTTTAGCCAATTTTATGGCCGCAAGCTTTCCAAGCCCATCTGTGCTCCCCGTAATTAAAATTGTCTTCATTTTTTTTCTAATTATTCGCTCTGATCTTACTTATGGCATTGAAGGTTGATGCTGGCCGGACTCCTAAGTGCCAGGGCTTTTAACTATTTCAAATCCGCTGATTTGACCTTATTACCGGGATCAAACCTCCTGCTTGCGTATCGCCTACTGAGAAAAGATTTTTTATTTCCACTGATTACTATAATTAGTATAGTTGCAAAACTAAGTATAGTGATGTACTTTTGCAATAACGGTCAAAAAGGATAGTATAAGATTATGGAAGCTTCTGCACCTGACATGATTGAATTTAAAGGAAAGAAATACCCCTGCTGTACCAGTCTGACAATGGGTATTATTGGCGGCAAATGGAAAACCGTTATTCTGTACCACCTTATAGAAGGACCTCTTCGGTACAACCAGCTGCGCAAAAGTATGCCTACAGTAACTGAGCGCACATTAAGTCTTCAGTTACAGGCGCTGGAAGAAGACGGATTGGTATTGAGAAAGGTCTACCACAAAAAGCCTCCCCTTAAAGTCGAGTACTCCCTTTCAGAATTTGGGCAGACAGTCATCCCCCTGGTGCAGTCGATTGCTGCATGGGGAGATTCTGTAGTAGATACGTATTTAAAGTAATGCCCGCTTCCGCGGATGGCCTTATCCTGATGCCGTTGTATCAAAAGAAAGGAGAGGACGGCTTCTTCCTCATTCGGAGAATTGAGTATTAGTTTAGAGAGGAGCGTTGCGTAAGGAGCGTTTCAATTCAACGAAAACTGAAGTACATGATCCTCTGAGTTATGGAAGGACAGTTCAGAAATATCGGGATCCATAAAATCAACAAGGGGAAAACGGGCGATGGTTTCCATAATCTCAAACTCACTTTCTCCACGCATAATGGTCCACAACTTTGACCGGTCTAAAGCCAGTGAATAGGCTTTAATATTTCCTTCTGCCATAAGTTTATCAACCATTGCCCTTTGTGCCGGAATGCGCTGCATAAATTCTTCTGTCATCACTGCCGGCAGGGCAAACTCTACCATGAATATTCGGTTCATATCGTATTGTGTATATTGTTAAGGGAAACAACTTAAGCACTACTTAGTTCAGACTGTTTATCCAAACCCCGAAAAACCAGATCGAACAATTTGGCAACATTTTACATTACTTTTTTTGTGATATATTAAAACCCGGCGGAAGAAACTTTTTACCTTCCGTCACGGCCAAAAGGCCAAAGCGGCACAGAACTTGTTCTGATTCAGGAAAATGCGCATATTTAGGACGATCGGTAATACTATACGTTTTTAGTCTTTCTGATCGTTATGGTAAAAACACATACCTGTGCATATCCTAAAAACAAAAAATTCAACCATGCAAAAATTCTTTGGCCTAATCCTGGCCTTGGGTTTAACCTTTTCACTCTACGCACAAGGAGGACCTGCTTACACCGTTCAGGTAGGAACATTTTTAGATAGCAAAAGCGCTGATTTTGACGCTGTCAAATCCTACGGCTTTCTCTATGCCACAGAGCTAGGCGGCAATATGTCTCGCATCTACATGGGGGGCTACAATAGTTTTGAAGCGGCAGAAGCGGTAGCTCAACAAGCACGCGCCAAAGGTTATCTGGATGCCACCGTCGTACAACTCGATCCGGCCCGGGGACAAACAGTAACCGTCATTCAACTGGGTGTGCGAAACACCAAACAAGACATTAACTGGGAGAAATTCCAGAAAGCCGGCAGATTGTTTGTACTCCTAAACAATCAACAAATCAAGATAGTAACCGGCTTATATTCGAGCGTGGAAGCGGCTAACCCGACACTCCAAAAACTTCGTAAAGCAGGTTTTGACGATGCTTTCGTGAAAAATGTAAACAGCGTTTTGCTGCACGAAGTAGATGCCTTTATTACGGGTGCCCCCATGGTAGCAGCAGCTATTCCGGAAGACTATGGATATGATCCGGCAGATGCTTCACCGGCTTCTTCCATTGACCCTATCCCGGAAGATTACGATATAATTGCCCCCGTTCCGAAAGGAGCAACTGCTCCGGAAAGGCCAAAACCAATGACCGTGAGCGAACCAAACATTCGCTCAAACATCAAACGTACCTCAGCCCTCGATCTTCAGCGCTACCTGAAAAAGGAAGGATCTTATAAAAGTAGCCTGGATGGTTATTACGGACGGGGGACCTCCTCGGCATACGACGAGGTGTATCGAAGTCACCCTACTCTTCAACGCTATAAAAAGCTGGCTGCAGAGCGAAACTTTGATCCGTCTGCCAATGCTACCGGCATTCAAAAGTACATCAATGAAATCCCGTACAATCCGGCTGAATCTGAAGCAGGATTGATTCGTGACGGAAGTGCGATTTCCATGGCTTATCGGGCTTATATTCTTTTTGTAAATGGCCAAACAGGATCTCCGGTAAACAACCTGATGAACCAGGCGATTAATTCGGCCTTCTCGGGTAAAAAAGTTAATCCGGTTCCCAATTTTGACTACAAGGCATCTTATGCCTACGAAAATCTGGGTCAATTGATACAGCATGTGGCTTACATCCATGCTGCTTCGGGAGATGCGGATGTTCCCTGCTGGTTGTTCCAGCAACATCCATCAGAAGCCAAAGAAGCATTTGATCCATCCTCAGTAAATGCCGCTTACAGCATTGAAAATTGCGGCGGCTTTACCGACTGGAATGAAGTAAAGGTTCTCCTTACTATTGCCGAAGATATGAGCGCGACGATGGAGCCAGACCCGGCAAGGATTGAGATCGGACAGTCTGTTCAAACCCGGAATCTCCTGGCACCGAAAGCCCTTTCTTCCGGAGAAGCTTCTTCTCTTGAAACCTGGCATATGAACCTCAAGAATAATCTCGCAGCCTGGGCCCTGAAAGACCCGATGCTCGAGGAGATTCACCTCGCTTTTGGGGTTGCCTTTTATCAGACACAGGTATTGCTGGAAGATTATTTTATGGACAAAGGACTCAATTCCGGTGAAGCAGAATCGC
Source organism: Bacteroidota bacterium (assembly GCA_018222965.1). Classification (GTDB taxonomy): domain Bacteria; phylum Bacteroidota; class Bacteroidia; order Chitinophagales; family Saprospiraceae; genus JAAEZH01. The sequence continues at coordinate 33,619 of JAAEZH010000005.1, forward strand.
TGGCGCTTTCAACCCTGAAAGCCATGGTTGGTCCATACATGATCCGATTTATGAAATAAGGATCAGCAAATCAAAAGTAAAAGAGGCTGCCTGAAATTCAGACGGCCTCTTTTTTTTGCCTTTCGGCGAAAGCCAAAAAACTTATTGCACCAAAAACTCGAGCGACAACCGACTTTCAATCGTTTCATTGGAGGTTTTTAGCAGGCGGTACCACACCTGGATGTGCACCTTATCTTCCAGCAACAGATCGGAAAGGTCGATGGGATTGGGAATGAGATTGAGATCAAAATCTACATTCTGACCAACGAGGTCCCAGTAAAAGCCTTCAAATCCGCATTTGGTCGTACTGCTTCCTGCCGGACAAATCTGTACCACAAACTCCCGAAACAGGTCGTTGTAATCGCCATCACCAAAGATGGAAAACAACCGGCCATCACCGGGAACAATTCCGCTTACCTCCGACTCTTCTATGCCGAAACTGGCCAACAAAGCATCAATATTGGTTGGAACTTGCGGAAAATCGACATAATAAGTTTCCACCGCATTTTGGCCGGCAGGCATCACAAAGTCGAGATTCTGCATGGGCATTTCAAATAGAAGGGGGGTCTCCTTTTCGCAGGAAGAAAAGAGCAATATTAGCCCGGAGAGTATAAAAAATCGCATCATCATATTCGTTTTTATTCGACAGCTTACCAGATTAAGCGAAGAACCGCTTACCTTATTGCCTCTATTCCCAATTTGTCCCCGCTAACAGGAGATTTTTCCTATCTTGATTTGGAAAACTCCCCCGATAGCAGTTAAAAAAGAATTATACATGGGCGAACAGAAAGTATCACTCTTGCAGGACTCGAAACAAATGCAAAAATTTGTACAGAACCTTCTGAATGATGTGAAAGCTTTAGAATATATGTTAGATAACGACTGGTTTGAATCAGACGTTGTCCGCATAGGAGCAGAACAGGAAATGTGTCTGGTCGATGCCAAAACCTATAAACCGGCACCCATCGCCATGAAGGTGCTGAAAAAAATGGAAGGCAAAGACTGGGTCGAAACAGAATTGGCCAAATTCAATCTGGAGACCAATTTGACTCCCCGGAAGTTTACCGGAAAATGCCTCAGTCAACTGGAAAAAGAGAACCTGAAAAACCTCAACATTATCCGCAAAAATGTGGAGCAACTCGGGGCCAAGGTTATTCTCACAGGGATTCTGCCAACTTTACAGAAGTCGGATATGGAGATGCATAACCTGACTCCCAAGAAGCGGTATAAGGCCCTGATGGAAGCCATCAACTCCCAACTCATCGGATCTGCCTATGAATTGCGTTTGACCGGGCTGGATGAGCTTTGGATCAAACACGGCTCCCCTATGTTGGAAGCCTGTAACACCAGTTTCCAGGTACACTTGCAGGTAGCTCCAAAGCAATTCCCAAAGCTGTATAATATTTCGCAAGCGCTGGCCGGACCTGTTATGGCCGCTGCCGCGAATTCACCGCTGGTATTCAATCGCCGCCTCTGGCACGAATCCCGGATTGCCTTATTCCAACAGTCTCTCGATACACGCACCACACAGGACCACATGCGGGAACGCAGTCCGAGGGTACACTTTGGACGGACCTGGCTCAATGATTCGATCATGGAGATCTACCGGGAGGACATAGCCCGATACCGGGTATTGATTGCCGGAGATGTGGAAGAAGATTCCATTGCACTGATCAACAAAGGACAGGTTCCCAAACTGCGGGCATTGCAGGTACACAACTCCACCGTTTACCGTTGGAATCGCCCCTGTTATGGCATAAGCGGAAATGGCAAACCCCACCTGCGAATCGAAAACCGGGTTTTCCCGAGTGGTCCGACGGTAGTAGATGAGGTGGCTAATGCCGCTTTCTGGCTCGGTGCTATGGAAGGCATGTCTGATCATGTAAAGGACATCCGTGATCATCTGTCTTTTGATGATGTACATGACAACTTTGGGAAAGCAGCTCGATTTGGCATCGACTGTAAGTTTACCTGGTTTAAGGACAAAAAGATTTCGGCCCAGGATCTCTTGTTGAAAGAGTTGATCCCACTGGCCAGAGAAGGTCTCAAAAAACGGAAAGTAGATACGGGAGACATTGACCGCTACATGGGCATCCTGGAGGAAAGAGCCAAAGCCTGTGCAACCGGAGCCCGCTGGCAGCTACGCGGCTTTACGAATATGAGAGCGACCGTCAACCCGGATGAGGCTGCTGCTGTCATTACGGCAACGACGATCCGCAATCAGGAGAAAGAAGAACCCATTCATACCTGGCAATTACCAACACCCGCAGATTTGGAAGATTATCGCCCATCCCGACTTAAGGTATCGGAGTTTATGACTACCGATCTGTTTACGGTTCACAAAGACGACCTGATTGATCTGGTCGCAGAGATGATGAACTGGCGCAAGATTCGCTATATGCCTGTCGAAGACAACAAAGGCAACCTGATCGGATTGATTACCTCCAGGCTTTTATTGCGGCATTACACCGACTCTCAAAAGCTCAACGGAAAATCGAAACGCAACACGGTAACAGACATTATGCTTGCCAAACCCATTACTGTGGGCCCCAATGTTACGCTCTATCAGGCGATGCAGATCATGCGTGAGAACAAGATTGGCTGCCTGCCTGTAGTTCAGAATAAAGAGCTGATCGGGATCATTACAGAAATGGATTTCCTACGCATTTCCAGCCGCCTCATTGAGCGACTGGAAACGGAGGATAAGAAGGAAAGGTCGTAGGTGTAGGGAAACGTTAATTTGTCTGAAACAGGATTTGCAGGATTTGAGAATTTGCAGGATGGGTTTTCGATGCACGAATAAAACGTGTTAAACCAGTAAAACGAATTAAACGATACTAAACACTTGAACTCACCCCCAACCCCTCTCTTGAGAAGAGAGGGGAGCAAATTATCGTTTGGTTAAGTCCCCTCCATCAAAACCTGCTAAACTCATAAAACAATATCCCTCTCAACTATCCTCTCTAAACTCACAACTCTGTTAATCCGTCTGAAACAGGATTGGCAGGATTTAAGAATTTGCAGGATGGACTTTTGATACCCGAGTAAAACGCAAGTATTAGGATTATTAGATTTGAGGATTAATCGAATGATACGGAGTTACGCGCAAAACGCATAAAACGTGTTAAACGTGTTAAACGTACTACCTAAATATTACCAATCACCCAGTCTGTAAATAGTCATTTTCAGCAAGAATCTTCCAAAAATAGATCCCGTCTGCCAAATGCTGCAGGTCAATTTCAGCCTCTATTTGCGATTTGGAAGCTCTAAATACCTCCCTCCCCTGATAATCATACAATACCCATTTTGCATCTTCAGGAAGTGGTACGGAACACTGGATATTTATCACCCCGTTTGTAGGGTTTGGGGAAATGGTAACCATCCTGGGATGATGGTCTATTTCTTCTGTAGCATCGACAGATAACCCCAGGGTATCGCAGGGGCTGCCTGCAAGGGCTCCCAGGCGGTAGTTGGGGAAACTAGGAAGGGAATACCAGTTAAAAGTCGGCAGGTCAATCCCCATCTTTTCCATGTTACATGCTAAACCTGGTTCATCCGGATTGTGGATTACATGGAGTGTGTTTACTGAGTTATTACCAGCAATATAGATTTTATTATCTGGTGCCAGCTGCATCATAAAAAAGGTAGCAGCATTCGGATATGGAGAGTAATCTTCATTCCATTCGGCAATAATAATTTCGCTGGCCTCCAGGTCAGCAGCATCTGTGTCATATTGAAATACCCGATCAGTAAATGAGCGATACAAGAAACGGGAGTTTGAGGAAAAAGCAACTCCTTCACCGTAGCTGGAGTCTTGAGATACAACTGTTTTCATATTCGATAAATAACCACTGCATCTGTCAAAATCCCAAAGTTTTAAAGTGTGAGGGCTTGCATATGATCCATCATCTCGAGCATATTTGGAACCGTCTGGAGAAAATACCGCCTGGCTTAAACCTCCAACAAGATGTATTGGCTCTTCTACCTCCTGTAAATGACTTAAATGGATACCCTCTGGATTTATCATGAAAGTGTAAAACTTATTAGAATTAAATTGGCTTTTCAACAACCACCAATCCCGGCCATTTGCATGCCTGATTGCAGTTGTATGGCCATAATCGAGAGTATCAGCAATAATTAAGTTGTTCTTTGTAATTACATTACCTTCCGGCATGGTCATGTCAACAATTGTAAAGTAAAAACTGAATGAGGTAATGACACCAATCCCAGAATCATAATCGAGACTTTCATGAATTAAATAATACAAGTTTTGATTTCCGGGATCCGGGATTACCAAGGCTCCATTAGGTACCTGATACCCTTTCTCTGCATCCTGGTCGGCTATCCATCCTGGATTCAATCCGTTTCCATTATTGATCGTATCTCCAAACTGATTGCAAATACTTATTCCGTTGGTGTAGAACAACAATTCTCCGTTAGTGTCACAAATAGAGGCATTGGTAATGTTGAAATTAAGTTCTCGGTCAACACTCGTCAACTCAACCGGCGATTCAAAAAAGTTGAAATCTGTACCTCCATAGTCCGGATTGTTGTCTACAAAGGAAAAACCGATTTGCCATCTGTAATCGCGGAGGCTGCCGGATTGGGCGTAAAGAGAAATGTTTAGAACGGTACTGAGGATTAAGATGGAGAGAAGTGTTTTCATTGGTGGTTGATTTAGAAAAAGGGATCAAAAGCAGAATTATTCTATAAAATAGTACCCCACTTTTGAGAGAGCATAATATACCCAAATCGAATCACCTGTTTTTAATTCCCTGGCTGTTTTATACCCTTTTGGAACTTCCTTTGCAATCAAAATAATGTACTACGCCAATTTATTGGCGTGACGGCCCGCATTTTTTTGTCTGAAACAGGATTTGCAGGATTTTAGAATTTGCAGGATGGACTGCCGATAACCGAGTCAAACGCAAGTATTAGGATTATTAGATTTGAGGATTAATCGAATGATACGGAGTTACGCGCAAAACGCATAAAACGTGTTAAACGTGTTAAACGTACTACCTAAATATTACCAATCACCCAGTCTGTAAATAGTCATTTTCAGCAAGAATCTTCCAAAAATAGATCCCGTCTGCCAAATGCTGCAGGTCAATTTCAGCCTCTATTTGCGATTTGGAAGCCCCGAAAACTTCCCTTCCCTGATAATCATACAAAACCCATTTTGCATCATCAGGAATTGGTTCGGAACATTGGATATTTATCAGCCCGTTTGTAGGGTTTGGGGAAATGCCGTACACGACATGGGGCAAATCGGGTGAAAGCCGGATTCTTCAAATGTAGTAAGCGCCCTAGGTGCGACATCTGATTTGTCCCCGTGTTTAATGGTCAGTACAACTAGTCAATCCGCAAGTACTCCCGTTTGGGATATTTAACCTCATACTTATTATCGAGAGTAATGGTTTGTCCGGAAGCAACTTCAACGGTCCAGATCAATTCCCCGGTTTCTTCGTCGAGTTCTCCCCCGGAAATATCCAGAGACTCTACTTCAATATCTTTATTGGAAGAAATCGGTACCTGGTCAACCAGCTGTATTCGTATAGCCTGACTTCGGGTATTGCGCACCGTCGTGCGATAATGGCGACGTTCTATCCGCTTACCCCCTAAAAAGGTCTTGCGGGAGAACTCTTTTACATTTTCGCGGTCGATGATGATGCCTTTATCCCGGCCCAAAGACAACTCCAGCGTATCGGTAGCATAACGCACATCCAGAACAGATTTTCCGACGAAAGTCTTTTCAAAACGCAAACTCATTTCGCCTTCCAGTAAATTGTATTGCTCCCAGTCGGTTATAATGGCTTGCAGGTAAGCGGTTTCATCCAGCTTCGGCACACTGATGTATTCGTAGCTGGCCGGGATATTCAGACGCTTCAGATCGAGTTTTACTACTTCATTCCCCGACTTAATGGTATAAGGGATATCGAGCAAAAATTCCACGGAAGTGGTAAACTCTATGGTTTGAGTAGGGATTTCCGTTTTGTAGGCTTTGTCTTGTTCCCGGTCTTTTTTACGGCTGCGGTCCGCACCAGCTGCATAACCGGTCACCACTATTTCACTAAGTGCTGCTCCTTCACTAAGCTGAACATCCACCTGAGACGTTCCGGAAAGCGCAACAGATTGAGTCTGAAATCCCACGTAAGAAACTTCCAGTTGGCCGGCATCTGCGGGGAGCGATAATTCGTAATAGCCATTCATATCGGAAATTGTGCCGACAGTAGTCCCTGCAACCATGATTGTTGCACCAATCAAAGGCTCTCCATTTTCATCGCGTACCACTCCACTGATGCGTCCTGGATTATTATAATAATCGATGTAACCACTGGCAGTAGGTGCTGCGCGTTTGTAATTGCCGAAATATAGAAACAAAGGCGACAAGGCAGGCGCTTGTCCGGACAAATTGGGCTCGGCATTGGAGAAAGAAAGCTGCACGTTTTCCCAGTCCTCGCGGGTATCCTGACGCAAATAAGCCTGATAGACCAATTCGATATCAGACTTCACATCTTTTACCCAGACATCGTAGGTCGGCATCCAGCCTGCATTGGCACAGAGGTAGGAAATTTTCAGGGCGACCGTCTGGCTGCTTTTTGATTCGATTTGAATGACGATCTCACTCCACCCCACATCTTTCTTGCCTTCCAATTCCTGAATCTGTTTGTTGACTTTGGAAAGATTGTTATTGAGTTTGATGATGCGTTTGTTTCCAGCCAGTTGTTCCTGCTTGATCGTCCGAATTCGGTCGGTATAGTACTGACTGATATCCCGCAGGTCTTCCAATTCATAGCCATTGGCCGACCCTTTGATGTTGCGGTTTTCTTTGAGGAATTGTTCTTCCTCTGCCCATACACTGATCAGGTTTTGCTCCAGGACGATGCTGTCCTGAATCGCTTCCCGCCGTTTGCTCAGGCCCTCCAGTTCCTTGCTTTTATTTTCTTTTTCCAGAAAATTTCGGCGGTGGTTTACCCCCAGAATTGTGAATGTCCCCTCTCCTTCTACTGAAATACTCGAAGGATCCATAAAAGGCGAAAGCTTCTCCAGCACCAGGGTGGACTTTCCGGATTGCAAGAGGTGTTTTGCCGTTCGTTCGATCTGAGCGCCATCCAGAAAGACGGTCACTTTTTCGATCGAAGAATTCAATTCAATTTCATTCTCGGCAGATTGGGAGCGGGCAGTCATATTTAGCGACAACCCAAATACGACAAAAAGGATAAATCTTTTCATAAACGCATACTTAGCAGGCGAGACACCTGAGTGAAATAATAAGAAGTTGGTGAGCGTAGAAATTCGAAGAGTGGTCCCGGGCATACTAACCCGGATCAAGAACGAAAGCGTCCTGATGCAAAAAAGAAACGAATGGCCGAGATAAAATGTTGCCAAAGACTTTTTTGGGCTTTCGCCGAAAGGCAATAAAAGCTAATCACAAACAATCCCGTACATCAACATATCCAGGATCTTTCCGTCTTTAATCGCAGAGGCCTTCATGGTGCCTTCATAAGTAAAGCCCGCTTTTTCCAGAACCCTGCCCGAAGCCGGATTATTCCCAAAAACGGTAGCAAATACGCGGGTATATCCCAATTCAAAGGCCAGCTTTGTCATTTCCCGAACAGCCGCAGTAGCGATCCCGTTTCCCCAATATTTCTCACTTACCCAGTAGCCGACCTCTACACAAATCCGGTTGACATCCTCCTGCGGATGAATACCTATGGCTCCAACGACCTCACCTTCTACCACAATGGCTTTGACGATGGCCTCTTCTTCTTCCCGGGCCATCTGAATAAAGGCTTCGGCGTCTTCAACCGTATAGGGAAAAGGGAAATGATCGCGCACACCAAGCCAGATCTTGCGATTGTTGGCATGTTTTGAAATGGAAGGAGCATCCTTATCCTGTAAAGGCCGCAATTGAAAGGAATGGGACATAGCGTGTTGGTTTTCCATTTCAAATTTCGGGAAAGTGGGGATTAAATGCAAGAGCACTGCAATCTAATAAAAGTAGGTTTCCAGCCAGTCGTAGATTTGAACCCGCTTAAACCAGCCAAATATGAGCAGAAATAACACGACAAAGATGGTCGTAAGACGTACTACCTGCCCGGAGCGCTTCAATTTCTCCCGGCGACTTTTATAATTTCTTCGTCTGCTCTGATATGTCATAGTCTCGTTTATTTAACAAAGGTACACATCCCCACACTCACACTCAAACCCACACTCAAACTCAAACTATCAATAATCCGTATTCCGCTCCCAATAGTTCTGCCCCTCTACTTCTTCCAGCAAAGTCAGGTAGTTTTCATAGCGCAGCGGACTCACTTCTTCATCCTCCAGGGCTTGTTTTACCGCACAGCCCGGCTCGTTGCGATGCAGGCAATTTCCACCAAAGCGACAGTCCTCGGAGCGGGCAAAAAATTCGCGGAAATTGTGGGCCACATCCATGGGCTCCAGGTGGTTGAATGCCAGGGTTTTTATACCCGGTGTATCGATGATCTTTCCGCCATTTATCAGGTCATACATTTCCGCGAACGTAGTGGTATGTTGTCCCTTCCCCGTATAATCAGATAGCACGCCTGTACGCAACTCGAGGTCGGGTTGCATGCGATTGACCAAAGAGGATTTACCGACTCCCGATTGTCCCGCAATGAGATTGACCTTTCCTTTCAGGAGGTCTTCCAGCGTATCGACACCTTGTCCGGTGGCGGCTGAAGTAAGGATCATTTTATATCCAATGGCCTCATAGACATCCTTGAGGTATTCGAAAACAGCCAGGTCGCCATCATTGTAAAGGTCTGACTTATTGGCAACAACAACGGTAGGTATATCATAGGGCTCAGTCATCAGCAAAAAGCGATCAATGAAGCCCTGCTTTAATTTAGGATGGGCAATGGTAATAATCACAACAGCCTGATCCACATTGCTGGCCAGCAAATGCAACTCGTGCTTTTTGCGGGGAGATTGGCGCACGACGTAATTTTCCCGCGGCTTAATTTCCCGGATGATACCCGTTCCGTCTTCGCCCTCCTCGATTTCCAGTCCGACCCGATCTCCTACGGCAACCGGATTGGTGAGCTTTTTTCCATCCAGTCGAAATCGGCCTATGATGCGGCAATTGACCCGCTCCCCCGATTCCAGCTGAACACTGTACCAGCTGCCTGTAGATTTAATTACAATTCCTTCCTGCATGATGTAAATATAGGTTATTGCCTGTAGTCAGGCGCTGCATGACTGCAAACAGCAAGGATAATGCCCAGGACGGGAAATAAGTTCCGGATTTTGAAAAAAACAGGCGGGCTTTGTATTTTGATGAAAACATCAGATGAAAACTTCCCTCTTCTACCAACCACCGCGCGACATCAACGCCAAAGGCCTTTTGGGTGCTTTGCCATTAGGTATTCTGGTTACATTATTCCTCGGGTTTGTCTACAACCTGCTTATCTCCTTCATCCCCTTTATCTACATCAATTTTATTGTTACAATGGGATTTGGTATTGCGGTAGGCTGGATGTGTAAATTGCTTTACCGTTGGTTTGTCATCCGGGATGAGCGGTCTCGTTTGGGGATGGCAATTATTTTGGGCCTTACGGCGAATGTCTTTGCGTGGATTGCTTTTATCGTCTGGCTGGGAAGCGGCGAAGGTTTGGGAATTGATTTTAAACAATATCTACAGGGTATTCCAATATACCTAAATCCGGGAAACACCTTCCCTATCATTGCTGAGATCAATAAATATGGTACCTGGAGTATTTTTGGCATCGACTTTCAAGGGGTAATGCTTGCCTTTGTCTGGATCATTGAGTTTGGCATCATCCTGGCTATCCCCGTACTTATGGCATTAGCCTCCGATTACCATCCCTACTCCGAGACTCAGGGAAAGTGGTATCCAAAATTTACGCTCCGGGATCATTTCAATGCTGTTTACAACGGCAACCGGATGGTCGAAGCCATGCAAAAAGATGTTTTAGGTGCGCTCCAAAACGAAGAGGGCGGCGGACCGGCACGCTTCTCCAAAATCCACATCTATTACCTCCCAGATGAAAAAAATCAATACCTCAGCATAGAAAGCTTTGTCATCGAACAACAGGGACGCGGTGCTACCAAATCAAACATGGTGGTCAGCAGCTACACCATCCCTTCGGCGACAGCCAAACAAATCCTCGATAAATATGAACACAAAAGAGAAAAGCTGGATGTGGTTTGAGTGAGTTGATGGTTGAGAGAGGAGTGTTGAGAGATTTAATTAAAAATTAAACATTAACACCTAAAAACTACCCCTACCCAACCATTTCTCCCAAATACCCGTCTTACCCATTAAATCGTTTTAAACCGTAAAAAATCATCCGATGAAAATTTCAAAATCACTATTGCAAGCCATTGCTGTTGGCCTCACGATGGGAGCCACCACCTCTTGCAGCTACCTGGAAGATACCAATTCGGTAACGCCAAACCATCCATCCGACGACAGCACGGAACAGCAAACCTGCGACGACACGGAAAAAGGAGAAGAGAACCCGCACACCTGGTCCAACTGCCCGGCTTGCGGCCTGGGATAAGCAAATGCCCAAAGTATTAGCCTCCATAGCCTGTAATCTCGACAGCGATATGCTGTTGGCATCCATCCCATTGTTTGCTTCCGAGAAAGTACAGGCTATCGAATGGTCCTTCGACACACTCTACAAACACCGCAATATCCCCGACTGGTTTGTCGAGCTGCTACGCACTTACAGCGATAGCGGCCGACTCATCGGTCACGGGGTATATTTCTCCCTTTTTTCCGGAAAATGGTCTGCCGATCAGCAGGCCTGGTTGGACAGACTTTCCCGCCTTTCGGCGAATTTTAATTTTGATCATATCACAGAGCATTTCGGCTTTATGACCGGGGCCGACTTTCACAAGGGAGCGCCTTTGAGCCTTCCTTTCACTTCAAATGTCCTCAATATTGGCCGGGATCGGCTTCAGCGTATTGCACAGGTTTGTCAATGCCCTGTCGGACTGGAAAACCTGGCTTTTGCCTACACTCTGGAGGAAGTAAAAAGACATGGAGAATTCCTGAATAAACTACTCGAGCCTGTCAATGGCTTTATCATTCTAGACCTGCACAACCTCTATTGCCAACTCTATAATTTTGAGCAGGATTATGAAGACATCATCCAATTATACCCTTTAGATCGGGTTCGGGAAATCCACATTTCCGGAGGCAGTTTCGAGCAATCCGGCATTCAAGATGGGAAGAAAATTCGGCGCGACACGCATGACAGTGCTGTTCCGGAAGCCGTTTTTGAGCTTTTGGAAAAGACCCTGGATCGCTGTCCGAATCTCAAATATGTCGTACTTGAACAATTGGGTATTGGACTGCAAACCGAAGATTCCAAAAAGCAATTTCAGGAAGATTATTTCCGGATGAAAAAAATGCTGGACACCTTCAACCGAAGAACGACCGAATTCCCAAACCAGGATTTTAATCCGCCCCAAAAGGAACCAAAGACCGTTCCCCTGGAAGACTTGAAACTGCATAAACAACAATTGGAATTATCGGCCATTTTAGAAAGCAGTGAAAGCCTCGCCGATGTAAATACCAAACTCCGTCAATCGTCTTTGGCAAAAAGCCCCTGGCAGATCGAAAACTGGGCCCCCGAAATGCTGGAAACAGCCTGGTGCATCGCCCGCAAGTGGAAAGCAGGTTTTCAGTAACTTGCCGCCATGGACGGCACTAAGCGAAAGAATATTCAGGTAGGACAAGTTGTACGCATCGTTCAAAAACAACATCAATCAAGTGGCGAACTGACCGAAGGCATCGTTTCCCGCATACTCACTAATGCCAGTCAGCATCCTCACGGAATCAAAGTAAAACTGGACTCCGGAGAGGTTGGCAGGGTCAAAGAAATACTGAACGAAGATCTGGACGAGCTGGACTGGGATGCGCTCTGACATTACAATCCCATCTTCTTGTAATCTATTATATTAAATCCTGTAAAACATGGTTCTACATTGCCCTTACCTTTGTATCTTAAAATAGAATCATGACGCATACCTATAAAATATCCGGCATGACCTGTAATGGTTGTGTCAGCTCGGTCAAAGAATTGCTTGAATCAGACCTCGCTGTCGTAAAAGCAGATATTTCCCTGGTAAAAGGAGAGGCTGAGATCCAAATGACAAAACACCTTTCGGCGAAAGCCTTACAATCAATCCTCGGTGAAAACAGCAAATATCAAATAAGAGAAGGGGGAAATCCGTCCGGGGAGGAAGCCATTATCGCTGATCCCGAAGAGGAGAAATCCTGGATCGCTACCTACAAACCATTGCTTATCATTTTCTTTTTCCTGGCCGGCAGTAATTTAATCATTGAGCTGCGCGACGGGCAGATAGACTGGATGGGCTGGATGAACGGTTTTATGGCCGGATTTTTTCTGGTATTTTCTTTTTTCAAATTTCTGGACCTCAAAGGCTTTGCGAAAAGCTATCAAATGTATGACCTGTTGGCTGCCCGAATTCCCGTCTATGGGATTATCTATCCTTTTTTAGAATTAGGGTTGGGGCTGGCCTATTTGAGTGGAATCAATCCGCCACTCACCTACCTGGCAACTATTGTTATAATGGGTTTCAGCAGCCTGGGCGTTATTCAGTCTGTTTTGGACAAACGCAAGATTCGTTGTGCCTGTCTGGGTGCTGTTTTCAACCTGCCCATGAGTACTGTGACCATTGTAGAAGACCTGCTCATGGTTGCCATGGCAGCCGTGATGTGGATTTTATATTAATGATTTATCTTGCTAAAAAAACATGTCAGCACAATTAATTGGTTTCGGAGGACCGGTCATTTTCGCTATTCTTTTTTTGCTCATCAACTATAAGCTACTGAGTAAAACGCAACGGGTTTTATTGCCGGTATTGCTCTACGTGCTTTCCGTAGCCGGAGGTATAGGCTTAAGCATTATGATGGGTATGGGAGCAATAGGAAGTGGATTTTTGGCGCCTCTTTTCTTTTTGATTTTGTTTACGGTACAAGTTCGAAAACCCAAAATGGATTCTGATTTTAATTGAGTTTCTCCCCTTTAAAACCATACAAATGAGACATTTAATGCTTCTCCTCTTGGTTTTTACCGTTTCGCCACTGATAGCCCAACCAGAGCCCGTTCACAATCTGATAACTGATTACATTAACAGCCTTCCGGCGAAAGCCGAAGTAGCTATAGCTTATGTAGATGGGGAGAACACCTGGCGCTATGGAGCAATAGTAGGCGAAAATGGCCCAATAACAACCAAGAATTATGACCGGCTTTTTGAAATTGGTTCCATCACAAAAACATTTACGACCAGCTTATTAATGAAAACGCTTAGTTTGGGCGAGATGGAGCTCGACGATCCCATACAGGACTATATCCCTGTACAAATGGAGCAGGATTCTTTTCAGGGTAGAACCATTACTCTAAAGCACCTGGCTATGCATACCAGTGGCTTGAGTACGGGCCCTAAAACGGTTACATGGGCTTATCTTCGTGCTTTGATTTTTCATCCTCAAAATCCCAATAGAAACTTTAAGGCCAAACAGTATTACAAGTATTTGGAGAAGTTTTCGCTGGATTATATCCCGGGGAAAGCCTGGGAATACAACAATTTCGCGATGGCCCTTTTGGGAGACATCTTAGCCCGGCATTACAATCAGCCCTATGAGCAACTGGTAAAGGAACGGATTTTTGCGCCCCTTGGCATGCAGAACAGTTGTTTCAAAATAAACGAAAACAATGAAGAACAAGCCGTCACTGGGTATAATGAAAAAGGCAAAAAAACTGCCCGATGGGAGATGGATTTCATCACTGCCGCAGGAGGAATCAACGCTTCTTTAAACGATATGCTCAGGTATTTGCGGGCCAACATGGAGCCTCCAAAAGAGGAAACTGCCTTTTTACATCCGGGTCACGAGAACTTCGATTATCAATACACCTTTAATGGAGGCGATTGGGCGATGGGGATTGGTTGGTGGCATCGTCTTAAAGATGATCCAAATCGCACCATTATCCATAGTGGAGCCACCGGGGGATTTACAAGTTTTCTGGGATTTGACAAGGCCAGCCAGCGTGGCTTCATTGTGCTGGTAAACTTTGCCTACGATCACCCTAAAATGCGCACAGCCGAGGACCTCAACAAAACCTATGAATTGGGAAGAGGCATAATGCGGTTAAATGTTGATTAACAGAGCACCCCAAGAAAATGTATTTTAGAGGAATTACTAAGCTTAATTTTCCAGCTCATGCACATTAAACCCTCCAACGGACTGAAAAAGCTTGCGGCAAAAAAGGCTGAATTCCTAAAGTTATTTGAACATGGCTCCCTGGAAGTAGAAATTTACAAACCAGATACTATTGATCGACAGAAGCCGCATGACCGGGATGAAATATATGTCATCATCTCCGGGAAAGGTCGTTTTTTCAATGATGGAGACTGGGTAGATTTTGAAGCCGGTGATTTCCTATTTGTAAAAGCCGGGAAGGAGCATCGATTTGAAGCATTTTCTGATGATTTCTCTACCTGGGTGTTTTTTTATGGCCCAATTGGTGGGGAAGCCGTTTAATGGGAATTTACCAGAGTGCTGACAATTCAAAATCCTCCATTCCTACTTCCGCATTCTCATTTTACATTTTAAGCTAACCACATCCAATCATGAAAACCAAAATCACCTTCCTACTCTTACTTGGAATTCTATCGCTTTCACCCGGCCCGGCCCATGCAGCCATTCATTCGGCGCAAGCCCAACAAGCCCGGGAACTATCCACAAAGGAACTCAGCCGAAAAGAACTTCGAGCACAAAAAAAAGAGGCTAAAAAGGAAGTCAGACTCTTGAGTTGGGTTTCATTAAGTTTGGGCATCGTCGGACTTGCCTTATTTGCGGTAACCGGAATCGGCACTGCCAAAGCTTTTCTAATATTAGGTTTTGGAATAGCCGGATTAATCATGGGCCTAATCGCTCGAAAAAAAGAGGGGAAAAGCCTGATTTCCACCCTTGGCATTTTTCTAAGTGGAATTGGTGTAATCGCCGGTCTATTATTCAGTATTGGAGCAATGATGGCAGGCTAAAATACATGCCTCCGTTTTTGAAAGCATAGATTAAAACGTCTTACCTTGCAGCCATAGCTCTGGCCATGGAAAGACTAAGTATATTCGATATCTACAAGATCGGAGTAGGTCCTTCCAGTTCCCATACCCTGGGTCCCTGGAAGGCAGCCAACCGATTCGCCCTCGGACTAGTTGACAAACCCGTCAAGTCTGTTCAGGTAAATTTATATGGATCACTCTCTAAAACGGGAGTTGGACACGGTACGGATGTCGCCGTACTTCTGGGTCTGCAATCCTATAAGCCTGAAATCATTGACACCCAAAAGATAGATGCCTACATTGCCCGTATCAAATCCGAGAAAACATTGCGGGTGGCCGGGCATTTCATTCCATTCGACCCAAAGTCTGGCATCGTCTTCGAAAAACACTCCCTGCCCTATCATCCCAATGCATTAAGCTTCAAAGCTGAAATTGAAGGAGATGATCCCGTTGAAGAAACGTATTATTCAATAGGCGGCGGTTTCATCACACAGGGACGAGAAAAGGAAAGCCTCATCCATCTAAACGACCTGCCACACCCCATAGAGAGCGGATCAGAACTTATTGCTCATACTGAGATGCTAAACTGTTCTGTATCGGAGGTCGTATTGAAAAACGAACAGTACCTGCGCACGCAACATGAGATCGAAGCCGGGATTGACCAGATTTATCAAACCATGCTCGAATGCGTCTATCAGGGATGCCACAGTGAAGGTTACCTCCCCGGCGGATTGAATGTCAAAAAAAGAGCCAAGGCCATCAGTGATCGACTGCTCGGAGACAGAAAATACCACAATATCCAATCCTGGCTGGATGCCATCGGCAATACCCCACATACTTTTTCCAATATCAATAAGTGGATCAGCTGTTTTGCCCTTGCGGTGAATGAAGAAAATGCTTCGCTAGGGCGCGTGGTAACCTCCCCAACCAACGGTGCCGCCGGAGTTATTCCGGCTGTAATCCTCTATCATCGGTGTTTTGGAGAATATAAAAGCCAGGATGATATTCGACGATTTATCCTTACTTCCGGGGAGATTGGTTGCATATTTAAGAAACGAGCTACCATTTCTGCGGCGGTGGGTGGTTGTCAGGCGGAAATCGGTGTATCCTCTGCTATGGCAGCCGGTGCGCTGACAGAAATTCAGGGCGGCAACCCGGAGCAGGTACTTATGGCTGCTGAAATAGCGATGGAGCACCATTTGGGATTAACCTGCGATCCAATCGGCGGACTGGTACAAATCCCTTGTATAGAACGCAATACTATGGGAGCTATAAAAGCGATTACCGCCAGCAATCTGGCCCTGGAAAGCGACCCAAAAAGCGCCATCGTTAACTTTGATATGGTGGTGAAAACCATGTGGGATACCGCACAGGATATGCACGAAAAATACAAGGAAACAGCAGAGGGCGGGCTGGCATTCAATCTGCCGGTGGTCCTGCCAAACTGTTGACGGTTGAGACCGCCTGCGGCGGGGTTGAGCTCGTGAGGCTCACGCCTCCCTCCGGTTGAAAGCGTTGTAGTTACAGCTGCCCGCCGCAAGCGAAGCAACGCGGCACTCAACCCGTCACGAGCAAAGCAAGGGACGACTCAACACTTGAGCAAAGCGAAAGTCTCAACCGTCACAAGCGAAGCGAGTGACTTCTCAACCGCTGCAACGCAGCCTCAACCCGCGAGCTCAGCGAGTGTCTCAACCGCCGCAAGCGGAGCAAAGCGGCATCTCAACCGCCGGGCAAAATAAGACTACCCCTGCTTCCTCATCTGCCCCTGTCTTAGACGAGTCAACAAATATGCCAACCTGTTTCCTTTAGAAAGCATTAGTTCAATATCCTCCTCTTTCAGATACCCCAATTCCATAGCTACGATCAGCTGACTCAGTAACTCCATGAGACTGCTGTAAGCATACATAGTGAAACGAGCCTGATCTTTACCCGAAATTCTGCCTGCGCCTTCAGCGAGATTAGACGTAATCGAAATGGCCGAGCGTTGCATTTGATTCGTCAAAACAAATTTTTCGTGCTGAGGCAAATAATGAAGTAATTTATAAGTCTCCTTTACAAACCAAATAGCTTCCGGCCAAAGGTGTAATTTTAAGAAAGGTAGATTTTTCATTTTCACAGCTTTTGCCGGCAATGTATTCTCCCAAACTCGCATTCTAAAGTAATTGGGAGAAATCTTTTGTTGAAGCCTTTTCTCTTGGTGCATGTACGGTTGAGACCGCCTGCGGCGGGGTTGAGCTCGTGAGGCTCATGCCTCCCTCCGGTTGAAAGCGTTGTAGTTACAGCTGCCCGCCGCAAGCGAAGCAACGCGGCCTCAACCCTTGAGCAAAGCGAAAGTCTCAACCGTCACAAGCGAAGCGAGGGACATCTCAACCGCTACGAGCAAAGCAAGTAGCACCTCAACCCCTGAGCGAAGCGAAAGTCTCAACCGCCGAGCAACGCGAGGCTAAAATGAACCTTCCAACCCTTTTTCACCTTTTACACGTAGATACTACTGAGAAACAACACAAATACTACCCCATGCAACTCATCAAAACGATCTTTGTGCTGACAGGGCTGATGTTCTGCACCTCAGCATATACACAACAACTCAACATTGAAGAACCTGTGCGCTATTTGGCACTGGGAGATTCTTACACCATCGGAGAAGCCGTAGGTTTGGATCAACGCTGGCCGGTGCAATTTAGCGACTCGCTGGAAGCCCGCGGATATGAGGTGGAAGTAACAAATATTGTAGCTACTACCGGCTGGACAACCGGCAAC
Organism: Bacteroidota bacterium; assembly: GCA_018222965.1. GTDB lineage: Bacteria > Bacteroidota > Bacteroidia > Chitinophagales > Saprospiraceae > JAAEZH01. The sequence continues at coordinate 51,508 of JAAEZH010000005.1, forward strand.
CTCATCAACTCCATTATTTCTCAGGATCTGGGAGAAGAAGAGTATAATTTGGTTTCACTTCTTATTGGAGTAAACAATCAATATCAGGGACAAGACATTCAGTTGTATGAGCCACAGTTTATGCAGTTGCTGGACTCCTGCCTTGCCTATGTCGGCGGAGATCCAAACCGGGTATTCATTGTCTCTATTCCGGATTACGCATATACCCCTTTTGGACAGAATGCTCCAGACCCGACAACCATCAGCGCCGAACTCGATGAGTACAATTTGATCAGTCAAAACATTGCTGCTACCTACGGAGTAAGTTACTTCAATATCACCCCTATCTCCCGCGAAGGATTAAACGATCCTGCACTTGTAGCTAAAGATGGCCTCCACCCATCCGGATATCAATATACCCGCTGGGTAGAACATATTCTGAAGCAACTTGACCAGCAAACTTCCTCAACAAAAGGCAGCCCGGCATCAGGTGAAGTGGAGATGAAAATCTTCCCAAATCCCGCCTTCGAAGAGATACGAATCACGGTACCGGGAGAAATAGAAGTGACTGGTTATCAAATCTATAACTCCTCCGGTTTAATGGTAGAACACATAGACACTTCCCTCCTCATCGATCAACAAATTGGAATCGAGCACTTGCCCGAAGGCATCTATTTCCTGGAAGCACTAAATGACAAAACCAGTGTGGCCTTTGATACCTTTGTGGTCGAAAAATAAATGGTAAGTTAAAATCTCTGGCATACTCAACCGCTACGAGCAAAGCAAGTAGCACTCAACCGCCGCCAGCGAAGCGATGCGGCCTCAACACTTGAGCAACGCGAAAGTCTCAACCGTCACAAGCAAAGCGAGTGACTTCTCAACCGCTACAAGCGAAGCGAGTAGCACTCAACCCCTGAGCAAAGCAAAAGTCTCAACCGTCACGAGCAAAGCAAGTGACTTCTCAACCGTCACAAGCAAAGCAAGGCATTAACCGGGATTCCTTATCTTACCCCTATGATTCGACCAGCATTTGCATTAATACTCGCAATGGCAATCGGGGGCTGCTTCGAGAAAAACCCCAACCTCGACGAAGAAGGCAAAGACCTCCTTCTAAGCAATGAAGTTTTTATGGATGCACAAAAACTCGCCTGGCGAGATACGGTGTACGTGCCGATCTATTCGGATGTGTATAGCGAGCCCAAAGATGCCCGCTTTCAGTTGACCGCTACCCTCAGTTTGCGAAATACCAGCCTCCGGGATTCTCTTTTCATTAGCAGGATCGATTATTACGATACCGATGGTGCAAAGGTGCGTGAGTACATAAAGGACAAAACCCTTGTTTTAAAACCGATGCAATCCCTCGAATATGTAATCGCCGAAAAGGATACCGATGGAGGCTATGGCGCTAATTTCATCATTTGCTGGGGAGCCCGAAACCATTTTGTCAATCCGGTTTTTCAGGGTGTCATGCTCTCTACTTATGGTACCCAGGGCATTTCCTTTGTCACAGATGGCGTTTCAATTTCCGAGCGGGCAGCGGAACCCCCGGTCTCCAACGATATTATACCTGAAGGAATGACTGAATAAAAATAAACCATGATCCGACTTATCTTACCCATTTTTGCTATCACTCTGTCCATGCTCTTTTCAGCCTGTGAAGAGCCTGTTGAAAACTCCCGCATCAACTACTTTGTTTCGGCTACCGAGGCTGATAATGTAGATCGAATGGAATTCGGTTTTCAGTTTGCCCGGGCCAGGCAGACCCTCGACGGGGAAGAAGCCATTCGTTCGGTTTACGTAGATTCAAAACCTTTGGTTCTATATGCTGATGGCTCCAATAACGCCATTTATTTGGGCAATTCCGATATTGAAAAATCCCTTATCACCGGCTACGATCTGGAATTTTCGGATGGCATCATTTACTTTAAAGATGGTAGTTCCTCCAGCCTGGAGGTGGAAGGAATGGCTTTCGCCGAAACTTTCCTAAAAGCCCAGGAAGGAGGAGTTTATTCCATTCTATTTGAAATAGATACCGAAGCCAGTCTGAACCAAACCATGGATGTGTTAAACCCAATGGTAAGCGTTATTATTGAGGAATGATGGACTTTTTTTCCGGCTTTCGCCGAATGTTTCAGGTGCAAAGACAAGCCTTTTTTTATTTGCAAACAACCACTTTGCTTCTGTTACTCCTTACCGGATGCCAATCAGGGGATACGGACTACCATTCGGCCCCCGAGCCGAAAAAAGAGGAAATCATCACCGTTTGCTCCGACAGTAGTTTGCTCAAAAAACGCCACATCCGCTTTGCCGAAAAAGAGGGGATTTGGCAATTAGAAGCCGACCAACGGGCTGTCAGGCTCAATGATATTACATTAATTCGCTGGTACTTTTCAGGATCCTGCGACCAGCTCGAAGTAAAATGCGACAGCCTGGTTTTAAAGGGGACAGACCTGAGGCAGGTACTCAAACCGGAGAAGCTTTTTGTCGGCAAAGAAAAAATAAAGCGCTTCCCGATAAATTTTGACGACTACAATTTTGACGGGTATAAGGACTTTCGAATCTATTCGAATGAAGACGATGCCAAAAACATTTATTACTCCTATTACCTTTTTGACCGGCAGGAAGAGAAGTATCTTTACTCCGGCATGTTGTCACAACTATCAAACCTGCAAACAGACTCAAATACCGGTTTGCTGCAAAGTTTTACAAATGATGCTCCTTCCGGCATGGAACATACAGCCCGACGCTGGCGTTTTCAAGGGGATCATCTGGAAGAAGTTTGGCGACAAAAACAATATTACGATGCCAGGCTAAATCTTCACATTGTCGAATTGAGCGAATGGCGGGAAAACCGACTCCAGCTTATCGCAAGAGATACAATTCGATCCCATTAAAATTAAATTGGTTATGCATCTCCCTTTCCGATCTCTCCTGATCTTCCTGCTGTTCAGTCAGGTCCTTATGGCTCAGGATAGCAAATCCCTTGTTTTCAATTTTAGCCCTGCTGATGAAGGTCCCATTCTGGAAGCCAACCTTCTGGAACCATCCGGCCCATATCAGAAAATCGTGATCATTATCCCCGATGAGGGTCCCGATAAAAGAGATACACACCCCATACTCACCAGCCATCTGCTGAAACAGGGTATCGCGGTTTGTCGATACGACGACCGGGGAACCGGCAAATCGAAAGGAGACTTTGAAGAAGCCACTACTTACGATCATGCAGAGGACCTAATCGGTTTGTCAGACTTTTTCCGGACTTCGGAATCCTACGCTGAAATGCAGCTGGGATTTTTGGGTTTTGGAGAAGGCGGACTTACCGCTCTTATTGCTGTGGAAAACGAAGCTTCTCCCGACTTCATGGTGTTGATCGGAACCCCAGCTATGTCAAGCGAAAGAATCATTTTTGCCCAAACAGAAAACATGCCCCAAAAATGGCAATTTGGAAATGAAGCCCCAAGAGAAACTCGCTCCATGCTGATTGATATCCATCGAATTCTCCGGGAAGATCTTCCGGAAAAAGAAACAAAAAAAGCAGTAAAAAACTACCTGAAAGAAAAGGGCATAAAAAAATACGACTACGATAAATTTCTCAGTCCGCAATACCGCTTTCACATCGATTATGATCCTACCGAAACGCTTCGGTTTATGAAGGTAAACACCCTCTATCTGGTAGGGGAAAAAGATGCCGTCATTCAGGCCAAACAAAATGACAAACGGATTTGGGGAACCGGCAATCAAAGTATTGAATATGAAATTGTCGAAAACGTCGCTCACAACCTGCAGTTTGAAGGTCATGACAAATACGATATGGCCGAAAAAGCGATGGAACGCATTTCTACCTGGATTTTAAATAACTAATTACCAACACCCATTAGAATTTATACCGACGACGAAGTGGTTTGGGCCACTTCGTGTACGGCATTCCTCCAAACCAAAGAGTTTGAGCAATAATAATATCCCAAACTACTTTGCTTTGGGTATAAGTGTATTGAAACATAAACCTGGGGACAAAACCAGGTGCCGCACCTACGGCGCTTAAAGTGAATCCGATATTTATTGTTACAAAGGTGTGCCTCCGCTGGAGGCTTCAGAGGAGCCAAACCTTTGTAGCATTTTTTGCGATTTTGATGGTAAGCTCCAGCGGAGCGACACCAATTCGTAGTTTATGTTTTGACCCCAGGATTAGTTGCGAGTACATTCAAGTATCAAATCCTTTGGCTTTCGCCGAATGAATGAAAACAGTTTGTTTTACACTTTAAACAATTTGTATTATATTTGTTTTGCAACAGAACCCCTGCCATGGAAATCCTTTTCTTCCCTACTCCCAATGATTTTAGAGACTGGTTGGATGCCAATCATGAAAAGCTGGATGAACAATGGATCGGCTTTTACAAAAAAAAGACAGGCAAAGCCAGCATTACCTGGCCACAGTCAGTAGATGAAGCTTTGTGTTATGGTTGGATTGACGGACTGCGAAAATCGATTGACGAGAAAAGCTACAAGATCCGATTTACCCCCCGAAGACCTACCTCACATTGGAGTGATGTGAATGTCAGGCGTTTTAAAGAATTAAAAAAGGAAGGACGCATTCAGCCAGCCGGACTGGCAGCCTATAAAAAGAAAAAAGACGATAATACCGCCCGAGCATCCTACGAACAAAATAAGCTTGAATTTTCGGAAGCTTATATCCAAAAGATAAAGTCAAACAAAGTGGCGTGGGCATACTACAAAAAGCTACCACCCTATGCACTTAAAGCATCCAAATGGTATGTATTAAGTGCCAAGCAGGAGAAAACCCGACAAAGACGATTGCAAATCCTCATCGACTCCTGTGAAGAAGGAAAAAAGATTCCTCAACTCCGAAAAAAAGGAGAATAAACAAACATTCAAAACATCACCCATGTCTGATTCATTTATCGCCCGTGCTGAAATTACGATCCAGCAGCCTAACCCTGTTGTCTGGGACGCCCTCACAAATCCCGAAACCTTCAAACAATGGTTCTTTGGTGTTGATCTGAAAACCAATTGGAAAGCCGGAGCTCCCATCATTTTCAGCGGAAGCTGGCAAGGCCAGTCCTTCGAAGACAAAGGCACCGTTTTGGAAGTCGATCCCAATCGAAAGATCCTGTACAATTATTACAGCAATTTTTCCGGGCTCCCGGATGAACCTGAATACTATCAAAAGGTTTGCTACAAACTGGAAGATACCGCCGAGGGAACACTCCTGCAGGTAAGCCAGGATAACCTCCAGGATGAAGAGCGCAGGCAACGGGTGGAAAACGACTGGAAATCCATTCTTGAAGCCTTGAAAAAACTGATAGAAAAGTAAACTTCTGACCTTATATAAAGGAAGGCTACCTTAAGTGCCCGGGAATACATACTTGATTTCCCCGGCACTTTCTTATTTTTACTACATGAGACTAGAATTTGATAGTTACCAGCTCTTTTTCTACGCAAAACCTTACCAACACCGTTTCATCCAACTCTTTCACGAAGATAAACAGGTGGGTTCCCTTACATTCGATGATTATCAGGCCGTTCCGGAAAACACGGCAAGCGACGACAGCATAAACCTGAAATTTCACGAAAGTGATTATCGGGATATCGTTGATCTGCTCCGAAACGAAGCGCCCCTCTTTATCTGGATTAATACCGACAACGGTATAGGCGGTTTGTCGACCTCCCCCGATGAATTTGTCGGAGAAGCAGAGTAGTTAGCAGATTAACCTTGCTCCTTTAATCACAACCCTATATAATTGCAACTGAAATGATTTCAACTGAAAATAAAATCAAGCCGGATGATTCCATTGAGAATCTATTCATTTTCCAAATGGAACAGTTTGTGCGTGCATATCGCAAGATTGCCACAAACAACCTCAAGGATCATGATGCCGGTATAAGTCTGGATGAATGGGTCGTGCTCAAGCGCATTAGCGAGGCCGGAGGTTGTAGTCAAACTGAGTTGTCAGAATTTACAGTAAAAGGCCCGGCAAAGATGACCCGAACCCTGGATTTACTGCAAAAAAAGGAGTTGGTCGAAAAACACCAGGATCCGGAAGACCGCCGTAGATACATGGTTTTTGTTACCGAAGCCGGTTCTGTACTGATAAAAAAACTAATGCCTTCCGTCAAGCAATACCGACAACGCGCCCTGGCAGGTTTTGATGAAAAAGAAAGGAAACAACTAAATGCATTCCTAAACAGAATGATACGAAACGTGTCCTGAAACCACCCGATCAGGACTATTTTTTTACTCAAATAGTTTCAAATGAAACTATTAAATTAAAATCGCTAATCATGAAACAAACCCGACTGTTACCATTAATACTGTTTGCCTGTTTGCTATCCCCCATTTTCCTGCAGGCTCAGCAAACCATAACCGCAGACCAACGAAAAGAAGCGGTCAATGATCTGGCAGAAGCCCTCAACACCACTTATGTCTTCCCGGAAAAAGGAGAAGCCATGAAGGATTTGTTGCTGGAAAAAGAAAAATCGGGTCAGTATGATCACCTGACCGATGCCGTTGCACTGGCAGATCAATTAACCAAAGACATTCGCCAACTCACCAACGACCTCCACCTGAGAGTAGGCTACCGTCCCCAAAGATTACAGGAAGCGACTGGTCAGGAAGGACGTGACTCCGATCCGGATGCAGAATTCTGGCATCGCAAAGACAACTACGGTTTTCAGGAAGTCAAAATCCTGCCCGGCAATATTGGATACATTGATTTACGCCAGTTTGCCCCACCCTCTGTAGCCGGAGAAACAGCTGCCGCCTGTATGAATTTGCTGGCAAATACGGACGCCATTATTTTCGATTTGCGCCAAAACGGAGGCGGCTCACCGGGTATGATTCAACTCCTCACCTCCTACTTATACAGCGCCGAAGACGATATACACCTCAACAGTTTCTATTTCCGCCCGGAGGATATCACGACCCAAACCTGGACGCTGCCTTTTGTACCTGGTGCGCGAAATTCAGATGCGGAGGTATATGTTCTGACCAGCAGATACACCTTCTCCGCTGCAGAAGAATTTACCTACAACCTCAAGAACCTGGAAAGGGCTACCATCATTGGTGAAACCACCGGAGGCGGTGCACACCCGGGAGGCATGCATCCCATTGGAGATCGCTTTGCTGCTTTCATTCCCAATGGCCGGGCCATCAACCCCATCACCGAGACCAACTGGGAAGGCACAGGAGTGAGTCCCCACATAGAAATAGAATCCGATAAAGCATTGCTAAAAGCACAAGCACATGCTTTGGAAGCACTGGCCCAAAAAGCAGCATCACCGCGGATCAAAGATTACTATGCCTGGCAACAGGAAGTGATGGAAAGCCGCCTAAATCCGGTCGAAATCAGCCAAAAAGAAATGGAAGCCATCACCGGTCTGTATGGCGAAAGAAAAATCCTGCTGGAAAATGGCGAGCTTCTTTATCAAAGAGGCGAAGGCCCAAAATTTGCCCTCCAGACATTGAGCGAAAACAGCTTTATTCTCCGCGATCAGCCCATCCTCAAACTAACCATCAACAAAAAAGGGAAAGAATACTGGATGACCGCTGCTTACGACAATGGCCATATCGAAGAAAGTAAACGTACCACCACAAAACCCTAAAACCGACTCCATAGCATTCTGAGTCTTTGTCCGAATCCCTACGCGGGCATGAACAAGTCCCAATCACATACATTTGATGATTGGGGCTTTTCTTTACACAAACAGCTCCGCAACTTGTATGCTGTATATTTGTCCCACATTACGCATAATTTGGATTTGAATGGCTCCTGTGGGATGCCTGTCAGTAAATCTGGATATATTCCGAATCCGTAAATTCAATCCCGGATGCTTTTTAGGTTATTCGCTTTCTTTTGTTGCAGTTTGCTCTGCCTGGTCCCCATCCAGGCCCAGCTAAATAGTCTGCAGACTTTTGAAGTGGAGACCTGGTATGACAACCACCTGGCGGTTACCAACGATCACGAGCTTTTCCTCGCCTCCGAAATGAAGTATCCTCAAAGCAACTTCAAACGAGGCGTTTACTTAATAAAAATCGACAGCTGCAATCAGATCGTTTGGAAAAAGATTCTTCAAAAATCCGATTTCGCCCTTAATGTACACGACATTCAAATCATGGAAAACGGGGATCTCCTATTGATGGGTATTACCGATTTTAAGGAGGTGTTTTTAATCCGGCTTACGCCGAATGGGCAGGAAGTCTTTGCACGCCGATATTCCTATTCAAATCACGATTTCAACTATACCCTCGACACCCGCAACAACCAGATCATGATTTTTGGCAACAACTTGTTTGCCGACGGAACTACCCAAAATTACATCATGCTTTTGGACGAAAACGGCAACATTATTTGGAACCGGAATTTCCTCACTGCAGTGCAAAGCGGAGAAGCACTCTTCTGCTCGGATGGCGGATTCCTTTGTCACTCCGGAAACGTATTTTATAAAACAGATGCAGCTGGAAACCTGGACTGGGCCCGATTGTATCCTTTTATCGACCCTTATATCGGAGCCTGCTCCAATATCATCGAAGGGGATTTTCAATCTTACTACTTCTCTTTTTATGAGGATAATGTTCAGCGACTTGTAAAAATCAACTCCGCCGGACAAGTTTCCTGGATTGGAGAAGGTACCCGTTCCCACGGAACCCCGGGAGACATCCTCCTGTTACCGAATGGAATTCTTTGGGCGAATACACAATTAAATGAAGATGGATTTTCACGACCTGTTTTTGCGCTTTATAGCGAAAGTGGTTCCATTCTCAAACAATGGGCATTGGAGCTGGATGCCCCTGGCTATGTTGACTTTGTAGAAACCCTGTTCTTTAATGATGATAAAACAATAGCGGCTTTTGCCACTATTGCCGGAGACAATTTTAAAGACCTCTACTTTCGAACCTCGCTTACAGACGGCATTTGTGGCCTACATGAAATCAATGAAGTTTACGCTCCCCTAAATACCACAGCCTCCACCACTGTAAACTTCACCCCAATCGCTGCGGGCTTTGTGATGAGCCCGATTTTAGGACTGGACATCCGAGAGTTGAGCTTTGAGATCAACGATCTTTGTCTGGACATCAATCAGCCGGTGACTTACGAGATCGACACCCTCTTGCTTTGTGGAGAGGATTACTCTTTTGAATCCCCTTCGCCCCAATTGAGCCACATCTGGTCTGACGGATATACCGGCATAAACCGGGAAATATCCCAACCGGGCATTTACGAAGTGGAGATCAATGACTGTTCGACAGGTTTTGCTTACATACTCAACATCGATAAAGAGCCCTGCCTTTGCGACATCCAATTTCCAAGTGCTTTTTCTCCAAACGGGGATGGCCTCAATGATACATTCGAACCAGTAAGCGATTGTGGATTTCTCGAATTTGAAGTGACTATTTATTCGCGATGGGGAGATCGAATCTATCATTCTACGGATTCCGATCAGGGGTGGAATGGATTCCTGGAAAACAAAGCCGTACCCGAGGACACTTACGTTTATGTGTGTAAATATCGTGCAGACAATGGCATAGGAACTGCCAGGCTGCAAACACTAAGCGGAGAAGTTCTGATCCTGCGTTAGCGCAAAGAGAAATCATTCGCGTAAAGCGGCAAGCATATCCGGTAAAATCTCCGGATCCTTTTCTATGGCATCTCCCACCACGATCAGATCAGCCCCTGCATCTACATTTGCTTTCACTTTTTCGGGGGTTTTGATACCCCCCCCTACAATCAGTGGCACAGATATTGCTCCGGAAACCGACTCGATCATGGAGGTTGATACTGGCTCCAAAGCACCGCTTCCTGCATCCATAAATATTAGGCGTAAGCCAAGCAATTCTCCGGCAATGGCTGTACAAACAGCAATATCATCTTTCTGGGCCGGAATCGGATTGGTATTACTCATATAACTTACCGTGGTTGGTCTCCCACCATCAATGAGCATGTAGCCGGTGGGCAAAATCTGCAACGGACTTAACTTAAGATAAGGGGCAGCGATCACGTGATTGCCAATCAGCAACTCTGCATTTCGGCCCGAAATCAGCGAAAGAAAAAGGACAGCATCTGCCCGATAACTCAGCTGAAAAGAATTGCCCGGGAAAAGGATCATCGGAATGTGGCAGCGCTCCCGGATGGATTCCAGACAGCTGTCCAGCATGTTATTTACGATCAGGCTTCCGCCAATAAAAAAGTAATCGACCCCGTGCTCGGCAGCCAGATCAAGAACCCGATCCATATTGCCCAGGCGCACTTTATCCGGGTCGATAAGCACGGCAAATTTCTTTTGCCCTTTCGATTTGGCCTCGGTAAGTTCCGTATAAATGCTTGATGGCACCATAAGAATGGGATTGAACCCGTTAATTTCCAAACTAAGCCTTATTTTTGTGCCTTCATTTGGATGCCGGGGACTCTTCTGGCACTAAGATAGAATAATTAGAAAGACGCCGGATTTATTCCGGCAAAACAGAAACAGATATGTATCGCACGCACAATTGCGGAGAATTGCGTCTGGAGCACGCCGGACAGGAAGTTACACTCAGTGGCTGGGTTCAGATCAGCCGGGACTTTGGTGGATTGAAGTTTGTCGACCTTCGGGATCGTTATGGCATCACTCAGCTGGTTTTCGATATGGAAGACAATGCCGATCTCGCTCAACAAGCCCGCCAACTCGGACGTGAATTTGTTATCCGCGCCACCGGCAAAGTGCGTGAGCGTACCAATAAAAACCCCAACCGGGCAACCGGCGATGTGGAAATCGAGGTTACGGAGCTTACCATCCTCAATGCCTCCAAAGTTCCTCCCTTTACAATCGAAGACGAAACAGATGGAGGCGATGACTTGCGGATGAAGTACCGTTATTTAGACTTGCGTCGAAATCCGGTACAGCAAAACATCATTTTCCGCTCCAAAGTGGCCATTGAAAGCCGCAAATATCTGGCTGAGCAAGGCTTCCTCGAAATCGAAACCCCATTCCTCATCAAAAGTACTCCCGAAGGGGCGCGGGACTTTGTGGTACCCAGCCGGATGAATCCAGGTCAGTTTTATGCCTTGCCTCAGTCTCCACAGACTTTCAAGCAGATCCTGATGGTGGCAGGCATGGATAAGTATTTCCAAATTGTGAAGTGCTTCCGCGATGAAGATTTGCGGGCCGATCGCCAGCCGGAGTTTACCCAGATTGACTGCGAGATGGCTTTTGTAACACAGGAGGACATCCTCAACACTTTTGAGGGGCTGACCAAACATGTCTTTAAAGCAGCTTTGGATGTGGAGTTGCCCGACTTTCCGCGCATGTCTTACGATGAAGCCATCCAGCGTTTCGGTTCCGACAAACCCGACCTCCGCTTCGGAATGGAGTTTTTCGAGCTCAATGATGTGGCTCAGGGTAAAGGATTTGGCGTTTTCGACAGTGCGGAACTCGTAGTGGGAATCTGTGCCGAAGGACAGGCTGATGCCTACTCCAACAAAGACATCAAGAAACTGACTGAGTGGATGCAACGTCCGCAGATCGGTGCCAAAGGCCTCGTTTATGTGAAGTTTCAGGAAGACGGGAGCATCAAATCTTCGGTAGGTAAGTTTTTCTCAGATGAAGACCTACAGGCCTGGGGCGAGAAATTCGGAGCAAAGAAAGGCGACATGTTGTTGATCCTTTCCGGCGAGACCGACAAAACCCGTAAGCAACTCAACGAGCTGCGTTTGGAGATGGGGCGCCGCATGGACCTGATGAAGCCAGGCGTTTACAAGCCGCTTTGGGTGGTAGACTTCCCGCTTTTGGAATGGGATGAAGATAGCGAGCGTTTCCACGCAATGCACCACCCATTTACCTCTCCGAAAAAAGAGGATGTAGCTCGTATGCTTGACGGCGATCACGAGACGATGAAGAGTCTTCGCGCCGATGCATATGACCTCGTTATCAATGGAGCAGAAATTGGAGGTGGCTCTATTCGTATCCACGATCGGGCATTGCAAGCCAAAAACTTTCAGCTGCTTGGCTTTACGCCAGAGGAAGCGGAATATCAGTTTGGCTTCCTGATGGGTGCCTTCGAATATGGTGCTCCGCCACACGGTGGAATAGCTTTCGGTTTTGACCGCCTTTGTGCGATCATGAGTGGCCAGCAGTCCATCCGTGATTTCATTGCATTCCCGAAAAACAATCAGGGACGCGATGTAATGATCGAAGCACCATCACTGATTGATGATACACAATTGGATGAGCTAAACTTGAAGCTAACTATTGATCCAACCAGGGATAAAGAGTAAAAGAATGCCCGGCCTGAAAAACAGTGCCGGGCAAAACAATTGCAATACGAAGCACTTAGAAGCTGATCAATCCAATTTGATCAGCTTTTTTATTTGGCTTTCGCCGAAAGGCTTTCTGTGATAGACTCGGATCAAATACATTCCTTCAACCAGACCACTTAGGTCAATTTGATCCGTATCGCCATTCGCGGAAGCGACAAGACCACCCCGGGCATCCAGTAATTCCCACTGGTAATTAGAAGGCAATATATTTTCTGGCCATTCTATCCGAACAAAATCGCTTGTGGGATTGGGATAAAGGCTGACTTCAGGGCCGGATACATCCACTACTGAAGAAACAAAATCAAGCTGGGTAATGCGCCGGAGGTAACCACCGCCAGAGACATAAAGTGTATCTCCGCTTTCTGTAAATGCCAGTCCAAAGGGACTGACAAACTGAGCCTGACCCAAATCGCCGTCGACAACGGCAGCCATTCCATTGCCAGTAAAAAGAGTCTCATTGCCCTCCGAATCCAGCTGATATATTTTGTTGGTTCCCTGTGCAGCGAAATACATGAGTCCGTCATTCGGCCTAAAGGCCAAACTGCCCGCCTGAGGCCCCAGCTGATTCATCCATTCGAGTTCCTTGGTCGTCGTATCGATACGGAATATTTCTCCGGAGGAGGTATTTGCCACCCAAAGATTTCCTTCACCATCAAAAGCGATTCCCTGTGGCCGAAAAAGTTGTGGAGATTCCAGCCACTCTTCGACTGTTCCGTCGGTATGTATCTTTATAATCTGATTTCCATCGAATGTCGAAGGTGCTCCATAACAAGTGACAAAGGCGTTACCTTCTGCGTCCAGCGCCACACCTGCCGGTCCGTCGAGATCGGAAGCCAGCGTCAGTAATTCATCCGCAATCGGGTCATAGCGTTTCAGGCTTTTCCCATCGTAGCAGGTGACAAAGAATTGTCCGGCTGCATTGCGATCAATATCTGCAGGGCCTTCAAAGCCGAAATAAAAATCCGGCTCAAAATCACCGGTGGGGGTAGCCATTCCTACATACATCTGCCCGTTGAATGCCCCGGGCGTTGTAAAGATGTTTCCTGTGGGGTCGAGTACAATGCCATCGATCAGCGCCGGATCTTCGGCGATTGTTTCCACCACCTGAGCAGAAAGAAAGGAAACGGAAAAAAGGAGAAGGAGAAGTGTTGTTTTTGTTTTAGTAAACATAGCTATTGGTTTGAATAATAGGTTGAAAAAACGGCCCGACCAAATAACCCGACATGACATGTCGAGTTGTCGTCACTAATCATTTCGGCAAAACCGACATATCGTTAAAAACTTCAAAATCAGTATATTAACAACAGAATTGTCATTTTTACAGCCTTGCCCGGCATAATCTTTATTCACCCGACATGACATGTCGGGCGACATGTCATGTCGGGTGAAAGCTTGTTCAATTTACAACTCAAACCCCATAATTCCAGCATATTCGTGACTAGCGGGGCAAAAGGAAGGTGAAAAGACGGGCGGCCGACCGCTTTGAGTTGACCGTCCAAAAAAACTACCTTTGAATAGCAATTTCTCCGCATGGCAACAACCCAGCAATTTACCAGAAATCGTATGCGCCGATTAGGTTACCTGATCTGGGCGGCACTGGCTGTATTGGCTGCTATCTTCTATCCGGAGCGGGCGATTTTTACAGATGCGGCTTTTCAGAATTTTCACATGCTGCAGGAAGAGGCACTGTATATTTCGCATGGTCGTTTTGGGAATGTTTTGCCTCAATTGCTTCCGTTCCTTATCATGAAATTGGGGATCGGAGTTAATGGCGTTTTGCTGGCTTACTCGCTTTCTTTTATTCTGTTTTTTGCGCTTATCTACCACCTGCTTGTCCGGGTTTTGAAGAACGACTATTTGGGATGGAGCTTAATCCTGTATATTTTACTACTTGCTTACGACAGCTTTTTCCATGTGCAAAGCGAATTATACCAGGGCATCGCGGTCATGCTTTTGAGCTTTGGCGTGGCGCTGCAACATCCCGAAAAAGAATGGTCTCCCGCCAAGTGGGGCCTGTTACTGATCCTGCTCTTTTCCCTGGCTTTTTACCACAAGCTCACACTCTTGTTTTTTGGCTATGTCTGGGGGTATTTCCTAATCCGGGACAAATCGCTGCGCAAGTGGAATTTCATTTTACTACTCCCGCTCATGATCTTGTTGGCTCTGGTAAAATCGCAACTCTTTCAATCGGCTTATGAGGACAATCGTATGTCGATTCTAAAACAAGGGCTGACCGATTATTTTCCGAATTTCTGGGATATGCCGGCCAATGCGAAGTTTTTGAAAAAATGCCTGAAGCAGTTTGTCTTCTTCCCGATCCTGCTGTTCTTTCTGAGTTTCCTTTACATTCGCCGAAAGGCATTTACAAAAGCCCTTTGGGTCATTGGCGGAAGTCTGGCTTATATTTTATTGGTGCATTTTTCCTCTCCCAATACAACCTTTGATTTTTACTCGGAGGTCACTTATTTGCCCTTGGGACTTCTGCTTGGATTGCCCTTTATCTATGACTTTTTGACCCCGATATATGAAAGAAACAGCCGGAAGATTGAGGGGGCGATTGTAGCATTTTTGCTGATAAAAGTTCTTTTCATTATTCATGTCGGCAGTCAATACCGAAACCGACTACAAAGCATGAATGCGTTGGCTGGTCGCATTTCTGCAGCAGAAAAAACCTGTTGTGTGCGGGATTACTCGGAAGGTAATAAGCGCTGGCTAATCACGACCTGGGGTGTAGCTTATGAGAGTCTGCTATATTCTACCATCCAGTCTCCGGAGAGGCATTACACCCTGCTGGTAGACGACGACTTTATGGAGTATTACGATGATTTGCAGGAAGGAGAATTGTTTCTGGCTGCTTTTGACCGTATCCCTTTCGGGGAATTGAATGCGCGTTTTTTTCGATTGGCTCCCGGCAGGTATGTAAAGATCGAATAGCTTACAACTGGCGTTGCAATTTACGCGCCGAAGCATATCGGGAACTCTCCCTGGGAATTTCAGCCAGGGCCTCTTTGGCTTCTTCTATCCTTTCCATTTTCAGTAAAGCCAATGCCCTATACCATTTGGCATCCTCGTTGTAAAGCGATGTCCCTCCAGCGAGGAATTCAAAAACATTCAGTGCCTTTTCCACCTGCCCTGACTCCATCATCGCGATTCCGTAATAGAGCAGGGCGTAATTATCAGCCCGTTGTTGAACCAGGTGGGACTCCAGCAAGGGCACAGCCGAAGCATATTCTCCCGAATTAAATGCCTTATCAATGGCTGCCAGGCTACCACCGGAACTCCTTTCTGTCATTTCCAGTGGATAATGAACGGCATAGGTTTGATAGAGCTCCTGTGCAGTTGGCGGAAAAGCCCATAGCCAGGTCATCAGGAATACAGCTGCTATCACCGCTGCTGCTGCAATGCCGTATAACCATCGGCGTTTCACTTTTTGCTTTGGAGGTGTATCGGCTTGAAAATATTGGTTGCCCAAATTGGAAGAAGCCTTCTCCAGTTTCTCCCGGGCGGGTTGTTTTTTAAGAAATGCCTTCATTTCCTCCTCTTCGCGCAGAGCTGCCGCAAAGGCCGTGTCATTTTGCCGGCGCTCCTCCACCTCTTTTGCTTCTGAATCAGAGAGTTCTCCCCAGAGGTATTTATGGATCAGATCGTAATCGTTCTTCTTCATGCTTTTGATTTCATTAAAGCCTTCCAGCGGTCTCCACAAGCTTTGCGCCTTTGGTAAACGGCATTACGGCCACTCATTTGAAGTACGACGGCAATCTCATCAGGGGAACCCCCCTGAGCATATAGGGTAAGCAGTTGTTGACACAAGTCACTCAACTGCTTGAATGTACTACTTAGCAGGCTGGCTCGACTGGCATTCTCTTCTATTTTAATGAGAAGGGATTCCATATCTGCTTCTACTTCTTCATGTGTCAGTTCCGGACTCTTTCTTATGGCCTGCCATTTCTTTTTTTTGCGCAACACAGCATACCAGTTCCTTTTACAAATTGTAAACAGAAGGCCTTCGAAAGAAGATTGCAGCTTAAAGTTCTCCTCTACACTCAATTCGAAGAGCACTTGCAAACCCTCCTGAAACACATCCTTGGCTTCCTCCACCGTCCCGCTATTGGCCAGTACCCATTGACGGATCCTGCCTGCATACAGGCGGTATATTTCCTGAATCACTTCAGAATCACCTTCCTGCAATCCCTGGAGCAAGTCTGTATCCGGTATGGTTTTATTCATATACACTGTGTTAACGGAAAAAAATCCCGCTTTCGCCTAAGGTCGAAAAATAATTTAGGACTAGTGATAAGATATGCCGGTATACTGCTACTTCTATTCGATAGCTGTAAAAAGCAGCCGGGCGATTCGCCGAAAAGCCCTAATAGAGTAGGCATTATATTTAATAAATTTAATAGAAATGTTACAAATCGCACAAGGAAAAACATCCCCGCAAACTAACCAAAATGATTGGAACAATTATTTAAACGACAACGATCCTATTGCAGGCATTAGAATTGACGTTGACACAAGTGAATGCAAATTCACCACCACTCCTCATTATCTTGTATCTATGGAAGGCGATAAAGGATGGCAATGGCACCTAAATGGCTTGAACTGCATATACAATGTATCTCCAACTGGATTTTCGGTTTATCTAAGATGGACCGATGAACCAACTTCAAGTATTCCTCCAGGCAGCACAAACGAACCCAACCCTTTAAGGGTTTCAACTGCAATTGATAAAGGTTGGACTTTACGATGGACAGCAATACAAACTTGTCCTTGTACTAGAAAAAAAGAAGATAATCCAAGAGGGTGATGGGT
Source organism: Bacteroidota bacterium (assembly GCA_018222965.1). Lineage (GTDB taxonomy): Bacteria > Bacteroidota > Bacteroidia > Chitinophagales > Saprospiraceae > JAAEZH01. The sequence continues at coordinate 68,610 of JAAEZH010000005.1, forward strand.
TGTCTTGCCTACTTAGAAATCATTCAAACCGAATGAAAATTTAACCTTAGTAATACCCATTTTATCAATAAGAAGAAGAATTGCCAACCATGAAGGAGTCTCACTTTACCGGAGACTCCTTTCCATTTTAAACAACCTGAAAAGTTTGTCCCCTTATTAGATAATACGAATAAAGTATATCCGCTTTCGCCTAAGGTCGAAAAATAATTTAAGTCGAGTGATAAGATATGCCGGTATACTGCTACTTCTATTCGATGGCTGTAAAAAGCAGCCGGGCGATTCGCCGAAAAGCCCCAATAGAGTAGGCATTATTCAATTTAACCCCAATTTATGAAAACCTGTACCAAACCCAAAGCATGGCTGGCTGGCATTTTATTGCTCTTTTGCCTTCCGGCTTTCGCACAGGAGTCGGTAACCATCAAACCCTGTAGCGATGGAAAAGAAACTTACATTCGAAATGACCTTCCTACCACCAACTATGGCAACGTGGATGCCCTGGCAGCAGCAGCTGTTGGAAATCCATCTGCCATTTACCGCAGTTTTCTGGAGTTTGATTTGGCCGCCATTCCTCCGGGAGCCATTATTACCTCTGCTCAAATTAACCTTTGGCATTATCCAGGCACCGGACACAGCGGCAACAATGCTACGGAGTTGCGAATCGTAGAAAGCAGCTGGAGCGAAAATGCACTTACGTGGAATACCCAGCCGGCGGCCAGCACAGTCTATACGGTGTTGCCTCAATCAACTTCCGGCACCCAATTATACAATGTCGATGTTACCGGACTGGTACAAGATTGGTATAATGGCGTACTCCCAAACTTTGGCATGTGTTTCCAACTTCAAACGGAGGTAAGCAATAATTACCTGACCTTCTCCTCCGGAGATATTGACACTCCCGACACCTGTCCGGAACTAATCGTTGCTTATACTATCCAAACCGGTGGAGATCCGATTTGTGAAACGGATACGCTGAATGTCAGCACCGGATTTGACAATGCAGCCGGAACAGAGACCCCAACCGGCAATACAGACAGCGACTGGATACTCACATTGGTTCCTCAAAATGCGGCTGGTGCCACTCCGGGCAATCCTGCTTTTGTTGTCGCCCCAAATAGCGCATGGGATGACACCCCCAATGCACAGTGGATTTCAGCTTATAACTTCGCAGATTATGACGAAGACAATGAAGACGGCAATCCTTACCGCTTTACCAATTGTTTCTGTCTGGAACAGGAAACAGACGTAGCCTATGACCTGGATGTAATGGCCGATAATAATGTCAAGATCGGAATTCTTGACAATAATGGCGTCTACCATTTAATTGGCAACTTAACAGATCCTTCTACTGCAGCCTTCGAACTGCCGGCTACCAACTATACCGGCTCTCTTACGCTCCCGGCCGGAAAAAGCTGTATGCTGGCAGATCTCCGGAACCTCAGCGGTACGGCCATGGGCTTCTGGATGGATGGAGTTCTGATCAACGGCCCGCTCGGAGAAAGTGAATGTTGCGGACCATCCGGGATCATCTCCGGTGTCAAATTTGAAGATAAGGACTGTAACGGAAAATACGATTATGTAACAGGAGGTACCGACAATGACGAATACCTCCCGGGCTGGACCATCGAACTTTATGACGCAGCCGGCAACCTGGTTCAAACAACGGTAACCGACCAGTATGGTTATTATCAGTTTGTTGGAGTACCTGCTGGCACCTATACGGTTGTGGAGGTTCAACAATCCGGTTATGTCCAATCCCTTCCTACAAGTGGTGGTTATACCATCATCGTAACAGATCAGGGCGATCAGGTATTTAACAACAACGACTTCGGAAACTGTCCACAGGAATGTGGCGCAGTAGTAAACGATAGTATTTCAATAAGCTGTTCACTGGACGGTACTTACGAATACTATTTCAGCCTCGACAATCTGTCTATGTACAATGTGACATCGGTGATTTTCCAATCCGGACCGGAATTTATCTGGCCAAACAACAATCCGTATTGGGCTGTAAACATTCCGCCGTCCGGCAATTCAGGTCCGTTCCCTGGTCCGGTAATTATTGACCCGGGCATGGTAATTACCCAGCCGACTACCTATTGTTTTGATGTCATTTATTTTAGTGACGAATATTCCTGCTGCCATTATGAGCATTGTATCACACTGTTACCGGCAGATCCTTGTGAAAACATTAGTGTAACTGCTTCAGAAATCGACAATCCAGACGATGGCTGTTGTTACGAATCAACCCTAACCAACAATTTCTGCCCGGATTATTTTGTGAGCATTACTACCGAAATCCTGACTCCCGGAGTAACCTTCGGATCCAGCAATGGAAACGGCATTTGGAATGTCAACGGAACGAATGTTTCGCTCAATTGGACCCCTGTATCAACCCCAAATATTCCTCTTGGAAACAGCCCGGGCATGACATTCTGCCTGGAAAACATCAACAGTATCAGCCAAACACCTCAACTTGTCGCCTACCATTGGGAAGCACTGAATGCAGCTGGCGAACTCATCACCGTCTGCTCCGACACCCTGGAATTTTTCTGTGAGCCTTGTTTGAGTGTGGATGAAAGTTTCATTGAATGTAATGCAGACGGTACAGCCACCTTCAGTTTTACGGTAACAAACAACACGGATCCGGCACACCCATCCGGGCAGATTGTTCTGGAAATGATCAATCCTTATGGCTTGCCGCTTTCGCAGAATGTTTGGAACATCCCGCTTAATTCCGGACAATCGAGTCCGTTGCTAAACACAACTATATTGAATCCGGTACCGCCTCCGGGAACGGTGCTTGACTATAAAGTCATTCTCTACGACCTCAATGGCGAAGACCCGCTCTGGTGCTGTCATGCTGATACTTTTAGCATTGTCATGCCGGATTGCGGACAGGCAGGCATGTGTATTGATCCCGATATTATCGATCCTTCGATCATGTGTACTACTGAATTTGATCCGGTTTGTGGTTGTGATAATGTCACCTATACCAACGCTTGTGTTGCTGAGTTTTACAATGGAGTAACCAGTTGGACAACAGGCGTATGCGATCAGGACGACCCGGGAGACATTTCGGCGGAAGCCATTGAATCCGGCCCGGGCATGGTGACCCTGGATTGGTTTATAAACAATCCTGCCGGTGTAACTTATTACCTGGTAGAACACGGTTTAAGTCCGGATAACTGGAACATCATACAGGAAGTTATTCCGGTGGCCGGTCAGCAGATGTATTCCATCCTGCACGATGGTGCCGAAGCCGGCTTGAATTATTACAAAGTGTCTGCGGTCTTGTTTGACGGAAGCATTCTGATGAGCAATGTGGTCGAAATTGACGTAAACGGCCCGATAGTGGAAGCAGCCGTGCTGCTCTCTCCTAATCCGGTTGGCACCGAATTCAGCCTCGCCTGGACCAATCTGCCAGATACAGACTTTGATCTGAAGATTGTGAAGATGGGACAGATTGTCCATCAGCAATCCATCAATGGATCGCAAGGGATCTTAAACCTCAATGCCTGGAACTGGCAATCGGGGGTTTATCAGATCCTCATCACCAATGAAAAAGGCTTTTTCTTAAGTGAAAAGCTCGTTAAGATGAAACGGTAATCGCTGTATACTCAGAAGTCCCCGATTTTTCGGGGGCTTCTTTTTCATAATTTGATTAATTTACAGAACACCAATCCCTACAATCATGAAGTGGAAGCTCCGTCTTTTTCAAGCCTTTTTAGTTGTATTGTCATTTCCGGCAATCGGTTTTACCCAACAAATAGTGAGCACCCCGGTTCCTTGTTTCGGAATTGGCTGTTCAGGTCCGCATCAAAACCAATTTACTTTTCAGGTTACCGGTTCCGGGTTTAACCCTTCCGACTATTCCTACTTCTGGTATTTTGATGACGGCACCTTCAGTTTCGCAGAGCAACCAGTGCACACCTTTGCGGCAAATGGAAATTATAATGTATATGTAGAGTTAACTGCTGAAGTTTATGACGATGAGCCGCCACCGGAAAGAATTATTATTGACACCCCTTTAAACGTAAACGAAATCACATCAGAATCTTCAAGTTTACCTCCCATAGGTGGTGCCGGCCCGATAGAACTATACTGGTCAAGAAACCTAAAAATGGGCGATTCTGTCACTTATGTCATTCGTATTTTTAATAAATGTGGCGATGACAGTCTTAATGCCACGGTCAATTTTGAATATGACCCTGTATTTTTGGACTCTGTAAATATCATTCCAAAAACACCTTTTGCAAAAACCTATAACGATGATATAAGTGGATATACGCGAACCAGTACAGGCACTGCACCCTACACAAAATTAAGCTGGACAATAAGCGATTTACCCCCTTTACAGGAAGCTTATATTTACCTCCCTTTTGAAGTGCTTCCCGGAAACTCAATCGGGGATGAAGTGCACGTAAAAGCAGACATATCCATTCCTACGCCCAACAATTGTCCTACCCCTTCCGTGCAGGAACCAGGTCAGGATTTGCGTTACTCCCATGACCCAAATTTAGACCTTGTTAGTTCTCCGGAAATTTGTCAATGGAGGATTCCGGAAGATCTTACGTATACCATCCATTTTCAAAACACAGGTGCTGCAAAGGCTACAAATGTTGAAATCACGGCCTGGCTGGATGCTGCCTTTCCAAACCTCAGTAGCGCTGTCTTTTTGGGCAGTGATCTTAATCCAGTCCCAGGCACTCCCGTAGTCAACAATACCGACCATACCCTCACATGGAATTTATCAGGAATTACACTCCGTGGCACCGGAGAATATGGCTATGGAACTCAGTTTTATGAAAACAGTACCAAAGGCTTTATAAAATTCAAAATTCCGACGCCGACTACACTTCCTCCTTGCTCTAATATTTACAATCGAGCGGGCATTGTATTTGATTGCAATCCCGCTGTTTATACCGAACCAGCAATAACCCGGATATTATGCCCGGATCCCAATCTGGAAGCTGACAGCCTTTGTGCGCCTTGCAACACCACGACCGTAATTTATGATCAGACTGTCAACAACCAGCATAATGGATTCCCTTTTGCTTCCGGTACGGCTTCTCCGGCAAAACCATTCCCGGCTAAAATTGCCCCAGGTGCAGGAAATGCTTATGACCCGGGCGACACGCGGAATTATCAAAACATCAATAGCATTTCCGGATGGCCGGATATTCATGTTTACGGGTATGACTCCCAGGTTTGCCGTAAAGTTGAAATAGTGTCTCCAATAGAAACTTGTTCCAACATTACCATTACCGACAATGTATCCGGACCAACACATTGCGGAGCCATGTATAAGGCCACCGTCACATTAACTGCTTCAGGAGGAACCGGAAATTATTACTGGCAGGATTGTGACGATTCGCCCACAGACAACACTTTAACACTTACGGATCTAAGTCCCGGCTACTACACGATTGGTGTTCATGACGATGATGGCTGTGAAGCCTGGCATACATTCCATGTCCCTATTCACATTCCGCTTTCGGTGAGTGATGACCCAACTGATTGTTGCGCAAGGCTGCGGATTAGCGGCGGCACACCGCCTTATACTTTGAGTTGGAACGACTCCGGTATTTCTACGACAGACCCTGCTGTAGAAGTGAATTTAAAAGACAGACAAGAACCGCTTCAGGTAACAGTTACGGATGCCAACAACTGCTCCAAAACCTTAATGCTTCAAAAAGCAAATTGCAGCAACCCCTGGCTGCCCTGGGTAATTGGCGGATTGGCATTGGCTACCTTAGTGATCGGGATTTTTATTAGATTCAGGAGAATTTAAACCGGGCCGGAACATAAGGGCCCGGCGAAATCAACCAGGTCCTTATGCTCCGATTACCCCTTCTTTTTTTTCTGTTCCTTTCTTCTGCTCCCTTTTTTGCTCAAGATGGTGAAAAACGGCTCCTTGAGGCCGACTCCCTCTATGATTTAAAGGAAGATGAAAAGGCTTTCCAAGAGTATGAAAAAGCCGTAGCTGCATTCCGCGAAAGCGGGAACTATCTCCTTATGGCTAAAGCCGTGGAACGACAGGCCCGCATCTACAATCGATTGAGCCAACGCGAAAAAGCCGTAGCCCTTTTAAACGAAAAGGCACCTATTCTGGCAAAGGAAATCCCGGGCACCTTCGAACTGGGACGGATCTACAATTTTCAGGGATATGTACTCACCCGGACCGATCAAATCGGACAGGCCCTGACGGCCTATGAGAATGCCCTCCTCCAGTTTCAGGCAGCCGACCAATTTGATGATTCGGTCATTTTTGCGCTAAAGGAGGCCGCTCAATTGTGTATCCGGAACCTGGAATACGAACGTGCGCTTACATTTCTTCGGGCAGCAGAAAATGAAATCGAAAATAGCCGCTATCGTTTCAATATTTTCAACAGCTTCTTCCTGAGTTATTATTATCAGGGCGATTATCAGGCAGCCAAAAACTACTTCCAAAAAGCAGAAGCAGCCATTGCCCGGCCTAAAGACAGCAACAAACTGCATAGGACCGGCTTTCTGTTGTTTAAAGAATTAGAAGATTTCCAGGGTGCAAGGGAAAGCTTTAATACACTGCAACAATTTGATGCCGACAGCCTTATGCTTCTCAATTATGAAGCGCAGCTGGCTGAATGGGAAGGCAACACCTCCAACAGCGAAGTTCTTTATCAGGCCTATTTTGACGGACTGGAGCCTCTACTAACCGATAAATCTCGCGAAAATGCCAAATTGCTTTGTGAGCTGGGCGACCATTATTTAAGCAAAGGCCAAATTCCGAAAGCCCTGGAACTCTTCCACCTGGCTGTCATTCAGGTTTATCCAACTTTTGACAACTCAGATATTTACAGCATTCCAAACAGGAGTCAGGCACAACAGGAATCCTGGGCCATGACCTCCGCTCATAAAAAAGCAAAAGCCCTGTATTTGGTATTCGGCGAAAGCCGGAACCTAAAAGACCTCAACCTCTCCTGCCAGTATTATCGGCTGGCACTGGCTTCCGCCGAAGAAGTACGCAGGGCCTACCGCTCTGATCAGGCTGCCGTTGCCTTGGCTGAATTTGGTTACAACTGGATCGAAGACGCCTTGCAAGCACAATATGAGCTTTATGCAAAAACGGGAAGTCCCGAAGATCTGGAGGCCATATTCAACTGGATGGAGCGCAACCGGGCAGGCGTGCTGGCTGAATCCATACAACGCAATCGAAATTCGGAGTTGCTCAACATACCCGACTCACTCGTGCTGGCTGAAAAAGAGCTTCGCCAACAACTGCTCGCAGCCAGATTGCAGGATGCCCCCAATACCGATCACATCGACAGCCTTCAAAATGCCTATACCATCCTGAACCGCACCATTCAATCGGAATATCCGGACTGGGAACGATATCTCTCCAGTTTTAAACCCGTTTCTCTGCCGGATCTTCAACAATTCCTGCAAAAAAAGGAGGCCTCTATGATGCTGTATTTCTGGGGAGCCAAGAAGTTGTATTGCCTGCAGATACATGGACGAGGCGCAGAAATGCATTCGCCGAAAGGCATAAAAGAAATTGACCAATCCGCCCGAAACTTTTTGGGCTTTTTTGAAAATCGACAGGCCATTGCGAATGATCCAAGTGCATACGCGCAACGGGCTAATCAGTTATTCAAACTCCTGGAGCTGGACAAACTTCCCGCTCCCGAAAACCTTTGGATTATCCCCGACGGACTATTGAACTATATACCCTTTGAAGCTTTATTGACGGCTTCCGCCGAAAGTACGGATCCGTCCAATTGGCCATTTCTGATCCTCGAAAAAAACATCCGCATTGGCGTTTCTGCAAGTCTAACGGCTCAGCACTTTTCCGTTCCAAAAGAAGCAGGAAAAGTCCTTGCCTGGGCCCCCGAATTCTCCAAACGAGAACGCGGACTGGAACCCCTCCCCCAATCTGTGGCAGAAGTGCAAAGTTGGGGAGATACGGAGTTTGTTAAAATGGAAACCGGCGATCAATGTACCTGGACCGCCTTTCAGAAAGACGTACCTCAGGCCAGGATCATTCACCTGGCAACGCATGCCCGGGTAAATCCCAAAACCCTGGATCCGGAAATTGAAATTATTGACAAAACCCTGGGCTTGTCGGAGTTGTATCAGATGGAATACCCCAACAGCCTGATCATCCTCAGTGCCTGTGAATCCGGGCTCGGCCAATACCGCCGCGGGGAAGGCCTGATGAACCTAAACCGGGCATTTACCTACAATGGTGCTCAAACGGTAATTGCCAGCCTCTGGAATGTAAATGATGCCATTACCAGTCGGATCATGCAGCATTTTACCAATCGGGTCATGGATAAAGAGGAATCCAGCCAGGCATTGCGGGAAGCTAAAATCGATCTACTCCGGGATCTTTCGATCAGCCCGGACAAAAAAACGCCCTATTACTGGGCAGCCCTGACCTATAACGGGCCGGAATTCCGTTACCAGCAGAAAGGATTTGATTACCGTTTATTGATTTTAGGATTGGGTGTTTTAATTGGGGCATGGTTGCTGCGCCGTTGGATGTTTAAAACATAAGCCCGACATCTACTCCCCGGATGTTATCTGCTGATAATCCAGGTAATAAATCAATTTCAAATTGAAGGTATTGGTGGTCTCAAACTGGACCATACTGCCCAGGCTGTCGAAGAAACGATAAGAAGCAAAAGGATCCTTATCAATAAAGTCGAGGATGGCGTTTTTGTAGATAAAAAACAAATCGCTTCCAGGTGCGAAACGCCAGCGATAAACCGCATCCACGTTGAAGGCCGTAAAATTGCGGTCGTTGAAACTGTCGTAATCGGTCGGCAGCAAGGTTCCGTCTTCGGCCAACTCATTAAAGCGATCATATTGGGCCGCAGACCAGTAGTGTCTTACCCGTACATTGAGGTTCATCCGGTTGGTGAAGTTATAATTCGCCGTAAGGCCGGACTCTACGGTAAGTACATCCCGGCGACCAAAATAAATGGCTTCTACTTCTCCGTCTGCTGCCTTTTGTGTCTCTACCCAACCAACGTCATTCCAGGAGTTATAAGATCCCACTGATAAGCGGAAGCTCAGCCGGTCGTTGACTCGAAGGCGAGGAGAAATTTCCAAATTAAACCGGTTTCGGCCCGGTTCATTGAATACGCGATAATTAGTAAAAACATCTATCGCAAACTGTTTTCGGTAATCGGTCGAAATCCATAGCCCTACATCATTATTTACCGGTACTTTATAATAACGGCCCTGCACTCTCGGTTCAAAATAATCGTAAAAGGAGAAAGGCTCATGGTAAGTAGACCCACCGAAGGTGAAGAATTTTTTGGTAGTCAAACGCCACCATGTGTCAACCGTCATTCGGGTAAAAACATTTGGATTGTACAGGCGGGAATACCCCACAAACAAACCAGCATTGGCCGAATTGAAATTCCCAAATGGCTTAAATCGGTTGTAGGTCAGCTCTGCCCCTGCGAATCGCTCATTGTTGTTGTACAAAAAGCCCAGATCATTGGGATCGTAAGTGTCGCTTTCCACCCCATAGTACAGCCCGTATTGCCATTCCCCGGAAGTTTTTTCAAAACCCAGGTTATACACAAACCCTAAATCGGTATCATCGGTATAATACTTTTGGCTTACGGCAGCATTCCCGTTAACACTGTAAGAATTAGCCTTGTTTCGGATATCAAACACGGTCCCTGTCAGGTTTGCATCGTAAGTATCTCCCGACCGCCATACATTGGTATTGATCAGGGAAACGAAGGAATTATTGGGCAGGTTTTGATCAAATACAGTCACATTATAATTGGTCAGCGGATTGGTCTCAATCTGCCGGGTCGTTTCCTTTTCCGTATTTTCCACGGTAGCATAGGTTGCCGCAGAGATGGCATTAAAAACCCCAACACCTAATCCACCGGTGGTACGACCTGATACCTTTGTAGCATTGATCAGGGACGTTTTATTCGGATTGGCGATTACGCTTTCGCCCTCTTCCAGTTGAGCTTCTACCTCGTAGTACCCAAGCGGGGTACCTCCGACCCGTCGGGAGTAAAAAAAGCCGCCTTTGTTAAAGAGCTCAACGCCTTCGGTAAAGAATTGTCGATTTTCATCGAATCGCACTTCAAAGGGCGACAAATTCAATACGCGATTGTCGGAAATGGCTTCCCCAAAATCGGGAATCACCGTCATGTCGAGGGTAAAAGCATCATTGATCCCGTATTTAATATCCATCCCACCGCCAAAAGAACTTCCCCAGGCTCCCTGTTCGCCTTCTGCCAGGTGCTTGTAATGGGTAGCATAGGTCGTAATAAAAGGCGTGGCCGAAAGGCGAATCGGTGCCGTGATGTTTTCAATACCGTCGATCTGCCCCGTCTGACTGATCATATTTGGTCCGTTTGGATCTACCGTATGCCAGTAAGCTGTTTCCCGATTTCTGCGAATGCGGCGCACGTAATTAATATTCCAAAGTTGTTCTTCCATTTCCGGAAACCGCAAGGCAGAATATGGAATACGCATTTCCACAACCCAACCCGTTTCAGTAAGCGTTACTTCACTGTCCCAGACGGCATCCCAATTGGTGTCTCCCGAAAAAACAGAACCGGCTTCTCCACCACCACCGTCAAGGGCAGAAAACTTCGTGTCAAATTGTATGCCGGCAGGAGTCACCACAAACCCCAGACCATTGAGTCCGTCGCGATAAGAATCAACAATGATCCCAAAATAATCGGTATTGCCCATGTCATCGCGTTCAGACATTTCCATCAGGATGCTGTCTGGTGCGGTATCGTGCAGGATCGCGCCCACATAAAGCGCATCATTATCATACAAAACGCGCACTTCCGTTTGCTGGCTGGCAGCCTCTCCCGGTAGCGGACGGTATTGCTTAAAATCTGTGGCAAGGGTTCCTTCATACCAAATAGCTTCATCAAGCGAGCCGTCGATCTTGATCTTCTCATCAATTCGCTTCGCTGAAGTCTGCCTTTTCATTGGATCTTCCGGTGGTTGAGCCAGAAAAACTACAGGCAGAAAACACAAAAAAAGGACGGGCAGGGCTATCTTTCTCATCAGATAAAACTTAGGGCCGCAAAAATACAAAGCTTCTTAGCGCCTTTCCTATAATTTGGGGACAAGCTGTACTATTTGACTCCTGTGTTTCTATTTTTTGGGGCTTTCGCCGAATTTTGCCTCGTATTTGAGGTTAAATTTCGGCCGGATCCGGCAATAATCCGTCTATGCCGGGATAAAGTTGTAACAATCCAAGGCAGTCCGGCTATAATTCGTAATTTTCGGGCCGCTATACCCAAGCCGAAATGGTTTGGGATAATTTTACCAAATTTATTTTTTTGCTCCGCGAGGCAAAAAGCGCAGGCGTAGCCTTAGCTACGACGAGTATTTTTAACAAAGCGGATCGGAAAAAGAAAGAGATAAAAAAGCCCAAATTGCTTCGACTTGGGTATAGATTCGGTGTAGGTGAAAAGTCTAATCCCACAATTCATACAAAAGCAATATAATCAGGGCCATCGCTCCGGCCATCTGACAGCCTATACTATGTTTGTAGACTTGTCGGGCTTCACAGCGCTCACCGAATCGCTGATGAAAGAAGGCAACGAAGGTGCCGAACGCCTTTCAGATATCCTAAACCGGATTTTCAGTCCGATGGTGCGGCTTGTGTACCAACAAAATGGTTTCATCCCCTATTTTGCCGGAGATGCATTTACCGGGATATTCCCGACCGACCGCAGTACGATCAATCACCTTACTTTACTCCAAACTGCCCGGGAATTGCGTCAACTTTTCAGCGAAAAAGAGTTTAGCGGCATCCCCTTTCCCATCGGCATTAAGATTGGCCTTTCCTATGGTAAAGTCGACTGGGGAATAATTGGCAAAGACCAAAAAGCCTATTACTTCCGCGGAGATGCTATTGATTTTTGCGCCGAAAGCCAATCTTACGCCAGCAATCTTCAGATCATTCTCGACGAGAACCTCCGCAAAATGTTTAACGGAGATCAACCGCTGGTTCCGGTAACGGATCAAAATGGGTACTACATCTGGGACGATCAGGGACAAGTTTTAAACCTGCCGGAAAAACAAGTCAAAGCGGTCGAATTTGACATTTCAGAATCCATTTTGCTTCAATTCCTTCCCAAATCAGTCATCGATTATCAGGGAGCCGGAGAGTTTCGACCCGTAGTTGCCGTATTCTGTTCCTTTCAGGGTGTAAAAACCCATGCCGAGCTCGACGATTTTGCCACCCATTTTATTGAAGGGATGGCCAACTTTTCCGGCTATTTCAAAGAAATTGACTTTGGAGACAAAGGCGGGGTTTTACTCGGATTTTTCGGTGCTCCGGTAAGTTTCGAAAACAATCTGGAAAGAGCACTGGAGTTTGTGCTCAGCTTCCGCACAGAAATGGACAGCAGCGCTGTGGATTTCCGGATGGGTATCACCTCGGGCACTGCTTTTACCGGTATTGTCGGTGGTGAAGAACGCCATCAATATGCTGCAGTAGGAAACCGGGTAAATCTGGCAGCCCGACTAATGACTTACGCCGAATGGGGCGAAGTTTTGGTTGACCAGGAAGTGCGCAAAGACCGCCGATACGAATTCAGACACCGGGGCGACATCCACTACAAGGGCATCGAAGGATTGGTGCCTACCTATAAACTCATTGGCCGAAGAGCCGAATCTCAAACTACCTTCTCCGGATCTTTTGTAGGACGGGAAAAGGAATTGGATGAAATGATCCGCTTTTGTTCCGATTGCCTCCGAAACCGGGAAGCCGGACTTATTTATTTGTTTGGGGAAGCCGGCATGGGCAAATCCCGATTGACCTATGAAGCACGGCAGCGATTGCAGGAGTCCTTCTCTCCGACCTGGTACACCTGCATGACCGACCAGATCCTGCGCAAACCGTTTAATCCTTTCATCTACTTTTTGCGCAACTACTTCGAGCAATCAGCCGAAAACACCATTGAAGAAAATCGCAGCAACTTTGAAGCCAACTACAACTGGTTGCTCGAAGATCTGCTCCGGCCCATGCAAGGGGAGGCAGCCGAACGCATTCGACGGGAAGTAATCCGTACGCGTCCTATCCTGCTGGCACTGATTGGGATCAAAGAAGAAAACTCGATTTGGGACAGCCTCGATGCCAGAGGGCGTCATCAAAACACCCTTGCGGCCATCTACAATTTATTTTTAGCCGAATCGCTCGTGCGACCGGTGGTTATTGAGTTGGAGGATGCGCTATGGCTGGATAGCAGTTCGGAGCAATTGCTGGAAGAGCTCGGAAATCAGATTCGTGGATTCCCGATCCTGTTGTTGATTACCTCCCGCTATTACGACGACGGCTCCAAACCGCAGTTTTTCCAAAACAATGGCTTCCCGGAAGGGCTCCCGCTTTTGGAAATAGATCTGAACATGCTTTCGCCGGAGGACTTGCGGATTTATACCGAGCAACGACTGGGCGCCCCGATTACAGACAAGTTTTACGAGATGCTCCAGCGCACCACCAATGGTAATCCCTTTTACCTGGAGCAGCTCCTCGAGTACTTTGACGAAAGCAAATTGCTCGAAAAACAGGACGGGATCTGGATGGTGAAAGACAAAAACATCAAGCTTTCTTCTTCGATTCAGGCGATTCTGACGGCTCGAATTGATCGGCTCTCCGCTTTGGTAAAGGAGATTGTGAAAGCAGCAGCCGTTATCGGCCGCGAATTTGAGGTCCCGATCCTAACGGAAGTCATGCGCCGACAGGAAGAAAACTGGAACGATGACAGCGAAGAATCCAGGAATCTGCGCGAGCAAATCCGCAAAGCGGAAAAAGGACAAATTTGGCGGGCAGTCAACGAATTGCGGTATATTTTCCGCCACTCTCTCCTTCGGGAGGCCGTTTACGACATGCAGCTCAGAACCCGGCTCCGGGAATTGCATCTCCTGATTGCAGAAGCCATCGAAAAGGTTTATGCCAATCAACTGGAAGATCATTATGTGGATCTGGTATTTCATTATGAACATGCCGAAGTAAAAGATAAAACCCGGGAATATCTCAAAAAAGCCGGGGATCACTCCCGACGCAACTTTCAGAATCAACAAGCCCTGCGCTTTTACGACAAGCTGCTGGATGACCTTGAATTTGATGGAGAATTGCGGGAGAAATTTCACGTCCTGCTCAAGAAAGGGCGTGTACTTGAACTAATCGGCCAGTGGAAAGAATGTGAAGCTGTTTACCTCGAAGCGGTGCAAATAGCCGAAGATTTTGACGAACCCCTGATTCGCGGACGGGCATTTAACGCTTTGGGCCATCTCGAAATGCTTCAGGGCAAATACAACAAAGCCCGCAAGCAACTCGAAAAAGCAGCCAGCGTTTTTGAATCGCTGGAAGACGAGTACGGTATTTCAAAAGTTTACGGCGACCTCGGAAACCTCTTTTTCCGCCAGGGAGATTACGAGTCGGCCAAATCCTACTTTACAAAAAGTATCCGGATAGGCCGGCAGTTTCCATACACCTACACGCAGGCGCAGATCGTTGCCAATCTCGGACTCGCCTTCATGAACCAGGGCAAGTATGAGGAAGGTATTCGTTGGCAGAAAGAACAACTGGATCGCACCCAAAGAAAGAACGACAAGCAGGGCATGGCGACACTGCTTACCAATATGGGCATCGTCTTTTTTGAAAAAGGCGACTATGATGAAGCGGGCAAATGCTTTAAGCAAGGCCTCGAACTCGCTGAAGAACTGGGCAATAAGCTCCTCCTTTCAATAGGTACGGGTTGCCTGGGCGGGGTTTACGAAAGAAAAGGCAATTACCAGGAAGCCCTCAGGCTTTTTGAGCTCGACCTAAAACTCACCCTTGAGTTGGGCGACAAACAGGGTATTGCCATTGCAAGAAGCCTTCTGGGCGACCTCTACAGCCTGATGGGGCGATTTGAAGAAGCATCGGAACAACTGAAGATAACCATCACTCTAAGCGAAGAACTGGGTTATCAAAAAGGCCTGGCCAGAGCGGTAAACACCATGGGTGATATCCATTACTTCACCGGGGAATACGCCCGATCTTTGGAGTACTACGACCGGGCTATTCAGGTGACTCGTGAGATAAACAACCGCTTGGTTCTAGGGCGTAGTCTGGCTGAAAAGTGTTTGGTTTTACTCGAGCTCAACCGCATGACCGAGGCACGTGCCACCCAATCAGAAGCACTGCAAATTGCTCGTGACATCGAAAATCAGGAGCTTATTTTCCAGTCTTATACGATTTTGGCACAAATAGATGCTGCCGAGGGCATGAAAGCCCCTGCTCTGCAACGTTTAAATCATCTGTTGGCAGTACATACCGCCCCGGAAGAGCAGGCAGAGATCTGCTTTTTCCTGTACCAGATAAACGGCGACAATGACGATCGGCTGCGTGCGATAGGTTTGTTTGAAGAACTTCATCGACAAACGCCGAAGTACATCTATAAAAAACGACTCAATGACCTCAGAGAAGGTCTGTAAAAACAGTGCTCACCTTATGTTTAAAGTACTATTTCTGGCATGGACCCTCATGCTACAACCTGGTTGTGATTCAAATTCTAAAGCGCCTTTCGGCGAATTTGACTTTCCATATTCCATGGAAAATCCCGATTTAACGCTGGAATTAAAGCCCAATTTGAACGAAATCTCCGGACTCAGTTTTGCATTCGGCGAAAGCCGCTTAGCCACTATCAATGATGAGCAAGGCATCCTTTTCCTGCTCGATCCGAAAACCGGAGAACAGGTAATGCACACCGAATTTCACAAACCGGGCGACTACGAAGGCATAGAGGTTATTGACCAGATCGCTTATGTAGTAAAAAGTACCGGAACTATTTACGAGATCCGAAACATCGGTACCGAAGGCCAGGAAATGATCAAACACAATGGTTTTTTAGACGGCGATTACGATGTGGAAGGACTGGGTCTCGATCCTAAAACAGGTAAATTATTGCTGGCTTGCAAAGGCAAAGCCGGGGAGCATGAAGAATTTGCTGCCTCACGGGCCATTTACACCTTTGATCCAAAGACCAGCACTTTTGATTCCCTGCCGCTTTATTTGATAAAACTGGATGCCGTAAGAGCGTACCTGGACGATAATGCCAGCCTTCGGGCCTGGGAAAAACTGTCGGAGTTTTTTGATCCATCTGCAGAGGATCTGACCTTTGCGCCTTCTGCTATTGCGGTTCATCCGATCAGTGGCAATATGTACCTGCTTTCATCGGTAGGCAAAATGATGTTGGTGCTCGATACGGAAGGAAACATCCTCCACATGGAAAAGCTGGTTAAGAAGATTCACCCTCAACCCGAAGGCATCTGCTTCGCGGCAGACGGGAGCATGTATATCAGCAATGAAGCCAAGGGCGGCGTGCCACGCATTTACAAATTTGAGTATAAGGGGAAGTAGGTATGAACCTCTTCAGACTTTAGGGGTTTTCTTAAAAACAGAAATTATTCCTTGCCCGGATATTTGCTTTAGTGTAAAAAGCACTCAAACCACTTTCCTTTGAGTATATTTGCGGCAATCAACAAACGAAAAATAAATTCGGCATGAGTGTAGTCGAAATGAAAGTCCCCACGATTGGGGAATCTGTGACTGAAGTAACCCTTTCCCAATGGTTGATCGCCGATGGCGATTATGTTAGCCTCGACCAGCCTATTTGCGAATTTGAATCGGATAAAGCTACCCTGGAATTTCCGGCGGAAGCCAGTGGAAAACTGATCCATGTAGCCGCTGAAGACGACGATTTGGAGATTGGCGCTTTGGTAGCTAAAATTGATACCAGTGTAGAAGCACCATCTGGTGGTGATAGCGGATCATCCGACGATTCCGGAAAGGACGCAAAAGAAGACGCACCTGCTGAAAAAGAAGAAAAAGCCCCGGCTGCTGCCGAATCTAATGGTTCTGACAGTTATGCGAAGGGACATCCATCTCCGGCTGCTGCCAAAATTCTGGAAGAGGGAAATGTTGATCCTTCTACCGTAAGCGGTACCGGCAAAGACGGTCGTATCACCAAAGAAGATGCGGAAAAAGCGGTAGCCAACAAATCGACTGCTCCGAAACAGGCCGAAAAGCCCGCAGAGAAAAAAGAAACGGCCAGGCCCGCAACGAGCGGCGGCAATTTCAGCCGGGAAGAACGTCGGGAAAAGATGAGCCGCATGCGTCGCACCATTGCCCGTCGTTTGGTATCTGCCAAGAACGAAACGGCGATGCTGACCACCTTCAACGAGGTGGATTTGACAGAAGTGATGAAGCTCCGGAAGCAATTTCAGGATGATTTTGTGGAGAAATACGGTGTGAAACTTGGCTTCATGTCCATTTTCGCGAAAGCTTGTGCGCAGGCTTTGATGGAAATGCCGGCTGTAAATGCGCAGCTTGATGAAAACCACCTGGTTTACCACGATTACGTCGATATTTCATTTGCGATTTCCACCCCTGACGGATTGGTTGTACCTCCCATCAAAAATGTGGAGTCGCTGCACTATGCTGAAATCGAATTAAAGCTGAAAGAGCTGGCTTCCAAGGCTCGTAATGGCAATTTGAGTCTGGAAGAAATGACAGGAGGTACCTTTACGATCACCAATGGCGGTGTTTTCGGATCCATGTTGAGTACCCCGATCATCAATGAGCCCCAATCGGCCATTTTGGGTATGCACAACATCCAGCAACGACCGGTGGCAGTAAATGGCCAGGTAGAGATTCGTCCGATGATGTATCTCGCGCTCTCCTACGATCACCGCGTGATCGACGGAAGTTCGTCTGTAACCTTCCTCGTTAAAGTGAAAAATCTGCTCGAGAATCCGGTTCGAATGATGCTGGAAATCTAGGAGGAGCTATAAATAAAATGGAAGCCGGTTCTCATCTTCGGAAGGGAGCCGGCTTTTTCATTTTTGGGCAATGGGGGATTCGATAATTTTGGACCTGTCAGGTTGGCAACCTGACAGGTCGCCGACCTGACGGGTTGCCGACCCGTCAGGTTGATTTTTTGCCCCGGAAAATCGTAATTTACCCCTGGAAAACGCTCAAACTTCATTATGCCCGACAGACCAACAGAACTCATTAGAAACCTCATTCGGAATGCCGCCACCGATCAGGCACTCGATGCCCTTTCCGAATTGGTAAACAATGGCTTCGGCCCTGAGCAGCAGGATGAAGTTTCCCTGCTCTTTGCCAAATATTCTGATTTCAAGATCAAGCTTCGAAAAAATCTAATCCAGGATGGTGATGCCGATGTGCAAAAAAATCAAATCAACCTGACCATCCTGAGCATTTGCCGCGAACTGGAACCGCAACTCCCTGAAGAAACAGAGACCCCAGCCAAAATAGAAAACACCGAACAACCGCTCGATCTTCGATTGAAAAAGCTCGAAAACCAATTGGAAATGATCCATCGGATGCTCGAACGACTTACCGACGATGCACTGGACCGTTTTCAACATACCCGCATCTGGCAACAACTCGACGATTTAACCAGAGATCATTTACTGGCTGCAACAGCTATGGAACGCGATGATTACCTGGAAGATTACTCCATCGTTGTCCTCCAACTTTGCGAAGCACTGGAGAACGAACTCCGCCAAAAAATATTCCGGCCATACCGGGAAGCCTGGATCAGTGACGGCCGCCAACCCGAAAAAGAATTGTTTTACGATCACAATGTCGGACAGGTAAAAAACCACCTCTATCGGTTCTTGATGGAAGATGGTGACCTGAGTCTCAGCCAAATGATTTGGGTATTGCACGACAACCTCAATGAGCATGAAACGATAAACAGAGACACCGAACACTTCCTCCATTTCCTGAAATTCCTGTTCCATCGCTTCCGAATAAAAAACCTTACCCGGGTCCTAAAAATACTGGAAACACTAAGCAACAATCGCTATGACAGAAAGGCCCGAAGTTTTGTGTTCTCCAAGGAGGAAGCAGACAACTTCAAACAGATGAGCATTGATTTGTTGTCCATGATTCAAACCACCCGGCAAGTAGATTAAGTGGAATCTCCGACCTGACATTCCCAAAAAACAAAACCGGCAGCCTTGAATCTCTTCAAAACTGCCGGTCCTGTTTTCAATCGAATTGCTTCCTAAAACAAACTCTCAATTACATGCTCCTCATTGATGCCCTCCGCTTCTGCTTTAAAGTTTCGCACAATGCGGTGACGTAGTACGTATTTGGCAATCGCCTGTACATCATCAATATCCGGAGAATATTTTCCATTTATGGCTGCATGACACTTGGCACCCAGTACCAGATACTGCGATGCCCGCGGACCAGCACCCCAGGAAATATAGTTGTTTACCATGTCTGTAGCCCGTTCTGTACCCGGACGGGTTTTGGTAGCCAAAGACACCGCATATTCTAATACATTATCGGCAATAGGAATCTTGCGAACCAACTGTTGGAAAGCAAGGATTTCCTGTCCGGACAATACATGCTTCAGATCATAATTTTTTACGGTAGTTGTTCCTTTAACCACTGAAATCTCCTCGTCATAGGTAGGATAATCCAACGGGATATTAAACATAAAACGGTCGAGCTGCGCTTCCGGAAGCGGATAAGTACCTTCCTGTTCGATTGGGTTTTGAGTCGCCAATACAAAGAACGGAGAAGGCAACAGATGCGCCTCACCGGCAACGGTTACCGAGCGTTCCTGCATCGCCTCAAGCAAAGCTGCCTGTGTTTTAGGAGGGGTCCGGTTGATCTCATCCGCCAGTACAATATTGGAGAAAAGAGGGCCACGGTTGAACTTAAAATGGCGATCCTCGCCAAGTACTTCCGACCCTGTTATATCACTAGGCATAAGGTCTGGCGTAAACTGAATTCGCTTAAAATCCAGATCCAAAACCTCTGCAATAGTACTTACAAGAAGGGTTTTTGCCAGTCCGGGAACGCCCACCAGCAAACTATGTCCGTTTGAGAAGAGTGAAATAATTACACCCTGTACAACTTCGTGTTGTCCTACAATTACTTTTCCGATCTCTTGCTTCAATTCGGTATACGATTTTGCCATCGCATCTACCGCCTCTACTTCCGAGGAAAATTTGGTCTGTGCCATTCGTTTTAGCTGTTTGCAGTCAGGTTATTTGTTCATGAAATGTCCCAAATATACTCAAACCTCTTAACTATTGGTTTATTGCCTGAGGGCATGGGATAATAGGTTGTTTTTTTGCTCAACAGTTTACCGACAAGGCCACACCGCTTCCGAAATCGGGCTCCCTGTTCCCGGAAAAGAATAATGCCACCATTCTGTGCGGATCGACTGAAACCCCTGTTCAAGCATAGCTTCCCGTAAGACAGTGCGGCGTTCCAAAATGGCCGCAGGGAGATCCATATACTCCGGCCAGGCTTTTTTACCAAAAAAGTCATAAGCAGTGCCCATGTCAAGCTCGTTACCAGCCGGGTCTGTAAGGGTCAGATCAACGGCCGTTCCCCGATTGTGCATACTCCCTTTATTGGGATCTGAAACGTAGCGCTTGTCGGGCGTGGTTTCCCACATGAGCCATTGTACATCCAACGGACGGTAGCAATCAAAAACCATCAAGCCGTATCCTTTTTCTTCCAGCTTCTCTCCAACTTTGATCAAAGCAGAAGCTACCGCATTGCGCAAAAGACAACGTCCACAGGGATATAATACCTTTCCGGTAAAATTGTTTGCCGTCGCATAACGAATGTCCTGTTTTATGAAAGGTGCTTTTTGGGACAGATCTGTCCAGCCGGTCATATCAAAGTCGGAGACGGGTTCCTGAAATACAGCATCAGGCAGCGGCTGAGCAGGATCCACCGTTGTTACTTTCGGATTTCCGGCCTGGCCACAGGCAAGTCCCAAAAGGATTGCCCCCAAAACAATTAAGCGCATGTGGTCATTTTTTGCCCAAGATACTGTAAATCATTCCTGGCTGTCAATACTACTACTGTAATCCCTGATTGTTTGTTGCAATGGTATTTGCCTAAGTCGAATTTACCTACTTTTGCCCTCGATTTCCTAACCACATGGAGCCTACAAAAATCACCCGCGTCGAAAAGTACCTCTGGATCCTCAGCATGCTGATGGTGATCCCGGCACTTCTCGTCAATTTGGGCATGATGCCTTTTATTGATGACGAGGCTATTCGGGCACTGGTAGCATACGAAATGGACCTCAGCGGCAATTACATCGCACCTACCCTCAATGGCGCCCCTTATCTAAATAAACCGCCGCTCTACAACTGGATATTGCTCGCCTTTTTTCATCTTTTTGGGTCTTTCGACGAATTTGCTTCCCGCTTTGCGACGGTCGTTTCATCTATTGGCTTCGCCCTGAGTATTTTCGTGGTTTATCGAAAATGGCTGGGCACGCGCGTGGCAGCCCTATCGGCCTTTTTCTTCCTCACTTGCGGACGCATTTTGCTCTATGACAGCCTGCTTGGACTCATCGATGTCACCTACAGTTGGGTAACCTTCATGAGCATTTATGCGGTGTTTTATTATTACAAAAAGGAACAGTGGTATAAACTCTTTTTCATCAGTTATTCTTTGGCTGCCGCCGGATTTCTAATGAAAGGATTGCCCTCTGTCGTATTTCAGGGCAGCACCTTGTTGGTTTTCTTTATCTGGAAACGGGACTGGAAACGCTTTTTCAGCATCCAGCACATTCTGGGCGGGCTATTATTCCTGGCCTTGCTGAGCATCTATTATTATTTATATAGCTTAGAACGTCCGCTCGATGATGTCCTGCTAAACATCTTCAACGAATCCACCAAACGTACAGCCACCGAATACGGGATCGGCAAAACCATACTCCATTTCTTCACCTTCCCCTTTGAAATGGTCTATCACTTTCTGCCCTGGTCCCTGCTCAGCATTATCTTCCTTTCCCGGCGCACCTGGGCTAGAATCAGACAACACGAATTTTTGCAGTTTCTGCTCTTTATGTTTCTGGCCAACATACTGCCCTACTGGATATCCGTTGAGGTTTACCCAAGATATATCCTCATGCTGGTGCCGATGTTCTTCGGAATAACAGCTTACCTGTATCAGGAATACGGTCCCAAAGAAGGTCCGTTTAAGCGTATCATTGAAGGCATACTACTTCTCTTTATGCTCCTTTTGACATTCGGCGCAAGCCTGCCCTTCTGGTATAAAGACATTCCGGCTGTTTCTTATACAATGCTAAAAGGAGGCTTTTTACTTGCAGCAATGATTGCCTTGTGCGTGTTGTATGTTAAATTTCGCCCGGCGAGGCTATCGGTTGTAATTCTGGCTTTACTGGTCGGACGACTGGGCTTCAACTGGTTTGTTCTCCCGGACCGACTGGCTAATGACTGGGGCCAAACTTGCAAGGAATCTACCATTGAGGCACTGAGCCAGGTTGACACCCCGCCAATCATTTATGAAAGCACCGGATTCCAGCCAACCAATTCGTTTTACGCAACAGTGACCGCTGAAGCATTTATCTATCGGGAATTTCCGCCTATCGACTCCGGTGCCCTGATCATTTTTGATCCACGGGCCTATGTCGATATTAAATACGAGGAAATTGATCGCATTTATCTGCGTTATAAGAAGCGCGAGCAGATACTCGCACGTTTCCTAGGGTACAATGCTTTACGGGAGGACCTGGACTAATCCGCTTTCCGTAAAAACCATACCTTTGCGTCAAATTTGCGATCCATGCAGAAAAAGTTATCCGTAGTAGTCTGTGTATATAATGAAGAAGACAACGTTCGTCCGCTGATTGAGCAGATCACGGAGGCACTTGAAGGCTTCAATTATGAGATCATTTATGTGGATGATGGCTCTACAGACAATACCATTAAAAACCTGCGAGCAATTCCGCATCCTCATCTGAAAATCATTGAGTTTCGGAAGAACTATGGCCAAAGCCTCGCGCTGATGGCAGGCATTGATTTTGCCAGCGGTGATTACATCGTCACCATGGACGGAGATTTGCAAAATGACCCGGCCGACATTCCGGAAATGCTAAAAATGATTGAAACCGGCGATGCTGACATCATTGCAGGCATTCGCAACAAGCGGAAAGATGGTTTCATTCTGCGCAAACTGCCGAGTCTGATTGCAAACTGGATCATCCGGAAAACATCCGGCGTTAAGATGAAAGACTACGGCTGTGCATTGAAAATATTTAGAGCCGAAATGGCTAAAGACCTTGGCCTTTACGGCGAATTGCACCGCTTCATTCCGGTACTTGCCTCCCTCGAAGGGGCTAAGATCGATCAGATGAAAGTACGGCACCACGCCCGCAAATTCGGACAATCCAAATATGGGCTCAACCGCACTTTTAAGGTAATCAGCGACCTTTTGTTGATGCTCTTTTTTAAAAAGTACATGCAAAAGCCCATGCACCTTTTTGGCAATCTCGGTGTAGCTCTTTTTGGTGTGGGTGCTTTGATCAACCTCTATTTAGTGGGACTAAAACTGGCCGGGCAGGACATCTGGGGTAAACCACTCCTCCTCCTGGGGCTTATGCTCGTCATTGGAGGCATCCAGTTTATCACCATCGGGATTATCGTAGAAATCCAGATGCGCACCTACTTTGAATCGCAAAACAAGCGTCCGTATCAGGTTCGTCGCATTATTGAACCTGGCAGAGAAAAGGTTGAATTCGTAAAGGGATAGGATAAAAAAGGGGCCGGCACCATCAATTGATGACCACCGGCCCGGAACCAATCCTAATTAGTCAGGATATACTCCAACTGTCTCCTGAGGGGGGCAATTTGAGATATCCAATGCCTTTGAAATGTATTGGTTAGGTATATCCTTGAAATACGGTTTAACCTTTCAAAAGTTCAGTTGGAACTGTATTAATTTTCATCCACATCGTCCCACTCCATTACATCGTGGGATTCCATATCACTTTTTCCGCCAAAACGGTAAGCAAAATTGAAATTGATCAGGTAATCTGCGAAGGCAGCATCACCGTGTCTGTATTCACCAGTCTCTGCTGTTCTTTCCTTATCCTGATAACTTTGAGTGCGATTTCTCACAAGTGCCACCGGCACCGTCAGGCTCAGGCTGTATCGCGGACGATCAAAGCTAATGCCCGGCTCTACGGATACTGCATAGCCCGGACGGCGGTAGCCCGCACTACCTCCTACGAGGTCTTGTGCAGGTACGCCTTCCAGACGTCCTCCCAAATAAGCGCTCAGGCTGTGAAAGTTGGTACTGTAGAATGCTCCCAACCTGGCTGCATATTGATCCGGGCAGGAAAACTCGCTGGTACCGCGACGGGTAAGAACGCCATTGGTTTCCTGGAAGTTAAACAGGTAAAATAAACTCGCATTTAGTATTAGTGATTCTGATAGCTGCTGGTATCCGGAGAAATTCACCGTAAGACCGGTGCCTCCATCTCCCGGCTGAATGGATTGATCTACAACCGCTTCGATATCTTCATCTCGATTTTCTCCCTGATTGTAGAAGGTATCGGTATAATCGTATTTGCCACTAGGCAGTTTTACGCCCAGTGCCAAAGAGTAATTAAATTTGGAGTGCTTCATCGGATCAAACAGCCAAAACCCCAACTCCAGACGAATGTCGGAGAGACCATAAGCCGTTGTCGTGTGCCGCTCGCCCAATCCGTTTGGCGGATTGCCTCCATGCTCATACATGGAAGAGCGAGAGTGATATACAAAAGGGATCACAGCACCAGCATACAGTCTGTCGGTAATGCCGTAATTTAATTGCAGATCCAGGAAAGCGGAGTGGTTGACCACTTCGGTGCCTTCTTCAATACGGTGATGTTCTTCTTCAGATCCCCGAAAGTGGCGGAAAGACTTGAAGTAGCGCAAGCCGGTACCCGCCTGAAATTCGCCCGAAGATAAATTCGCCGAAAGGCCGGCACCACAAGAAGCAGTACCACGGATGGCTACACAACCCTGAGCATCAGACTGAAGAGGAATCAATACAATAAAAGCAAAGAAGCTTAACAGACAAGTAAAATTTCGAATGTGCATGGAGATTATAATTTTTCAATGGGAATTAATTTGCTTATCCGGACTGATTCCAAATAAAAGTATTTAGCTTTCGCTGAATGAAAATGCCTCTTATGCAAACCGGTAGAAAAAATTTGTAAACTCAAACATCAACTTGACCAGCGGTCAAATCCCCATTCACACAACAAAACCGTGTATTAACACAATGCGAATTCTGCTTATAGAGCCATTTTTTACCGGAAGCCATCAACAATGGGCGGAAGGACTAAAAGCATTTAGCGGGCACCAAATCGACCTGCTGACCCTGCCGGGCAGGCACTGGAAATGGCGCATGTTTGGAGGCGCTGTAAGTTTGGCCGAAAAGGCGATTCTGAGCGAACACAAATACGACCTCTTCCTGGTATCCGACATGCTCGACCTCTGTACCTTTCTCGCTCTCTGGCAAAAATCGGGGAAAATGGTCCCACGCATAGCCATGTATTTCCACGAAAATCAAATCACTTATCCCTGGTCGCCCGACGATCAAATAGTGGAGCGCAATGAGCAGTACGGATTTATTAATTATACCTCAGCCCTTGCCGCAGATGTACTTTTCTTTAATTCCGATTTTCATCGAATGGATTTCCTGAAATCACTCCCCGCCTTCCTCCGCAAATACCCGGATTACAAGGGATTGAAAAACATTCCGAAAATTGAAGCAAAAGCCAAAACCCTGCACCTGGGTATGGACCTACGAAAGTTGGATGTGGAAGAAAAACCACAACGAAACGGCAGTCCGGTACTGCTTTGGAATTGCCGCTGGGAATACGACAAAGATCCGGAGACATTCTTCAGACTATGCTTCAGACTGGTAGAAGCCGACGTCGATTTTCGACTGATCGTACTCGGCGAAACATACAGCAAACAGCCCGCGATCTTTGAAAGTGCCCGAGCCCGATTGCGAGAACGCATCCTGCATTGGGGGTATGCCCCTTCCCGAAAAGAATATGCCCAACTCCTGTGGCATGCCGACATCCTGCCGCTGACCAGCAGGCAGGACTTTTTCGGAGGAAGTACGGTCGAAGCAATCTACTGCGGAGCTTACCCCATCCTCCCCAATCGATTGGCTTTTCCGGAACACCTGCCAACCGGAAGCAAGGAAAACCATTTATACGAAGCCGAAGATCAGCTTTTTGAAAAGACCCTGGATGCCTGTGAGAACATCGACCACATTCGAAAAACGGATGTAAAAGCAGACCTTCGCAAAGCCGTAAAAAAGTACGACTGGAGGGAGATCATTAAACACTATGACCGGGTTTTCTCAGAAAGCTTACCTTTGCGCAAATAGGAATTACCGACAAGACAACATGGAGCAACTTACGATCAACGGTCAACCCATTGGGTATGAAACATCCGGCAAAGGAAAGCCGGTTCTTTTCTTACACGGATTCTGCGAAGATCGCCGCATCTGGACAGAGTTCCTGGAGCCGATGGAAGAAGAAGAATACCACTTCATCATAGCCGATTTACCCGGTTTCGGAGATTCTCCATTAGTTGAGCCCGCGTCCATTGATAAGATGGCTGATATCCTGCTGCAATTTATGAGTGCGTTGGGCCATGAGGAGTTCCTGCTCGTGGGACATTCCATGGGCGGATACATCAGTCTGGCCATGGTCGAAAAAGCAGCGGCACGTATTGAAGCCCTTGTTTTGTTTCACTCACACCCTTTCTCCGATTCGGAAGAGAAAAAAGACAGTCGCAACAAAGGCATTGAGTTTATCCAGCGCAACGGCCACGAGTTGTATGTAAAGCAATTGCTCAACAAACTTTTCTACCCGCTTTACATCAGCAGCCACCGATACATCATGGATCGTCTGATCTACCACGCATCCAATTATTCGCCGGAAGGCATCATAAATGCTCTTGAAGCCATGCGGGACCGCCCCGACCGCTCTGAGATTTTACGGAATATTGGCTGTCCGGTGCAATTCATCATTGGTGCCGAGGAAAAGATTATACCGGAGGATTTGAGCATGGAGCAAACCCATCTGCCGGCCATTGGTTCGATTGATCTCATTGCCCGCTCCAACCACATGGCTATGTTTGAAGCCGCCAAAGAATGTCGCCGAATTCTCAAGCGATTTTTTGCTTTCGCGGAAGACCAGAAAGCATAAGATTGCAATTTTTCCTATCTTAGAGTCATTCCCTCTAAAACAAGTGTATCAGATACGTTTTGGTCCGATGGACCAGTAGAATTTTTGTGTCTCTAAAAAAGATTTGAGGATGCTGATCAAGACGTTTGCCAGCGCCGTACAGGGCGTGGATGCACAGACTATTGCCGTAGAGGTAAATGCCGGAGGGCTCGTGGCCCCAAACAAAAAAATGTACCATCTTGTCGGACTGCCCGACAATGCCGTACGTGAGGGCTTCGAAAGGATTGAAGCCGCCCTGAAAAACAATCGCTTTAAGATCCCGCGGATCAAGATTGTGGTCAACCTGGCTCCAGCCGACATTCGCAAGGCCGGATCGAGTTACGACTTGCCGATTGCGCTGGGAATTTTAGGAGCTACCCGTCAACTGGACCTGCCCGACATTGAGGAATTCATGATTATGGGCGAGCTTTCGCTGGATGGCAGTTTGCGCCCTATAACCGGGGCACTTCCCATGGCCATTCAGGCGAGGAAAGAGCGCTTTAAAGGCTTGATCCTCCCCATCCAAAATGCCCGCGAAGCAGCCATCGTAAACGATCTGGATGTATACGGTGTCGAAAACATGCAGCAGGCCATCGACGTCCTGACAGGGGAAGGCGATCAAAAGCCGGTTGATCTGAACACCCGGGATGAGTTTGCGCGTGCCCGCGAAAAATTCCCGCAGGACTTTGCCGATGTAAAAGGCCAGGAAAAGATCAAACGGGCCCTGGAAATGGCCGCAGCCGGTGGCCATAATGTGATACTCATCGGTCCGCCAGGAGCCGGAAAAACCATGCTTGCGCGTCGTATGCCGACCATCCTGCCACCTTTATCCCTGCACGAAGCTCTGGAAACGACCAAGATCCATTCGGTAGCCGGGAAATTGCCGAGCAATGCTTCCCTGATTGCGGTGCGTCCCTTTCGGTCGCCGCACCATACCATCAGCGATGTGGCTTTAGTCGGTGGTGGCAGTCAACCGAGTCCCGGTGAGATTTCTCTGGCCCATCATGGTGTCCTCTTTCTGGACGAACTCCCTGAATTCAAAAGAACGGTGCTGGAAGTGCTCCGACAACCCATGGAAGAGCGGAAAGTGACCATCTCCCGGGCCAGACTGAGCGTAGATTACCCTGCCAGTTTTATGTTGGTAGCCAGCATGAATCCCTGCCCCTGCGGATTTTACAACCACCCGGATAAGGAATGTGTCTGTTCGCCCGGCGTGGTGCAGCGCTACCTCAATAAAATTTCCGGTCCGCTCTTAGATCGCATTGACCTGCATGTGGAAGTCACCCCGGTAAGTTATGAGATGCTCAGCAGCCGGGAGCGTCCGGCAGAGTCCAGCATAGACATTGCAGAGCGGGTAGTACAGGCGCGCCAAATTCAGCAAAAAAGATTTGAAGGCAGCGAGTCTTTATTCTGCAATGCCCAGATGACCGGCCGGATGGTCCGCGAAGTCTGTGCGCTGGATGCAGACGGAGCCGCTCTCCTCAAAAAAGCGATGGAGCGATTGCAGTTGTCGGCTCGGGCTTATGATCGGATTTTAAAGGTGGCGAGGACTGCTGCCGATTTGGGAGGATCAGACCGCATCAAGATCGAGCATTTGGCGGAAGCGATACAGTATCGGAGTTTGGATCGGGAGGATTGGGTTTAGAGGTAGTTTGGGTTTGAGTGTGTCCCGATAGCTATCGGGATGAGTGTGAGTTTGAGAGGGGAAAACCCGTGTAATCAGGGTCCGCCGTTTATTTTACCACCACAACCTCCTCAACCGTCCGCTGCCCATCAGGCCCTACCGCCTTCAGAAAATAAATCCCCGAAGCGAGATGACTAACATCGACAACAAAAGTCATTTCCTTCCTGCTCCTGGCGGAAAAACACATTCAAATGGGCTGCTACTTGAAATGTGTCAAATGAAAAAAGCATGTACAATCAAAAAGGATTTGATGTGGCAATTATTCATTATTTTACAGAAACAACGCCCCCATTATCATGAAAAATCCATTGAATGTAATCCTGCTTATTATTGCACTTTTAGCCATTTCACCCATTTATGGACAATGGGAATTTGAATTTGCACTCCCTGCAGGTGATCAGGAAGTAGGTGATCTCATTTTTAGTGCTGAAGGGATTGTATATGCAGGCCTGGACGACGGTATATATCAACGATCCGACGACATGCCCGATTGGACACTCGCAAACTTCCCATCAATTACCAGTCTGGCTACTGATCTGGCATTTCTGGAGCCTGAGCTATATTTTCTGGTTCGGAATGAAACTTTGGAAAAATCAACAGATGGTGGTTTAAGCTGGGAATACCTGATTCCCAACCCCGGCTACTTTGAAACAATGGTTTATCTACTTCCCATTTGCGACGACAAAATTTTACTGGTAGGAGAAACCATCTATGTTAGTTCAGACGATGGTAATAGTTGGGAATACTTTGGCATTGGCGGTACATTTTGGGATCGATCGGTCATCAGCTATGAAGGAGGCATCCTCTATCAGGGCGGCGGAAACTACAATCGATATTCGTTGGATTGCGGAGACACCTGGATCAATGTTAGTGACAACCTTGACGCTGTAGTTACCGGACCGAGCGAATCAATCAATACTTCTTTTATAGCCAATGGTCGGTTATTTGCAGAGGTGGGCAAGTATGTAGAGCATTCCAATGAACTTTATATTTCAACCGATACAGGAGCTACCTGGAGTTATGCCCATGATGGCTTACCAACATTTGATGAGAACGATCAGCTTTTCTTTCTCGAAGCAGTCGGTCCTTTTTTTCTGGCAGGTATTGAAGACAAAGGTGTTTTCATCTCTTATGATGGCGGATTTACCTGGCAGGATTTCAATGATGGCTTAGGCAGCCTTGAAATTAACAACAGTGCTTTCACGCACGACGGAACCTGGATTTATCTGGGCACGGAAGACGGAATTTTCAAGCGCCCCCTCAGTGACCTTGGTTTGGCCACTGCTACAGGACTGGTTTTTCTCGACGAAAATGCCAATGGGCAACAAGACACAGGGGAACCGGGTCTGCCTCAACACATACTGCGGATAAATGGATTAAATCAATATACCATTACTGATCCGACAGGAACCTTTCAGGTAGCAGACGGTTTTCTGGATCCCGTACAGATAGAAGCATTTCCCGTTTCGCCTTATGCGGTAATGACTCCGAACCCGCTTCAAATCAATACACCTCTCGATACAGCCAAAATTGCGGTTTCATTCCCGGGCAATGAAGAAGACCTTAGTATAGACCTCACAAAGTCAATCCCCTCCAGGCCAGGCTTCCAAACACAGATTTTTATTCAGGTGCATAACAGAGGAGCTGTTGTTCAGGATGCAATTGTAAGCTTGACCTATGATGCCAATATGAATTACCTTTCAGCAACTCCCGCGCCTACGTCTGCCAATGGAAATACCTTGAGTTGGGAATTTAATCAACTGGATTTACTCTCCAGTGAATTGATAGAAATAGATTTTTTGTTGCCTTCCGATGTTCCTTTGGGCACTTTGCTGGAACATAACGCGACTGTTCTCCCTGATGCTAATGACGAGACCCCTTCAGACAATATTACTACAATAGAGGAAATTGCTGTCGGGTCATTTGATCCTAATGACAAACAGGTATCACAAGAGATTCTCACTCCCGATGAAGTTTCTCAGGAACAAGCTTTGGCGTATACTATTCGCTTCCAGAATACAGGTACGTTCCCGGCAGAATTCGTGCGAATAGAAGATACACTGGATACTAATCTTGATATTACTTCACTCAGGGTATTATCCTCAAGCCATCCCTACGAACTTTCTATCGATTCTGCTCGTACCATTCAGTTTCTTTTCAATGATATTCAGCTTCCCGACTCCACCAGCAATGAACCCGAAAGCCATGGATTCATAAAATATTCCATACAGGCTCATCCGGACACCGAAATCGGAACCACCATTGAGAATACAGCCAGTATATTTTTTGATTTTAATGAGCCCGTCATTACAAACACGGTGCAAACGGTTGTGGCACTGCCTGTCTCAGGAAAAGATGTTCATTGGGATATCAACAATAAGCTGCTTGCAATTCCCAATCCGAGTGCTGGAACGATCCAACTACAAATTGAAGGTGACATCCAACTAAACAATGCACTGCTTTTCGTTTATAATTCTACCGGACAACTGGTCTGGGAAGACACATTCAAACCAGAACTTGAGCTCGGCCATCTCCCAGCAGGAACTTATAGATTGCTCGTACTCGATCTGAAACTGGGGAGATTTATTACAGCAATCGTCATCCATTAATTCCGTGCCACCTCCTTAATCAATCTTAAATCGCGCCTCCAAACCTGCCAACTTTCGACATAAGCCGGGATTTATCTGAAAGGAACCTTCTTATTCCTTAAATTATAAGAGATATACCAGAAACTGATTTATCCTTCCTCAATTGCCGAGGGCAACGTTTTCAGGTTATTGCTACTCTAAAAATAACAACTGCCTGTCTCCAATCCGCAGTAGCAGTGGAATTGATCACCAAACATCCATTAAACTATGAGATCACCCCTACTCCTAATTTGCTTTTTATTTAGCATCAGTGTTTATGCTCAGGAACCTGTTTTCTCAGGCACCAAGCTTAAAAGCCAGGTGGCTGCCGAGCTCGATGAAAGCTTCACGCACTATGACGTTTTTCAGATTGACTTTGAGCAAATCGACCAATTTGTAAAAGAAGAATACAGCCATCGAAAATTCAACCTGCAATTGGGCAATGAATTCGACTTCCAGTTTGACATCATTGCCAACGACCTGCGTTGGGCCAATTTTGTGATCCGGGAAGCTACTGCCGATGGCGATAAATTCCTGCCTAAGGGGGAGATCGTCACTTATGAAGGAACCCTGCAGGGCGATCCCGAAAGTGAGGTGCGATTGACGATCGACAACGACCTCTTTTTCGGTTATGTAAAGTCTGGTAAAAAGACATGGTACATCGAGCCGGTTTATTATATGGTACCCGACGGCCCCAAAGATCAACTGATTGTATACCAACCCAAAGATGTGGTCCCTGTTCCAGGCAATGCCTGTACCATGACAGAAACCCACAACCATTTGGAAGATGTTGTAAAACACACTGAAAGCAATCCCCAAAAAACAGTTTTGGGGGACTGCTACAGCGTGAAACTGGCACTGATGTCAGACGGATTCATGTTTACAAAATATGGTTCCAGCCCGGCTATCGCCAATCGATTGCTCGGTATCATCAATAATGTACAGGGTAACTTTTTCGACATCTTTGAAGACGACTTTGTTTTTGAAGTAACAGAGATTTACATCGTGCCCGCCCCCAACATGGATCCCTGGCCGGTTTCTCCGGACATCCCAACACTTTTCAACAATTTTGTTGGTTGGGCTCCCAACGGATTCTTGTTCCCACACGACCTCGGACAGCTTTGGTCCTTCCGGGAATTTCCATTTCCACCTGCTTTCGGACAGGCAGTGCAAGCCGGGCTTTGCGCCGAACCGCCAAATGGATACAGTGTGGTCATGGATTATTACTTCACGGCCAACGACCTGCGCCGGGCAGCTTCTCATATGTTTGGACACAACTTCAATGCTACCCACCAGGGAGCTGCTCCAAACAGTATTATGGCTACCGATTTCTTCAATCCGGCCAATGACTGGGATCCGGTAAACATTACAGAGATCAATGACAACATTCCCAACCTGGTCTGTCTGATGCCCTGTGAAAACCTGCCGGAAATCCCCGGATTCACTTCCAATATTACGACCCTTTGCCCGGGTAGTATGGTCACTTTTTACGACCAGTCTATCGGCGAACCAGGCAGTTGGGACTGGAGCTTTCCAGGAGGTACGCCAGCTACCTCGACGAATAGAAATCCAACGGTAACTTATAACACACCCGGAACTTACAGTGTAAGTCTGACGATCAGTTCACCAAATGGCCCGCAGACGCTTACCATACCCGGCTACATAAACGTAAGTCCTGCCGGCGGATCAGACTTTTTCTACCTCCAGGGATTTGAAAATGGCCTGCAAGGATGGACCATCGACAATCCGGATGGCGATAAGACCTGGACTGTCGCACAAGTTGCGACTGCACGTCAGGGCAATGGGCTGACCATGTTTGTAGACAATGGAGCTTACAACGGATTCAACAATCGCGACGCACTCATCTCTCCGGTCTTTAATTTTATCGGCCGCGATATGGTGAGCCTGGAATTTGATTACGCTTACGCGAAAAGAACTGCAAATAATATTGACTCACTCAAAGTTTATATATCCACCGACGGAGGAAACACCTATCCCGATGTGGTATTTGCCGGAGCAGAAACTGGCTTTGGAGGCACCTTTGCCACCAGGCCCTTATTGAATGAAATCTTCTATCCCTTACTTGATACTGATTGGTGCTTTGCCGGAGACTTTGGTCCCGGTTGTATCTCTATTGATCTCACTGATTATGCCCAATCCCCGAACATACGGATCAAGATTGAAAACGTAGCGAATTACGGAAACACCATGTTTATCGACAATGTACGCCTGGTGAGTGATTGCTACGTTCCGGTGCCGCCGATAGCAGATTTCACCGCTTCCCCGACAGAAGGTTGTGCGCCACTTGTGGTACAGTACACCAATATGTCGACCAACCTCCCTACAAGTTATATCTGGAATTTCCCGGGAGGTATCCCGTCAACATCCACTGATCCCAACCCGATAGTGACCTATACAGGCGTAGGGTCATTCGACGTAAGTCTAACCGTAATAAATGGAGCAGGAACAAACACCCTGACTTTCCCGGATTACATTACGGTAGAAACACCGCCTTTTGCCAGCTTTACTTATGCACTGAATGGCGACGCCATCGATTTTACCAGTACCTCTTCTGCCAACGCAACCTCATTCCTCTGGGATTTTGGAGATGGCAGTATGAGCACCGAAGAAAACCCCTCGCATGTGTATGACGAGGAAGGCTTCTACCTGGTGACGCTAACCGTTTCCAATTCCTGTGGAAGCAATACCTTCTTTAGCGGACTGCTTTATCTGCTTCCGCCGGAAGCAGACTTCTCCGCAGACCCAACCGATGGTTGTATACCGCTGGAAGTGCAGTTTACCAATGAGTCCTCAGAAACTGCAAACGCCTGGGAGTGGTCCTTCCCCGGAGGTACTCCTTCGGCTTCTAATGAAGAAAATCCATTGATCACCTACAATACACCCGGGACCTACGATGTATCACTTATTGTGTACAATCCGGTGGGTTCTGATACCATCAGCATGAACAACCTCATCACGGTAGATGAAGGTCCGACTGCTGATTTTACCGTAGCTGTAGATGAAAGCACCATTACCCTCACCAACTTATCCACCAATGCAAACAGCTACGAATGGGACTTTGGCGACGGAGAAACCAGTACCGATGAAAACCCGATCTATACATATCCGGAAGATGGCGAGTACCTGGTCACTTTAATCGCTTTCAACGATTGTGGGCCGGATACATTATCCATACCCGTAGTGATTCTGACGCTGCCAACTGCAGATTTCTCGGCCTCACCAACGGATGGTTGTGCACCGCTGACCGTAGATTTCACAAACCTGTCTTCGGATAACGCATTGAGTTATGCGTGGGAATTCCCGGGTGGAAACCCATCCAGTTCAACGGATGTGAATCCATCGGTGGTTTATGAAAATGCGGGTACTTACAGTGTTACGCTGATCGCAACCAATGATTCGGGCAGCGACACCTTAACCATGACCGACCTCATTTTTGTAGATGATGTGCCGGATGCTTCCTTCACCTCTTCCACAACAGATCTAACAGTCGACTTTACCAATACCACAGTAAACGGAGACACTTATTTCTGGGATTTCGGCGATGGCAATACCAGTACCGATACCGACCCCTCAAACACCTATGACACCGATGGGGTGTATGACGTTACGCTTATTGCGACCAACGCCTGCGGAAGCGACACCATCATGCAACAGGTATCTGCCGGTGCAGCCCCGATAGCCGCATTTATGGCCAAAAACTCGGAAGGATGTGCGCCACTGGAAGTAGAATTCTACGATGAATCCATTGGCTCCGTAGACAGTTACGAATGGACATTCCCGGGTGGAAATCCGGCATCTTCCACACTTCAGGATCCGGTAGTTATTTATGACACGCCTGGCGTTTATGATGTAACCCTTTCGGTTACCAACCCGCTTGGTACCAGTACGATCACGGAAATGGAGATTGTAGTGGTGGGCGAAGAACCAACAGCAGACTTTTCTGCAATAGTCAACAACCTTACCGCAGACTTTACAGATAACTCCACCGATGTAGCCAATTATTTCTGGGAATTTGGCGATGGCGCCATTAGCAATGAGACAGATCCAAGCCATACTTACGACATGGACGGCGATTATACAGTAACACTGATCGTAACCAATGAATGTGGAGCAGATACAGCTACGCAGGTTATTACCATTTTGACACCGCCTACAGCCGGCTTCTCAGCCAGTAATAGCGAAGGCTGTGTGCCACTGGAAGTTAGCTTTACCGACGAGTCCTCCGAAAATGTAACTGGCTGGTCCTGGGATTTCCCGGGCGGAACACCTTCCAGTTCTAATGATGCGAATCCGGTCGTGACCTATAATACAGCAGGCACGTATGATGTAACCTTAACGGTTACCAATGCTGCCGGTGATAATACAGTCACACAAACAGGATTAGTCATTGTGGGCGATGTGCCTACAGCTGACTTCTCCTTTAGCGGCAACGGCACACAGGTTGCCTTCTCCAATCTTTCTCTCGATGGGGACACCTTTGACTGGGACTTTGGCGATGGCGACACAAGTACAGATACAGACCCGATCCATACTTATGACATGGATGGTCAATATGAAGTAAGCCTCATTACCACCAACGAGTGTGGGGCTGATACGCTTACACAAACAGTTAATGTCGTTACACCTCCGGTGGCTGCATTTTCTGTAAACAACAACGTAGGTTGTGCCCCGCTGGAAGTTGCCTTCACCGATGAGTCCTCTGAAAATGTAACAGAATGGCTGTGGTCATTCCCCGGAGGAAATCCGGTTACCTCAAGTGATCCGAATCCGGTTATCACTTATGATGCTGCCGGCGTTTATAATGTCACCCTCACGGTAAGTAATGCAGCTGGTGAAAGCACCATAAGCCTGACAGGAGTCGTGGTGGTTGACGATGTTCCGGATGCTGCCTTTACCAATGTGGTAAATGGCACCATCGTAGACTTCACAAACACATCAACCAATGCCAATTCCTATGAATGGCAGTTTGGCGATGGAGACAGCAGCACCGATACAGACCCCAGCCATGAATATACCATGGATGGTGAATACGAAGTATTGCTAATCGCATTTAATGATTGCGGGCCGGATACCAGCACGCAATTGGTTACTATTACCACACCACCTTTAGCCGGTTTCTCCGTTGATACAACAACGGGGTGTGTGCCCCTGACTGTACAATTCATGGATGATTCTTCCGAGAATACAACAGCATGGAATTGGAGTTTCCCTGGCGGCACCCCGGCTTCTTCTACTGACCAGAATCCGGAAGTAACTTACGACAGTCCGGGAACTTACGATGTCACCCTGGAAGTTTCCAATGCCGCCGGAATGAATTCGATTACCGAGATGGCTTATATCGTGGTAAACGATCTGCCGGAAGCCTCCTTTACAACAACCATCAATGGAGACCAGGTAGATTTCAGCAGTACCATTAGCGGGGCAACAGAAATCCTGTGGGAATTTGGAGATGGGGAAACAAGTATGGAGGAAAACCCGACTTACATCTATCCGGAAGACGGGATTTACGATGTCACTCTCACCGTAACAAACGATTGTGGGTCTGTCACCGCTACAGAAACGCTTGTCATAGCGACCGAAGGGCCGATGGCGCTTTTTGAAGCCAATTTAACTGCCGGTTGTGTGCCCTTTGAAGTTACTTTCGAAAACCTCTCTTCAGCCAATGCAGAGACTTTTGAATGGAGCTTCCCGGGAGGTGATCCGTCTTCTTCGACGGAGGAGAATCCCACCGTCACCTACAACACGCCGGGCACCTACGACGTCACCCTGACGGTTACGAATCAGTTTGGCAGCGACGAAGTTACTTTCCCGGATTACATCACCGTGGACGATGTGCCTGTCGCCGATTACAGTTTGGATATCACCAGTAATATTGTGGACTTTACCAACCTTTCGGTGAATGCCGATACATACTTATGGAGCTTTGGCGACGGAGAAACCAGTACGGATGCCAATCCTTCTTACACCTACGATCAATTGGGTGTATACAATGGAAGCCTTATTGCCACCAACGACTGTGGGTCAGACACCATTGAATTTAGCATTGAAATTGCCGTTCAGCTTCCGCTGGCCAGCTTCAGTGCCGAAGCACAGGAAGGCTGTGTGCCGTTTGAAGTCCAGTTTATGGATATGTCGACCAATGAACCGACTAGTTGGGAATGGACATTCCCCGGTGGCGATCCGGCTACTTCAAACGAGCAAAATCCAATTGTAACTTACAATGCACCGGGCTCTTACAATGTAACCCTGACCGTAGGCAATCTGGCTGGTAATAATACGCTGGCTCAGAACGGATACATTACGGTTATTGATGTGCCGGTTGCCGGATTCACCATTGCCGGTAATATGGACATGGTAGAATTTACCAATACATCCACGGGAGCAACCAGTTATTCCTGGGACTTTGGCGATGGCGAGGGCAGTACGCTGATCTCTCCAAACCATACCTACGACAGTCCGGGTACGTATACAGTAACTCTGGAAGCTACCAACGAATGTGGCACGACCACTTATAGCGAGGAGATCACACTGATGTTTGACCATGTTACAGGTATTGACTTCCTCGATCGCATGGAGTTGTATCCAAACCCGAACGACGGTAAGTTCTGGCTGCTGCTCGAAGGAGAAAACCTGGCGACAACTAATGTAAAAGTTAGCCTACTCACCATTTTAGGCCAAACGATTAAAGAAGAAAAGCTGCAAATCAACAACAATCGAATTGTCAAAGAATTTGATATTCAGGAATTGCCAAAGGGTGTTTATATCCTTCAGCTTCAATCTGACAATCGCTATGCTTACCTCCGGGTAGTGGTTGATTAAAGTTATTGACCTAACTCATACAAAGGGGAGCTGAACGCACGTTCAGCTCCCCTTTTTTATGCAGTAAAAATGGCCGACAATCCCTACAATTGCCGGCCAAAAAGCAAGTCGAGCCGTTGGGGCCCTGGTTGTTTAATTTATGACGACAGTTGCCGGGCCTGTTAGCCCTCCCATCAGCCAATTGGCCGATGTTGTTCCAACTCCTCCGCAATCATCGGCGGGAATTTCCGGTCCACAAGCGCCTCCCAGGAATGGGTTTCGGGTATACCCAAAAGCAGTGGCCGCAGTAGAAAGGGTCGTTATCCAACGAACCCCATACCAGGTTTCTACACCGCAAAAAGGATCGGCTGGAATAATTACGATTCCTCCCCCGCCGGCTACAAGCGTAAAAGCAGTGGACGTATTACACAGATTGCAGCCTCCTAAATTGGAATCTACCTGGGAATACCAAATAAAAATATCACAGGCGGTATTATTAACAACCCGCAGTTGAGCGTCTGCTTCAAAAGCGAAGGAAAACAGGAAAAAAGAAATCAGCATCGCTGAAAAAAATCTGGTAATCGGTAATTTGAGTTTCATACTAATGCGTATTTAGAAAGTTTAGAAATCAACCTAATGCGCTCCAGGAGCCAAACCAGGACCAGGCTCTTTCGTATGAATAATGGAAAGAAATGACTTGCTTGAAAGAAGACAATAAAAGCTTATCCAAAACAGAACATATATTCTGTTTCAGTAAATAAATCCAGTCAACAAATCAGAAAATAAAACAAGGAGTGTTAGCACCTGCAAGCAGATGCTTCAGGTAAAATACGGTGTTAACTGGTAATGTAAAAAAGAGATAGAAAAATTGTAGGGAACTATCTCAGAGCTATCGTAAGATAACAAAATATTTTCTGAAAATGAAAATTTCCCCGACCCTCAATTTTTGCAAATCGATTGTCACCTATCTAACCTTTGGTCAACTAAGTACACAAAAACAATGCTCAAATAAAGTACCTTAAAGAAGCAATTGCTAAAGCTATGGAAGAACCTACAATCGCCTCCTTTAATTCATGGACCACCCTTTTCCTGGTCGTTAGCCTTTTCGGATTATGTCTGGCCGGGCTGCTTGCTGCAAAAACAGAAACCAGAAAAAACAACTGGCCAATCATCTTGCTGGTGACCGGTTTTTCGCTCATAATGATCCAGTATGTATTTATCTGGACCGGCTATCGTCTTGTTTATCCCTATGTTTACTTTTTTGAAGCTGCCTGGTATTTATCCTTCGGCCCCTTACTCTACACTTACCTAAGTCGTTTTTACAAAAAAGATTTTAAAATCCACATTGGACATTTCCTGCCAGCCATAATTGCCTTGTGTCTTTCTGTTGTTTTCTATTATCCCACGACCGGTTTTACCAACTTTGAGCCCCTTTCGGGGAATCCCTTTTTACAACTTACCCGGCAGATCCGGTTCCCCTGGATATCGAATATTTCCCTGACCATCTACTTTTTTATGAGTGTGGATTTTGTGCGCAATTTTGAAAAGGAACTCGCTCAAAAAGAAACCAATCAACTGCGTCAAACCTGGACCAATTACATTTTGAGGTTTTATGGCCTTTTCCTGATTGCATTAATCAGTTATTATGTCCTGGTTCCCTTCCCATTTTTTAACAGCCTTTGGGATTATGCCATTTCCCTCTGTATGTCGGCAGGGATTTATGGGTTGGGTTTTCTGGTATTCAAAGAGCGGGAGATATTCGACGGAAGTCTGCTAGCCGGAATCTTTCTGCCCGATTCGGAAAAGCCCGGTTTGACCGAAAAGACTAAAAAAGAGCTGTTCGAAAAACTAAGGACACACATGGAAGGTGAAAAGCCCTACCTCAATAGCGAAATCAGATTGGTGCACCTCGCTGATCAATTGGGGTTCTCCAGTCACTTACTGTCTCACATCATCAACGATCGAACCAACCGCAACTTCAATCAGTTTATCAACGAATATCGACTGGAGGAAGCAAGCCGCCTACTCATACAAAGCCAACTCCCCATCAAAGAAATTTGCTACGGAGTAGGCTTCAATAATAAGACGACTTTCTACACCGCTTTCAAAAATCAATTTGGGACCACACCTGTTGGCTATCGAAAGCGTCAGCTGGCCGATATTCTGAACTAAAATCAGTTAAGAATTATAAATCCGAACTCCCTTCCGGATGCTTAAAGGCACTTTGGGTTCATATTATTTCATTCGGCGACCCGAAGGGGAAGCCATCACCCAAAAGTGTTACAGCTATGAAGTTTCTAAACGCGTTCATTTTCTTTCTCCTCCTTTCGCTGACAAGCGCAGAAGCCCAAAACACGGCCGTGTATGTAAGCAGTGGCGGCACCAATGCCATTATAAAATATGACGAAAACGGTGAAAACCACGAAGTGGTCGTTGCAGCAAATTCCGGCGGACTAAGCTGGCCGCAGGATATCGTTTTCCTTGAAGAGGATACGCTAATGCTGGTACCCAGTCTCAATAACGGCCTGATCAAAAAATACCACGCAGAAACCGGCGAGTACCTGGGCAACTTTGCTGACCTGAATACCGGTGCCGGTCCGACTCGCATGAAAATCGGTCCCGACGGATTGCTTTATCTGCTTCAATGGGGCGGCCCGGCCAACCCTTATAACACCCTTCGTTACAATCTGGACGGAACCTTTGTAGACGCCTTTACCTCTGTTGGTGTACCCAACGCTATCGGCATGGACTGGGACGCAGACGGCAACTTTTACGTCTCTGCTTACAATGGTTCTTATGTGCGCAAATACGATTCCGACGGCAATGATCTCGGTTTATTTATCGACTCCAATTTGCAAGGACCAACCAATATTTGGTTTGATGACAACGGAGACTTACTGGTAGTCAATTACCTTGGTAATGATGTGGCTCGTTTTAATTCGGACGGAGAATACCAGGGCTCTTTTCTCACCGGATTGACCTATGCTGAAGGCGTTGCCATACTCGACGATGGCAGCATTCTGATCGGCGACGGGGGCACCAATGATGTAAGACGCTACGACAGTGAAGGGGCCTTCATAGAGGTCTTTATTGATGGCTCACAGTCGGGGCTTTCTACACCCAATGCGATCATTCTTCGGGAAGTTGAAGACATGAATTCTTCCGTAAAGGAGCAGGCCATTACAAATAAACCAATCATCACTCCGACCATCGGACAAGAATTCTACTTAACTAATAACATTCCTTTGTCGGGCATCCAGTCCGTAACCATTTTTAATATGGACGGCACATTAATACAACGCAGCATTAAGCCGGGTGCCTGGCATTGGGATGCTTCTAATCTCGCAGCCGGATCTTATGTAATTAAGATTGAAATGAAAGACGGGAAAGCACAGAGCCAAATGGTACAGGTGACTAAATAAGGACTTCAAATAAAAAAGAACCCTGACGATAAATGTCAGGGTTCTTGCGTCCTGTTAGTTAGAAATTATTATTCATTCGGGTCGCGCAGGCAAAGGCCTACCGTAGCCCGATTGTATCTGCCAATTCCGCCGCTGTTGACGATCGTACGATCGGTTACACCAAGCTCGATCACATAACCGCAGCGAGGCATGCCACTGGTATCAAGCGACCAGTTTCCGGCTTCTCCGCCATTCGGTACACCGCCTGAATAACGACGCACTAAGGGCATCGTCCCCCCTGCCGGCAATGGTGCCGGAGCCGTAAAGGAGCCGCCACTTGGAGAACCTCCGATTGTTGTCGGCAACACCCGGAAACTCAAGGCATTGAAGTGGGCATCTGAAGCCGAGTAGATTCCGGAAATGGTATCTCCAACCCGGAAGTCTGCACAATCGCCTCCACCGGAGGTGATCTGCAAGCTTACCTGTGGGGATTCATTGTCCAGATGTACAGCCACAATATTACTCACCCAGCTATTATTGCTAACAGGATCCTTGGCTACGATCCGAATGATCCAGCGACCACTCAGTCCGGAAGTGTTCCAGCGACCCAGCACATTCCCGACCGGGAATATTTGGGCATTGCCAAATCCACCAACCAAATCTTCCTGATAATCGTAATAGCCATCTGCATCCACCTGCTGGGTAACATTTGGCAAGTCTGACCATACGCCGTTCAGGAGTTGATCGCGATGTAAGGTGAAGTTATTGTCGACTCGCTGCCAGCTGCCTCCATTGTTTTCGCTGACTTCGATCTTATACTTCAACTTCTGTGCACCAGCACTAAAGTCGGTGGTATTACCGATGTGCCCGGTGAGGATAAGCACGCCACCAAACGGACTGTCGTCTGCTGTAAATCCTGCAAGTGCTGCCGGACCATTGGCATAGCCCAGTCCGCTGATGTCTCCAACATCCATGCTGCCTACCGTTTGAATGATCGGCACATGTGTGTTTGGAATTGGGCTAGACCCCGGTTTCAGACAAATCAACGTCTCTTCCCGGTTGCCCCAGGTCGGCACATAGTTTGGATTCCAGCAGGGAGGCGGTGTCTGCCAGGACATAATCGCCCGGATCGGGATAACCACCGGACCTTCCTGGCACGGCTTCCGGTATTTCTCCAGATTCACCGGCAGGAAAACGGAATATTCCAGTCCGCCATCGGGAATCGAATCAATATCATACACCTGCACGGATGTTGTACCCAGACAGGTCTCATAAGTTCCATTATTATTTGTATCGGCATAGAAAGTCACATACTCCCGGCTACCGGAAGTACACAAGCCTCCTGAATATCCGGCGGATTTCTTCACCCGAATGGTTCCCACCAGGGTTTCTAAAATCGGATTGTACCCCACACATTCCAGCTCTTCAAAAGAGGTGTTGCCATCGGTTGGGAAAAGGATATCCAGGTAATCGGAAATATTAATGTCGATCTCTGCCAGGGGCTGGCTTATTCCGACTTGCGTCGAAAGCTGGGCCTTGTTTACGAATTGCTTCATCTCCGCCATGGCAAATCGGGCCGGGGATACTTTTTTCTTTTTGTAAAGTTTTGACTTTTCAATAAGAGAAAGCACCGGCTTTTCCTTGAGCGGGATTTGCTGATTCAAATCGATAACGTGTTTCAGTTCTTTGCTCAATTCAAGCTGGGTAGCCTGAATCAAATCATCCACAATGATCAGTTTGAATGGATCGATCTGAATGTTGGTATCGTGCGTATCTCCCCAAACCGGCTTCCAGTTGGGTTGATCCGGTGGCGGAGCCTGATTCCAGGAAAGGATCGCTCGTACTTTGCAGATCTTCGGCAGAAAACACCATTGTTTTTTAGGTTGAATCTGCAGGGTAGTGGCATATTCCAGGCGTTTCTTGCCGCTGGTTCCTTCCGGGATATTGTGGGCAGAAAAGCTGGTCAGGCCGAGGTCTTCCCAATTGGCACCTTCATCGTGGGAAAGATAAAAGCGCACATATTCGGGCGTCCCGGCGGAGCAAATATTTCCGCCGTAGCCATAGGGATTGTTGATAAACACCACCGCTTCCAGCCGGTTAAACTGCGGCTGAAAACCTACACAACCAATTTCTTCATAGCTGGAATTGGAGACGATTTTCTGTACGGCTTTGAAAGGACTTTTAGCCAGATTTCCAAAGTAGTTTGGATTGGCCAGCAACAGCCCCCGAAACTGGGAGCGTTCTTTAGGGGCACGGGTTAGCGCCTGTGCTTTTGCTTTGGCACACATAAGCATTGGTTTTTGGATAAGTAATTTATTCGGAGCTGGAGGGTGGGAAAGGTGTTATTCCGATCAGATCGGCAGAGGTATATGCGCCATAGGTCCCGGAGGTTACCTCCCTGGTAGAAAATCCCTTATTCCACGACGCATTTTGTGACCAATATTCGTTCCTTTGCCGAATAAATGACACTTGTCTTCCTATTTGTCACGGAGCCCGCAATTCCATACAATTAGAGCAAAGACTCTCCGTTTAAGGATCAGAAAAAACTCCAATACACCCGACCATGAAGCAACTATTATGCTTGTCTACAAGCTTCCTTTTTTGCTTTTTCAGCCTTTCGGCGAAAGCCCAAAAACACACTATTTCCGGATACATCTCCGATGCAGAGACCGGCGAGATGCTCATCGGAGCCAATCTCTACGACTTCAAATCTGAATCTGGTACGGTATCCAATACCTATGGTTTTTACTCCCTGACTCTCGAGGCAGACAGTGTTTATCTGACTGCCAGTTATGTGGGATATCAACCCCAGACTTTTGCACTCTACCTGAATAAAGATGCGCAGATT
This sequence comes from Bacteroidota bacterium, assembly GCA_018222965.1. Lineage (GTDB taxonomy): Bacteria > Bacteroidota > Bacteroidia > Chitinophagales > Saprospiraceae > JAAEZH01. The sequence continues at coordinate 113,072 of JAAEZH010000005.1, forward strand.
GACATTTCCCTTTCTCCATCCGTGAGCCTGCAAACAGTGGAGGTCGTGGCTTCCGCCGAAGGTGATCCCATTGAGGAAAGAACCCAGATGAGTTCGGTAAGCATCCCTGTCCAACAGATCAAAAAACTGCCGGCCTTTTTGGGTGAAACAGATGTGCTAAAAGCCCTGCAATTGCTGCCCGGCGTCCAATCGGGCGGCGAGGGACAAAGCGGCCTGTATGTGCGTGGAGGCAGTCCGGATCAAAATCTTATTCTGCTGGACGGCGTTCCCGTTTACAATGCCAGTCATTTATTTGGCTTTTTCTCGGTTTTCAATCCCGATGCCCTGCGGGATATCACCCTGATCAAAGGCGGATTCCCCGCCCGATATGGCGGACGACTATCCTCTGTACTCGACATCAACATGAAGGAAGGAAACCTCAAAGAGTTTAAAGGCTCCGGAAGCATTGGTATGGTAGCCTCCAAACTCACCCTCGAGGGGCCCATAATAACCGATAAAACCTCTTTTATCGTTTCCGGTCGGAGAACCTATATTGATTTACTGGCTCGTCCGCTGATAAAAAGAGGCTTTGAATCCGGAGGGGGTGAAGGTGTTGCCGGCTATTATTTCTACGATATGAATGCCAAGGTCAATCACAAGTTTTCTGATAAAGATCGCCTGTACCTGAGCTTTTATAGTGGAAGGGATAAGTTCTATCTGGAGTCGGAAGAACGATTCGGCAGCGACCGCTACAAACAAGAACTGGGCTTTGGGTGGGGGAATATCACCTCTGCAATCCGCTACAATCACCTTTGGGGCAAGCGGCTATTTTCAAATCTGACGCTGACCTACTCCAAATACAATTTCAATACCAGTGCCGATCAGGAAGACACTTATACGGAGCAAGGCGAGACCATCACCGACGGATTTGGGGTAGATTATGATTCAGGCATCGAAGATCTGGCGGCAAAGATTGACTTCGACTTTGTGCCCAACCCACAGCATTTCATCCGATTCGGCGGAAGCCTGATCCGGCACCGATTTGACCCGGGTACCTTCACTATTGGGTTTCAGGATGCCGATACGAAACTCGACACTACCTTCGGGCAGCAGATCGTCTATGCCAACGAATTTGCCTTTTATGCCGAGGATGATTTTGAGATCGGATCCCGCTTCAAAGTCAATGCAGGTCTGCACTTCAGCGGATTTGCAGTGGAGAATGGCAAGATCTATACTTCCCTCCAACCCCGACTGGGCATGCGTTATCTATTCCCCGGCAGCTGGGCTTTAAAAGGCTCCTTTGCCACCATGCAGCAATATGTACAGTTTCTGACCAATGAAAACCTGAGTTTGCCAACTGACTTGTGGCTGCCTACGACGGATCGTGTCAAACCGCAGCAAAGCTGGCAGGTAGCAGCTGGTATCGCCAAGACATTCCGGGAGACCTACGAGGTTAGTTTGGAAGGTTATTACAAACAAATGGATAATGTGATCTCTTATTCGGAAGGAGCCAGTTTTATCAGTTTCGGCGACTGGCAGGACAATGTCACGCAGGGAGATGGCGAAGCCTATGGCGCTGAGTTATTGATCCGAAAAAAGCAAGGCAAACTTACCGGCTGGGTAGGATACACCCTCAACTGGACCTGGAGGCGATTTGACGACATCAACTTTGGCGAAAAATATCCCTACAAATACGATCGCCGGCACGATATTTCCATTGTGGGTATTTACGACTTTAATGATCGGGTCAGTTTATCGGCAACCTGGGTCTATGGATCCGGAAATGCTTACACGTTGGGAGAAGCCGTTTACACCGGTTACTTCCCCGGAGGAGTTGGTGAAAACTCTTATGCTTCCGGTTTCTTCACCCAGTATTTCCAGGAGCGCAACAACCAGCGGACCCCCGCTTATCATCGATTCGATATTGGTGTAAGCTTCAGCAAACAAAAGCGGCTGTACAAGCGCACCTGGGCATTTGGGTTTTACAATCTGTATAATCGAAACAACCCCTTCTTTCTGTATCTGGATACCGTTCCAAATGATAGCGGCACCGGCCAGCGTACTGCACTAAAACAGATCAGTATTTTCCCCGTAATTCCATACATCAACTGGAGTTTCGAATTTTAACCAAAGATCCAAAAGTAAAGACATGCAAGTCCTGAAAAATATATTTCCTTTTTTGATCCCGGCCGTATTCATCAGCGCCTGTACCGGTGCCTTTTTTGAAACCGAAGTAGAATTGCCGGTTCCGGAACACGATCCCGTACTCGCGATCACCGCTTATATCAACTCCACAGACGACAGTTTGTTATTGGCACGAGTAACCCGCACCTATGGCTTGTTTGAAGACAAACCCTTCGACGACGGATTGGATGATGCCACGCTGGAACTGTATGAGGAAGGCGAACTCATCCACAGCTTTGAATACCGCGATGGTCCGTTGACAAATTACGAAGCCGAGATCAACGAGATGTTTGATGGCGTTGGAAAAACCTATGAGCTGCGCGCCACCCATCCTGTTTTTGGAACAGCTTCTGCGACTCAGACTATGCCTGTACCGGTTCCGCTTGGAGAAGTAAACTTCAACGAGCTGAATGGTGGAAATCTGGGAGGCCCTACCGGAGAACTGGAGATCACCATCAATGATCCGGGAGATCAAACCAATTTTTATGAACTGGCGGTACTGAAGATTTGCACATTCACTTTCGTAAATCCGGACACTGGCGAGGAAATTACAGAAGAGTATCCGGAGGGCATTTACTTTGATGCCGAATTTATGAACGACCCAAACATCACATCAGGATTCAATAGCGAAGCGCTCCTGATCAGCGACCAGAATTTTAACGGGCAAAGCATAACGATACGTCCGCGCTTCTACACCTGCTATGAGAGTGAAAGTCAGGGAGGAAACCGCTTTGTAATCCACTGGCGCACCGTTACGCAAGACTATTTCAATTACTCAAAATCGCTATACGAAAGCCTGAATGCCCAGAACAATCCTTTCGCGGAGCCGGTATCTCTTTACTCCAATGTCGAAGGAGGCATCGGTGCATTTTGTCTGCGATCTGAGTTGATTTATGAGGTGGAGTAAGTTTTTTATATTGTCAAATACAGCAAAACGTTTGACATGCCAAAACATCCGGACCGAACATTTGTCCACGAAAAACACATTGAGAAAGGAATCGAAAAATATGGGGGAAAGATCGATCAAAGATTAGCTGACCTCCTCGCCCGTAGTGAGTGGAGCTGCACCCCATACCGATTCAATGATCGACGCATTCTTCTGGTCTATAACGATGGTTTGTTTGGTGTCCTTTACAAAGACGATGCCGCACTAAACCGCCACCTTGAGGAAGGAGCCTGATCAGGCCAGGGCAGCCTGTGTTGGAGCCAGAGAATTTTTACTTTTGGGCAATTCAACACAACTTGATGTTTCTACTCTGACACAATCAAATTTGAGGCAAATGGTTTTAAATGAAGTGAACAGGCTCATTGTCTAATTGCCCTGTCTTTTTTGCATTTGATCTATGGCATATAAACCGGCATACCTATTACTTTTATCTTTCTTTGAAGGAGCCGCAGTTATGATATGTGAGCTTATCGGAGCTAAATTGCTGGCTCCTTACTTTGGAACATCTCTGTACGTCTGGGCTGCCGCCCTGGCATTAACACTAGGTGGTTTAGCCCTTGGATATTTTACAGGCGGACAAATCTCCAGGTATACTCAAAAGGCCAAAAAAGGAAAAGGGGAACAGCTTCTTTTGTTAATACTGTTCTGTGCGGCCGCATTACTTGGCACCATGCCCTATACCAGTCACTGGATCCTGGAGGCCAGTATTCAATTGCCTTTGCAATGGGGAGCTGTCCTCGCGCTGGGAACCTTCATGCTCCCCCCTTTGTTCTGCCTGGGAATGGTATCGCCCCTGATTATTGGACTGCTCACTCAACAGGCCAAAATGGCCGGGAACCACGCGGGTAAAGTATATGCCATTTCGACTTTTGGAGGCATTCTGGCTACTTTTGTCCTGGGCTTTTACATCATACCGGAATTTGGCCTTAAAATCCCTGCTATTTTCTCCGGAGTTGTATTGGCTGTCTTGCCAGTATTAAGCCTAATTACAGGATTCGGAAAACTCAAAGTTAACGAATAGTCATCCCATTTCCACCAGGAACACCTTGCCGTTCCCTGGAAAAATCAAAAGGTTCTGTATCTTTTGGGGAATAACATTCGAAATGGAAATTGGAGAAATTTTCTACCCCAAAGTACGGGTGGAGTGGAGACAGTGGCTGGCCGAAAATCACCAGGATAAAAAGGAAATATGGTTGCGGCGCTTTCGTAAAGCAACAGGCATCCCCTGCATCAACTACGATGAACTGGTGGAAGAAGCCCTTTGCTTCGGCTGGATAGACGGCCTGGTCAAAAAGCTGGATGTGGAGAGCAATGTGCAGCGTATCAGTCCACGTCGAAAAGGCAAAACTTTTTTATCGGAACTGAACCGGCAAAGAGTCTGGAAGCTACAGCGCCTCGGACTTATGACGCCTTTCGGCGAAAGCCTGATAAAAGACCAAATCGGCCATCCGGATGATCCTTTTGAGGTTCCGGAATACATTAAAGTGCAACTACAAGAAGATCCCGAAGTCTGGGAAAACTTCCAGGGGTTTGACCATTTTTACAAGCGCCTGAAAACAGGCTGGATACTGGAATGCGGACCACGCAGACCGGAGGAAGCTCAAAGAAGACTCAATTACCTGATCAAAATGACTAAAAAAGGGAAGATGTATGGTACCAGACCAGAAGTTAGAGCTAAATAAGCCTCCGTTTTAACTAAAATTTTGCCAAAAGATTACACTTCTTTAGATAACAATTCATTTGCCATAACTCATTGTAATTCAGCGTCCAATCTTCGTATATTAACTGGATTGATTCCTGAACCCTACACAACAGACAATGAGAAACACCAGCTTAATTTTGCTGTTCCTTTTATGGACGGCAAACACTCTCCTGGCTCAATGCCCGCCCCCGGGCTTTCCAGACGCCGGCGACGATTGCCCATCGGCACCTATTTTATGCCAGACCCTCGACGGATATTGCAATACTATCAACAACAACAACGTACCCCAAACCTTCCCTGGCTGTGGACCACCATGGACACTCAACAATGACGAGTGGTTTGCCTTTTATGCAGGTACAACTACTATTACAATTGAGGTTGTACCAATCAATTGTATCCCAAGCGGACCCAATGAAGGTCTTCAGGGAGGTATTTATTTGGGCTGTGGCGGTCCGGTTATGGACGTCCAATGTGCCTGTACAACCAATGCATTCACCCTCACTTCTACCAATTTTATCGTAGGCGAAATCTACTGGATGGTCCTCGATGGATGTGGAGGTAGCGTTTGTGATTACCAGATCAATGTATTACAAGGTTCTACGGCAGGGGGACCACCGTCAGATCCCGGGCCAATTAGCGGTCCGCTCACCGTTTGCGAAGGAGATACTGAAGCCTATTCCCTCCTTCCGGTAAATGCTGCTACTATTTACAATTGGAACCTCAACCCGGACCTTGGCAGCATCTCAGCCAATGATGAAAATGCAAACATTACATGGACTACCCCCGGTACAACCGACCTTTGTGTAGATGTGGCAAATGCCTGTTTTGCAAACCCCACCACCTCCTGCATAACGATTGAAGTTATTCCTACTCCCACTGCCGACCTTACAGGTAATGGAAGTATCTGTGCAGAAGGAACAGTAACGCCGGTTGACCTAACCATCAATTTCACTGGTACACCACCCTGGGAATTTGTTTACTCCATCGACGGAGTAGACCAGCCCCCGGTCACAACCAGCGACAATCCGTATACACTCTCGGTTTCTACAGCCGGAAACATTCAACTGGAATCCGTACTATCAACAACCGGCTCCTGCCCGGGAACAGTGACGAGCAATGTAACCATCACCGAAACCGAAATCGACCCTTCTGCCACCACAACAGACCTACTCTGCTTTGGCAGTGCTGATGGCGAAGTAGATATTAGCGTATCAGGTGGAAGCAGCCCTTATTCCTATCAGTGGTCACCATCCGGAAACGGGCAGAACCCGATGGATCTGCCTGCCGGAACTTACGACATAACTGTTACCGATAACGATGGCTGTACAGGTGAAATCAGTGTAACATTAAACGAACCGCCATTACTGGAAGCCTCCGGCCAAAGCAGTCAGGATATCGACTGCGATACACCTACAGGTTCTATCTCCACGACGGTAAGTGGAGGTACCCCCGGTTACACCTACCAGTGGTCACCGTCTGGTAATGGCTCAGACCCGACAGGCCTCGTAGACGGAACTTATTACGCTACCGTTACCGATGCCAATGGCTGTACAGACACCCTAAGTGCAATGATTGCCATTGACACCATAGCTCCAATTGCAGCAGCTGCCAGTACAGATACCATTAATTGTACATCTACAAGTATTACGATAGACGGAACAGGATCTGAAACCGGACCAAATATCACCTATCAATGGACCGGACCTGGAATTGTTTCCGGTGGCACGACTTTAAATCCAATGGTCGACCAGCCTGGCACCTACACAATCACCGTTACAAATACTGAAACCGGCTGTGAAGAAATCGCTACCGTTACAGTAGCAGAAGATATTACTCCGCCGGTAGCGATGGCAACAGCGCCACCAATCACCTGTGCAAATGGAGAAATTACCATAGATGCGACAGGAACAGACACCGGAGGAAACTTCACCTACCAGTGGAGCGGCCCCGGAATCGTTTCCGGTGGCACGACATTGATGCCCGTCGTGGATCAATCGGGAAGTTATACACTGACTGTCACCAACACCAATAATGGCTGTGAAACGACTATCACCGTCAACGTACCAGAAGACACCACACTACCTGATGCAGTTGCCACTGCCCCTCCCATTACCTGCAACAACACCAGCATCACCATTGATGGAACCGGCTCCGAAACCGGTCCGAATATCACCTATCAATGGACCGGGCCGGGTATCGTTTCCGGTGAAACGACCCTGATGCCGGTAGTAGATCAACCGGGCACCTATACCCTTACCGTTTTTGATGGAAATAATGGTTGCGAAAACTCGGTCACCGTAACGGTGGAAGATCAAACGCAACTTCCTGACGCTGTCGCGAATGCCGATCAAATTACCTGTGCCAATCCAACTATAAATATTGACGGCAACGGCTCCAGCACCGGGCCGGAGTTTACGTACCAATGGACCACCAATGATGGAAATATTGTAAGTGGCAGTACAACATTAAACCCAACCATCGATCAGCCGGGCACTTACACCCTAACGGTTGTAAATACCGCAACGGGTTGCGAAAATACCGTTAGCGTAACCGTGGGAGAAGATGTAACGCCCCCGATAGCCGAAGCCGGACCAACCTTTGAATTGACTTGCGACATTACAACCGTCCAACTCGATGGCACAGGCTCTGATACAGGTGCTGAATATACCTACCAATGGACAGGGCCCGGGATCGTTTCCGGTGGTACTACTTTAAACCCAACAGTTGATCAACCGGGCACCTATACGATTACCGTTACCAATACAGACAATGGTTGTGAAACGACCGACACCGTGGTTGTGACAGAAGATGTGACGCCCCCGATAGCAACCGCTTCGGCACCTCCTATTACCTGCGATGATCCCAGTGTCACCATAAGTGGCAATGGCTCCAGTACCGGAACAGATTTCACCTATCAATGGTCCGGACCCGGTATCATTTCAGGAGGAACTACCCTGAACCCAACGGTGGACCAACCGGGCACCTATACACTTACGGTCACCAATACAGATAACGGCTGTACAGAAATGGCGACTGTAACGGTACAGGATTTGACACAACTCCCGGATGCTGTCGCTAATGCAGATCCACTAACCTGTGCCAACACTTCTATCTCAATTGATGGAAATGGCTCCAGTACAGGACCAAACTTTACCTATCAGTGGAGCACTACCGATGGGAATATTGTCAGCGGCTCCAGCCAATTGAATCCGCTGGTAGATCAAACGGGCACCTACACCCTGCTCGTGGAGAATACAACCACAGGCTGTGAAAACACGGTAGACGTTACCGTTGGAATCGATACCATCCCACCCATAGCCGAAGCCGGCCCCACCATGGAGTTAAATTGTGCCAACGAGGAAGTGACTCTCGATGGAAGTGGGTCCAGCAGTGGAGTTGGATTCAGTTATAGCTGGGATGGACCGGGAGTCATCTTTGGAGGTAACACCACTACTCCAATTGCTGCAGCACCCGGCATCTATACGCTAACCGTTGTAAACGACATGAATGGCTGTACTGCTTCCGACGTGGTTGAAGTTACAGCCGACTTTACCACGCCCGATCCTGCAATACAACCACCCGATATTATCACTTGCGACATTCCGGAGATTCAGCTCGATGGAAGTGCTTCAACGTCCGGACCCAATATTACCTACAACTGGACAACCAATGGCGGCACCATTATCAGCGGCGGGAATACGGCTACGCCAACCGTCGGCTCCGGAGGTCTGTACACCATAATCGTAACAGATCAGGACAATGGGTGTGATGCCTCGATAAGTGTAGTCGTGGAAGAAGACAACGATCCGCCATTTGTTGATGCCGGGCCGGACCTCGAAATAACCTGTGTCCTGCAGGAGATTCCACTCTTCGGATTTAACTCCGTTCAGGGTCCGGAATACTCTTACCTATGGACAACCGTAGATGGAAATATCATCAGCGGAGAAACGACCCTGAGTCCGATAGTAAACGAACCAGGAACCTATACACTTACCGTATTCGACAGTTCCAACGGATGTGAAGCCAGTGCCAGCACCGTAGTTGGAGTAGACTCGGATGTGCCTATTTCCAATGCGGGGCCAAATCAAAGCATAACCTGTACAAACTCCAATCCAACACTGAATGGTTCAGGATCTTCTTCCGGACCGGGTTTCACCTACACCTGGAGTACGACAGATGGAAACATTGTATCAGGCGCAAATACCCTGACGCCTCAGGTAGATCAGCCCGGTCAATACCAATTGGAAGTAATCAACTTAAACAATGGCTGTGTAGCTTATTCCTTTGTTACCGTAACAGAAGACATCGAACTACCGGAAGCAATAATTGCACAGCCCGGTGAGGTAGACTGCAACAATCCAACAGTCACCATAGATGCCTCAGCTTCCTCTTCCGGAAGCAACTTTTCTTATGTTTGGAATACTGCGAATGGCAATATCGTCAGCGGCCAGGGCACACTCATGCCGGTAGTTGATCAGGGGGGCAATTACGTCCTGACGATCATCAACAACACCAGTGGATGTATCAATGGCGGAAATGTAGTAGTAACAGAAAATATTGATAATCCGATATTAAACATCGAGAATCCGGGCATCATTTCCTGTACGGAACCCGAACTCACGCTTGATGCTTCCGGCTCCGATACGGGTCCGGAATTTGAATATTCCTGGACAACGATTGATGGGGTGATTGTAAGTGGTGCAGAAAGTCCAAATCCGGTGATTTCTGCCGGAGGAACCTATGAGCTAACCATTATCAACCTGAATACAAATTGCTCAACGACTGATCAGGTAGTAGTACCCGAGGATGCTGACATCCCGGAGGTTACTTTAGAAATGCCAGACGTACTGGATTGTGCCTTAAGCCAGCTTTCGCTGAATGCCGCTATTAGCGGAGGAGCTAATTTGCAATACAACTGGTCCACCGCTGATGGAAACTTCGTATCAGGCACCAATACACTGGAGCCAATCGTTGATCAACCCGGCACCTATTTACTGGAGGTCTTTAATGAAGATACCGGCTGCCAGAGCAGTGGCGCAGTGACTGTTAGTCAGGACATCCTTGTCCCTGTCTCCGAAGCCGGACCGGACAGCCTGTTAAATTGCGTGGTAACAAGCATTGTTCTCGATGGATCCAATTCAGACAGCGGCGCAGACCTGAATTACCAATGGACAACCCCCGATGGAAACATCCTCTCCGGGGCAGACGGATTGATGCCCGAGATAGATGCAGCCGGAACCTATATTCTGGAAGTATCTAATACGCAAAACAGCTGTTTTGACGCCGACACGCTTGTTGTGGCAGAAGATGTGGAAATTCCTGCCAGCACAATTGCGCCTCCGATTCTAATGGGTTGTGCCGATCCAATTGTAACCATTGATGCCAGCGGATCAACCTCGGGAAGTGGCATAATTTATCAGTGGACAACACCCGATGGAAATATCCTTTCCGGGGCAGACGGATTGATGCCCGAGGTAGATGCACCGGGAACCTATTCCCTGGTGGTTTTGGATACTATTAATGGATGTTCATCAATGACTCAAACAACCGTCATAGAAAACACCCAACTACCAATAGTCGATGCTGGCGCAGGCGGAGAACTAACCTGTATAGTAACCAGCCTGGAACTACTGGGTGACGCCATGGGGCAAACCTCAAATTTTGAATACAGCTGGGTTACCACCAATGGAAACATCACAAGTGGGGCAAGCACCCTTACACCAACAATAGATCAGGCCGGAACCTATACCTTCGTGGTAACTGACACCATAAATCAATGTTCGGCGGAAGCCAGTGTCGAGATCACACAAGATGCAGACCTGCCCGTTGCGGATGTTACCGCATCCAACTTCATCAACTGTGTACAAAGTTCAGCTACGCTGGATGGAACAGGAAGTACACAAGGGCCGGATCTCATTTACACCTGGACCACAACTGATGGCAATTTTGTAGGTACGCCTGATGATTTGATGCCTGAAATCGACCAGCCGGGGTCCTATACCCTGACGATCAATGACACCATCAACAATTGTATCACCAGTGAGACTATCGTTATTCCGGCCGATACGCTGAGTCCGGTTCTTGGGATCACCAACCCGGGAGAACTCAATTGCTATACTCCTGAAATTATGCTGGATGCAACAGCCGGCGGCTTGAATAACCTCAGCATTTTGTGGACCACCACAGATGGAAACATCCTTGCAAATGCAGACAGCCTCAATCCGCTGATTGACCTGCCCGGAACGTACACCTTGAGTGTTTTGAATAATGACAATGGATGCTCCACCGAAATTCAGACCCTGGTAGAAAGCGATTTCACCCCTCCGATCGCAGATGCAGGAGGAAGTGTTTTGCTGGACTGCCAACTGACCGAATTCAACCTACAGGGCACAGGCAATGCGAATGGAGCAGTTATTGAATATCTATGGACCACAAACGATGGAAATATCCTTTCGGGAGCCGACACATCTACTCCCTTAATTGACGCCGGTGGTACTTATCAATTGGAAATAATCAATACCGAAAACGGTTGTAGCACGACCGACGAGGTGGAGATCGATCAAGATCAGGAACTGCCTCTCGCAGATCCGGGGCCCGATGGGATTATCAATTGCTTTGCAAGCGAAATTTCTCTGGATGGAACAGGATCCTCCTTCGGACCGGAATTTGAATATACCTGGACAACTGCCGATGGGAATATTCTTTCTGGTGCAAATGGGCTTTCGCCGAATGTGGATGCGCCGGGTACTTACACCCTTACTATTACCAATCAGGATAATAACTGTACGTCTGCAGATACCCTGGCAGTGACTGAAGATGTGGTTCCCCCAATGGCTGATGCCGGACCGGGAGCGGATCTTAGTTGTAGCATTACAGAAACCAACCTCCAGGGCCAGGCAAGTGGAGGCACAAACTTTTCATACACCTGGACAAGTACGGATGGAAACATTCTCAATGGTGCAGACACACCCACTCCGCTAATAGATGCCGGAGGAACTTACCTCCTGGAGATCATCAATCTTGATAACGGATGTGCTGATACTTCTCAAACCCTGGTTACGAATCTGGTAGATTACCCACTGGCGAGCGCCGCTCTGGATGGTATGCTAAATTGCAATATTTTGTCCCTCACTTTGGATGGATCCGGTTCAGACCAGGGAGTGAATTTCCAATATAGTTGGGATACCCCCGATGGTAATATCGTATCCGGAGGCACCGGATTAGCCCCTCTTGTTGATCAGGCGGGCACTTACACCCTTACCGTAACCGACCTCAGCAACGATTGTATTTCTGTTTCGGAAGTAGAAGTTCCAATAGACACATTATCCCCGATTGCTGATGCCGGAATTGATGGTATCCTAAACTGCGTGGAAGAATCCCTGATTCTGGATGGAAATGGATCTTCCACAGGGGTTGACTATATATACGCCTGGACAACTCCCGATGGAAACATCCTTTCCGGAGAAGATGCGCTTAGCCCGGAGATTGATGCTTCCGGAACCTATGAACTTACTGTGCAAAATCTCGAAAACGGATGCCTGGCTTCTGACCTGGTTTTCGTCGATATGGACACAATATCTCCTCTCGCTTCCGCGAATGTGGATGACATCCTGACCTGTACGGTTTTGGCAATCAATCTGGATGGTGCGGGCTCCGAAACAGGGCCTGACATATCCTATTCCTGGTCAACTACAGATGGGAATATTCTAAATGGAGCCAATGATCTCGAACCACTGGTAAGCCAGCCGGGAACATACGAGTTGACAGTAATTAATGATGAGAATGGCTGCCATGCAACAGCTAGCATTGAAGTAGAGCAGGATATCGAAAACCCGGAAGCGGAAGCAGGCATTGACGGACTACTCACTTGTGAAGACACCGAGATCACCCTCAACGGTACAGCAAGCGGAGCTAATAGTCCGCTGGCAATTTTATGGACCAGTGATGACGGAAGTGTAATTGTAGGAGACACCACAGAGAATCCAACGGTTAATGCTCCGGGCATTTATGTTATGGAAGTAACAGACATGGTAAATGGCTGTACAGACTCGGATCAGGTAGATGTTGCAGAGGACATCGAAGATCCAAATATTCTGATCAGTGATCCACAGCTGTTGACATGTCTGGTTGATACCGTTCTCCTCGATGCTACATCTTCCAGTTCCGGAAGCGACTATACGGTATTGTGGACCACCATGGATGGCCATATTATCACCGGGGAAAACAGCCTGGAATTAATGGTTGACGAACCCGGTACCTATCTGTTGGAAATTCTCAATACGGAAAACGGCTGTTCTTCTACTGAAGATGTAATCGTTCTTCAAAACCTGGATACGCCGATAGTAGACGCCGGTGAAGACCTTATTCTCCCCTGCCAGGAAGAGACCAGTACACTGACAGGCAGCGTATCGGGAAGTTCAAATCTTCAATTCCAATGGGAAACCACAAGTGGTACCATTGAATCGGGTGCCAACAGCTTATCCGCAGAGATTTCAGGCATTGGTACTTATACACTACTGGTAACCAATTTGGACAATGGTTGTACAGATAGCGATGTAGTCGAAGTTACGGAGAATATCCCCTCAACACCGGATTATCTGGCAGAGGCTCCCTTATGTTCTGATGAACTTGGGATTTTGGAGATCACCAACGTAATGGCTGGCACCCCGCCTTACCTGTATTCATTGGATAATGGCGAGACTTTTTATTCAAATCCGGTTTTCACCAACCTGGATGAGGGATGGTATACCATACTGGTACAAGATGCACTTGGTTGCGAATCCGAAACAGTTGACTATTTCATGGATGTCCCGGATCCACTGGTCACCAGTCTTGACAGTCAAATTGAAGTCCTTCAGGGAGAAAGTTACCAACTTAACCTGTACATCAATATTCCGGACACGGAAATCCTGGAAATTGTTTGGTCACCGGCTGAAGGCTTGAGTTGTACGGATTGTCTAAATCCGATTGCGAGCCCGCTAAGTACAACAACCTACCAGGTGGAAATAACCAGTATAGCAGAATGCCGCACCGAAGACGAAGTGCAGTTGATTGTAGATGAGCGCCCGGCTGTTTATGCACCAAATATCTTTTCGCCGGATGGCGACGGTAATAATGATCTCTTTTATCTGTTTGCCAGACCAAACAGCATTAAGAACATTAAGTCATTTCTGGTATTTAGCCGCTGGGGAGAAACCGTATTCTCTTATTCGAACTTCCAACCCAATAATCCTGCATTTGGATGGGATGGAAACTTTAGAGGACAAGCGCTAAATCCGGGCGTATTTGCCTGGTTTGCCATTGTAGAAATGGTTGATGGCCGTACAGAGTTGTTTGAAGGTGATATTACCCTGGTGAGATAACCATTAAAAGCCCTTCCTGAACTAAATCGGGAAGGGCTTTCTTTTATCAAATTCTTAGAGTTTCTGGTATCCCTCAAGGTTGTCGACACCCCAGTTTTCCAATTCTTCTTTTGACCAAAGGTCCGGGAAAAATATGCGGCGCTGATAGCGGGGATGCATGTATTTTTTCCAGTCGCTGCCTCCGGTGGCTTCCGCGGCATCTTCGCCACTTTCCAGATATTTATAGGCAGCATTGTAATGTGCCATTACCCAGGACACATTTACTGTATGATCATAGTGTCGCATGGCATTCATCAAATCTTTATCGGTGCGCACAGACTCTGGAAGCTCCTGGAACTTGGTCCAGAGATTCACCGTGTTGTACTCCTCCATTTTTCGAAGAAAAAGGCCTTTGTAGCGTTTCTCAAACAACTGCATTAAGGTCGACTTCTCCCCAGTCTTAAAATCCTTCCCGGCTGCCTGCCAATATAGATGTTCAAAAGCATGGGTATATGGAGTATCCCGATCAATAGTTGATCTAAACCGGTAATCGATCAGGTTGATCAATTCGGTAGAACTAAACTCTATGAGGCGATACTGAGCCGATTGAAAGCCACTGGCCGGAGTCAGTGTATTTCGGAATTTCATGTATTGCTCCACTTCCATGCCTTCGCGCATGATGTTGAAGGAAGCAGATAGCATATCAAAATACCGGCTGATGCGATGTAATCGGCTTGCAAAAAAGGAAGCGGTGAGTGAGTTGTGAAAAGCTACCTGGTCGATTTCCCAAAGGATCATCTTAAAAAGCAACTCATTAATCTGGTGGTAAATGATGAATACCATCTCATCTGGCAAGGTGGTACGCTGTATTTGCAAACCCAGCAAAGAATCAGTCTTAATATAATCCCAATAGGTAATTGGCGTACTCCAAAGGAGCCCCTCCAGGTGTGTACCCGGATCCTGCCCCATTTCCTCGTACTTCTTCTTTATCTGATCCAGCAGGTCATTTTTGGTGTCAGGCATTAATATGTCTTTTGTTTGTTTAAACCATCAATTAAAGCCCGCTTCTGAGCGAAGCTCAATCAACCCTGAAAGTTATTGAAGATTTGGGAGAAATCAGCTTCAACCTGAAGACAATTATCTACCCACGACCTTATGACTGGTTGCCAAAAAAATAAACATGGCAGATGTAGTTGTACTAAAAATAAAAGTTGTATCTTTTTTGTATAAACGTCACAAAGCGATCCTTTCCGGTTGGATTCCCAACTTGAAAATCTGCCCTTGTCTCCACCTGTCCATAATCAGAATCGCCTTAAAACTGGCTAATAACAGTCATAATAAGGGGTTTGTCCATTGATTGTCCATAGCCTTTCTTCCGGTGTATACTTTTTGTCCATTGGATACGCATCCTAAAATATCTAAATTTGTGACAACACAAACGAAAGGTCTTTTAACCGTGTGGACTAAAACCTTTATACCCCCCATCCAGGGAAGTTAAATTGGAAGTGGAATACAAACAGATGCAGGCTTACCCCCCAAGCCACCCCAAAGCATTTTTTTGCCGCAGGTTTGATTATTCCTTCAGGGTTTGGAAACCCTGATTTAAATATCTCTGGAACAACGGGCAGGCGCCATCGTGCGTCTGCCTTTTTTCATGCCGCTTTTTTATAGTCACTAATCATCAATTCTACTCTCGTACCATTTACAGATTCCAGTTTTATCTTTGCCTTTAACTTCGTTGCCAGAGATTTTATAAGTCTGTAGCCAAAGGTTTGGGGTTTATCAATCATACTCGGACTATGGAAGCCGACTCCATTATCCTGTACGCTCAACAATAGCTTTTGATCCTTTTCTGCCAGGGAAATGGTCAACCTTCCCTCCTCTTCCTCGCTGAATGCATACTTGAGCGCATTGGAAACCAGCTCATTCAATATCAACCCAATAGGAATAATCGTATCCACATCCAGGTTTAAGTCTTCAATCTTTAATTCCAGGTCAACCCGGTTACCGATTCGATAAGTGTCAAAGAGTTCCTGCAGCAATTTGGAAAAATATTCCTGCACGTGGACACCGGTAATATTCTCTTTTTGGTAAAGGTTCTGATGAATTAACGCCATCGAGCGCACCCTGCTACGTCCTTCGTTAATCGCAGAGATGGCCTGAGGATCTTTCACAAATCGGGATTGCAGGCTCAACAAACTGGATATAACCTGAAGGTTGTTTTTTACGCGATGGTGTATTTCTCGCAGCAAGAGGTCTTTCTCTTGCAAGGCCTTTGCTATTACCTGGTTTTTTTCTTCCAGAACAACTGCATTCCGACGCTTGAGGTTAAACAGGTAGAACCCTAAAAAAGCGGCCGTCAGGGCAATGATTGCTCCAATGGCCAACAGCGCAATTTGCCGCTTTCTACTACCCAGTTCCAGGTCTTTAATCTCATTGGAATATGTTAATTCATTGATAGCCTCATCTTTTTTCGAGCGCTCATATTCGGCTTCCAGCTGAGCAGCATACCGGCTTTGTGCTCTCCGCTGTATAGTATCCTGTAAAACATTATGAATGCGCATCATCTCATAAGCTCTCTCAAATTGCCCCAACTTGCTATTTGCCTCAGCCAGACTATATAATGCAGATTCCTGAACAGACAGATCTTCAGAACTGAGTCCGCGCTCGTAAACCGATTGCAACAGAGACTCCGCCGCCGCCAATTGGTTTTGCTTCAGAAGAATCTTCGCATAAAGCAATTGCATTTTTAATTCCAGAACATCCGATGCTTCTATCTTCTCCAGATAATTTAGTCCTTCCCGGGCCTTCAGCTCAGCCAGCTCCAACTCTCCCTTTTTATAATACAGTTTCCCAAGCCGAATATGCATGTCAGTGATCTTGGGCAGGTTTTCATAATCCGTGAATATTTGAAGCGCATCCAAATAATGCTCCTCAGCAAGTTTCAGATCTCCCGTCTTTTCAGCAATTTCGCCCAGGCTATTCAGAACATTGCCCTTGGAATAATTTAACCCAAGCGTATCCATCATCAACAAAGCCCGTTTAGCATAAGCCATGGCCTTGTCGTTTTGGCCCTGCTCGACCAGAAAAGCCGACAGATTATTCAAAGCACTGGCTGTGTTTATCTCCCGGCCGGCTTGCTCCGTAGCTTCAATTGCTTTTAAAAAATGTTCTACGGCCTTACCATAAGCCCCGCGCCCGGATTGATAAAACAAAGCCGCGTCATTGTAAGCGATCCCCAAATACTCAACATCATTAATTTCCTCTTTAAGTCGTATGGCCTCCTCAAAAAAGTATTCAGCCGAATCATACATAAGTAACTCATTATAGCAATTGGCGATATGGATCAAGCGAGAAGAATAATGAGACATCTTTGTACGCCCTTCTCCTGCTTCCGAATACTTTAATGACTTGAGATTGGCATTAAGGGCTTCTCTGTAATTACCCGTGTAATTGAATACCGCAGCCTTAGTGGCCCAAAGTGAAAACAGCGGATACGGCTCCCCAAGACGGGCCGCTCGTTCAAGTCCCGCATCCAACACAAGTAAGGCACTATCGTTTTTGTGCTGATAGATCAATACCCCTCCCAAAGCATCCGCAGCATAGGCAAAGCCTTCATCGTTGCCGGAGGCTTCAAAAAGACGAAGTGCTTCTTTGTATTTTTCAACAGCACCTGCTATATCGTGCTGTTTCATTAGGTCCTTCCCTTTCCGAAAGGTTACCCACCCACCAACCGATTGAGCCTGACAAACAGAGACAAGGAATAATAGCACGCTTAGAAAAATAAATCGAATCATCGGTTTGCATTGGATTGCCTGAAAGAAAAATAGCATCTGTGTCAAATTACACAGATGCTATTAAAAATGCCCGGATTTAACACCGATATCAAACTTTTCTACTAAAAATCAGCCCGAATCGCCAGTATAAAATTCCGACCCGGTGCAGAGATTCCGGAACTGTAAGGCCGGTATCGCTGGTCAGTAATATTTTCCAGGGCCGCACTAACAGAAAACTGCTCACTCACCCGATACCGTGCTTTAAAATTTAGCGTATACCAGCCGGGAGCATAGGGATTTCCATCCGCATCAGCTGCGTAGATTTCTGTTTTGCCTATTTCGCCGAAAGGCATATCCTCAAATGATCGCTCGCCATTTGCCTCTGCATAAAAACGCAATTGCAGGTCGTTGTGCGTATAACCTATCGATGCGACTCCAAACCAGGGTGCGGCATGTCTCGACGGACTAAGACTTCCGTCATCCAGTTCTTCCTCCCCTCGCTGGAAATTGTAATCTGCCCGAAATTCAAATCCAGCCGGCAACTTCACTTCCAATCCAGCCTGTACGCCGTAAACCCTTGCCACAGCCGCATTTTGAATGGCCTGTACCTGACTCAATTCGCCATCATATATAATGCTGTCCTGGCCATTTAGCACAAAATTCCGCCGCACAAGCGCATTGTTGAGATGGGTGTAATAAGCTGTCAGGTCCAGTTTTACCGCTTTGCCAAAAACCCGGGCAATCCCGATATCTGCATTGTAAGCATACTCGGCTTTCAGATCGGGATTTGGAACAACCACCGCCCCCGGTTCAGAGTCAAAAACCTTTCCTACATCATCCACATTTGGAGCCCGAAAGGCTGTGGAGCCATTTATGCTAAAAATCCATTGGGCATCTGGTCGAAATACAAATCCCATACTTCCCGTCAATGCACCGTTATTTAAAGCAGCCGTTGTAAAAGGCAATGGATAAAAACGCGTGTCAAATTTGGCATTTAGCCGCACTTGATTGTAGCGCATCCCTGCCTGCATTTTCCATTTTTCAGCCAGCCTCAGATCCGCGCTGACATAGGCCCCATAAGAAGCCCAGGTCGCATTCGGGTACCGGCTGGGGCCCTCTTCCGATTTTCCGGTTTCAATATTCTCATTGGTCCCTGTACTTGTCACCTCGTTTTGGACCGCCTCCAGGCCGTAGTATAGCCTATTTGCCCCTATTGCTTTCACAAAATCCAAGTTTGCCGATAAGGCCAGCACATCCTCTGCCCGTATTTCCCGATTGGGATCATTCAGGTCTCTGCTTATCCGGCTTTCGCCGAATGATTGTTGCGCCAGGCGAAGACTCAAAATGTCGTAAAAAGAATTGGTGCTGGTATGAGAAAGAGAGAATTGATTCATCATCCAGGTCTGCGGACCGTACTTCCACTCGGCATACCTCGGCAGTCCGTCGCGCAATCGCTGATGCCTGTCATAACGCCCGTAATCGGATGTCTCCGAATAATGAAAAGCATACTGAAAGTCCCAATTCTCATCCGGACGAAACCGCAGCTTTTGCATCATATTTATCTGGCTGAAGCCGGATGGCCGTTGCTGTAAAGGATCGTCATTTTCAACCACAACGTCGGCACTGTCAATGCGCTCCACATAATAGGGTTTCAAATAATCATCCGGGCCGTTTTGTCCCATCCGGAGATCTCCGTAATTATTGGTGCTGATGCTACTTACCAATGCCCACTTCTCCCAGCCAATTCCTACATCAAAGTGACCGGTTTTCTCCTGGTTTGCACCTGAGTAGCGAGCCACCGCTTTGCCAAAAACATAGGGTTCAGACTCGTAGGAAAATTGAGGGGTAAGCGTCTGAAAACTCATCACGCCACCAATGGCATCGCTTCCATAGATCACGGATGCCGGACCAAAAAGCACTTCGGCATTTTCCATAGCAAAAGGATCCAGGGAAATGACATTCTGAATGTTCCCACTCCGGAAAATCGCCGTATTCATTCGCACGCCATCTATTGCATACAAGAGCCGGTTGGTAGCGAATCCCCGAATCATCGGACTTCCACCTCCCTGCTGACTTTTCTGAATATAAACCTTGCCGGAAATGGCCAGTAAATCGGCTGCTGTCTGCGGATTTTGCAAGGCTATCGACTCTTTATCTATGCTTGCAACCGAGTAAGACAGGTCCGCGCTGTTTTGTTCCCAGCGACTGGCGGAGACTACAATCGCATCCATTTTTACACTCACAGGCTCCAGCCTTAGGGCGAAGGATTCAGCTTCTAATTCTGCGTAACTTCTCGTTGCTGTTTCATATCCGATGGAGCGAAACTCAATCTTGTTGGCTCCCCGAAAGACAGAGATATTGGCCTGACCGGAAGCATCGGTTGTAGCATATTCCCGGGGACTATTGCTGTAAATCGTCACGAACTCCAGCGGTTCCTCCGATTCAGCATCTTTAACTGTTACCACCTGAGCGCGGGCCATCTGGCACACCCCAAGGAAGATAAACAGTAGTAAAATACGTTTCATCCTTTATTTATTTACATGAACAGACAGGTCTGGATGAAAGGAAATTCATCAGACCAAATAATCAAACATGCTCTGGTTTTACCGAAGCATCTGGTAATCAGGAAAGGATAAAGCGCGGAGGGGGTGATAGGGGCACCTGTTCCGGAGAATGGTAATATTGCTCCCGAAAGGCAGGGGTATTCCCCGAAAGGGGTAAAATAAAATCAGCAGACACCGTTTCAAGCAGGTAAAGTGATTTATAAAAGTCCAGCAGCCGTTTTTGGCCGTTTTTCTTCAAAGGATCCTGCTGCCACTGACCGGCGAGCAGGCGTTCTAAATTTTTCTTTACACGGGTTTCGGCATGGTCCCACCAACACAGATAAAAGATAGAATCACCTTTTACTTCAGATTCAACAACATCATACATCTGGTCGTCAAATTCAAACTCTCCGGAATGTTCCCAATGTAGTTTTGCATCGGCATCTTCGAGAGAAAACGCCAATTCGACCAATTCTTTTTTGTCCGCACCTCCTTTCAGCATGGTTTTGACTTCTTGTCGAATCTGGCTGCGGTGATGCTTCAACCATATCCAGGTTCCACCAAGCGGAAGCAGGAGAGAAGCCAGTAATAATATGCCGAGGATTTTTCTCAAAATATTAATAGCAAATGTAAAAGAATATTCTGCTTAAACTCGACATGTCAGGTCGGCGACCTGACATGTCGAGTTTGGAAAACCACTCATTTATCCCTAAAACAGGCCTGTTGTTACCTGCACTTTTCGGCTTTAACCATCGGAAAATCAGCTACTTGAGGATTTTGCATGACGGGTCGGCAACCTGACAGGTCGACGACCTGTCAGGTTGCCGACCCGTCATGTCCAGTGAAAAACAAGCGAAAAAGAAAACCCCATCCTAAAACCTTCTCCCAAAATCCCCCCGTATGTAGGAGTAAAGAAAAAATTGTTATCATGAAAAAAATCATTGTATTCGCCTTGTTTAGCTTTGTCTCTCTAACCGCTATTCAGGCACAAAAATCCGTCATGGTTGGCGGAGAAGCCATGTACCCGGCAAAAGACATTGTAGATAATGCTGTCAATTCTGCCGACCATACGACTCTGGTAGCTGCCGTTAAAGCAGCCGGACTGGTAGAAACCCTCAAAAGCGAAGGCCCTTTCACTGTTTTTGCCCCGGTAAACGATGCATTCGAAAACCTGCCCGCAGGCACTGTCGAGACTTTGTTGAAACCGGAAAACAAAGACAAACTCACCGCCGTATTGACTTATCATGTTGTGGCAGGGAAGCTGGATTTCGCGGCGATTAAAAAAGCCATTGAGAAAGGAAACGGCAAAGCCGTATTGACCACTGTTAATGGAGCAAAACTTTCAGCGATGCTGAATGGCCCTAATAACATCGTCCTTAAAGATGCCATCGGCAATGTGGCTAATATCAGCGTGTATGATGTGCACCAATCCAATGGTGTCATCCACGTGATCAATAAGGTATTGTTGCCCTAAGCTGTTCTGCTAAAATGAAAAAGAGCGGTGCCGACTTTTGGCATCGCTCTTTTTTTTATTCCATTCAAGCCGGAAATCTATTGATGCGGATCCGAAAAGGCTTCGTTTTCTACAAAGGCCATATCCGTAAGCGTGTGCATGAAATTGATCAAATCCTGCTTATCCTGCTCCGTTAGATCAAGTCCCGGGTCCAGATTAAATTGCATCAAAGGATCTATGGTCGGCGAGTCCTTGACACCGGAAATGTAGTGATCCAGCACTTCTTCCAGCGTCTCAAAACGCCCGTCGTGCATGTATGGAGGCGTCAGAGCTATATTCCGAAGGGAAGGCACTTTAAATTTTGCCCGATCATCCGGATTATTGGTGACGGCAAACAAACCTTCATCTGTAAATTCCGACTCGCTGTCGAGGCCGTTGTTCATGAATTTGTCGTTGGTAAAATTGAACCCGGCGTGACAGTGAAAACACTCTCCTCCTTTAGAAGATCCCCAGGGGTCAAACTCCGTAAAAAAGAGATCTAAGCCCCTTTCCTCACTTTCCGTAAGCTCCGCTTCACCCCGCAAATACCGATCGTATTTGGAATCGTTGGAAACCATGGTAAACATAAATTGCTCCATAGCCAGACTGATGCGCAGCGAAGTGACATCCGCATCCCCAAAAGCACGGATAAACTGGTCGGTATACTCCTCACTTCCAGAAAGCTTGGTTATTACATTCTCCAGAGACTCATTCATTTCCAACGGGTCCTGAATAGGCATCAAGGCCTGATCCCGCAGTAAAGGGGCGCGACCATCCCAGAAAAAACCATTCTTGTGCCAGGCGAGATTAAATACACCCATGGCCTGCCTTTTGCCGGGCATGCCCTCTACCCCCAAACTAAATTGACGTATATCTGAAAACGCATCCCCCTGTACGTGACAATCGGCACAGGTCTGCGAACCGTCCTTAGAGAGCATTGGCTCGTAAAACAACATACGGCCAAGCTCCACTCCAGCTACTGTGAGCGGGTTGTCATCAGGAAGATCCGGATCCGGAAAACCTCCGGTGGAAAAATCATAAAGGGTAGGATCCAGCGTAACCGGATCGTCTGGTGCTTCTGGTTCGCAGGAGGCCAAAAACCAGATACTGCCGGAAAGCAGCAATATCATCAGTCTCCAGGAGCCCGCTTTATTTAAAAGGGTCTGTAAAACTTTCATTTTCTAAAAAGGATTGATCGGTCAACGTATTCAGGAAAGCTACTAAATCTGATTTCTCAGACTCCGTTAAGCCCAATTCCCGTATTAGCGGATTTTTATTTGGATGCGGCTGGCCACCACGGTTGTAGTGCTCCACCACTTCTTCAAGTGTTTCGAGCGACCCATCGTGCATATAAGGTCCCGTAACAGACACATTGCGTAAGGAGGGCACTTTGAATCGGGCCAAATCCCAGCTGTCTCCGGTTAAACGGAAACGCCCCACGTCTTCATACTTCTCATACAAACCGTTGTTTTCAAAGGCGTAATTGGTGAAGTTGAATCCATTATGGCAATTGCTACAAGAGGTCCGAGGGCTGAAAAACAACTCCCTTCCACGCTCCGCAGCTTCCGGAAGTGGCTTCGGCCATTCGGCGAAAGCCCATTGATCATAAATACTATTGCCACTGATCAATGTACGCTCAAAAACGCCCAGCGCCCGGGAGATCACAAAGTGGTCTGCTTCGCGATCGTAGGCATCCCAACTCATTTCCGAATACACCGGATGCCGCTTCAAGCGCTCTGCAATCAGCACAATATTGAAATCAAACTCGTTGTGCTCCTGAATAGGGACCAACACCTGCATCTCAAGGGTAGGCACGCCGCCTTCCCGGGTGAAATAGGGATGGTAGCCCACATTGGCCAGCGAAGGAGAATTACGCACACCGGCAGCATTTTCCACACCCGGACTAAATGCCACGGTATCGCTAAAAGCATATGCCGGCAAATGGCAGGACGCACAACTGATCGAACTGTCGCGAGACATGATCGGATCAAAAAACAACATGCGGCCCAACTGCCAGCGCAGATCCGTGTATTCATTTCCTTCCGGGAATTCCATTTCCGGAAAACCGGAAGGTATGGTCAGAACATTATTCGCTACCCCGGCAGGAGGCAAGAATGGCTCCTGCTCGCAGGCGCCCAACCAAAAAAGGCCGGCCACGAGCAGCAATAATATTCTGATCTTTTTTTGCACTTACTTATTAATGATCAGCTTGTCGGCATCGACCAGACGACCATCAGCAACCACCTGAATGATATAAGCGCCTACAGGCAAACTGGCAATAGATACTTCCTGCGTACCATCAAAAGCTGTGCGCTGAATCAGCATCTTTCCACTGATGTCCTGAATGGAAACCACCATATCCTTTGCCTCGATATTTTCCAACTGCAGATAGATGGTTTCAGTAGCAGGATTTGGAAAGAAAGAAACCAGCTCTTCCTCATACACTTGTTTCGCAGAAGTAGTGATAACCGGCTCTTTTACCGAAAACACCTCCGAAGTCATGTTTTGAAGCAGCTTTATAGCCACGCCATAATCGCCATGCACAACCTCGCCTCCCGACACGTCTACATTGATAAACATATTCAGGTATTCGCCTTCAAGGCCAATATCCAAAACGCCATCAACGGCACTCAGATCGGCTGTCATTTCCTGGGTGAAATAATTGTCGTCGCCCAGTGCGTGGATCTGATAGATCAAAGATTGGTTGGTACTTGTAAGTCCCTCCAGACATACAAAGCGATAACCGGCAGCCCAACCCCAGTGCATCGGGGGAATCTGTGGCGCCAAAGGATGATCAGCAGGGTATGCTCCCGGGTCGAGGTGATTGACAGACTCCTCCACACCGATAGAAATATTCATACCCTCGAGTTGCTGCACATCAAAATTGCCGAGATATACACTGTTTGTCTCAGAAGCATCTACGAGCAGCCAGGTATCTTCCACAGGGGTTACCTGACCACCATCGTGGATCAATTCGATTTGAGAAATGTAGTATTCCAAACGGGTGATATTAGCATCATAGTCACCTTGTGCTGTGAAGACGGATTCCAACTGAAAATCATCGCCTCCAAGGAGGTGGTTGAAATGAATATTCACATCTGTCTGGGCATTCAGCGAAAGCGCAAACAAGCAAATTAAACTTGTAAAAATGTTCTTCATGGTCCTGATTTTAAAACATATTTGATCCGGAATCTCGAAGTAAATCATTCGGTTATTTCCGGACTTACAGAATTATAGAATAATCTTATAAAATTTCGTCTAAAGAGTCTCTTTTCTTATGGTTTTGCAATCTATAATCACTCATACTCATGCCGGTCACCTCCCGAAATTGTCCCGAAAGATGTTGGTGCGAGGAATACCCCAGGTGATAGGCAATTTCCTTAAAGCTCATAGTGCCGTATTCAACCAGTTCTTTGGCTTTCTCGATTTTCAAACGAATGAAATATGAATTAATGGTCACCTCCTCCAGTTGGGAAAAGGTCTTGCTAATGGTTGAATATTCCAGATTCAGGGTATTACTCAAATCTTCCGATAACTTAGGTACCGACTCCTTTTTACTGATCTGTTCCAAACGGTGAATCAAAACGTGCTTTACCCGCTCTGCCAAAACTTCCCGCTGATCCCGGATCAATTCAAACCCATCTGCCTCCAGCGCTTTTCGGATGGCATCCATATCCAGTCCCGAAACAGGATCCTGAACCTCCGCTTCTCCCAGCCTCACAGACTCAACCTCCAACCCTATATTGCGCAGGTTCTCCGTAACCACTTTTATGCAGCGGGCACAAACCATGTTTCGTATATAAATTGTTCTGAGCATGAATCTCACTTTTTGTTTGGGCGATTTTGGGTTGCCTTTCGGCGAATGTTGTTCCGTTCTATTTCGCCCCGGGTATTAGGGTTGCCTCTACTAGTCCGCAACGAAGCATCTTATCTCCGAAATACGGATTGTTAATTTCTTCTTCTGCAGCCAGCCAATCAGCCCCCTGATCATCGAAAGCCATCGGACAATGCTGTACATATAAGGTATCGTCCACCAATCCAAAAGCTTGTATACTCTGGATAATCAGCGAACTCAAAAATTGAAATTGCTTGCGCTGCACCTCTACATCATCTGAAGCTCCCAATTGTGCAGCATGCTGCAGCATGGCGCTCCGGGTCTCTTTCCACCAGTTTTGCAATTCCTTGTCTGGTGCATTCGGTTCCAGACTTTCCAGTCGATTGCTAAAAACCATACTTGCTTTGGCGCTCGCCTGTGGGTCGGTAAGGACCAGTTGATCTTTGAGCTTCAAATATGTATCTGCCAGGTCTTCCAGCTTTCGCTGAAAAGCAATATCAACCTGATCCTGAAAGTCCGGAATAGATGCTTCGGTGGCTTCCGCCACATCCAACATCCGATTGATCATACTTTGCTGATTGTTGAGTTGCGCTGCCGCATCCACCATGAAAGCACCATTCGAAACCACCCGTTCACCGGCTTCCAAACCGGCCAGAACTTCATAAGATTCTCCCAGATCTTTTCCCAGGTCAATCTCCCGGTATTCATAGGTTGGAACCTCTCGCTCCGGCAACTCCACATATACTACCGATCGCTCGCCGGTCCACAAAACCGCAGACTTGGGAACCAAAAGGGATACGGGCAGTCTGGAATCCCCCTCCAGTACTCCTTTGACAAGCATTTCAGGTTTTAGTAAGCCGGATGGATTAGCCGCTTCCGCACGCAGATGCGCCACCCTTTTTACCGGATCAATAACAGGATCGATAAAGGCAATTTTGGACGCATAGGTTTTGCCGGGTACTGCCGGGCTGGTGAAATAAACCTTTTGACCGATTGAAACTTTCGATAAATCTTCCTCGTAGGCATCAAATAATATCCATACCCGGCTGAGGTCAACCAGCTTAAACAAGGGTTTTCCTGCATTCACATAATCACCTGTAGAAACCAGCCGCTCGGTAACCACTCCCGCCACTTCGGCATATAAGGTGAAGGTCTCCTGTACCTTCCCCGACGTTTCCAGCTTCTCCAAAAAATCAGTCGGCAGTTTCCAGTAGCCCAGCTTATTCTTTACCGCTTCCACCATACCCGGATTGACATCTTTAAATTTTAGGGCTTCCAGAAAATCCCTTTGTGCAGCGATCAATTCTTCCGAAAAAATAGTCGCTACCTGCTGGCCTTTTCGTACCTGTTCTCCTTCGAAAGTCACGAAGAGTTTTTCAATTCTGCCGGGGATGTGAGACACCAGACTGGAAGCCAGGCGTTCGTCCTTCTGCACCTTACCAGAAAGGCTTAGTCGGGAATCACTCCCTCCACCTGCCCGAACAAGCGTCGTTTGGACATTCGCCAATTTGATGGCTTCGGATGACATTTGCAGCGCCAAAGGATCATCGGAAACCGTCTGATCCATCGGAATCAGATCCATTTCGCAGATGGGGCAAAGCCCGGGTTCCTCCCGCCGGATTTGTGGATGCATGGAACAGGTCCAGATTGTTTCATCTTCCGTTCCTTCATGAACATGCCCCGAATCAGGCATACTCCCGGCAGAATCAGCAAAGAAAAGGTAGCCTAATCCGACTCCTACAGCCAGACCAACCACCACAAATAATATTTTATGAATATATTTCATTATTAATCAACTTTAATAATACTCTCCATCAGCCAAACGGCCTGATAGCTTTTCACGATGGCTTCCAAAATGCCTCTTTCGTACTCAATGTCTGTCAGGTGCAGTTCCAGCAGTTCGCTCATTCCGATACGCTGATTGCTGTATTCTGATTGCAGCAGACGCAGGCTGGATTGAAGCTTCTCCTTTTGATCCTGATAAAAGGCGATTTCCAGTTGCGCCTCATCTCGCAAATTCCAGGCTTGCTCCAGCCGACGATTTAAATCCAACAGCAAATTCTCTTTCCGAAACTCCAGCGCTTCTTTTTCCAAATCCAGTTGCAAATCCCGATGCTCGTATTTCGATTTATTCAGGGGCAAGTTGAGGCTCACCCTGGGCATTAAAACATCCTGGCCATTGTTGGGCACATCCATATCCTGCCGCTTACTCACAAACAGATAATCTATGCCTACACCAAAATCAGGCTTCGCCGAAAGGCGGTTTACAGCCTTATCCAACTCCCGAATACGCTGCTGATCCTGCAATACCCGGACTCCCGGATGTTGCATCAAAAGCGCTTCCGGAAGGGCATTTCGATCATAGGGCAACCAGGCGAAAGCCAGGCTGTCGCGAATGGTTATTTCCGTAGACTGGGGCTGGGCTCTCAATGCATTTAAATTAGCCAGGGGTACGTTTTCTTTCGTTTCCAACAGGGCAAGCTGATGCTCTAATTCCCTTTTCTTAACCTGCACGAGAACAACATCAGCCAAACTTCCTTTGCTGGTTTCGACCCGGCTCAGGGCCAGGCTTTCCAATGCCTCAAAGAAGCGCATTTTACCTCTCAGGATTCGTTGATCCTCCCGAAGTTTGTAGAGTTGGAGGTAATTTTGTTGAAACTCCAGGACCAATTGAAGCTGAGTCTGTTCGATGGCCTGCAGATGTACAGCTGCCTTTCCGTCCGCCAGAGACTCCCGGGCATCCAGTGTGCCCTTCCAGGGAAGCATTTGCGTTACTCCCAAGCGTATCCATTGGGGACCTGTCCGGGTCTGGGGAGGCAATACAAAGACACCAAGTCCCAGCTGCGGATCCGGTAATTGGCCGACCTGGGGCGCTACTTGTTGTGCAGCCCGGTATTCCAGTTCCAGCGCTTTCAGCTGCGGATTTTCCTGAAGCACTTCTCGTATCAGACTGTCAATGGGTTGTGCTTTTAATACTTGCAGTCCGTTGCAAAGCAAAAGCAATAAAAAGCCTTGGATCCATATTTTCAGTGACTGCTTCATGCCTTTTCCTTTTTTGAGCTTCTCAATTGCCATTCCTTCCAAAAGCAAAACAGTACAGGCACGGCAAACATGCTTATGGTTTGCAACAACATGCCCCCCACTGTAGGGATCGCCATGGGCACCATAATATCAGCTCCTCGTCCGGTAGAGGCGAGCACCGGCAGGAGTGCCAGAATGGTCGTCGCGGTGGTCATCATGGCCGGTCGTACCCGGCGCAATCCTCCGGCGACTACGGCATCGTGTATTTCTTCCTTATTGCTTGGTTTGCTTTCCGCGAATGAAGATTTCAGGAAAGTAGCTACCAGTACGCCGTCGTCGGTTGCAATACCAAAAAGTGCTAAAAATCCGACCCAGACTGCTACACTCAGATTTACCGTATGCACCTGAAAGAGATCTCGCATATTGCGGCCCAGCAATTCAAAATCCAGGAACCAGGGCTGGCCGTATAAGCCAATCAGGATAAACCCTCCGGCAAAAGCCAGCAATACACCTGAAAAGACCATTAAAGCGATCAGGGCCGAATTGAAATGGAAATACAGGATCAGAAATATGATCACAAGCGCAATAGGCAATACAATCATTAGGCGATTATTGGCGCGTTGCTGTTGTTCGTAATTTCCGGCAAACCGATAGCTTATGCCGGGAGGAACCTGTAGACTCCCTGCCTCGATCATTTCGGCCAATGCCTGCTGCGCATTTTCTACCACTTCCACTTCTGCAAAATCGTCCAGGCGATCAAAAAGGACATAACCGATTAGGAATCCATCCTCACTTTTAATGGATTGCGGCCCCTGTTCGTATCGGATTTCTACCAGATCTCCCAGGGGAATTTGATTGCCCGTTGGCGTCTTTACATAAATGCGTTTCAAGGCTTCCGGATCATCGCGCAATTCCCGGGGATAGCGCACCCGGATGGCATACCGCTCCCGGCCTTCGACAGTTGTCGTCATGGTCATTCCGCCAATAGCTGCCTGAATCACCTGCTGGATGTCGGTAACGGTCAAGCCGTAACGGCCTGCTGCCTGCCGGTCGATATCCAACAACAAATAGGGCTTGCCTACAATACGATCCGCGAAAACCGCTTCCGTTTTTACGCCTTCCACTTCCTTCAGGGCCGACTCGAGCTCGAGGCCAAAGTTTTCGATCGTTTGCAGGTCACTTCCGCTTACCTTGATCCCCATCGGTGCCCGCATGCCGGTTTGCAACATGATAAGGCGTGTTTCTATGGGTTGCAGTTTGGGTGCAGAGGTAACACCCGGCAATTTTGTGGCTTGTACAATTTCCTGCCAGATATCATCCGGACTCTGAATGTGATCTCGCCATTGCCTGAAGTAGCGTCCGTTTTCGTTGGGGATCAGTTCGTCACTCTCATCGCGCAGGTAGTTGCCCGATTCATCAACCTCAAACCGCATACGGTGGCCGGCAGCATTGGTTTTGTATTCTGATTTGTAGAGGATCACATTTTCATACATGGATAGTGGTGCCGGATCCAGCGGACTATCCACCCGGCCTGCTTTTCCAACCACCATGTCCACCTCGGGGATGGCGGTAACTGCCATATCCAGCAATCGCAAATTCTGCACATTCACCTGCATGCCTGAGTGAGGCATGGATGTGGGCATCAACAGGAACGCGCCTTCATCCAGGCTTGGCATAAATTCTTCTCCCGTATTTTGATAGGCCCTGAAACCCATAAACACCATCAATCCGGTCAGCAGCAAAAACAGCAATTTGTTTTTAAGGACTGTCCGCAACAGGCTTTCATAATAGCGGGTGATCATCCAGAAGAAGCCAATTACCAGAAAAAGCACAAGTGCTACAAAAAGGAAGTTGACCAGTACGCTTCTGTTTACCCCCAAAGGCATCCAGGTATTGGCCAGCAACCAGCCAAGTATAGCAGCCAGCATAACAATCTTTGCCCGGTTAAAATTTTGAGCAAGTTTCGGAGACATTCGGTCCCGCAGGTAATTATTTAGCAGGGAAGCCAGCGCTGCAGCCAGTACAAACAGGCCGAGCAAAAACATATCCTTTAGCAGCAAAAATATACCCAGGGCTGCCAGGGCGAGATTGACGGCAGTCCGGGTCCGGATCGACTTTCGGCGCAAGCCAAAAACAGCTTTGGCCATGGCC
This sequence comes from Bacteroidota bacterium, assembly GCA_018222965.1. GTDB lineage: Bacteria > Bacteroidota > Bacteroidia > Chitinophagales > Saprospiraceae > JAAEZH01. The sequence continues at coordinate 144,042 of JAAEZH010000005.1, forward strand.
GGAACAATAGTAATCGCAATAATGATCGCAGCTATAAGGGCAAAAGTCTTGGTATACGCCAGGGGGCGAAACAGCTTGCCTTCCGCGGCCTCCATCGTGAAAACCGGAAGGAAGCTTACCACTGTGGTAGCAACTGCTGTTACTATAGCAGAAGCAACTTCCCGACTTGCTTCAAAAATGGTCGTATGCAGGTTCTCTTTTGGGTGTTCCTCCAGTCTGAGGACCATGCTTTCGCTCAGTACAATACCCATGTCCACCATGGTTCCAATGGCAATTGCAATGCCGGAAAGCGCGACGATATTGGCGTCTACCCCAAAGTATCGCATGGCAATGAAACACATCAAAACACCCAGAGGCAGGCTGCCGGAAACCAGCAGTGACGACTGGAGGTTCATCAGCATCAGGATGACCACGATGATGGTGATGAGAATTTCCAGGCTGAGGGCCTCTTCCAGCGTTCCCAGCGTTTCGCGGATGAGTTCGGTACGGTCGTAAAAGGGAACGATGGTGACCTGCGAGCGAGTACCATCTGCCAGGATTCGACTCGGGAGGCCGGGGCCAATCTCGTCAATCCGGGCTTTTACATTATTGATCACTTCCAGCGGATTAGCCCCATACCGGGCGACTACGACTCCGCCCACTGATTCGGCACCGGACTTATCCAACACGCCTCTTCGACTGGCCGGGCCGATGTTTACCCGTGCTACATCTTTGATTCGGATTGGTACATTGTCGTTGACTTTAACGACACTCTCTTCGATATCATTAATAGATTTCACGTAGCCGAGCCCGCGAACGAAATACTCGGCCATATTGATCTCCAGCGTTTGAGCGCCGACATCCAGATTGCTGGACCGGACAGCTGCCATCACTTCTTCCAGGCTTACGCCGGATATGCGCATAGCTTCCGGATCAACATCTACCTGATATTCTTTTACGAATCCGCCGATGGACGCTACTTCTGAAACGCCTTCTGCGGCGGATAGTCCGTAGCGCACATAATAATCCTGGATGCTACGCAATTCGTGTAAATCCCAACCTCCTGTTGGGTTGCCCTCCGGATCCCGTCCTTCGATGGTGTACCAGAATATTTGACCCAGCGCAGTCGCATCTGGTCCGAGGGCAGGCTGTACGCCTTCCGGCAAAAGATTGGAGGGCAGGGAATTGAGTTTTTCCAGAATCCTTGATCGGCTCCAATAGTATTCAATGTCTTCCTCGAAGATGAGGTAGATACTGGAGAAGCCAAACATAGAATTGCTGCGCACGCTTTTCACTCCGGGCACACCCAGCAAAGCTGTGGTAAGCGGATAGGTGATCTGATCCTCTACATCCTGAGGAGAACGACCATCCCAGCGGGTGAAAACGATCTGTTGGTTTTCGCCTATATCGGGGATAGCATCTACGGCAACCGGGTCGCGTGTCAGCCAGTCTATACCGGGATCGAAGGGTGCCGTGGCAATTCCCCAGCCGGCAAAAACGATAAAAAGCAGCCAGGCTACAAGCCTGTTATCCAGAAAGAACCGGATGATTGATGATAACATGAAAATCCATCAGTTTGGTTATGGCAGGAATAATGGAAGTACTTCAGTATACAGAAAGATGCATATTGAAGTAGCACCAGGTTGCAGGAGCAACCAGGCCAACTGACAGAAAGGCTATAAAAGGAAGGTTTGGAAAAGAGTCGATATGTCTTTATCGACAATGGGCGGTTTATACAATAAATAGGCTATTGGACCGGCAGACACTTCTGTAGTGCTATAATCTTTTGCCGGCAGGCAAATAGCGGGGGCTGGAGTGAGATCGACAAAGTCTATCACCTGAACCGGCGTTTTCAACTCCTCTTTAACAAGTTTGGATTTATTCTGGCAACAATTGTTATCCTCACCGTCCTGTTCCATCGCTTTTTGATGAAACGGACACACTGGAGCATCTTTATTACCATGACAGCTTTCCGGTTTACTGAAAAGTGCATGGCTCTTCAGCTCACCCTGACAGAAGTGACTGTTCATAACCAGTCCGACGGAACTGGTATAAACCAGGCAAGCAAGAAGTATGTGAAACAATTTTACCATACGATCTCTACAAATTTAAGGAAATTCCCGGGAAGGCAATTACATAATTAAGAGATATCCTAATAATCTATGGGCAATTGTACACACATTCGCGAAAGCGGGAAAGGCGAAAAAGTAAGTTTTCAATTAAAAATATATTCAAAAAAATATAATGAATTAAGACATTTATTGTCTTCAAGACATTTTTTCTCCCTACAAATCTACTACCTTAGCAAAACGCTTTTACAACCAGCCCTTATAATCCCAGCAGTTTATTTATTATCTTTTATCTCCCGGTATTCTTGCTGACAGAAGAGTACCCGGCTTGACTTTTGCAAACCAAATCAAGTTTCAAAATCAGCAAATAGCTGAGATTTAAACCACACTCATTATGAAAAGAACCACCCTCTGGCTCGCCTGTTTATGCTGCTTTATCGGCTTGAATCAGGCTGTAGCCCAATCCGTAACAACAGTGGAAGAAGACATTGAGGTGTCGACCACTTATGCGCAGTATTTGGGTACCACGCAACCAATCCGCGACCTCGTACCTATGCCCCTGACCGACCATACGAAAAAAGAAATCGCTGAAGGCAACAAGGAAGCGCCAAACAACTTTGCGGGTCGTGGAAAATACGAATCGAACAATCCGCTGGCGAAGCCACTCGGACCTGATCCAACGCGCCAGACAAGTGTAAGTCCGGATAAAATGTTTGAAGTAGAGCCTTTGGTAAACATCGAGGGTTTCTCTTCCAATTTTGGTTCGCCAAATGACCCAACCGGAGACATCGGCACCGACTTCTACATGCAGGCGATCAATGCCACTACTCTGGCTGTTTTCGACAAAGAAGGGAACCTGGCCGCAGCACCCTTTGCGGCCAACACCATTTGGAACAGCATTGGTTTCTCCTCTGCTGGTGACCCGATCATCATGTTTGACCAGGAAGCGCAGCGATGGATTATCACCGAGTTTCCTTTTGGAAACCAGTTGCTGTTTGCGATTTCTGAGGACAGTGATCCACTTGGAAGTTATACTGCCTACAACTTTGGTACGCCAAACTTCCCCGATTATCCGAAATATGGAATTTGGTCAAATGCTTACACCGTAACGACCAATGAGCAGGGACCAAGTACGCTGCCCACTTACTTTATCAACCGGCAGCAAATGCTCAATGGAGATCCTTCTGTACAAGTCCAGCGCATCACCCTTCCGGGCATTGGATCCGGACCTGGTTTCCAGGTAGCTTCTCCGGTAGACTGGTCTGGTTTGACTCCTCCGGCAGATGACAACCCGATAATTGTAAGTATGTCTGATGATGCCTGGAGCGGTGCTTCAGACGATGCCATTCGGGTACATACCTATGAAATCGACTGGGACAACAGCAGCAATACCAGTGTATCAACGACTACTATTACGACTTCACCATACGACTCAAATCCTTGTTCTGTTTCCGGTCCCGGTTTTTCCTGTATGCCACAAGCTGGTGGCGGTGGCGGACTTGATGGTTTGCCAGAGGTAATTATGCATCAGGTACATTATCGCAACTTCGTGAGTTACGAAACGATGGTGATGAACTTTATTACTGACGTTTCAGGCGGAAACAATCTTTCTGGAATTCGCTGGGTTGAAATGCGCCGCTCAGGTGGTGGCGACTGGGAACTCTATCAGGAAGGAACCTGGGCACCCGACGATGGTCTTGACCGCTACATGGGTGCTATCGCAATGGATGGCAATGGAAATATTGGACTGGCGTATGCTGTTTCCAGCGAGGATATTTTTGTAGGGCTCCGTTTTACCGGACGCCGTGCATCTGATCCACTCGGTGAAATGACCGTTGATGAATATACGATTGTTGATGGTTCAAACACCATTAGCTCTAATGGCCGATTTGGCGACTATGCACACATGTCTATTGATCCTGATAATGACCGTACTTTTTGGTTTACCGGCGAATATGGCGGTGGCGGTGGTACCGACACCCGGATTGTAGCCTTTGAACTGGGTCGCGACACCACCGATATCGGACCTAATGCCGTGATCAGCCCGCAAAGTTCGGATGACCTTACCGCTGCAGAGATTGTAGAAATTCAGGTAACCAACTTTGGGCTGGATACACAGAGTGTTTTCCAGGTAGGTTACATTTTTGACAATGGCACCCCTGTGATGGAAATGGTCAATTACGACCTCTATCCAGACAGTGTATACACACATACTTTTGGTCCGACTGTAGATATGTCTGTAGTTGGAGATTACGAATTTGAAGTATTCACGGTACTTGCAGATGATGAGGCTCCTTTGAATGACACCCTTCGGGTAACTATTTCAAAATTGCCACGATGGGATGCGGGTATTACGAATATTACCGGTTTGGAAGGTACTATTTGTAGTGATCCTACCTCAGCCAATCTGATGTTGAGCAACTTTGGTACGGAAACATTGACCAGTGTTACTATATCCCCTGTACTTAATGGTACTCCATTGCCTGACATCAACTGGACAGGGTCACTTGCGCAGGGCGAAACAGAACCTGTTGCCATTGATGTAAGTGGTTTTGTTAGTGGCGTAAACACGCTTGAAGCATCTACCTCCATGCCCAATGGCATGACTGATGAGGACATGGGCAATGACCTGTTTTCTCGTGAGTTTGATGCCATTTCCGATGGTGTTTCTGTCTTCTTAAATCTAACCACTGATGACTATCCAGGAGAAACAACCTGGGAGATTGAAGACGACAATGGTACAGTCATTTATGAGGGCGGTCCATACGGTTCAACAAACACGCTGTTTGTTGAAGAATTCTGTTTAGATCCTGAGGGTTGTTATACCTTCACCATCTTCGATTCTTACGGTGATGGCATTTGCTGTAATTACGGCCTGGGCAACTACAACTTTACCGATGCTGATGGAAATGTCCTTTTAGAGAGTACTGGTGAATTTGGATTCTTCGAAACCAATGATTTCTGTGCCTCTTTCGAGTGTATGCTTTCTGCAGACATTGACATCACTCCTGAAAGTGCCGGTGGAGCAGGCGACGGTGTTTTGATGATTACCCCGATGAACGGTTCGGCTCCTTACCAGTACAGTATTGATGGTGGTGACACCTTCCAGGGAGGTAATACCTTTTCCGGCCTTGCGGCGGATTTGTATGATATCGTAATCATTGATGCCTCTGACTGTGTATTTGAAGTAAGTGTAACCATTCCGGCTTGTATGTTGAGCATCATGGTTGATGTGACCAACGAAACCTCCAACGGTGCAGGAGATGGATCTATCTCTATTTCCGACTCTGGAGCAAACGGCCCTGTACAATACAGTATCGACGGTGGAAACACATTCCAAACAACCCCTGACTTTGGCGGACTGACTACTGATTCATATGATGTAGTTGTTCAGGACGGCATTGGCTGTACGGAGGAAATCACGGTGATGGTTGACTTTGAGACAGGAATTGAGAATGTACAATATGGATACATCATCGAGATGTTCCCGAATCCAACAGAAGGCGTTTTCCGCATCAATGTGGATGGCTTGCAGACAGTAGGCCCCTGGCTTCCTATCCAGATATATACTCCTGATGGAAAGCTTGTTCAAGCTACCCGTCTCGTGAAATACGATAACACCTTCACTGGTTTGGTATCGCTGGAGCAGTATCCGGATGGTATTTATCTGGTTCGCTTCCTGGATGAAAAGGTAAACCGCATGTTGCGAGTTATCAAGCAGTAAAGAAGTTCTGAAATCTGCTTGTTTTAAGAGCCAATCAGCTGAAGCTGATTGGCTCTTTATTTTTGCCTATTGAGAATCGACCTGTCAGGTTGAAAAAATTTGAAAAATTACTGCTGTTTCAAAAACTTAAACACCCGTACACCCGCCTCTGAAACAAGCACCAACTTATACATGCCCGCAGCTAATCCCGCTACCGAAATTTCATTGCCCGAAAGGGAAAAAATTTCTGAACTTACCAGCACTCCAGAAACAGAATATATTCGTATTTCCTCCTCACCGAGGCACGTCGGACAATTAACCAGTAGTATATCACTGGCCGGGTTGGGTGCGATGGAAGCCCGTGGGAATGCAGCCGCTTCGTGTTGCGAACTAACCAGTATCTCCACATTATATTCTGAGCTGTCTCCACAAACACCATAAGCAGTGAGCGTAACGGAGTAATTTCCTACACTTCCGTATTCATGTTCGGGGTTTTCTTCGTCGGAGGTTTCTCCATCGCCAAAATCCCAATGATATGCCACCGCTGCAGTGGAAAGGTTTTGGCAGGAAATCTCCGCCGCAGAAATAAAGTTGAGCTCAAAATCAGCGGTTGGGTAGGCATCAGTTGTGATCATTATCGAAGCACCGGCTCCCAGGCTTTGGTTGAAATACGTGCCACTGGCACTTTGCTCCAACTTTACCGCTTTCACATAATAATCATAGGTTTCGCCTGTTGTCAGACAGGAATCTGTATATGTCAGGTCGACTATTAATGCGTCATTGACCAACTGATAGGCCGGTTCCACACTTCTTTTGCGGTATACATTGTATCCAAGGACAGATTCGGCGGAAGCCTCCCAACTCAGCGTTACATGACTGCTTTCTTCTGTCAAATTTAGATTGGTTGGAGGTGCAACCATGTGCATGCGCAAAGTCGGGTCGCCCATCAGTGCCGCATGTACCTGACGATTGCCAAATCCGGGATCATAGCTGTAGCCCGCATTATTTTGAGAGAGTTTGGCGCAGTCACCAATTGGAAAACCGATTGCCATCGGGTGAAACTCCCAATTAGGCCGGCCGGCCCAGGCATTGGTGAGCGTCGTTCCGGATGCTAAAGCAGCCCGAAGGAAATTGTTCTGACTGTCCCAATCACCAAAGTAACTGCCAAATAATAAGGTGAAGACGGTTTGAAGGGAGTCTGCTGCAAAACCATTGGTGTTGCCTATTCCGCTGGCAGAGGTATAACTACCGCCGCCACAGCCATAGGACCAAAGGTAACTTTCGCTGTAAAGCGTATTATAGTCGATGTAGGATACGGAATCGGGTCCAAACATAACCGTAAAATTCTTCAAGCCATTTTGCCCGAAACCTTCCGCAAAACTGGAAAAGTTGTTCTCGATCAGCGCCCGGCGTACAGGGTCAAACTCTTTCTGCTTAAAAGCGTGATTCTTGAGGATGTACTTCCGCAGCAACTCTTCTTCTGATTCGGCGAAAGCCGGCATATTGTGAAAGTCAACTCTCCCTATTCCCAACTCCAAATCGGAGGCCAGCAGGCTGTTGTCAAATTTCCCGTCTCCCGGCACATTGTGATTCCGCATTTGAGAAGCGGTTTCATTATTGACCGTATTGTCGGTCCAGCTGCCATCCATATCTGCGTAATAACAATCAGCAGGCCAGGCTCCAATGTGATTGGTATGTCCGTCGGGATAAATCTCTCCGGAATAGGGCACCGGAACATGTCCAAATAAATAAACAAGTCGGGACTGAGTCGGTGCAAAATCATACCAATCCTGAATGGCTGTTTTCACATCGGTAACGGCATCGTCGGGTGAAACATGCAGGGTATCAAGCTGCCAGCCATCGGCCCGGATATCTCCCAGCATTATTTCTATTTCGGGAGCGAGGCTTGTAGTGAAAGTGTTGTCCAGAATTACAAAAATCCGGCCTTTGTCATTGGCTTGCTGTACCTCCATGCCCGCATAAACGTAGCCGTTGCCCACACCGGAGGCATTGCTCCGGGCCACCCGGTATTCATACACCTCATCCACGGCCACATTTGTATCGACGTATCCAAGAGCAGACTCGTCGAGTGTGATGAGCGGAGAACCCCAGCTGGTTTCGCCGGGCGCACGGCGGTAAACGGTAAAGGTGGTAGTCTCTGTCTCCTCCGGCCAGTTCAATTCAATCGAAGGGGCTGCAGGATCTACATCTACATGCAGTTGCACGGTTTTATTCAGATCATTTTGCTGGGCAGATGCAAGATGCACCCCCAAAAAAAGTAAAACCAGAGAAAGAAGTTTTTGCCTTGTAAAAGATAAGTTCATTGGTACTGTTTTGATGGATAAAATGGAGGGATTCTTAAAGATAAGTACCTGGACATAATTGATGATATAAAATGACCAGAAAGATTTTTGGTCTAATCGAGGCAAGCCCGGAGCCTGATAGCCATAGCTATCAAGGCGAGGACTCAACAATGAGTAGGGCAAAAAGATTCAGTCATTTATTATTAATTAATCTTGTCCAGGTACTTAAGTACTAAAATAAAAATGGCGGAAGCAGCCTTAGCCACATCCGCCCGGAGAAGATGATTCTTTAGGAATTACATTCCCATATATTCCTGGGGATCCACATGTTCCCCGTCCAGGATTACTTCATAATGAAGGTGTGGTGCGGTACTTCGACCCGAACTCCCGACATAGCCGATTAATTCCCCGGCTTTTACCTTCTGTCCCGCTTCCACTTGCAGATCGGAAGTCATCTGCCCATATAAACTCTGATAATGATCGTCGTGCCGAATAAGCACATAATAGCCATACCCCTTCTCCGAAAATCCGGCTTCCTCCACAACACCGGCGGATGTAGCGACAATATCGGTTCCGAGCGGAGCGGGTATGTCTATGCCCTTGTGCATCTTTTTCTCCTTGAAAATAGGATGCACCCGCCAGCCAAATCCGCTGGAGATTTTAAAATCACCAGGTACGGGAGACAGGTATGGAGGTTCTGCTTTCAGGCTTATGAAAGTGACAAGCACAAGCAGCAATCCTGCTGCCAAAGAGACTAACATGTTTTTCATGCTATTACTGTTTTTGTTGATGATAGAAATGGTTTCTGATTCCAGTTTTTTCATTTCATCTTCTCCAAAAGCAGCAAATGCGCTTTTTTCCGCTTCCGCGAATGTCATTCCGGCTCCCATGTTCTGTTCTATGGCACAGCACAAATGATCCAGAAATTCATCCTCCAGAGGTCTGAATTCCAGTCCGACCTGATGCAGTTTGGCTTGAACCTGGTCGACTTGCTCCGCACTTAACTCAGGCATTGAAAGTCGATTTTGGTTTTAAGACCAATTGCATCATGTCAACAAAGGACTGAAACTCTTCCACCTTCTCACTCACCTCCTGTTCTCCGGCAGGAGTCAGTGAATAGTATCGGCGAACGCGTTTACCTATGTATTCTTTTTCGGTGCTGACCAGTTTATCGGCTTCGAGCTTGTGCAGGGCCGGATAAAGAGCCCCTTCTGTGATCACCAACTCATCATCAGTGATCGTTCTGACTTTTTGGGTGATCTCATATCCGTACATTCTGCCGTGCTCTTTGAGCATCTTTAGAATTACCGTACGCAGGGTGCCTTTGATCAGTTCTTTTGAATACATAGATCAAATATACATAACATTCTTATGTATTGAAATTTTTCTGCCCTTTTAACGTAAATCGGCCAGCTTTTCTTCCAGCCAATCGCGCTCGGCGAGAACCTGCTCTTCGGCAAATTGTTTCTTTAAAACTTCGATTCTTTCGGTATTTCCCAGGGTTGCGGGATTTATGATTCGGCGCAGCAGGTCTATAAAATGGTTGTTGCCTTCTGCCTGGATTTTGGGCAGGCGCTTTCGCGAAAGACGGAACACAAAAACTTTAAAAGCTTCCATTTTGGAATCGAGTAAGGGCGATTGGATTTCAAACAGGATCTTAATTTCCAGGCGCCTGGCGGCTAATTCATAGTACAGATCATCATAACGCGCGCCCAGCAGATCGAGTGCATCCTCAAAGGCTCCCTGATGAAAGAAAAGGTTTGCCCGGTTGAAGCGATACACCTCCTCCGGATGATCTGCTCCGATCATGCGGTTTCGATAGATTTCCAGAAAATTATTGGTCCAGTCAAAAGCGCCAAGTCGCAGTCCCATGGTTACCATATTCCGGTAAGTGGAAGGAGTGATCTTCTTTCCATAATACAGATAACCGGCTTCCAGATGCTCCCGGTAAATCTCAAAAGCAGAGGCAAGGTATGCCTGATTGCCCCGATTTACGGTGGCAATGACCTGATGACGCAGCAGTCCGAATAAGAGGTGTTTTTGTCCGGGCAGTAAGTGGGCGTCGGCTTTTTTCAGCTTTCGCCGAATGCCTTCAAGAGCTTCGAGGCTGGCAGCGTCTTTGCGGAGCAAAAAGCGCAACATGGAGTGATATACGCCGACTACCGGAATATTTAGAAAGCTACTTTCGCCGGGCAAAGCATCTACATCGGCCAGCAAGTGCTCGATCTCCATTCGCGGAAGCGAGACATGGATTCCCTGCGCCAAAAATGCCAGGGCATACTCCATCCGCGAGAACAAATAATACCAATCGAGTCGATCCAATAGTTTGGGGATATGGAGATCATCCTTGCGCTTATTGCGGGAAGCATAATACTCCACCCGTTCATTTGCCAGCCGGAAACGAAGGTGCATTTCTTCCTGATTCGCCGAAAGGCTTTCCTCATAAAACTTCTCCAGCCGACGCAATTCCTGTTCGAACCGCTGGTGCAGGCCCCGCTTGCGGTAAAATTGTAATTCTGACAAACTCAGGGGGGCTGATTGGCGAGTCGGGTTTTCGCTTTCGCGAATGCGGATATATTGCTTAAACTGCTTTGTTTGATAACTCACCAGTTTCGACAATTTGCCGCTGACCGGAGCTGTAGATGGAAATAGCGTTTTATAAATACCGGAGGCATCCGGCCATGTTTCCCGAACATCCACGGAGCGAAGCAAATCAAAAAGTTGCAGGCTGCTTTGAGCCATACCTCCCCGGTTGAAAAAAGGAGATTGCAAAAACAACCGCATTTCATCCAGCTCGTCCGGCGTAAATACGCGGTAAAACTCCTGCAATTTTTTAGCCCACATAAAAGGAGGTAATTTCAATTCGGAAAAAACGGCAAAAAGTGTAATGGCAGGCTCCAGGCAAAAGTCGCATCTTTAATTATTGCCAAAAGACCAAGTCAATCTAAACCATCAAACGAAAGTTCAGCATGAAAATACAAAGCTCCGCCATCATCGCCATCCTGAGCCTGTTGGGAAGCACAACGCTGCTCGCCCAGCCGGTTGACCAAATAACCAATTCAAACTACAGCCTGGCTTCTGCAACAATTTCTGAATATCTGGGGGATAATTGCGCGGTGGCAACCAGCCAATTATCCATTTATTTCCAGGGCATACTTACAGGCACTTCCAGCAATTGCGGCATCCCGGACCCCACAGTTGACTCTCAGGACGCCAATAACATCTATTTCAAATGGGCCCCTGTTGCCGGCGCATCCGTTTATCGCATTTACTACATAAACCTCCAAACCGGTGTCAGTGGTTATCAGACATTTACCGGCAATCAAAGCTTGTACAAGTTGGCAAACATTCCCGACGGAAGGTATATCTTTTCGGTGCAAGCTGGTTGTAGCGGGACTTTCAGGAGTTTCTTCGGCATCATAATCGCCGAAAAGGACCTGATGTCTGCCTACAATCCCAATCTGCCTTGTGAATGTATTTCATATAGTGGTATTTCTGTCATTTTACAGAATGGAGCCATCCTGCCTTCAAACAGCGAAATGGATCTCATTATTCCAACCGGAATGATTCAGGGAGAGATCAAGATTCATGTAGAAACCGGGGAGCAAAGCGAGGTATTGCAATACAATCCCGATTGTGGAAACATTGAATTCATAGCGGGTATGGGCTGGCCAACTATTGGAATTAGCGGGCATGTTTCCTTTCTCGACGGAGAGGTCAACTATGATTTTTTCATTGACAATGACGGCGATGAGGAAGAAGACTTTGAACCCATGATGACAATGAGCCTGTGTTATACGGCCCACGGCGGCACTCCCCCAAATTCCGGCAACCCGACCGAAATCACCGTACAACCCAATCCATTTCAGGATAGATTCAATATTCGATTCCAATCAGATGGCAGTCCGGTACAAATTAGCCTCCAAAATTTACTGGGTCAACACATCGGCCAATGGGAATCGCCTACATTTGAAGGATTTTTTGAAATGGACATTTCTGCTCCATATCAGATGCTGCCGGGAATTTACCTGCTTCAGCTCCGTCAGGGAGAACAAACAACTACTAAAAGGGTCATAAAGATTTGAGGTCTTTCCGGAAGTTTGAATACAGAATGTAATTTCAGGAAATGCCGGCATAAAGGACATTTGGCTTAACATTTTTTATAACCAAAACTTTAAGTCATGAAAGTCTTACGCCTTAGTCTGCTTGTTTTACTTGCTGCCGGCATTTTTGCTTCCTGTTCCACCGAGGAAGAAGTGCAACCCAAAGACCAAACCGAATACTCCGACCAGGCAATAACCATCTTTGAAAAGTTCAAAGAGCACAATGACAAATCTGATCAAACAACCGAGCTCACAATCAAACACATCCAGAATGCTTTAGACGGGAAATACTCCGAAACCCGCATGCCCTGTACCCAGTTTGAAGATTGTTGTTTTACACAAGAGGATGTTGATGAGTTGATGGACAACATACCGTGTTCCAGCAATTGCCCGAGTCACCTCGATGTAAACTGCGACGGTGTATTAAACGCGGCCGACCTCCTGATCATGCTGGCGCAATTTGGTTGTCCCGATGTCGAGGTAATTATCGGAAATCAAAGTGGGACCAACGTCATCACCATCACCGACATGTTTTCCTCGCAGCTACGCAACTATACGACAATCGACGGTACGCCCTGGTATTCTTCTGATCCAACTATTACGAATGCCCGTTGGTATATCAATGGTTCGGCAATCACGAATACCATTTCACACTTCCAGTTCCGTTATCCGGGAGGCGTGGAGTATGATTACTCGATCCCCTGCAACGGCTATTACCTTGTGGAGCTTTGTGTAGAAGTACAATGTCAGGTTTACTGTACCTCTGAGTGTTACTATGTTCAGTATAGCGGGCTCCCGGATTGTACAGAAAGCCCTTGCGGCTAAGAGCAAAAGTCAAATTTGAATGTTAAAACCCCAACCTGTCAGGTTCAGCAACCTGACAGGTTGCTTTTTATTCGCCCCGGAAATGGGCCTAAAATTCGACTCTCAACTAAAACTCATAACAACCTATCTACCAACAACTTCAGACAATTCTACCTTGACAAACAACCTGAAATCAAGTTAAAAAAACCGCGCTTTCAAAAAATTTCAACCTGACAGGTTGGCCAACCTGTCAGGTTGAAAAAATTCTCCTATTTTTGAGGCCATTCAAAAAATGCTTTATGGCCATCACCTTTGTTAGTTACAATGTCAATGGTATTCGGGCTGCCCTGCGGAAAGGCTTTGCAGACTGGGTTTCCGAAAATCACTTCGATCTCATTTGCCTGCAGGAAACCAAAGCCCACAAGGATCAGGTAAACATGCAGGAACTCGAAGACCTCGGCTATCACCACTACTGGCATTCTGCCGAAAAGAAAGGATATAGCGGAGTGGCCATCTTCTCCAAAAAGGAACCCGATCAAATTCAGATAAAAACAGGCATGCAACCGGCCGATTCCGAAGGACGCATCATTCGAGCTGATTTTGGCGACTGGACCGTACTCAATTGCTACTTCCCCTCCGGTACTTCAGGAGATGTGCGGCAGGAAGTCAAATACCAGTTTCTCGACGACTTTCTGGTCTGGGCCGAAGCATTGCGTAAAGAGCGTCCCAACCTCCTCATTTGCGGAGACTACAACATCGCTCATACCGAAAACGACATCCACGACCCGGTGCGCAACAAGAAAAACTCCGGATTCCTGCCGGAAGAAAGAGCCTGGATGGATAAATGGTTTAAAACCGGATATACTGATGCATACAGACATCTCAATCCGGAAAAAACAGAATACAGCTGGTGGAGCTACCGGGCCAATGCCCGAGCCAATAACAAAGGCTGGCGCATCGATTACCTGTCCGTTACGGATAATCTGGCTGATAAGCTTGTCGAATCCCGGCATCTGAACGAGGCCAAACATTCCGACCATTGTCCGGTATATGTGAAGCTGGACCTCAACTTGTAAATGTCCATATCCCCAATAAAAAATCCCCGGCCGGTTGACAACCAGTCGGGGATTTTCATTCGGCGAAAGCCGGAAAAAATCAGCGCTATAAATTATCCAACAATTCTTCTGTTGTTGAATAATCGTCGCCACTTTCCTTGGCCAGTTCAATCGCAACTTTCGCAACTTTTTTGGCATCGCGCTTTTTGCCGGTCTTTGCATACAAGTGCGCCAGGGTGTCGAGGTTGAAATAATTCTCGTTCATATCGATAGACTGGCGAGCCCACTCAATCGCTTTTTCCAACATAGCCTCATCTTCCACATGCTCGTAAAAATACCAGGCATGTTCGTTGAGTTCGCCCCAACCGATCTCGTCCATGTTTTCCTCAAAATACTTCACGACCTGCTCGGCATACTTCGGCCAGTTTTCGGTACTCTGATAATACATGATCCGAATGATATTAGACATCAAAGGCGCATCATCCCCCATGCTGCGGCTGAACAAGGCATCGGCCTTATTGAGCAAGGTAGGTTGCGGGTCAGGTCCGTACAGGTCATTTAAAATAGCCTGCTGTAGTACCTCCACAATTGTCTCTGAGCCGTAAATCTCCGAAAAGCGCCCCATGTTCTGTAGCACGTAATCGTAATACGGGCTGTTGGACGAAGAAAGAGAAAGCAGGATAAACTCCATATTGGTTTCGGTAGACAAATCGTCCTGTGTGCGCAGATACACCTGCACAACCTCATCTGCCTGAGGATCAGATGCTTCAGCAAGCATGCTGGCAAACTCCCGAAGAAAAACAGGGTCGCGTTCTCCGTCTACATATCGCTTACGCATACCGCCAATATTTCGGCTGGGATCAAGCGCTACTTCGCCGAGGTATATCAAATCATCTTCATACTGATAACCGAGTCCGGAATGAACCAGATCTCCGTTTCCATCAATAAACAGATAGGTCGGAATCACCTGAACGCCGTAACGTGCGGCAACTTCCGGTCCGTCGCCTTTTTCAACATTCAGTTTTACGTTGATAAAGTTTTCGTTGTAAAAATTCCCGACCGAGGCAAGTGGAAACACTTCCTGATCCATGGCTTTGCAAGGACCACACCAGGTCGCGAAGGCATCCACAAAAATGATCTGGTCGGTTTCCCGCGCCTTTTCCAGAATAGACTCCCAACTCTCGTCTTCGTAAAAGTTGATTCCACTCTGGGCACTGAGGCCATGCAGGAAAAAAGAAAACAGCGCAATGAATAAGTAATGCTTCATTATCCTTCAAGTTGTTGCAGGAAGTTTTCCACTTGCATAGTGGGTCCCCGACCTGCGGTTTTTGCAAGCTCCAACGCCTGACGAGCTACATCTATTGCTTTATCCTTCTTTCCATTTTCGGCCAATAGAAGGGCGTAATGCAGCTTAACCAGATACTGTTTGGAGTTTTCACTGGCGTCTTTAGCAAATCCTTCAGCCGCTTTGGCACATTTTGGATTTTCGCGAAAATATTTCCAGAGATCCTGGGAAAGCCGTAGCAAGTCCATATCGTCCGGATCGCTTTTTTTGCTGTATGCTTTTGCAGCTTTGAGGTATTCTTTATCATTGCGGCGGGCCAGATAATACTCCAGATTTGATTGGATCTTAAAGGTCTTGGCTTGCGCCGAATAATGATCTTTCATTTTATCCTGAGCTTCTTCCAGCAACATCTCAGTCTTGTACTCAGCCGCTTTTTGAGCTGTGTTTTCACAAGCAAATTGAATGCGCTGCTTCACCAACTCTTCTCCGACCAGATTCTCAATAGCGTCCCGGTGTTTGATCAGTAAACCAAAGATTCTCGAATCAGCCTCAACAGTAGCCTCCAGAATAAACCGCAAATTGGTTTCGGTAGTCAGATCTTCCTGATCACGCAAATAATCATTGGAAATTTTAAGGCTTGGTTTCCCGGCCTGGTTTAGTGCGCGCACATAATTGTAGACCAACTCCGGGTCTCTATTCCCCGCTTCGTAGGATTCGGCAAATTCCTCGCTGCGATCAATCTTATTCAGCGCAGCGGAACCCAGATTCAAAAAGCCTTCGACATCCTGTGCACCGCGCACCTGCTGGACCACTTCTCCGGTAAAATCGATGTAATACAAAGTCGGAAATGCACTTACCGGATATTTTTGTCGGAAGGTCATGTTCTCCTCTGCCTCCATATCCAGCTTGAGGTTTATAAAATTCTCATTATAAAAACTCCCCACCTTAGAATGGGTGAATACGTTATTGGCCATGCGGCGGCATGGGCCGCACCAAACGGCATAAGCATCTACAAAAATCACCTTTTGCTGAGCTTTGGCTTCTTCAAGCGCTTCCTCCCAGGTACCTTGAAAAAAGTCTATGCCCTGGGCATTCGCCGGAGGCTGAAGAGCCGACAGGCCCATTAAAATCAGGCTAAAAATCAATAGTCGCTTCATCATAATTCTATTTTCAAGTTCCATCTGCTCTCAACGCATCTCTAAACTCTCAACCAACCCCTTTACTTATTCCGCTCCTGGATCTCCTTAAGAATTTCCTCCGGCGTTTTGTCGAGTGTAGCGAGTAATTCGTTTACGTCTTTCACCAACTCATGTTCCGGGAAATTTTCCAGAAATAAGTTGTAATAATGCCGGGCCCGCTCTTTATCCTGCAGGTCATTATCGAATGTAAACCCCTGAAAGAACAAAGAAAAAGGCGCCTGGGTTGACTCCGGATACGATCTCCAAACTTCTCCCCATAGCTGAATGGCTTTACCGTAGGCCCGCATTCCCCGGGCAACATCGCCCGCTTTAAAGAGAATTTCGGCACTTAGGGAGTCGCCGGAATTTGCCGTGGCGTATTCTTCGCTCATTTCAACGATGCGACCGGCCAGCTCGGTATCCAGTCCGTCGCTGGCATTCGTAACCAGCTGCCTTTCCAACTCAATAATCATATCATAAGAGGGAACTTCATCATTTACTTCCTGCTCCGTATCCTGGGCAGTAGGTTGTTGACAAGCTACAAATAAAAGGGTGCATACAATCAGGTACCAACGCATGGTTAATGATTTAAAACATAATAAAAATGCATCAGATGTGGTTGCCTCAGGTTTGAGTACAACAATTAATAGCCAAAACTAAAAACATTCGGCTTAACGCAGTAGCTTTCGAGCTCTTCAATTGACCCGTGGAAGACGTTAAAGTCTACATCTCCATTTATGCCGGGCATTTCTCCCCGGTTACCATACTGCCAAAAATCCCAGTCTTTGCCCGCAGCCAGCTTAGGCTCCCGGTCGCGATACCGGGCGATCCACAGCGGATAATCATCAAAATGGCCGGCCAGATACTGATAATAAAACTTCAGGTTGGTATAGATGATGGGCTTGACATTGAAGTGCATTTCCACTTCCATCAGCCAGATTTTCATGCCTTCTATCAGTGCTTCCCGATCTATGCCATCGGTAACCTCCACATCCAGCACCGGAGGCAGATCACCGACTTCCAGATGCACCTGCTGCATAAAATTAGATGCCTGCAACCAGGGAGATCGCCCCGGACGGTAAAAATGGTAAGCGCCCCGTTTTAATCCGACGCGTTCTGCTTCCGACCAGTTGAAACAATATAAGCTGTCCAGCCAGTCTCCGCCTTCGGTGGCTTTCAGGAAAGCAAAATGAACATCTTCTGCAACAACAGAATCCCAGTGAATCCGGGATTGGTGGTGGGAAACATCTATGCCATGTACTTCAAAGCTATCCATGCGCACCGTTGGGAACTGGCACTGCAAAAAGAAAAGCAGGAAAATTAGTATGACATGGGAAAGCCGCATGGCTAAATAGGGATTGCTTTTAATTAGGTGTCTTTGGCAAATATACGGTTCAGCTTTCAGGAATCAGAATAAATCCTGCCGAGCCTGGAAGCTGCCCGACCAAATTGGTAAAAAAGCCTGCTAAACACCTTTAAATTCTTCAAAATCAATATTACACAAAATACGGCCCGGCAACCAGTATCGGATCACCTTTAAATGTTTGATAACATTCATATGATGGCATTGGTCGCGGCTGCGACTCGACATGTCATGTCGAGTCACATGACATGTCGAGTCACATGACATGTCGAATTCCATCGAAGCCGGATTCCTTACCTTTGCGCAAAACTTGCTTTTTATGGCCTCCAATCGCCAACTATTTCTGCAACATGTCGCTCAAACCAGTCCGGCACCCATGGGACTCGAGATTGCCCGTGCCTCCGGCATGTATCTCTACGACCCAACAGGAAAAGCCTATCTCGATATGATTGCAGGTATTGGCGTTAGCGCATTGGGGCACACACATCCGGCGGTGGTTAAGGCGATCAAAAATCAGGCTGAATCCTATCTGCACACTCTCGTTTATGGAGAGTTTGTCCTTTCGCCTCAGGCTAAACTAGCCGGATGGTTAAACGATCACTTGCCGGATCCGCTTTCGCAGACCTATTTTGTCAATTCCGGCAGCGAAGCTACCGAAGGTGCGATGAAACTGGCCAAACGCTATACCGGTCGCGCCGAAATCATTGCTGCCAAAAACGCCTACCATGGCTCCACACAAGGCGCTGCCAGCCTGATGAATCCCACGACTTTTACGCAGGCCTTTCATCCGCTGCTCCCTGGTATATCCCATATCGACTTCAATTGTCACCAGTGTTTGGAAAAAATAACCGATAAAACGGCCGCTGTCATTGTCGAAACGGTTCAGGGCGAATGGGGCATTCGCAAACCGCTCCCCGGCTACCTGCCCGCTCTTCGCAAACGCTGTGATGAAACCGGAGCTTTGCTAATTCTCGACGAGGTGCAGGCCGGTTGCGGACGTACCGGCAGCCTTTGGGCTTTTGAGCAGTACGATATTGTGCCCGACATCCTGTTGCTGGCTAAAGGATTGGGAGGAGGCATGCCGATCGGTGCGTTTATCAGTTCGAGGGAGATCATGCAGGTACTTACCCACAATCCGGTGCTGGGCCACATCACTACCTTTGGTGGTCACCCGGTTGCCTGTGCGGCATCGCTGGCGACCCTGACGACTATTGAGCAGGAAGGGCTTATTCCGGCTGTCGCCGAAAAGGCAGCTTTGTTTAAAGAACTTTTGGTACATCCGGATATTCGCGATTTCCGGCAGGCCGGTTTGATGATGGCTATTGAGTTGGATGATTTTGATCGGGTGCTGGCAGTCATTCAGCACTGCCTGAAAGCGGGACTAATTACGGACTGGTTTTTGTTTAATGAGCGGTCTTTGAGATTGGCGCCGCCCTTGATTATTGAGGAAGGGGAGATTCGCAAGGCTTGTGCCATAATTCTGGCCGGAATTGAGGCGACTCCTTCCAAAAGATAAGAACGCACTGGTGCGATAATGCCCCTCTTTTTCTACAAAATCAATCGGGTGCAAATGGCCTTTCGGCGAAAGCCCAAAAAGAAGCTGTTTATAATTGTATAAAATATTCTGAATCAGGCTTGTAATAACCCCTGAATTACTTACCTTTGCACCGATTTTTAGAAACCACCTTATCATAAGTATATCAATATGGCGAATACTGGTATCGTAAAGCAGGTTATTGGTCCAGTTGTGGACGTAAGCTTTGCACAGGAAGGATCCAAGCTTCCTGAAATCTTTAACGCATTGGAAATCAAGCGCTCAAATGGTGATACGCTCGTACTCGAAGTACAGCAGCACCTGGGTGAAGATAGTGTACGGACCATTGCGATGGACTCCACTGACGGCTTGAAGCGTGGAGATGAAGCTACAGACTCAGGGTCTCCAATCACCATGCCTATCGGCGAAAAGATTAAAGGACGTCTGTTTAACGTTGTTGGCGAAGCCATCGACGGTATCGGTCCAGTAGTAAAAGGAGAAAACGCTTACTCCATCCATCGTAAGCCACCAACTTACGAGGATCTTTCCACAGAGAAAGAAGTACTCTACACAGGTATTAAAGTAATCGATCTGATCGAGCCTTACCTCAAAGGGGGTAAGATCGGACTCTTCGGAGGTGCCGGTGTAGGTAAAACTGTATTGATCCAGGAGCTGATCAACAACATTGCAAAAGGGTACGATGGTATCTCTGTATTTGCAGGTGTTGGTGAGCGTACTCGTGAAGGAAACGACCTGATGCGTGAGATGCTGGAAGCCGGCATTATCAAGTACGGCGAAAAATTCATGGAGTCTATGGAAGAAGGAGGCTGGGACCTCTCCAAGGTGGACCATAAAGAACTTACTCAATCCAAGGCGACCTTCGTATTCGGACAGATGAACGAGCCACCTGGTGCACGTGCACGGGTAGCCCTTTCTGGTTTGACTATCGCAGAATTTTACCGCGATGGTGATCTTTCTGATCCAACCGGCGGTCGTGATATCCTCTTCTTCATCGACAATATTTTCCGTTTCACTCAGGCAGGTTCTGAGGTATCAGCCCTTCTGGGCCGGATGCCTTCAGCGGTAGGTTACCAACCAACCCTGGCAACAGAGATGGGTCTGATGCAGGAGCGTATTACTTCAACCAAGCGGGGATCCATTACATCTGTACAGGCCGTTTACGTACCTGCGGATGACTTGACTGACCCGGCACCGGCAACGACCTTTGCGCACCTTGACGCAACGACAGTACTTAGCCGTAAGATTGCATCTTTGGGTATCTACCCGGCGGTGGATCCACTCGATTCTACTTCTCGTATTCTCGATCCGGCTATTATCGGTGATGAGCACTACGATTGTGCGGAAAAAGTGAAAAACATCCTTCAGCGCTACAACGAGCTTCAGGATATCATCGCGATTCTCGGTATGGAAGAGCTTTCTGACGAAGACAAAACGGTTGTACACCGTGCACGTCGGGTTCAGCGTTTCCTCTCCCAGCCATTCCACGTGGCCGAGCAGTTTACCGGTCTAAAAGGAGTACTGGTACCCATCGAGGAAACCATCCGTGGATTTAACATGATCCTTGACGGTGAGGTAGACGAATACCCGGAAGCGGCATTCAACCTCAAAGGTAGCATCGACGAAGTAATCGAAGCTGGTAAGAAAATGTTGGCCGAGGCAGCTGCCTAAGTCAATAATTGCTGATTCCGAATTCCAGAATTATGAATGTTAGTATTCTTAGCCCGGAAAAAGAGATCTTCAAAGGTCCGATCAAGTCGGTAAAAGTACCTGGTACGCTTGGACAGTTTCAAGTACTGAAAAACCACGCACCGATCGTATCCTCTCTTCAACCCGGAAAGATCGAAGTCGTTACTTCTGCAGGAGAACATGTTTACTACAACGAAGAAACAGGTACCCTGGAGAATGGACTGGAAGAAGGAAAAACCGTTACTTTTCATGTTGAACGTGGCTTCATTGAAGTCCTCAACAACGAAGTTTCTATCCTGATCCAGCAAGGCAACTAATCGAATTAAGAACCATTTCGCAATAAAAAGGGATGTCGCTCCAGAGCACATCCCTTTATTTTTTGCCTGAACTCGACATGTCATGTGACTCGACATGTCATGTCGAGTCACATGACATGTCGAGTTCTTGTCGAGTTCTTAGCCGGGATCCGGATCGGCCGTATTATTCACATCCCCAATCTTAATCCCGATAAAATCACCAACCGCATCACAACAAAAGGCATCGATTACGACGGTTTCCGGAAAAGCTTCAAACCAGGGGTCTTCCGGAACGGGAAACTCATAGGATGCATCCACAAAACGCCAGGAAGTATTAAAGGGGTATTCATCGCTTAGTCCCAGAATGAGCTGCTGGATAAACACCAGATCGAGTGTAGAAATAGACTCGGAGTTGTTCGCATCAGCGGCTATCCGTTTATACGGACTGTCCAGGGGCTGAATACCCAGAATGTGCAAACGAATTAAGACCATATCAAAGGTAGTGACACCATTATCGGCCAGGGTATCTAGTGTGGGAGTTATCTGAAGTGTAGGCGGAATCGTTTCCGGAATCAATTCATAATATCCCAGGTCATTCGTATTTGCAGTACCCAGGTCAGTGATATTTATCTCAACTCCGTTCAAACCTTCTCCCTCAGCATTAGTCACAACCCCATTAACGAGGGGCGAACAAGCACCGCAAAAATCACCGACATTCGAAACATTGACGATTGTCTCACAAGAAGCACTATTGCCCGACTGATCCAATGCCCATAACTCTGCGGTAAAAATAGAGCTGCAATACAACTCAGAGCAGGGAATCACCAGAGAATCCAGCATTTCATTCGCTGAAAAGCTAAAATCCATAACCGTTTCGGCGCAATCGTCATAACTCCCGGCGTCTAATTGTTCCGGATACAGCACCAAAGGGCCGCCCACTTCCGGAATATCGACCAGAATTCCGATCTCGCATACCGCTGTCGGTGGTCCTGAATCAACTACCTGAATCACAGATTCACAGGCAGAGAAAAAGCCTTCTCCGTCGACTACCAATAAAGTGACTGTAATATCCTGACCCGCATCGCCGCAACAAAATTCTACGGTTGGATCAAATTCATCAATACTTCCGTCGCAGTTCAAATCATTCCGCCTTACGGCGAAAGACAGGGGCGGACAATTGTCATACGAACCGTCATCGATATCAGCTGTATTCAAAATCACTGTTTCTCCCGGACCCGGATAGACCCATGCGGTATCCACACAAATAGCGGTTGGCGGATCGGGATCCATCGCTTTTGCTACATTATCCTTAGAATTTTCAGAAAAAGGGATAAAGGCCATCAAAAGAAACAGGCCCAGGAACATCAAAGGGATTTTAAATGCTTTTTCCATGGAGATAGCTCAATGACTACTAAAAAATGCTGGTCTTTGGAGAGAATACTAAGTTAGGTAAAAAGTAATTACCCGACCACAATTGATTAGACATCCCTCTTTGAATAGCAACAAAAAAAGGCTGCCTCGAAACGAGACAACCTCTTTTATACTTTTTTAATAGGCTTTTACTCCAATACCATGCGACGGGTTTTGCTAAACCCGTTTACGGTTATCGTATAATACAACACGCCTTTCGCTTTAAGCCCTTCGATCACCCATTGATGTCCGCCAGCTTCAAGCTGTGCCTCACGATTCCACAAGACCCGACCCGCCAGATCATAAACTTCCAGTTTTGTCCAGCCGGATTGAGCCAACATAAAGGGTACCGTTGTTTCTCCTGTGAAAGGATTTGGAATATTTTGGAAAAGCGCATAACCTTCCTGTTCCAGGCCGCCAAAGAAAAGTGCCGGCCTAAATGAATTTCCGTTTTCCGTATATACAATGGCGTCTGTGTAGTTGTCACTGATTTGGAATATTTCTTCCCCGGAAATATCAACAGAAGTCTTTACAACCAATTCAAACAACACATTATCCGAATCCTTCCGGATATCACTTGAAGAAATGCTTGCAAATGTCAAAACACCTTTCTCCAGAAACTGAAGTCCGAAATCATTCTCCTTGCTCGCAAAGCCGGGAATAAGCTCTACAACTTCAACCAGCTCTGGGTCGAACAACAAACTGAATTGCTGTGCTGAAATATTCTCCAGCATACCGGAGAAAACGAAACGCTGGTTCTCCTCGTCAGATGGGGCCTCCTGGCAATTGACCAGGTAAATACCATCCCCCGAGCGATCATTCGCGGAAGCGAGGCCATTTGCCTGCGCACTGCCATTTACATCACCCACCTTTACGGCTATAAAATCAGCTTCAAGGTCATCTGTTGCCAGATTGTTGTAACTGATCAACTCCGGGAATACTTCCTGCCAGGGGTCCTGTGGATTCGGGAATTCGTAATCGGCATCCACAAATCGCCAGGAGGTATTATTCGGGAAGTTATCTTCCAAAATGAGAATCAGCTTCTGAATCGTAAGCAGATCCAGGGTAGAAATACTTCCCGAGTTGTTGGCATCGGCTGCAATCATCTGGTACGGACTGTCAAGTAGGTCCACACCCAAAATGTGCTGACTAATGATCACCATATCGAAGGTCGTCACACCGTTTAAGGGCTCGATATCCAGCATCGGAGAAACCGAGTAATCGTTTCCACTCGCCAGCTGGAATTCATACAAGCCATCAGCCTGGGTTTCATAAGACTGTTGGCCACTGTTTACTTCCACCATAACAGCCTCAACAGGATCATCGTATTCGGTTGTAATCAAGCCGGCTACAGCAACAGGCCCGGAACCACAATTGCCCATATTATCCTGAACAACTACATAGGTCTCACAGAAGTCCTGATTGCCAGCTACATCGGTTACCCATACTTCCACCGGCTGCTGACCTATGTCGTCGCAGGTGTAAACCACCCCCACATCATCGGTGTCAGGAGAGAAGCTAAACAACAGGTCACCTGGGCAATTGTCAAAGCTTCCCAAATCCAGATCAGAAGCCCAAACCTCTATCATGCCAGTCTGCATGATTTCAACTACAATGCCGTTTTCACAATATGGTGTAGGTAATTTACAATCGGAAACTTCCACAAATACCGTTTCGAAGCTTGTGTTTCCACAATTGTCCGTGACACTGTATACCAGGGTGTAGCTTCCCGGTACTACATCTTCGACGACTACATCGCCGCTAATATCTGCAAACGCTCCAAAATCGCCATTCAGATCTACCACAAAATCTACCGAACAATCATCCGTAATATCCGGATAAGGCAAGGTCAAATCGGTATCACAATCTGTATCGGTTATGCATCCATCAATTTCGGCTACCGTAAATACCGGTGGTTCTTCATCATTCACTTTGATAACCTGATCATAAGTGACAAACCCATCCGAAAGACCGGAATCGGTGTATCCGGAACGGAAAGTTCGATCATCGCTGTCTCCATCGCCATCCCAATCTGCCAGTATATCCGCTTCCGGATACTCGATATAGTCATTCGACCCAAAGTCGTCATACACACACCAGTTAATAATGGTCCAGGTACGCACAATTTTGTAACACGCATCCGGCACCACGTAGAAATACTGATCTTCATAACTCGTGGCGATCAGCTCGCAGGCATCGAAGAAGATCTCCGGCTCACCAAATTCCGGCAACTGGCCATCGGTACACTCTACCGTCAGGTCTTCCGGAAATTCTACCACCCAATCTTCGGTATGCTCAACAGTAATCAACTGACTGCATACAGCCGGTACATTGTCTCCGTCATCCGTAGCCGTCCAAACACGCGAGATGGTCCCTTCCGCACAATTATCAATATTTACGACTACCTCATATTCAATATTTAAGGCACAGTTGTCATAGAATTCCGGGCTTTCGCCGAAAGGCTCTAAAACACTGTAATCTTCATTTTCTAAAGCAAGTGCCAGATCCTCCAGATACGTGTCGCAATTGAGGCTTGTCGGAGCCGGACAGGAAATCACGAAAGGAGGCAGTTTATCCTGCACTTCCACCTCGACCATGCAATTGTTGTAATTGCCATAGATGTCATAAGCCCGGAATACCACCATGATCGGATTGTCAGGCACATCCGAACAACAGAATTCTACTGATGGCCCAAAGTCATCTTCTTCTCCGGCACAATCGCCGTTCATTCGAGACACTTCAAAGTAGGCCAGCTCACAATTGTCGTAAGAGCCATCGTCGAAGACAGATGCCAGAACCGTTGCCGTTCCGTCGCTACTCAGCACCACTTCGGTAATCTCATCACAGATAGAAACCGGAGCGGTCTGATCTTCCACAACCAGCTCGGTTATGCAAGTGCTCAGGTTACCACAATTATCCTGGATATAATAGGTGATCTCGTAAGAACCGAGCGGCACTCCCGTGACTAAAGTCCCGTTTCCGTAAACGGTACCAATTGGAGTGTCTGTACTTACAGATACCGAAGAACAGTTGTCGGTATAGCTGATCGCAGGAAGTTGAACATTCGCTGTACAATCTCCATTTCCGGCATTGGCATATACTGCATCCGGACAATCGACTACCGGAGCCTCGGTATCTTCCACCTTGATAAACTGTTGATACTGCCATGGATTTGCCGGACCGAAAGGCTCACAGAAATCCAGTATGCTCCAGGTACGAACGATCACATAGGTGCCGTCGCAATCATTAAATATTTCATCGGACTGGTTGATGGTAATGGAGCAAAGATCGCCCGTAGCAAAAGGAACACCCGCTACCGAAGGAACACCCGTATTCACCGGATCAATGAGATCGGGATTGGCATCCACGGCTGCGCAATCAAAGGCAGGTAATTGAATACCGTCATAATTTGGCGGCATCTCCAGGTCGGCAAAAGTGATGCGCTCCACTTCTATGACCTGAATACAGTTACTGAAATTGCCTGATTCATCGGTTACCGTCCAAATTCGCTCAATAAGCTGAATTGGATCTTCGCAATTTCCATTATTCGTAATGTCATCGGAATAATAATCCGAGACACTCAACTCACAGCTCAAAAGAGCGGGATACCCAAGGGCATCGGGGGTCAGATCAGCATTACACTTCACCAGCGTATCTGCCGGACATTCAATAACCGGCAGCGCATTGTCTTCCACATAAAGGGTTGTCCAGCAAGTATTGTCGCTATCGGGATCATAAACCATTACCGTAAGCGTCTGGCCTATATAATCGACCGTCACTATCGGGCTGGTTGGAATCGGGAATCCATCTGTACCAAGTACCGTTATTACATAATCTTCATAACAGTGGTATTCGTTGCCTTCCAGCACCATGTCGGCGGTCACTTCTTCCTCGCAATCGGCATCGAGTGCCAGCGTGATCTCATCATTGCAAGTGAGGGTGTAGCTATCTGGCACGTATTCGTTTACGATCACATCAAAATAGCAGGTATCGGCATTACCTACCGAGTCTACAATGATGATCTCCACTTCGGTGGTACCAATCTCAAACCAGCTGCCGGATGGTGGGGTCATGATTGTATCTACCACGGCACAATTGTCGGTTGCAGATAACGGATCGTAGTTTACGATCTCCCTGCATTCCCCGCCGGTGAGGTTGATGATGATGTCGTTGGGACAAACCACTACCGGGTCCTCCACGTCCAGGACGGTCACCACAAACTCACAGGAATCCACATTGCCGGAAGCATCGGTGAGGATGTAGCGCACAATAGTTTCTCCCACTTCAAAATACTCCGTAACCGGACTGCCACCCACAATCGGCCCGCTCTCCGGAACTTCGATAAAGCTCGGTGTCAGATATTTCACTTCGATATCTCCTTCGCAGCAGTTATCGATGAGACGGGGATGGATCCAGCTAAATTCAGCGCCACAGAAACCCGGATCATTTTCAAGGATGGTATCCATTTGGGAGTAGTTAGCGATCTCATACAAACGCAAATTCCAGTTCGCCAACATACCATCATTTGCTGCAGTGGTATCGGCAATCTCCAGCGACCAGATTCCTTGTGCCTGTTCGCCATAAAATGGCTTGAATGTGTTTTGGGGTTGATACCAACCGCCACTTCCCAATGGACCACAAGCAGCATCCGTAATTATATCCAGACTATCTTCATCAATATTCACATCAAAATCGGCCGTTCCGGGACATAATCCGCTCCACACAATTACTTGCGTCCCCGACGGACTGGTCAATTTGAAAGTCAAATCATTCATCTCCGGATGGCTGCCAACCAGATCCAGCAAGTCAACATCGCCCACGGTGTAGTTTTCCGGAACATTGATTTCCGATTTAAATACTGCACCCCCCGTAATAGATCCCGTTACGCCCAAATTGGTCGCATCGGCATAAACATGCTCCAGGAATTCGCCACAATAGGGCAATTCATCATCGGTGATGGTCACATCAAACGAACAGGAAAGTGTGTTTGGAGCGATGCTCTGGAGTGCGGTAAGCTGCCCATTCCAATCGTAGGCTTCCAGCTCGGGGTTTAGCACTCCAATCGTAATTGGCATGCAAACATCGGCTACTTCCCAATCGGAGGCTTCGTTATTATCAAAACTAAACGGACGGTAAATCCCGCCGCGCCCATTCATTTCGGCAACAGCCCCGGACCAGTCTGCAGCAGTTACATTGGAGAGGCTCGCATTGCCTGTCGGATCGTAACCGTTTACAGCCACCACATCCAGCGTACGTCCCTTGAAACTGATTGCATATGCTGCTTCAGCTCCGGTGGTGAGATTGGTAGCACATGGTACATTAAAAAACAGGTTGGCCGGATCGTCAACTCCGTTTCCAAAGTGGATTACAATGGTTTCACCGGGTTGAACAATCGTTGTATTAGGCAGGAGATAGCTTTCTGTCAGGCTTTCGCCGAATCTTTCTATCTCGAGTTCGCTTACATTATAGGCAGCCGGACCCAGATTGGTGATTTCCAGATAATCATCCCCGGTAATCACGGTATACGGTACCGGATCCATTCCTCCGTTGAGGATTCCGATTTCATGGCTTACCTCTGTGATGAGAAGTACCGGTTGATCGGTCAGGCGGTAGCTTACCGTACTTGTGCCTTTCTCGAAAACATTGCCGGAAGCATCTGTTACCCCGGAGGCGACAATTTCACCTGAACCGGACGGATATTCAATCTGATACACCACGGAAACATTATCGTAGCAATTATCGGCTGTTTGCAGGGGTGCAATATCGTTGACTACGGCATTGCACTGCCAGTCATCCATGGTTTGTGTAACATCTCCCGGGCAAACCAAATTAGGTACCTGGGTATCGTTTACGATGATGCGCAGCGAGCATTGACTTACATTCCCGGAAGGGTCAGTAGCCTCAAAATCCAGGATCGTCATACCTACGGGAAAAACAGAACCGGTAGACAATCCGGTGGCATCGGTCTGGCTTACCACCACTGCACCACAATTATCGGTTGCAGTTGGTGGCGAGAAGTTGACGTAAGCGCCGCAGATTCCCGGTTCGGCATCCTGAATGATATCCGGACGCGGGCAATTGGTAAATTCGGGTGCTTCATTGTCGAGTACATTTACCACGATCACACATTCATCGGTATTTCCACTGGCATCGGTAACCGTCCAGGTTACTGTTGTACTGCCAATGGGGAATTCAGCACCTTCCAGCGTATGATCAAAAGGGCCAAAGATATAATCGTGGGTTATCGTTGCACCCGGACAATTATCACTAAACGGCGGATCAAAGAAAGTATCCAGTTGGATAAAGGCACAGCTTCCGGCACCGGCAATCACATCCAGTTGGTTGAATCCGGCCGGATCGTTGTTGTTGCCGCAAATTTCTATAGACCAGGATTCGACGATGCCACAGGCTGGTTCGTATGCTGAAGTTATGCTTAGCGTCCAGTCGCCCAGGCTGTTTTCGCCATTGAAAGCCGCCAACGGGCTCACCGGCTGGTAGGCAAAGCCATTATCGAACGGTGCACAGGGACCAGGCGCAAAAGTACCGGCAGTCTGATCATCCAGACCAAAATCAAAAGCAGCTGAACCGCTGCAGCTTTGATCAAATAGTACCACCTCCGTACCGGACGGGCTGGTCAGTGTCATGGTAACATCTCCCATGGATGGATGGCTACCGATGATAGCCGGAACATTCACATCGGTGATCGATGTATTAGCAGGTACTGTAATCACGGAAGTACTCACATCCAGCGGGTGGATGTCGAAGACCGTTTCATTGGTATAGGTTTCACAATGGATGACCTGCTCGCAGAAAATTTCGGGGTTTTCGGTATCCAGCACCGTAACGGTAAAGGAGCAAATCACCGGACCGTTGCCGGCATTATCGATGTATTCGTATTCGACGACAGTCGTGCCCACCGGAAAGAAAGAACCTGATGACAGGCCTTCGATCAGCGTTCCCGGCAGGACCGTGCCATCGCAATTGTCATTAAAAGTAGGGGTTTCGTAAGTCACGATAGCACCACAGTCTCCCGGATCGTTGGAAACCGTAATATCTGTCGGACAGGTGTTTATTACGGGGTCTTCTGCATCGATAATCGTTATATCAAAAGAACAGGAAGCGACCTGATTCCCATCCGGATTAGAGGTTTCGGAAATGGTATAGGTTACGGCAGTCGTTCCGACCGGGAAGGTAGAGCCACTGGCATCGTTTACACCGGAAGAAGGGGTAGCGCCAGGGGCGGACCAGGTGACTTCATAATCACAATTATCCCATGCGAGTTTGGGCGCAATACCAAATACCTGGCGGCTGCATTGGCCAAAGTCATTATCGTATGTCAGACCTGTCGGACAACTGATCAGTGGTTGCTGGGTGTCCAGCACCTGAATCTGGAACGTACAATCGGTGGCATTACCGGCGGTATCTACGGCTGTGTAAACGACCGTTGCCATGCCCACATCCACAAAATCGCCCGGCAGGGGACCGCTGCTATGTGTCACTACCACTCCGGGACAATTATCTACCGCTACCGGAATGGAGAAGTTGACATAGGCCCCGCATTCGTCCGGATCATTGCCATACGTGAGCGTTGTGTTGGGGCAGTTTGAAAATTGCGGGTCCTCATTGTCTTCGTCTTCACAATCACCAATGGGCATATTGTCCGGATCCTGGCCGGTAGAGAAAGCCACTGCGGAAGAGGTGTTGGGATCTCCGACCGTACAATTGGCGATAATCCGTACATAATAGGTTTGGTTTTCGGTCAAACCGGTAAGTGTAAAGGAAGTTGCAGCCAGATCATCGGCAACCACCGTAAAGGTAGAATTATCCGTACTCAACTCCACATCAAAATGATCGACCGTACCCGGAAAACCGGCATTGGTCCAGCTGACATCGGCGGTGGTTTCGGTGGTGTTCGTAACCACCAAACCAGTACTTACCGGACAGTCCAGGTTTACACTCAATAAAACCCGATTGCCCAAGGCATCGTATTCATATTGGATTTGAGTGCCGTCTTTGTAGGTGGCCAGTGTTAGACGGTTGAGGTCGTCGTATTCATAGCAGTGGGTTTGTTGAGCCTCTGAAATAAACCCTATGTGTAGAAGTATAAATATTATCAGTGATCGCTTCATGGGACCAAATAGATTGTCTAGATTATTGATTACTTGTACTAAATTGCTGATACCAATTATAGCTTGGATTAACTATAAAGGAATTGTGGCCTTGAAGAACTTCAGCTGAAGGTGTAGGTTCTGCAGAAGGATATTGGCTTATATTATTTCCAGGAGTGAAAATGATCTCTTCACAAGTGTTTAGTGATTGCTTTGGTAATGTCGAGATCTCCTCTAGTTTTTCAATTTCATCCGTTCTCGTAAACTTGTTTGAAACAGATCGAACGTTATTTGAGAATTCAGAAATACCCCCTTCCGTAAGTCCAATTGGATCACCTGCAAAACCCCAGGCTGCAACTTCGCTTATCACCATTCCTGCTGCTTCATTGTTAACAGGAATTGGAACTGGAGCTAAAACTGCATTTACTGCTGTCCCTTTTAGCTTAGACCATGCTAAATCAGTCGCTCTTTCATAATCTTCATCATTTAATGCACTATTTATATCCACGATGAATTTTACTTGCGCATAGACAGCTAATGCAGCAATACCATAAGCGATAGCTGTTGCCAATAATATTTCCCCCGATGGGTCAATGTTTGTTATTGGATTCCCTCCCGCATACGAATACAAATTCGTACTCCAAATAGGGTCCTCACTTAAAAACCTTCCTATACCTGGATCGTAATAGCGAGCCCGCATAAAGTACAACTCATCCGTCTCATACATCACCCCATATTTACCCACAAAGCGGAAAGGATTATAATCCGTTTCCATGATGTCGGTCAGGCGGCCATAGGCATCATAGTTGTAGCTGTGGGTAACATTCTGTGCGGCATCGGTCATAGCGATTATGCTGCCCCGAAAATCGTGATGGTAATAATAGGTATCGCCGTTGGGCTTGACGTTACTGATCAGGTCCAGGCCATAGACGTAATAGTCTATTGGATTATCACCGGCATCGCTGGTCACCAATACCCGGCTCATGCCCAGGATATCGAGGCTGTATTTGAAACTGATCAGATTGCGAACTGCTTCCCGGCGATTGCCAAGTCCATCGTAAAGGAAGATGAGATTATCGGTACCATCGTTGTAGTTGGTCAACATATCGTGATCATCCCAGGCGTAGGTGGTGCCGGTTTTGGTCAGCGCATTGCCGTTGTCGTCAAAAGTCCAGTTGATGGTAGTCCCCAAATCTCCACTGGCCGATTGGATCCGATTGATGTTGTTATAGCTGTAGGTAAAACTCTCTGTCGGAGCCGCGGGGTACCCAAAAGGCTGGTCAATCTTCTCTTCCGAAAGATGATTGCCTAATTGATCGAGATCATACACATATCTGATCCAGGGCGTGCCACTATTGCGATAGTGGATCAGCTTTTCTACCCGACCGGCATCATCGTATTCGTAATCATAGGAAGTGCCGTTGGGCAGGTAGGTGATCTTCAGGCGATCATCGTCGTAGTACTCATAAGTCGTTGTGGCCCCATTCCAATCAGTGACCGTTTCCATGCGATCTTTGGCGTCGTAAGTGTAGGTAACCATTTTCCCGTCCGGGTAGGTCAGGCTTGTCACATTACTATTGGCATCATAGCCATATCCAACCACTTGCCCATCGTAGGTAACGGATGTGATCCGGTTTAGATCGTCGTATTCATAAGTGATGGTTTTAGTGTCTTTGGTTACTGTTTTGAGTCGATTTCTTGCATCATAGGTATAGGTTGCATAATCATCACTCAACAAGTTGCCGGTGGTCGGATCATAGGTATAATTCAGCTCTGTACCATCCGGTTTGGTCATTTTGACCAGCTTACCTTCATCGTCGTATTCATACTCTTTGGTAAAGCCGCCAAAAGATTCGGAGCGCAGGAAGTCATTTTCATCATAGGTGAGTGTCGTAATCTCATTTTGGGCATTCTCGATTTCATAGAGATTGCCATTATCGTCATAGCGAAATTGCGTGACGAAATTCATCGCATCTGTAGTCTGCGTAATGAAATCGCGGGCATCGTAATCGTACTTCGTGGTCTGGCCGTTTGGATTGGTGCTTTCCATGAGGCGGGAAGCGCCGTCGTAAGTTGCACCTGAAATAATCCCGCCGGGAGCGGTCACCATATTTTGATTGCCGAACGCATTATATCCGAAGGTCACGGAAATATTTTCCGGATTAGTCACTTTGGTTGGCTGGCCGTAGTTGTTGTAATCCATTGTGGTAGTGCCAATCGGCGAAACCACCTGTTTGAGATTGCCGGGAGCTTCGTAGTTGAAGGTGGTGGTATATCCCCTGGGGTTGGTGTAGGTAGCGATATCGTTGAGGGAAGTATAAGTGAACTCATGGACCACTCCTTCCGGCTGATCAATCTGCTTCACATTCCCTGTGAAAGGGAAATATTCATAAGTAGTCTCTACACCATCCACCACCACTTTGGTGGGTAGTGTGGGATTGGTGGCATCACCATATTCCACCGCATCAATGGTATTGGTAGGTGTACCCATACCCGTGAGCTGGGCCAGACCATTTGTTTCGTAGAAGTAATCCCGGGTACTGGTTCCGTCATCAATGGTCAGCATGGAATTAGTTCCTCCATATACGCCGTCATTCAGCTCCAACTCCACCTGAGTATTTATCTGCGACCCTCCGGCCATATTCGTCATGGTGGATTTTAGTTTTTTGTCTTCATAGGTATTGTCGATCGTATTGCCATTCGGCAGGGTGATGTTTGTGAGTAGGTGTTCTTTACCCGGCTCAAAGGGATAGAGGTAGGTTGTTTCCAGGTTTTCCGCATCGGTGTAGGTCAAAAGATCGAAGGTGGCCGGATCGTAGTCGAATGTAACCTCTCTACCGATCGGATCGGTCACCGAAGCCAGCATCCCGTCTCCATTATAGGACAATGTAAATTTTCTGCCGGCAGTACCGACAACCTCCACCAAACGAGTAGTTCCTCCTTGATAATTGAGCAGGATGGTATTATTATTTCTATCGGAAACACGCTTCAATACAAAAGGATCAGTGGCATTACCCGTCACCTTTTCGAAGGTGTATTTCATTTGATTTTTTCTGGTAATGATAAACTGTTGCTGACCGGCATTGTAGGTGATATCGTCATACACTCCTCTCGTTGTTGTCACCACGTTTCCGTTACTTATCTCGAAAACATACATGCTGCCCCCCGGCCAGAAAACGACGTACTGGTCATTGATGGAGTTGCTGGGGTTTGAGTAGCCCGGCACCATCGTGATGTAGGAATTATAGGAATGCGACCAGCCCCGTCCGATGGGACAAATGGGAAAAAGCTCGTCTGGTAATTCTGTCAGATGTGAATTGTAGTTGTGTGCAAAAGCAAGTGGTATATTCCTTCCGGGAATAACAAAACTGCTTTTTTGATAGGCATCAAAATTCGCGTCAGAGAGAGAAGGACGGTTGCTCAGGTTGAAGGGATGATAATTGCCCGGCATAAAGAAATCGTCATCAGTAGGCGTCACTCCTGTGTACTGGTTGTTGTCACAGAGCAGTCGATAAAACATCAGGATAACTTCTCCGCGGGTAGCTGCATCCTCCGGTCTGAATTCAGGTGAAGCCATAACCAGATCGTATTCAAACAAAGTCTGAACATATTCAAATTGCGGATCACCAGGCTGTACATCCGGAAAATACGGAGAGGCATTCGCCGAAAGGCTAAGATCAAAAGCTTCGCAAATCACTTTGGCAACATCCCGTCTTTGAATGGTAGCTCCCGGCCTAAAATTGAAAAACGCCCGATCAAATGGAGGCACCCCATCATCGTATTCGAGATAACTCATCGCCTTGGCATACTTATAGTAATCGATCCAGTTGCCCTGTAAGTCCGCAAAAGGCGTGGGAAAACTATCCGCTGCTACAGCGGTGGTTGCGTCACCAAAGACAGATATGAAGGAGACTTTTGCCAGGTCCTCCCGAATGATGGGATCATTGGGGTTTACAGTACCTCCGTCCAATATTCCCTGGGAACACAGATAGACGGCTGCACAATACAACTCATTGGCAGACGATTGATTAATGTCAGATGGCGGCATGTTACAATTCCCTGTACACGCACATTGACTTAAACTCTTTGAGGGAAGAAATAAAAACCCCAACATCACCACACAAGCAGCAATGCCGGAAAAGGCAGGTAAAGCTTTCCGTTTCATGGATTATAATTTGTTATATGGCTGTGGGATGGCCCCACTTAACCTTCTCTATTAATAGCAGTCTAAATCTACCTCCGAAGCTTTAAAAGTAGAAGCAATCGAGTTTAATTCAGGAAAATCCGTGATTGGGGAGTGAAATTTCGTACTTATTTTCTTCCTTCAATCCTTTTTGAGTATTAATTGCCGGGAGTGATGGCTTGTTGTAAACCAAGGCATAATTGGACGGAACGCATTATTTGGATTTATTCATTTCTGTATCACGGCAGGCGAGACGACTCCTTTGAAGGCTTGATGATTCCCGGTCAACTAAGAAAAAACATTCCCAACAGAGAAAGTACAGCAAATAAAATCCATAAAGCAAAACCGCCTTCAACTACCTGAAACCAGAAAGGGTCCACGGCTTTGACTTCTTCTGTCTTTTTTTCTTTTCGCTTACGGA
Source organism: Bacteroidota bacterium (assembly GCA_018222965.1). Classification (GTDB taxonomy): domain Bacteria; phylum Bacteroidota; class Bacteroidia; order Chitinophagales; family Saprospiraceae; genus JAAEZH01. The sequence goes on from JAAEZH010000005.1 coordinate 179,543, forward strand.
AAAAGGAGCGAACCAGCTCCAATAAAACCGACAAAAACATACAAACACCAATGAAGCCGATGGCTCCGGCAAAACTGTAGGGAAAGTTAATTCCGGTTTGAAGCGTATGCAACAAACTGCCGGCTATTCCCATTACTACGAAATAAACGACGCTCTTTTTGACCAACGCCTTTTGCCTTTCACTTTTCTCTGCCAGCGCTTCATCTCTGTCTGGGTCTGTATCTATTATTTGGCTCATAAGATTATTTTATACTAAAGTATGTCTAATCGCTACTCAACCATTCCAGGCCTAATTCAATTTTTTCATTTTCTCTTCCCAAAAGAACATTAGACTGCCCGAGGTAATGACTTGGAATAAAACTCACCTTGGCAACTTCGTCGTGACTTGAGAAAGAATCAAAATCAAGAAAGGCTACCCGGTGCATGCCTTGAAGGTTTTTAATAACCAGATTTATGGGGAAGGTCACCTCTTCATTAAGCTCTACGTTTTCCCGGCGATCAGAGGGGTTGTTAAACAATAACGCGCCTTTTTGGATATCCTGAATCTGCACATAAACATCCGGCTTGAAAAAGGCGGAGGCATTATCCCATTTTTCACCGTCCCTCTTGCGCTTGGGAAATGATTTCATTCGTACATAAAGGATTTGAACTCTATCAAATTCAGCATTGGCAATTTTTGAAGGCGTCCCCTCAAAAGGTTTCACCCAATCGAGCGAAAAAGCCACCAACCCACAAAAAAGGGTCCCAATTAAAAATGTCCATTTCATCGTATCCAATTTTACACCTGTTCAGTATTCACTTTTCAACCATGCGGACCTCAGTATTATCCAGTAAGGAATATGCGTGCAATACGTTTACAGCATAAGGCAGTGGAATTTCAATCATCGCTGTCGATTCCGGAGGAACAATCAAGTGCATCCCTACGTGTTTCGATTTTGAATCGTTATACCATGGACGCATGTATTGATATCCAATTTTAGATATTTCAAATACATAACATGTGGAGGAATTTGTAAACCAAATATTCATTTTACCATCAAAATCCATAGATTTATCAATAGAGGGTTGCGATAGGAATTGGTTAATTAGTTCTTTCTCATGGGGCTTATCGCGAATAGAATCACAACCAGTTTTTCCACGACATCCAGCCAAATAAAACTGGGTAATAAACAGTAACAAAAACAATTTTGTGGGTTTCATCCTCAATTTATTAATCAAACATACACCACCTGCCGGCCTTCAATCCTCCCCCGATATGCACTATTTCCATTTACGTAAATAGTTCCATTGCCGGGCGAATTGGATATGTGTACCTCCCCCCGTTCATTCGTATATTCAGCGCTTGAAAACCCTCTGGTCAAGCCTTCAAATTGAACAGAGACCTTTACACCTTTGACGGGTTTACCTGTGCTTTTCCTAAATACCTGAATCGTTATCATCTTTATACTTTTATCTTTTTTCAACTTATTTAAAATACTCCTTAAACCTACTCTCTTATTCCAAAAACAGGACAAACCAGCTCAATTCGATGATTTACTGAGTAGCGCTTCACGCAAAAGCCCGTATCTTTCACTTGATGAACAGACCATACTGCCTAATAGGGCTTTTACTCTTATTGCTTCCTATTCTAACACAGGCACAGCAACAAAACTCTGCTCCTGTCAGCCACTTCCCTTTCCGTATTTACACCGCAAAGGACGGCTTGTCGCAAACCCTCGTACATCAAATTGTGCAAGATACTTTTGGCTACATCTGGACTGGAGGAAGAGAGGGCATAAACCGATTCGACGGCCTGAATTTTATCAACCACCGCATTGACTCAACTTATCCGGATGATGTCATAAGGTTTTCCTATTTCTTTCCTCCCAACCAGATTTGGATGGCCGGGAATAATGGCATTTACTCCATTAATAAGGACAGCATCAGTAATTACCTCCCGGAAAGCGGAGAAATGCTAAATCATGCATCATCTATTTTTTTGTCGCACAGAAACAGTGTTTGCGTTAAACAGAAAAAAGAAAACTCCTACTCCATTTTAGAATTTAAGGACGGAGAATTCTCCAGAGCATCCGATTTAGAGAAACTATTAGACAACTATTATAAGTGGAAATACATCCCTGATGAAGGAGGGTACCTGGGGGTTGAAGCTAATTTTTCCGATACACTAAATTACTTTAGCCTCTATTTTACTTCTACCGATGGAAAGCGGATATTGATTCAGAGTGGCACATTCCCCAGGCAATTTCCTCCTCCAACAGTCCTGGTGAAAAAAGGAAATACTTATGTAAAAATCAATCACACCATATATAAGTTCCAAAACAAAAAATTAACCCGTCCCATAACAATTGGGGAAGGGTTTAAACACTTTGAAGTCAGAAATGAAGAATTCATTTTCCACAATGATTCTGCCGTTTTTAAATGGAATGGAGAAAAAATAATTGACTACGGACTGCGGCTACCTGCCATTTACCAGATCTTCCTTGACCGCGAAGAAAGGCTTTGGATTTCCTGCGAAACAGGTCTGGTTAAAGTCACCTCAGAAGCCATCCGGGTTTACCCGCAAAACAGAGGCTGCCCGCCAAACGTGTGGACAGTACTTGAAGACAACAATGCTGTATTTTGGTTGGGAACTTTCAGGAATGGAGTTCATACTTATTCGCCCCAAACGAACCGCTACCAAAACCGACCGTTGATTACTTCTTACCTGAATGAAAACACTCCTTATTATTTCGATCATTTTTACCCCGGTGCTTTAATGGATTCAACAGGAAACCTGATTTTCCCCACCGCCTCCAGAGTCATCTCTATTTCAAACGGCATTCCAAAGATTTTAGACCTCCCCTATTTGGGCTCATCCGCTTGCCAGGGTTTAAAAGAAAGAGATGGCGAATTCCTGGTAGCCACAAAAGGGTTTATCAGGGTTAAAAAAGATGGCAGCAAAGAGTTTTACGGCCAGAAAGACGGCCTAAACATGAATCGACTCAGCTACTTCGAAACCATTGAACGGGACACACAGGGTCACTATTGGTTAGGAAGTCACAACGGACTCGTATTCGCGGATCTGGAAAAGAAATCTTTTAAGCATTATTATGTCGGCAAGGACATCCATGCCGGCATCAATACCATCGCTCAAACGCCAGATCACAGACTGTGGTTTGGCA
>JAAEZH010000058.1 GCA_018222965.1 Bacteroidota bacterium
ACCATCGGCTACACGGATTACTTCCCATCGCTGACTTACCGCGCCATCTTGGAGGGGTGTCCAGGTAATGCGATTGATGTATTGCGTTCCCGCTTTGTTTGTCTGTGGTTCAGACTCCATAACCATAGCCCCGTCTTTTAATCCGCCGCTCAGGCTTAGAATGCTGCCGGTTTGATCGACCCAAAGCTGTTTCCAACTTTCTGCCTGCTGATCGTAATAATTGATACTGGAACCGGTAAAACCGGAACCACCGACCCAGTTTTCTTCCAGCATACAATGCGCTGCTTTGGCTTGAATGGAGTTAACCCCAACTTGCTTCCCCAACGTATCGAAAACGACCCATTCTCCGATCCAGAAATCAAAGTCTGTATAGGGATCGCTGCAGCAGGGACAGGGGTTAGTTTGAGTTTGAGTTTGAGTTTGAGTTTGGGTTTGAGTTTGAGTTTGAGTTTGGGTGGTATCCTGGGCCTGGAGGGATAAGCTGAAGACGCTAAGCAGGAAAAATAGGGCTGCGATTTTCATAATTCGATTTTCAGGGAAAATACGGCCCTTGCCGCTTTTGCGCTGTTTTAAGGAGGTTATTGTGATCAAATATTGATAAAAAGAGCGTGGAAGGGGTGAAAAATTCGCCGACAGGCAGCAAAATCTGACCAACATGCGTCTGGAATTATAGATAACTTCAATGCTAACACAAAACATTCGGAATAAATAGAGCGTTATTTTCGGCATTGAGCGGCCAGGTGCCAAATCCGAAGGGGGGATCCCCTTTTGGCAGCCGGGAAAGTGTTAGATTTGTTAACTCAAAAACCAATTAACCGATTTACTTTACAAAACGGGACAGCTATTCCATGATGCGCCCCTTCATAATCCCATTAATCATATCCTGTTGGGTTTTTGCCCTTCCTGGCATCTCCTATGCCCAGGATTGCGATTGTGCGGCTAATGATAACTGCCCGGCCACCATCCCCATCAATTCTATGGGGGAAATCTGCTACGACCTTACCGATGCTCAAAATAATGACCTGGCCAATGCAGACCAGGGCGTTTGCGGCGTACAAATCACTTTTACCCATCAGCATATCTGGGATCTGGAACTGTGGCTCGTTTCTCCGGATGGACAGACCGTACAGCTCATTGGCCCCAACATCAATACATTTGGTACGACCAATTCGGTGTTGTGGGACGTGGTTTTTGTGCCCTGTAGTGTGAATCCGGTGCCCGATACAGTCAACTCGACGCCCCTGGAAGAGGAGTGGACCAATAACCAAAACTGGCCTTTGGGTGGATTTATCGGTGGGTCTTATTTGCCTTACGGCGGAAATTGTCTCGAATCCTTTGATCAGGGTCCGGCTAATGGAGAATGGTGCCTGATGTATGAAAACGATCCTTCTACCTACATGGGAGAGATCCTGAATTTTGAAGTGATCCTCTGCGATCAATCCGGCATACTTTGCTGCGAAGCGGAAGCCGGGTCCCTTTCGAGTTATCCCGACCTGCTGCTATGCGAAGGCCATCCCGACCTTTTACTGGATGTTACTCCCGATTACCTGCTGGACGAACCCGACACCCTTGAATACGATTATACTTTCGTGATCTCCGATAATAACGGAATCATTCTGGAATACGATACCCTGCCCGACCTTACAACCGCACTTCCTGGAACCTACACGATCTGTGGCTTTTCATACCGGATTGCCGATACGCTAAATATTCCCGATCCAAATGGGATTATCACCATCGACAGCCTTCGAAACTACATCGATGAAGATGTCAATATGCTCTGTGGGGATATCACCAATAATTGCATTGAGGTAACGATTGTAGCACCGCCCGCACCGGTTTCTTTATTGGATACAATTTGCGATGGAGAGGTGTATGACATCGGCGGTATGCAGTACACAGAAGCCGGGAGTTATGAGGTGTTTTTTCAGACCGCCGCTCAATGCGACAGCCTTGTAAACCTGGATCTTACCGTAATTCCCTTAGATACTACAAACTTATCAGAAACCATTTGCAATGATGGATCCTTTGAAGTAGGCGGAATGTCCTTTGATCAAACCGGGGTCTATGAAGTACTGCTCAGCAATGTATTTGACTGCGACAGCCTGGTTGTATTGGATCTATTGGTTTTGGATCCGATTCAAACCGATCTGATTGATACGATTTGTCAGGGAGAGATCTACGAAATAGGACCGGATGATTTTGACCAAACCGGCTATTATGAAGTGCTGCTGCAAACGCCTCTGGGGTGTGACAGCCTGGTAACTTTAGACCTTACGGTGCTGGACCTGCAGGTGGTTTTGGCAGAAGCCGACACCATCACCTGTTTGGAACCAACGCAAATCTTGGATGGGACCGGTACAAGTTCGGGAGAATTGCTTTGGACCACCGATGCTAATGGAGAAATTTCCGGGAATGTAGATATGATAACTGCGCTGGCTTCTTCGGCAGGTACTTATTACCTGACCGTCAGCCAGGCATCCTGTAGTGCAAGCGATTCGGTGGAAGTGATTGCCAATGATGCGCCTCCCCTGGTGGAAGCGGGACAAACAGATAGTCTAACCTGTGATGAGTCGCAGCTCATCCTCGACGGAGCTGGTTCTTCTGCCGGGCCGGAGTTTACGTATTTGTGGACCGCCGGACCGGGAAATATTCTGGCCGATGAAACCACGCTCCAACCATTGATCGATCAGCCAGGCACCTATTTTCTCGAAGTATTAAATACAGAAACAGGTTGTAGTGCCACAGACTCTGTGGAGGTTATAAATTATCAGGTTTTCCCGCCTGTTTTTGCCGGCCCGGGAGGATTGCTTACGTGCGAGGAGCCTGTGTATATTCTGGATGGATCTGACAGTTATAACGATGATTTTGTCATGATTTGGACCGACTCCAACGGCGACCCCCTGGTTTGGATGGATTCGCTGGAAGCGGAAGTGACGAGTCCGGGATGGTATTACCTTTCGATTGAAAATCCACTGAATGGGTGTGTGAGTATTGATTCGACGCAAGTCGAAGTAAATCAAACCGATCCCGTAATACAACTTGCCAATCCCGATACCATCAATTGTAACAACCCGCAAGTGCTGCTGGATGCTACGGGATCCGATTTCGGGGCAGATTTTGAGACGATATGGACCACCCAAAATGGAAGCACTTCGGGAGACAGTACGCAGCTTCAGGTCGATGCGACAAGCCCGGGCATCTATTATTTTGAAGTTGAGAATATCGTAAGTGGCTGTAGCAGCATTGACTCCGTGGAAGTCTTTATCGATACCATTCCGCCCATGGTAGAAGCCGGAGAAGATGAAGATCTGGTGTGTGGGTTTACTCAATATACCATTGGCGTTCCATCTCAAACGACTCAGGGGCCGGAGATTTTCTACCAGTGGCTGGATAGCAATGGCGCTTTTATTGACGATGAATTGCAAATAACGGTCAATACCGGCGATACTTATTTTTTGAATGTCATTGATGTTTCAAACGGCTGTACCGCAACCGACTCCGTTGTGGTAGGCCAGGATATAGTTTTCCCTGTTGCTGATATCGGAATGGCCGGACCGCTAACCTGCGATATGCCGGTTGACACTCTTGGCGGACCAAATACAACATCCACTGCCGATCCATTCATAAATTTCTTTTGGTATGATGAAGACTGGCAGTTGATTGGTACTGACTCTTTCCTTGTTGTTGGAGTTCCAGGAAATTACTGCTTTGTGGTTGAAGATGGACAGAATAATTGTTTAGATACCTCCTGTGTCGTAGTGCTTGCCGATAACACCCTCCCAATTTCTGATCCTGGAGGCTGGCAGCCGTTGGATTGCCTTAGCGGAGAAGCAACACTTGACGGATCAAACTCAACTACCGGGCCAAATATTCAGTATACCTGGACAGCTGATCCGGGCACTATTTTAAGTGATCCTTCTCAGCCGACTATAGAGGTCAGTGGCCTGGGGATTTATTACCTACTGGTAGAAGACCTGAACACGGATTGTTTTACCCTGGATTCGGTTCAGACATATATAGATACCTCGGCCTGTCTGCCATTTGCAGCAGCCGGATTGCCCGGGATCATCAATTGCGACAACTTTCCAAATACGACACTGGACGGTTCTGCCTCCGAAAGCGGGCCCCACATAACCTACCTCTGGAATGCTATTTCCGGTACCATAGTGGAAGGGGAGGATGGTCTTATGCCTGTTGTTACAGCAGGTGAATATGAATTGATCGTAACCAATACCGTTTTAAACATCTCTGCCGCAGATACCGTAATCGTTTCCTCCGATCTGGACGTTCCCATAGCGGAAGCCGGACCGGGAACGACACTCGATTGTTCCACACTGGGTAATAATTTCAACCTGGATGGAACCGGTTCTTCCGTCGGGCCCGAATTTGAATATCAGTGGTTTGATATTAATGGAAATCCATTGCCGGGAGGCGATGGATTGATGCCGGTTATTAATGCCCCCGGAATTTACAGCATAGAAGTTACGGATACCTCCAATGGTTGTACCTCTTCGGATGCGGTCCTCATCGAATTGGACGGCAATTATCCCGATCCTTGTCTCGTTGGTTCCTACCAGGTCGATTGCAGTGAGTCGACTACCATTGTCGGAGATACCTGTGCCAGCCAAAATCCGGATTATCTCTACGAATGGACCGTGAGTAATGGCACCATCCTGGGGCCTACCGATACCGCCCTGATCGAAGTAGATCCGGAAGCACCCGTAACAGTGGTCTACCTGACGGTTACCGATACGACCAATTTCTGTATGGCGGAAGATAGCATACTCGTTTTCCCCCCGACAGCCTGTTTTCCGGATTGTGAGGTAGCTGTACCGCCTGTGTTGACCTGTGTCCAGGATACCATTAGCCTGGATGCCGGAGCTTCTTCCACCGGTCCGCAATTTGAGTACGAATGGACGACTGTTGATGGAAATCTTTGCGGCGGAGAAACTACTCTTTTCCCTTGTGTAGATGCACCCGGAGAATACGAGTTGGTCGTAACAGATACCAACAACCAGTTTAGTTGTTCGGTGAGTATTGATGTCCTCGAAGATCTAACGGAGCCTTTGGTGGAGGCAGGTGATGATGGTGTTTTGACTTGCGTCGAATCAAGTATTACGCTCGATGCAACAGCCAGTCAACAGGTCCCCGGCGATGTCATTCAATGGATCGCCCCCAATGCGGGATGTATTTTGTCAGGAGGTAATACACTGGAGCCGGTAGTGAATTGTGCGGGCACGTATTACCTGACCATCATACACGGACAAACCGGCTGTGAAGGGACGGATAGTGTGGCGGTGACTTTTGATACCCTTTCCCCGGTGGTTGTATTGCCCGTGCCTGCTCCGATTAGCTGTACCAATAATCCTACCACCCTGGATGGAAGTGGTTCTGCAATGGGTCTGAATATCGAGTATATCTGGTACCTCGATGGCGTACAACAAAATGCAGGTCCGAATCTCCAAAGTCTGGATGTTTCGGAGGCAGGAACCTGGTGTCTGGAAGTACTTAATACGCTGAGTGGTTGTTCGGATTCCCTATGTGTGGAGGTTTTTGAAGATGCAGACCTGCCGCAGGTAGATGCGGGCCCCGGCCAGGTGCTCACCTGTACAGATACGATAGTCAGTCTGGCCGGTATGGGATCTATGGGAGCAGCATACGAATACCTCTGGACAGGCCCGGCCGGATGCATCCTGAGTGACCCCACTCAATTAGGCATTGATGTCAATTGCACCGGCACCTATACCTTAACCGTAAATAATACCCAAACAGGTTGTTCCGATTTTTCAGAGGTGGAAGTAAGTCAGGAAATCGATCCGCCTTTTGCCGATGCGGGCCCCGATCAGGTACTCACTTGTGAGATTACCGAAGCCGTTCTTGACGGGAGCAATTCGGCGCAAGCCACAAACTTAACCTATACCTGGACAGCCATTAGCGGGAATGTTTCTGGGCCTGTAAATCAAATTATTAGTCAGGCGGACGCCATTGGTTTGTATCAGTTGGCAGTAGAGGATACCCTTGGCGGCTGTATCGGATATGACACCGTGGAGGTTACAGAAAACCTCTTGTTGCCTGTTGCCAATGCCGGTCCGGATATGGATCTGACCTGTGCGATTCTTTCCCTGAATTTGGACGGTTCTGGCTCCAGCCAGGGAGACAGCATTGTTTATAACTGGCAGGCCTTTAATGGCGGAAATATCCTTAGTGGCAATGGCTTGCCAAATCCGCTGGTGGATGCAACTGGCACCTATGTGTTGGAGGTGCAGGATACCCTGAATGGATGTGTGGCATTAGATACGGTACTGGTGGGAGAGGACCTCAGTGCGCCGATTGCTCAAATTGATTCGCTGGAGCTGTTGGAGCTAAATTGTAATACTAATACGCTGCAACTGTTGGGGGAGAATTCTCAGCCTTTCGGCGAATTGTCATTTTTCTGGGAGACGCCTGATGGAAGCATTACCAGTTCGACTACTGCCTCCAACATCTTTGTGGACAGCAGCGGCACCTACCATCTGATTGTCGAATTGGAATCGACTGGTTGCAGAGATACAGCCAGCATCCTTGTGGTTGAGAATTACGAATTGCCCGAAGTGGTGATTGCGCAGCCCGCTGCCTTAAACTGTATCGTTGAAAGCGTCATGCTCGATGCATCGGGTTCCAGTTCCGGGCCGGAGTATGTTGCCCAGTGGGAAGCACCTGCGGGTAGTGGTGCATTAATTCAGGATGATCAAAGTCTTAGTCCGACTGTATTTGATGCCCTGGAATTTACACTTACCATCACCGATCAGACTAACGGTTGTTCTTCCAGTGGCAGTGTGGAAGTACCTATTGATACGATTCCGCCGGTGGCTAAAGCAGCAGCCGAGGGATTGATCGATTGTGATAATTTACTGGCTGGACTCACCGGTGCCGGATCCAGCGAAGGCCTTGCTATCAGTTATCAATGGACCGGGCCGGGAATAACAAGCGATCCGGATCAACTGGATGTAGAGGCCAATATGCCCGGTATTTACACCCTGACAGTAACTGACGGAGCGAATGGCTGTTCGGCGCAAGCCCAAACCGGATTGGAAGCGCTGGCTTTACCTATCTACGATGCCTTGCTGGCAATAGACTCAGCGAGTTGCTTTGGTTTAAATGACGGAAGCATCGTGCTTGATTCCGTCATTGGCGGAAGCCCGCCTTTTCTAACCAGCCTGAATGGCGCTCCATTTGAAACCTATACCGGGTTTTATTACCTCGAGCCCGGCCAATACGAATTTACCATCATGGACCTAAACGGCTGTGACTGGACCACAAGTATTACTATTACAGCGGGCAATGATCTTACGGTAGATCTGGGGCCGGACCTCAACCTTTCGCTGGGCGATTCTGCGACCCTTCAGGTGCAATTAAATATTCCTCCGGACCAACTCGACACCTTATGGTGGACTCCCGTTGCGGATCCGGATTGTTTGGATTGTCTGGAAGTGGTGGTGCATCCGAATCAAAATACCGAATACACCGTAACCATAACCGATCTAAAAGGATGTATGGCTTCGGATGACATCCTGCTTCGGGTAGATTCAGAAGTATTGGTGTATTTCCCGAATGCCTTTTCGCCAGACGGAGACGGGATCAACGATTTCTTTTATCCGCAATCGGGCGGGCAAATAGAGCAGGTAAACTGGCTTCGGATTTACGATCGATGGGGCAACAAAGTTTACGAGGCTACGGATTTTTCGCCCAACGATCCTTCCTTTGGTTGGGATGGGAATTTTCAGGGCAAACCAATGAACCCGGCGGTATTCGTCTTTATGGCTGAAGTTTTGACAGGGAACGGTAGCCAAAAACAGGTAAAAGGAGATCTTTTGCTAATACGTTAACATCGATTATGCTATATTTCTTCTGACAGATATTATCTTTAGGCGTTTTTTCGCAGAATAATCATTTGCGGTATTTGTCAGTTAGCTTATTTCCCCGAAGACAATCAAAGAATTAAGAAATTATTAATCTGTTCAGGCAGCAATTTTGGCTGTGAACCGATCATAGTAACGATTCAAATTTAATATCCCTGGTATGAGGAATTGTTTACAACTACTATTCTCTATTTGTTTAATTTTTGTCGGATTGCAACAAGCAGCTGCTCAGTGTAATGAGCCGGCAGAACCCGGTACGGGACCTAATGCTTGTGCTATTGCTCCGATTTTTTGTTCAGAAGCAGATCTGGACGGATATTGTTCGTCAACCTATCAATCCGGCGTCGGGCCCTGTCCCCCGGATTTTTGTGGTTCATGCGAAAATTATCAATGGATTGGTTTCATCGCCAACAGTACCGTAATTCAATTGGAAGTAACTGCCAATAACTGTGCAGGAACACCAAACGGATCGGGTGTACAGGCGCACATGTACGACGGTTGTTCGAGCCCTATGGCGGTGTCCGACTGTTGGAGTTCTGGTGCTCAGGGTACGGGTATTATTACCGGTACGGGCCTTAATGTCGGTCAGGTTTATTACCTGATGATTGATGGATGGGCTGGTGATGAGTGTGATTACTCCATTGAAGTATTACAAGGGGTTGGAGACCTTCCTCCTCCGGTAATCAACGGTACTATTTCGGGTCCATTGCAGGTTTGTCCTGGTGCGGAGTTGGATTACAGTGTCCCACTTGCCACCGGTGCTACCAATTACGAGTGGACAATCACTCCGGCCATTGGTTCTGTAACTTCTGGTCAGGGTACTGCAGATCCGACGATCACCTGGAACAGTCCGGGTGTGGCACAACTTTGTGTGACTCCTTCAAACGCCTGTGAAAGTGGGCCACCGGTATGTGTAACTGTTGTGAGCACACCAATTCCTCCAACCTTTTTCTATGAAGATGTTTGTTTGGGAGAAGAAGTTGTTTGTGACGGCGAGACTTACCAGGGACCTGGTGTATATGAAAATGTTTACGAGTCTTACTTGGGATGTGACAGTAGTGTTACCTGTATAATTACCCTTCTCCCAATCGTGATCGACCCCCCATATACAGAAGCTGTATGTGAAGGCGATTGTATTATTTTCGATGGAGAAGAAGCTTGTGAAACAGGTGCTTACTCCGCTGTTTATGATACCTGGCAGGGATGTGACAGTACCGTTACGATGATCCTTGTTGTAGTTGAAGCGGAAGCTATTGTGGCTGATCCGCCGATTCTGGGTTGTGGAAACGGAATGGTGACCCTGGATGCAACAGGTTCTACAAATGCTCCTGCCGGGGGTGTTGGTACCATTACTTATGAATGGACAGGTCCTCCTGGTGCAACTATTACGCCGACTAATCAGATCATGGCTGATGTGGATATGGCAGGGGATTATACCTTTACCGTTACACACGAATATGAAGGCATTATATGTACCGATTCTTATACAGTAACCGTATCTGAAGATGTAGCTGTACCAGACCAACCTTCACTCAACGGTCCAACGATAGGCTGTGAAGGCGGAATAGATACTTATAATGTGTCGCCTGCAGGTACGGGCCCGGCTCCAACCGGATATACCTGGACCGTAACAGGTGGAACTTTTGTAGATAATGGAAACTCCATTGATGTTACCTGGACCAATCAAACTTCCGGGGAGGTTTGTGTAACGGCAGATAATGACTGTGGATCTTCCACAGAGGTTTGTATTACTGTTACCCTCGGAGCTGGTGCTAATGATCCGATATTGTTGGGTCCGGATGAAGTTTGTGATGGACAGGTAATTACTTATGAAGTTGATCCGATTGATCCGACAGCAACGTATACCTGGACAGTTAGTGGCGGAGCCTCTTCCACTGAAAACGGCGCCATGGTTGATGTAGATTTTGACGGTGCTTCTGATGGTCAGGTTTGTGTTACAGCAACCAATGACTGTGGAGTAAGTAACCAGATTTGTATTGATTTTGTGGTGTTGGATGTACCTTCTCAGCCAACCATTATGGGTAATGATGATTTGTGTTTGGGGCAAACCGAAACGTACTCCGTAATGGTTGATCCAAATGCGACTTCCTACATATGGACAGTGAGTGGGGGAACATTCGTAGATAATGGAAACTCTATTGATGTTACCTGGGATCAAACCGGTGGCGGAGAAATCTGTGTGACCGCTGAAAATGTCTGTGGTTCTTCTGCAGAAGCTTGTTTCCAAACCACGGTTAACCCGGCTCCAACAGCTACAATCTCTGGTTCCGGAGAATACTGTGCGGGTAGTGGTGATTTGGTAGACCTCACGATTGAATTGACAGGAAGCGGCCCATGGGTGGTTACTTATCAATTAAATGGTGGAAACGATACTACCATTCCAATAACAACCTCTCCGCATACCTTGTCAGTTGGCGAGGCCGGCGATTATACAATATTGAGTGTTACGGATCAAAGTAGCTGTCCTGGTATCCCCGGCGGAACAGGTGTGGTTACAGAAAATCCGCTGCCAACGGCAATCATTAGCGGCGATGAGTCGATTTGTGCAGGAAGCGGCGATTGTGGTCCGTTGCAAATTGATTTCACAGGAACTGGTCCGTGGACAATTACTGTGGCTGTAAACGGAAGTCCGACGGCTCCTATCAGTGGTATTACTGATAATCCATTTATCTATGACGGCTGCAGCGAAGGTGATTACACCATTGTTGAAGTAACGGATGCCAATGGTTGTGTAAATACCGGATCTGGTACGGGTGTTATTACCGAAAATACAGCCCCTCAGGCTGTTGGCATTATGGATGCCTGTGATCCTACGAATACTGAATTTACCATCACCTTTGAAATTACAGGAGGTGATCCATCCTCATATATGGTGAATGGAAGTTCTGCTGGTATTTCTGCCGGCCCTCCATACATCTTTACTTCCATGGCTATGCCAACAGGCAGTAATTATACATTCCTCGTTTCAGATGGCAATGCTTGTGATACCGTAACGGTTTCGGGTATTGTAGTTTGTGATTGTACCACAGATGTTGGTACGATGGATCAAACACCACTTACAGCTTGTGGAGACGGAGCATGTATTACGGCGGTTTATGACAACGCCGGTGAAGTGCTTGATGCCAATGATGCGGTAGAATTTGTACTGCACGAAGGTTCAGGTTTGAGTATTGTGAATGAGATTGCCCGGAACTCTACTCCGGAATTCTGTTTCGATGCAGGACTGGGTATGACCTACGGAACGACCTACTACATCTCGGCCATCGTTGGTGATGATCTGGGAGGTGGTGTTGTTGATGTTACAGATCCTTGTTTGTCAGTGGCTCAGGGTACGCCTGTTGTTTACAATGAAGAACCAACCGGTACCTTATCCGGAGATCCGGTTATTTGTGTGGGAGAGGTTGCGACCTTTACCGTAGACTTTAGCGGTCCTGGTCCTTACACGATCATATTTGAGGATCCGGCTGGAGTTCCAGATACCCTTTCAGGTATTTCTGCGAATCCGTATACCCTGCAGGTTGCTAATGCCATAGCAGGAACTTACTGTCTCACGGAGATTTCTAACAACAATTGTCCGGGTGTAGCGAGTGGGTGTGGAGATGTGATTGTCAATACACCCCCTGTGGTAGAAAATATTGCGACAGCCTGTAATACTACGGTAACCGCCTTCACAGTAACTTTTGATATTACCAGTGGCGATGCCGGTTCTTATGTGGTCGATCCTCCGGGTAGTGGCGTTATTACGCCAGGTTCTCCGGCTGTGTTTACCAGTAATGAGATTCCAGCGGGCAACACTTACTTCTTCCAGGTATATGATGCCAATGGATGTGATACTGTTACTGTTACTACTGCTGTACCGGTAGATTGTGACTGTGTTTCTGCAGCAGGTACAATGGATCAGGCTCCTCTGGATATTTGTGGAGACGGTCCTGCAATAGCCAATTATGATGATTCTGGAGAAGTATTTGATGGTGACGATGTTGTAGAATTTGTACTCCACTCTGGTAGTGGAGGTTCCTTAGGAGCAACGATCTATGCCTTCAACTCAGTGCCGGAATTCTCCTTTGATGCAGGTGCCGGTATGATGTATGGAACGACCTACTACATCTCTGCCATGGTTGGTAGCGACGACGGTACTGGAAGTGTAAACTATATGGTTGATCTTTGTCTGGATGTGGCTGTGGGTACTCCTGTTACATTCTACCAGGTTCCAACCGGCGACCTGACCGGAACAACTGATATCTGTCTGGGTGAGGACACCAATGTACAGGTGGCCCTGACGGGCGACGCTCCGTATACGATCATCATTTCAGACGGAACCATAACAGATACCATAACCGGGGTAAACAATACCCCTTACAACTATAATGTAAGTCCGTCGGTAACGACGACTTATACGCTTGTTGAATTGTTTGACGAAAACTGTCCGGGTACTGTATCCGGAACAGCCACTGTAACCGTAAATGAGGCACCAACAACCGGTCCGGCTGATGTTACCATCAATGCCAATAATACCGGTTATGTGGTTTGTTTTGATATCATGGGCGGAGAACCGCCATATATCATTACGAATGGCAATGACACGCTTTCCATCCAAATGGACACGGAGTTCTGTAGTGCAGAGCTTCCATGTGGAACCGGCTACTACTTCGAAGTAGACGATGCCAATGATTGTGGTCCGGCTATTGTGGAAGAAGCGCTCGTTGAATGTCCATGTATTACCCAGGTAGGAACCATGGACCAAACTATGATCGAGATTTGTGGAAACGGTCCGGCTGATGCTATCTATGATCCGGCAACAGAAGTGCTGGATGGTAATGATGCCGTAAACTATATTCTCCACAATGGAGATAATGTGCCGATCCAAACAGCGGCTACACCAAGTTTCTCTTTCTCCGGTGCAACCATGACTTACGGAGTTACGTATTTCATTTCGGCGCAAGCCGGTGATGATAATGGTTCCGGAGGGGTATTAATAACAGATCCTTGTCTCTCGATTGCTTTGGGTACACCTGTCGTATTCTACCAAATCCCAAGTGCAACACTCTCCGGTGGCGGTGCTATCTGTACTGGTGAATGTGCTGATCTTGTTATAGACGTGGTAGGTGGTCAGGCTCCATATACTGTTATCTATGAAACGGGTGCAGGTGTAGCTGATACAGTTACTTCCGCAACCAGCAGCTTTACAGTAGAGGTTTGTCCTACAGGTACGACCGTTTACAATCTGGTGGGACTTACAGACGCAAATTGTGATGGAACGGTTTCCGGTTTTGCTACCGTAAATGTAAACACACCACCAGCTGGTGTGAATGTGACCAACACCATCGACGGTACGAATACTTTCTATACGCTGTGCTTCGATATTGTAGGAGGTGATCCGACAACTTATGTGGTAGATCCTCCAACAGGTACGATTACCGGTAATACATTCTGTAGCGATCCAATCCCTTGTGGGGACGATTACTTCTTCCTGGTAGATGATGCCAATGGTTGTGGTCCGGATACGATACAGGGAACGGTAGTTTGTCCTTGTGTATCTGAAGCAGGTACCATGACTACAGGACTGATTCAGTTCTGTGAAGGTGTTCAGATCAGTGTGGATCCGGCAGTGGATCCGGTACTTGACGGCAATGATGTACAGCAGTATGTACTCCATACTTCGGCTGCCAACACATTGGGAACCGTTCTGATGACCAACAATGTTCCAACCTTCGATTATGATCCAGATGTGTTGGATTGTGGGGTCACCTACTACATATCCTCGGTCGTTGGAGACGATGATGGCTCCGGAAATTACGATCCGAATGATTTCTGTCTGGCCGTTGCTTTTGGTCAGCCGGTACGCTGGAACTGTAACCCTTCTGCTGAGTTGATTGGAGGTGCTACCCTTTGTCAGGGCGAAGGCACGAGCATTCAGTTTAATCTGACAGGTTCCGGTCCGTTTGATGTAGTTCTTAATAATGGAACTATGGATACAACCTTTACCGATCTGACAGATGGCTTTATGTGGGATATCACTCCTGGAACTTCAGTTACTTATACGCTGGTATCGGTAACGAATACAGGAAATGGTTGTACCGATGTAGCAACCGGATCTGTGGAGATTGTGGTGAATAGTCCGGTGGATGCCGGTACGGTTACGGATGAGGTACGCCTCTGTGAAGATGAATCCTTACTGGTAAATCTGGCCGATCTGATCGAAGGAGAAGATGCTGGCGGAGATTGGTCTGAAACTTCTCTGACCCCGTCTACTGGTGGAGGCTTTAACGCAACAGCCGGTACCTTCAATACCGTTGGTCAGGATCCGGGTACGTATACTTTCCGTTACTTCCTGGATGCGGGAGACCCTTGTCCGGATGACGAGAATACGGTTACGGTCATTATTGACGCGGTACCTGTTGCTGATGCCGGCGATGATCGGGAAATCACTTGTGATGATACCGAATGGACACTGGGTGGCAATGCTACTTCTACTGGTCCGGATCTGGAATACGAATGGGTCGAACTGACTTCTTCGTCTGTAGTAGGATCTTCTCCTGAATTGGATGTGACCGAAGAAGGTACTTATGAATTAACTGTAACGAATGTACTGACAGGTTGTACTTCTTCCGACCAGGTGCTCGTTGAAAACAGCGTGGCCTATCCGGAAGCAAATCTGTCTGTGTCTGATATTTCCTGTTTTGGTGATGAGGACGGCTTCTTTGTAATCGAATCCATCACTGGTGGTGTGCCTCCTTATGTATGCTCCCTGAATGGTGGTCCGTTTACCCAACAGAAACAGTTTACCAACTTGTCAGCTGGTTCTTATGAGCTTGTAATCATGGACAGTAAAGGATGTGAGACATTGCTTACTATCGACCTTACACAACCAGAAGAATTGGTGGTGGAGATTTCCACCAATATCCAGGGAGATGATCCGATCATCGAATTGGGAGACAGCCTGCAATTGACGGCTGTTGTTAGCATCGATTCGGTAGATGTGGTACAATGGCAACCGGAAGAACTCATTAACTGTGATACCTGCGAAATGACGTGGGCACATCCTACGGTACAAACTACTTTCTCCGTAATGGTTCAGGAAGGAGAGTGTACCGATAGTGATTCTTACACGGTATATGTAGAGAAAAAGCGTCCGGTTTATATACCAAATGCTTTCTCACCAACCAGTACCACCGGTAACGATATATTCTATATCTCGGCCGGTCCGCAGGTAGCAAATATCCGCTCCTTCCTCGTGTTTGATCGTTGGGGTGAAAAGGTGTTTGAATATTATAACTTCCAGCCAAACAATCCTGCCTACGGTTGGGATGGTATGCACCGCGGCAAAGTGCTCAATCCGGCTGTGTTTGTATACTACGCGGAAATCGAGTTTACAGATGGAAGTGTTGAATTGTATGAAGGGGATGTGACGCTCTTGCGCTAAACATCCATAAACAGATAAAAGAAAAGGTTGTCTTCTTCGGAAGGCAGCCTTTTTTTAGTTGAGAGTTGAGAGAGTTGACAGGAGAGGAGAAAATGAAAAAGTAATAAGAAGAGCTATGTGGGTCTTTTGGGGTTAAAACAGCCGAGAAGGTTAATCTTTGAAAAAGGGCATAAAAAAAGGCCGGTTGAATTTTCAACCGGCCTAAGGTATGTCTTACCAACCACCGCGGTTTCCACCGCCGTAGCCTCCACGGCCTCCGCCGCCGCCGTAGCCGCCGCGTCCTCCGCCACCACGACCACCACGATCTTCACGTGGGCGTGCTTCTTTGACAACGATGGTGCGTCCGTCAAATTCAGTGTCATTCAATTCCTGAATGGCATTACGGGCTTCATCGTCATTTGGCATTTCTACAAAGCCAAATCCTTTAGATCGGCCGGTGTCCCGGTCCATGATGATTTTGGCAGAGTCAACTGCGCCAAATTCTTCGAAGAGCTCCAGAAGCTGATTGTCCTCAGTCTGGTAGTTCAATTTTGCAACAAAAATATTCATTATAAAAAGCTAAAAAATAAAAAAATCAAATAGTGTATGTGCTAAAAAGCACAAAGCTTCTTGAAAAGCAGACTTAATAAAGTGGTAGTAATCTTGGAGAACAGAATAATTTTCAGGAACGAGACAAGGCAGGGACGAGAAAATGTAAAACCGGACTGACCAAAATGATCCTTTTCTGTAAAGGATGCTTTTCAATAACTTTACAAATGTATGCCTATTTTTGCTTAGATTCAATAAAAGCACCTAAAATAATTCATTGAAGGCCCCAAATTCAGGCGTTTTAGCCACCTGAGCCCCTCTAATCCGTGGCCAGATATACTTTATTGTACCACAAATTATGACCCTGAAAACCGTTATTTCCCGTTTAGAGGCTTTCGCCGAAAGGCCGTATAAAGAAAAAATGAGCCACTTTGGTATAGATAACAGCCAGGCCATAGGAGTTCGGCTACCGCACATCCGGCAAATAGCGAAAGAGATAAAAACAGATCACCTCCTTGCCCTGCAATTGTGGAAGCTTGGTAAACACGAAACCCGGCTTTTGGCCAGCATGATCGCAGACCCCAAACAGGGCAGCCCGGAAGAGATGGAGGCCTGGGTTGGTGAAATATATTCCTGGGACCTTTGCGACCAATTGTGCAGCAACTACTGGGTCCACTGCGAATATTGGTATCAAAAAGCAGCAGAATGGGTAGACCGGGAGGAAGAATACGTAAAACGGGCAGGCTTTGTGCTCATCGTAGCCGGACTCATAAAACGCAAAAAACTACCGGATGAAACTTTTCGCCCTGCCTTAGCCTGGATGGAAAAAGAAGCTGGGGATACCCGAAACTTTGTAGCAAAAGCCATCAACTGGCTGCTGCGGGAAATGGGAAAAAGAAGACCAAGCCTCCGGCAGGAGGTATTTGCATTAGCCGAAAGGCTGACCCGATCTGATGTCTCCAAAACAAGGTGGATCGGTCAGAATGCCCTGGCCGAGTTTCAAAAAAAAGGATTAACGGAGTGATTCCACCAAATGAACCACACCATATATAATGTATTGAATCCCGATGGCCATAACGATGAATCCCATGATCCGACTAAGTGCTTTTAATCCCGCAACTCCGAGCAACTTAAAAAGATAGGGAGCCGATCGCAGGATCAGAAAGATGATCAGGGCCATACCTATCACCGAACCGGCAATGACAAATCGGTTTCCCCAGTCCGGATTTTCCGAATAAAAGGTAATTAAAAGGGATATGGAACCCGGTCCGCTAAGCATGGGCATGGCCATAGGAGAAAATGAAATATCCTCTTTCTCCAGCGCTTCTTCCCTTACCTTGTTATTGATGGCCCGGCCTTCTGCCATTTTACCCGCCAGCAGGGAATAACCCGAACTGAGAATGACAAAACCACCGGCAATGCGCATAGCGTTGAGACTAATTCCGAAGAATCCCAGAATACCAACCCCGGCAAAGAAAAAGACCAGGAGGATCATCATGAAATACAAGCTGGTAGCACGAGCGGTTTTGTTCCGTTCGATCTTGGTGTAATGTGGCGTCATGGCCAAAAATACCGGTACGGCACCTAGTGGATTAACCACCGAAAATAGAGCGGCAAGTGATCCAATAAATAATTCCCACATGCTTAGTTTCGTTTTGTCGGGCTAAAATTCTATATCTTACTAACAGCTTTCGGGAAACCTGAATTTGCTGTAAAACTTAGATATACGATTTACCATTGCAAATAGTTTCCGGGAAAGCAGGAAAAAATAAAAAATAATCCGGAGGTAACCTTTCACACCCGAAAGGGGATACATAAGAACTTGTTCTGGAATGAAGCGGAGGTGCACTTACGCACCACGATCCAAAAGCATAATTCCAACAAGATATAATATTACGGAAGTTCTATTGCCGGAAAACCAGCTGGCACAACGTGCATGTAAACCCAAAGCCTATACACTATGTCTGAAAATCTTGGCAGGATAGCGAGAATTAGTGCATTAGTATTATTCTTTGTGCTACTCTATTTTATTGTCCGCAATTGTAACCAACCGGATGTTTTCTACGAACCTTTTGATGGCCCGGGACTTCCGGCTGCCTGGGATTTAAGTCATGGAGATACTCCTGGCGACTGGACCTGGACGGCCGATGGTACGGCCTCGGCGGGCAATTTTGGGGCAATCGCACGCCCATTCAATCTGAAAGCGGGGGGAGGAGCTGCTGTGTTTAATTCCGACAGCCTGGCTGCCGGAGCACTGCCACAGCACAGTGGCCAATTGATCAGTCCGGTCTTACGCATGGCTACCCGCCATGATAACCTCTACCTGAGCTTCCACCTCTATTACCGCAAGCACCAGGGCCAGGCAAGTGTCTGGGTCTATGGAGATACCGATCAGGATCAACGAGCCGATACCTGGATTGATATTACCGATTCTCCGCTGGTGGGCTATGATCTGGCAACGGCTTTCGCCGAACAGGAAACCCGTTCTGATGCCCGCTTTACCTATAATATTACTCCCTACGCTGCCGGAGTAAGTGGTGTGCAGGTCCGATTTAATTTTGAGGGTCCCTTGTATTTCTGGATCATTGATGATGTACGGGTAGGCCCCGACTTTACTATGCCCGGCGGATTTGAAGTGCCTACCACTGCTGCACCCACGACTATGGAAGAAGTGCTTAAAGCCAAAGGCCTGCCGGTTGAAGCCGATGGACAGGGAGGCTTTTACAATCCGGAACAAGTGGTTGTTTACTGGGATCTCTTTAATCCGGACGGCTCTTTTATATCCAGCGATCAAAAAGACTCTTTGCGCAGCGATTATGGGGTGAGCAATATAGATACCTGTGCCTGCGATACCCGTCTGGAATTATGGACAATCGGACCGGTCGATCCCAACTTACCGGGGCCATCCATTGATGGGGACACCATTGGTATTCAGGGATTAAAGGACGGTGAAAGCTCCAAGTCAAAAACCATGGGGGTAGACTATAATTATTACGTGGCCGCTAAGCCTGATCTTCAGCCCCCAACCGCCAATCCGAATACCAATCCTTTAAGCCTGGCACCAGGTATTCCGGAATATAGTGATGATCCGGTTGTTATCGCTATTCTGGATACGGGGATTGACTATGACGAGGTCGATCTGCAACGAAATATCTGGCGCAGCAATGATCAGAGTTGTGCCGGCCCAGGGGATGTCATTGGTTGGGATTTTATTTCCAATCATCGAAACCCGGCAGATAATCATCCCGACAATCACGGTACCAATGTGGCTCGTGTAGTACTCCGGGAGCTGCTTTTTGCCGGAGTAGATCATCGACTCATGCCGGTAAAAACGCACGACGGCGATGGTTTATCAAACTTGTTTCACACGACTTGCGGTACCTTCTATGCCATCGCTCAGGGTGTTGATGTGATCAATCAGAGCTGGGGTTGGTATGGGGCACCCAATGAGGTTATGCAAATTGCGCTCGAACAAGCGGAAGCCAACAATATTACGGTCACTACCGTGGCGGGCAATAACGGATTGGGAATTAATGCCGACACCCTGATTTATCCGGCCTGCTATGATGGGGACAGCCTGCCCAATGTACTGGCAGCAGCTTCTGTGTGGTTTGACGATGACAGTGGCGAGGTGATCTTCAGTGATTTTAGCAATTATTCAGCGGAGTATATCGACCTGGCGGCACCGGGTCAAGGTGTTTATGTCCTGGGTACATCCATGCCTATGGATGACACCTTGTTTGTGCAACTTCAGGAAAAAGACGATAATGTTACGGGGGTCACTTCCCTGATCAACGGAACTTCCTTTTCGGCACCTTATCTTGCGGCCATGGCAGCAAGGGCACGGGCGGCCGGAGCTGCTAAACCCTGGGAGGAAATAATCAATGCGGGCAAATCAGCATCGACAAACATCCCGGTTCCGGAATTGGCCGGGAAGGTGAAAAGCGGAGCTTATCTGCATCCAAAAACACCTTTCCCATTTTAAACGGATCGGCCCGAGAGCTCATTTTTTGTTTTCGGGCCGGCTTTCGCCGAATGAATTTGCTTCCTTACCAAAACCTATGATGCTAAAAACAAACTTTTCTATTCTCTTAATTCTGTTTTTTGTCAGTAGCTTATCAGCCGACTGTCCGGAGCGGGATTCCCTGGACCATTATTATCAGACGGATGACCTGGAAGCATTTTATGCGGCTTTGGATCAACTGGATCGTTGTGATTCTGATAGCAGTCTGCGCGCTTATGCTTATCACCAACTGGCGCGGACACTCGGGTACCTGGGAGACAATGAGCAGGCTTTGTTTTATGCACGGGCTGCCAGTCAAATAAGAGAACTTATCCTTGAACCCCATAATGCGGAGCTTGCCAAGTCATTGTATAACCTTGGGCTGTTTAGCAAGCTGGTCCATGCTTACGGGGATGCTGAAAATTACCTAAACAGGTCTGCAGATATTTTCAGAAAACGCGATGACCCGGGACCCCTGATGATCGTGCAAAAAGAACTGGCCGATCTGGCTGTGATCCAGGGCGATTTTGACAAAGCCAATGAACTCCTGCAACACAATATTCAGTTGGCAGGTGAAGGAATCGAAAAGGCCAATTTCCTGTTGGATCTCGCCAATCTTCGCTTATCGCAACACCGTCCGGAAGAAGCAAAAAAGGAATTGGAAAAAGCCATTATTCTCTATTTGGCAAACAAATCAGACGAAAGCTTTGAGCCGGCAAACCTGGCCGCATGTTACCTCAATCTGGCCTATGCCTATGACGAAATGGCGGATCCGCTTTTGGCTCTGGAGTACTATCAAAAGGCCATCAACAATTATCGAAGTATTGGTCAGCATTATCAGGAAGGGAAGGCAAGAGCAAATAAAAGCCTGACACTCATTCGCCTAAAGCGAACCAATGCTGCTGCCCTGGAATTGGATCGCGCAGAAAGGCTGGCTCGCACCGGCAACTACCTGGACTTACTGGCTCAGGTTTCCGACAACCGGGGCGATTTATTTATGGTCAGATCAGAACCCTTAAAAGCTCTGGAGGCTTATCAGGAAGCGGTAAGTACATTAGTATCCGGATGGAAACCGGAAAGCCCGGCTGAATGTCCGCCGAAAGAGCTGTTATTGCAAACCGCTTATCCGGAGCACCTTTTAAACCATCTATCCGATAAAGCACATTGCCTGCAAGTTTGCGAAGGTGTGGTAGCTGATTCCCTGCGGGATTCTCTGGCGCTGGATCACTATTACAGCCTGGCTGCGCTGATCGACGGTATGCGGTATGAGCAGAAAGTACAAGCCTCCAAACTATTTTGGCGCGAATCAGCCAGGCCCATTTACGAAGCAGCGGTAAGGCTGGCCGAACGGCAGGGCAATCTGGATGCTGCCTGGTACTTTATGGAGCGCAGTAAATCGATGTTACTCCTCGATGCCATTCAGGAAAATCAGGCGAGGAGACAAATGGAACCAACACATGCCCGGAAAGAACGAGAGCTGCGGGCAGAGTTGGATCAACTGCGGATTCGCCTCAGCGAATTGCCGGAAGCAGAAAAAGCGGTTTTTATGGATTCCCTCCTCCGCAAACAGCGCGAATGGGAAAGCTGGAAAGACTCCCTGTCTTTGATGTACCCGGTATTTGCTTCTACTGGCTGGTCTCCGGAACCAAAAAGTCCGGAAGAAATTCGAGGGCTGCTGGGGTCCGGGAATTGGTTGCTGATTGAATATATGCTGGGAGACTCCGCTTTGTATGTCTGGTCGATGGCGGCCAATGGCAAAACACAATTTCGCTCCCTGCCTCTTGGATTGTTTGACGAACAGCTGACTGCTTTTATGGTGCAGCTACAGCAGGCAGGAAAAGGAATTGATCCGACTGCTTATGCTCAAAAGGCCAATTTTTTATACAAATCTCTTTTGAAGCCTGAGTTACAGGCATTCGCGGAAGCGGAACAATTGCTTATTATTCCAGATGGTCCAATTGGACTAATACCCATGGATGCATTAATGCTAATCAATGAATGGGATCCAGATAGTTTTTTGGTTCATAAGTATCTTGTTCGCTATGCCTATTCTGCCGAAGTGCTTATCCGCCAACAGGCAGGAGCGCTTCCGGAGGGACGTCCTTTGTATATGGCTCCAAGCCTTTGGCCCGATGATAGGGGCTTGAGCGAGTTGGATGGTTCAGAAGAGTTTGCGGAAGAGGTATCTGTCCGGTCTATGCGAGAACTGTATGGATCAAATGCAACGGCCGATGCGTTTATCAGGCATTCCGCAGACAGCCCGCTGATTTGTTTGTTTACGCATGCTTCTGCCGGGACTGATGATGTGCCCCGGGTTGAATTATACGACCGCTCTATTTTATTGCCTGAAATATACAGCATGCAGATTGCAGCTGATCTTGTTATTCTGGCGGCCTGCGAAACCAATATAGGTGATGTGCAAAAAGGGGAGGGGGTAATGAGTTTATCCCGCGGGTTTACCTATGCAGGAGCCGCCAGCCTGGTTGCCAGTCTTTGGAAGGTAGGTGCGACTTCTACGCAGGATATCATGACACGTTTCATTGATAACATGCAATCCGGACAAACAAAAGCAGAGGCCCTCTGGGAGGCCAAAAAGCAATACCTGGAGAATACCAATACCAATGGTACCAACCCCTACAACTGGGCCGGCTTCATCTATATGGGAGCTGATAATGATTTGCCGCTTCCGCGAAAGCGTCCCTGGACCTTGTTTTTGGCCGGGCTGGGTATTGTCTTCATCGTAGCGATGTTGTTCCGCAGCAGAAACGGAAAGTCGGAAGGTTCATCAACTTCTGGAATGTAGTCCGATGCGGTTGCCTTCAGTATCCATGATAAGTCCCATGTATCCCCTTTCGTCTGAAATGTGGGTTTTTGACAACAATACTTTTCCGCCTGCTTGTTCGGTGCGATCCAGTACAGCTTGTAAGTCGGGATTGGCATTGAGATAAGGCAGTGTTCCTGCCAGCGATGGAACATAAGATTTAGCGATGCAAAGCGCTCCGCCTACTTCGTGGGGAGCTGCAGGGAATAAGGCAAAAGTGATGTTGGGCAATTCAAGCATTTCCATTTTAATATCGAAAGCCTTTTCGTAAAAAGCGCGTGCCCGGTCCATTTCGTTGACGGGGATTTCAAACCAGCTGATTGCGTTTGCCATACTATTGATTTTTGTGGACCTTAAAATACACATTTTGTTTTAAAAGCGAATGTGTTTAAAGAAAATGTTTGTCAGGGTGCCAAACAGCGGAAAGTCGGAGTGGCGCGTTTCTACATTCCCCGAAAGGGGCAAACAACTAACTGGAAAAGGGCATGGGGGAGAAAGGTAAGAATGACAAATTGTAAAAAAGCCGCATATTAAATTGTGGATTGTATGGAAAAAAAGAAGTAAAAACATCTACCTTTATGCCATTGAACTTGAACACTGCTTTTTAGGGACAGGTAGTTTTTAACGCTTGCAACGCCTTTTTTTGAAAATATCCGGTAGTCAGGCAACGTTTAGGCAAGTACCTGTATCTAAAAAGTGACTCCAAAAAATGGAGTGGGCGGTTTTTTAACAGAAATTATTCGCCCATATGATGTACAATTGGTATTATTGTGCATTCTCATTTACGGAGGCAAAATAATCTTTCATCACTCCTCGGGAATAGTCAAACTGATACATATGAAAAAATTGAGACTGCTATTGGTAGCCTGCTTGTTGGGTATTGGAATTTCGGGAACGCAGGCCCAAGACATTCACTTCTCTCAGTTCTACCTCTCGCCACTGAATCTCAATCCGGCGATGACAGGTGTTATGAACTGTAACATTCGCCTTGCAGCCAACTACAGGAACCAATGGGCCAGTGTCTTAAAAACTTTCGCTTACAACACCTATTCTGTTTCTTATGACCAGCGGATTCCCGTAGGTCGTAATGACTTCTTCGGAATCGGTGGTACTTTCTGGGGAGACAAAGCCGGTGAATCGGAGTTCTCTACCCTGACTGGAAAACTTTCCTTGTCTTACAGTAAACGTATGGGCGGTTACCGCAACAGTGGCCACTATCTGGTAGTGGGTGCAGAAGGTGGTTTTGCGCAACGAAGCATAAACTTTATCAATCTTCGCTGGCCATCCCAACACGATGGTGAAGGCGGGTTTGATCCAAACGCACCAAGTTTTGAGGAAGGGCTGGTACCTGATTTCCTCTTTGCTGACATGGCTGCCGGTTTGCTTTGGTTCTCTGTATTTGATGAGAACAACAGCTTGTACCTCGGTGGTGCTTTCCATCACCTGAATCGGGCCAATCAATCATTCCGCGAAGGGGAAGTGGAAGACCTTTACAGCCGCTTGACGATACACGCAGGTGGTGACTTCCTTCTCGGCCAAAGCCGCGTAGGACTTGTACCGGGTGTAATTGCCATGTGGCAGGGACCATCCTTTGAGGTGAATACAGGCTTAAGCCTTAAATTCCTCCTCTCCGGCAACCGTCGTGCCTATCAGGCATTCTCTATCGGTAGCTGGGTGCGGATTTCCAACAAAATCGAACAAGGTGTACTGGTAGATGCTTCTATCCTCTCCACTCGTTTTGACTATAACAACTTCAGCCTTGGATTCAGCTACGACATCAATGTTTCTGATCTCGTACCTGCCAGTAACAATAATGGTGCCTTCGAATTTGCCCTGGTCTATAAGATCTGTGGCCCCGAACGCCGTGGTGTTTACTGCCCGCGTTTCTAAGTAGTAAAATAAATTTCGGCTAAGTCCGAACAAAAAGCCCCGTTGACACATCGTTTCTGTCAATGGGGCTTTTTTTATCTGTCTCCTCGAATTATGTGGAATTTGTATCTTTGAGTCTACTGATAACAAATAGTTCGGAAAACCTTGAGTCTTCCAGCTATCTGTTATCGGGACAACCGCCTTTTCTTTGGAAAAGGTTGTCGGCTTAAAGGATTATTTTCCCGCTAGCCGAAGCCGTTCGCTCCGCATGATTTTGATCATGGATAGGCGATCGATATTTTAAAAACAAATGGAGCAAATGAGCTCCGACCGGAAAACACCTCTAACCTGACTGAAACTTAAGGTGTATTTCCAAAATTAAAATTGACGGAATGTTCTCGAATAACAAAACCAAAGACACAGGAAAATCTAAAACCAGAACAACCGGACTAACCCCCGGAGCTGGTTCGAATGCATTCAACAGCCTGGTACAAGGCACCTCCGTTGAAGGCGATATCCGCTCCAAAAGTGATATCCGGGTAGACGGTAAGATCAAAGGCAGTCTCAATTGCGAGTCTAAAGTCGTTATCGGTCCAACCGGATCCGTGGAGGGAGATGTACAATGCAAGCAAGCTGTTATTGAAGGAAACTTCGATGGCACCCTGCAGGTATCAGATCTGCTTACGATTAAAGAAACAGCCAAAGTTCATGGTGAGATCCGCTACGGCAAACTTGTCGTACAACCCGGCGCTACCCTTATTGGTGATGTTCGTCTGGCAGGTTCTGTGAATGTCAATGTAAACAAGAAACAACATAACCAGGCCAGTAACCAACAGCATGCCGGAGGAAAATCAACCGAAGCCGGAAAATCAACCGAAAAGGAAGCAGCAAATAGATAGTGCATTAAAGTATTCCGGTATCGCCTTTACTCTGGTATTTATCTTGCTGGTTGGGGCTTTTCTCGGAAAAAGATTAGATGCATGGCTGGAATTGGAGCGTCCGTACATGACGGCGCTCCTGACACTTATTGCCTTGTTTGCCGGATTCTATATTTCCCTTAAGGACCTCTTGTTTAAAAAGTGAGCATGCCCGTTCGTTCCTTTATCACCCAATTATCTATCCTGACACTTATTACCCTGGTTTTGCTGCTGGGCGTGC
Source organism: Bacteroidota bacterium (assembly GCA_018222965.1). Taxonomy (GTDB): domain Bacteria; phylum Bacteroidota; class Bacteroidia; order Chitinophagales; family Saprospiraceae; genus JAAEZH01. Next base: position 25,725 of record JAAEZH010000058.1, read on the forward strand.
ATTATTTTATTCCTTCGCTGCAAAAGCATCAGGCACTTTCCTGGTCCTCGCTGGCTGTATTCGTGCTTATAACCATTTTGATGTATTGGGTTGGCAAACAGACTGCCACCAGTAAGAACAGGAATATGTTCAGCGCAGTGGTACTGGGCTCCGTATTTGGCAAGATGGCTTTTTCGTTGCTAATCGTAGTGATCTACACCAGGGAAGTAGAGCCGGATTCCAAATATTTTATTTTGCCATTCTTCGTGGTTTATTTGATTTTTACCATTTTTGAAACCTATTTCCTCACCCGCCTCGGCAAGCAAAAACCACAGGATTAATATGTCAGACAAAATATTTGAGATCGAAGTAGAAGGTCAGGAGACCATAACATTAAAGACTTCCGACGCCTCAAAAATGGACCTTTCAAAAAATCCCGACGGAAGCTTTCACCTGCTGATGGATAAAAAGGCCTACCGCCTGGAAGTGCTGAATATTAAAAATCAGGGAAAGGAATACCACCTCAAAGTAGACGGCCATCTGGTTGTAGCCAAAGTAAATGATCCCATCGATCAACTCGTTAGCAAAATGGGGCTTTCCAATTTTGCTCATGCCAATGTTTCAGAGATCAAAGCACCCATGCCCGGTCTGGTGCTCAGTGTAGATGTAAAAGCCGGCCAGGAAGTTTCCGAAGGCCAGGCCTTGCTGATCCTGGAAGCCATGAAAATGGAAAACGTGATCAAGTCACCCGTAGACGCGGTGATTTCAGACGTGTCTATCAAGCCCGGTGATGCGGTTGAGAAAGGACAAATTCTTATTACGTTTTAAGATGGTTAATACAGAGACTGCTTCAAGCTGTAACAGGCCCTTCAAAATTCCCAATGCAGCATTAAGAATTAAACCCTAAGTGTATTGACCCGCCTTCATAGGGACATTGATCTATAAGGAAAAAGACTCTCCCCCTGCCGGCGGTACGGCAGGCAGGCGCAAGGATGCGACACAGGAGCAGACGCGCAACTCCCCTGCTTTGCAGCATGCAAAG
>JAAEZH010000059.1 GCA_018222965.1 Bacteroidota bacterium
TTTGTAACAAGGAAAAAATCGGATTCACTTTAAGCGCCGTAGGTGGGGCACCTGGTTTTGTCCCTAAGTTTATGAGACACTACAATTAGAAGTTATACGTCAAACCAAATCGGATGGAGAAAGGCAATTCCAGCGAGTTCTCCGGAGTGAGGGCATTGTAAAGCAAAAGCAATTCATACCCGAAATTTCCAAAACCACTGTTGTAGCCGGCACCGATATACATATTGTGTCTCAGCTCCCGGTAGGTTTGTATTTCACCGGAATTAATGTCGTAGAGCAAAAAGCCCTGACTGTTGGTATAAACGCCGGCTGTATTAGCAATTTCATACTCCACATGTGCGAAGATCATGGGAAGAAACTTCCAGCGGGCAAATGCGCCATAGGAAAAGGAAACTGGCTGAACTTTACGCACCCGTCCGTCGGTGGCAATGCCTTTGATATGATTGTACTGAAAGGAAAGTCGGGGGCCGACAGAAACCTGATCAATGATCTTGTAACCAACCATAGGAGAAATCCCGAGGCTAAAAAGACTCAGGTTTTGATTTCCTGAAAAACCCAGGTTAAAACCACCGCCATACCAGAGTTTGTGTTTAAAGCCACTTTCATCAAAGTACTGCGCGTTTTCATTATCGGACTGGGCTTTCGCCGAAAGGCCAAAACCAATGACGAAAATCAGCAGGAGGAACGGAATACGATTGGTGGATATATTCATATTTGAAGGTTCTATTAATTACTTTTACAAATATAGACTAAAGACAGAGACTGAACTTTTAAGAACTGGTTAAATTTCAGAGCCAGGTATTTGTGAAATATGTACAGAAGGCGACTAAATGGCATGTATCCATCTAATTGGGCTGTTTAAGCTGCCCTTTGTCTAAAGTTTATTGAAAATTCCTTTTAGGGTATCGCCTTCGAAACATATTTTTGCAGACGGTAGAGGTTTCTGTTTAGAAATTCTTCAAACCGCTATTATCGCCAATACGTAAATAAGAACTGCAGACCCCACCATAATGCTGTCTGTTGGGTAAAACAATATTTGCAGCGGCAGGTTTAGTCGACGTGAAAATCACCCACGACCGATTGAATGCTTGTTCATTACAGGCGCATCGGATACCCAAAGACCATTTTTATTCGTTTCAAAAATTAGCTGATCAGATGAAAGGATGGCTTACTAGCTTCTTGATGATTATGGCCTTTATGGCACAGGCGCAAATGCCTGTATTTGAAGGTCAAATGGTCAAAGAGAAAACCGCAAACCCTAAACTCTCTTCCCATTTTTACGATTATGACATTTTCAGTATTCATGCCAATAGCCTGCATGATGCCCTGAAAGCAGACGACAATGATCTGGAGTTGCGACTTCAAATTGGAGACAAACACGATTGGAGTATGTATTTATACCCATCGTATTTGCGTCGGGATGGATATGTACTGCGCCAGGCAACAAGCGATGGGGTAGAAGCATTGGAACCCGATATGGAGATTAAAGCATTTCGTGGTGAATTGACAGGAGGTGATGCGGGGTCTGTACGACTTACCATTGATGATCATTTCCTGTACGGCACTATTATCCAAAATGGTCAGCTCCACCTGATTGAGCCCTTGTCCTATTTTGTAGATAATGCTCCAAAAGACCAGTATGTTATTTATGCTGCCGAGGATGTTATTCCTTATGAAGGCAATGCCTGTGGGGTAACCGAAATGCAGGAGCAAAAACACAAGCATGAGCATGGGGTTGAAGAAATGAAAATAAACGGCCTCTGTTATGAGGTGGAACTCTCGATTGCTTCCGATGGATTAATGTTTAACTCCTATGGTTCTGTGGCAGCAGTAGAAAACCACAACATCGGAGTAATGAATAATGTGGCCGGTAACTGGGACGATGAGTTTAATGATGAGATTCAGTTTCTCATTGTCGAGCAGTTTGTATCTACCAGTCCTGCCAATGATCCCTGGACAGCCAGTACAAATGCCGGAACCCTGTTGGGTGATTTTTCAAACTGGGGCCCGGGAGGCTTTAGCCAGACACATGATCTGGGGTCACTATGGACAGACCGCAACTTTAATGGAGGTACGATCGGTATAGCCTGGTTATCTTCTGTATGTACCGGAAACAGATACCACTGTCTGCAGGATTTTAGCAACAATGCCGAGTTTTTGCGCGTATTGACAAGCCATGAAATCGGACATAATTTTAGTGCTACGCACGATGCATCAGGTACCTGGATTATGTCACCAACGGTAAATACTGCCACTCAATGGTCTAATAACTCTCAGAATCAAATCAATGGCTACTATCCGGGCAGACCTTGTTTGTCTCTTTGTCCACCACCTACTCCACCCGTTCCGTTGTTTTCCTCCAATATCAATAATCTATGTGTGGGAAGTATGGTTACTTTCTACGACGAGTCACTCTTTAGTCCGAATTCCTGGAGCTGGTCTTTCCCGGGAGCAACCCCTGCTTCCTCTTCAGACCAGAACCCGACCGTAACTTACCCAAACCCGGGTGTGTATAGCGTTTCTTTGACAGTAAGCAATGCCAATGGATCCAGTTCGACTACTCAAAACGGATTTATCGTTGTTGGTGGAAGTGGAACAGACTTCTTCTTCCGCACCGACTTTGAAACGGGTCCTGATGGCTGGACCATCGAGAACCCCGACGGTCAGGAAACCTGGACCAATGTAGCGGTGGGAGGATCACTGGAAGGCGTTAGAGCCATGAAAATGGACAATTTTAACTACAACGCTCAAGGTGAACGCGATGGTTTGATATCGCCACAGATTGATCTTACCGGACGGACCAATGCTGAATTACAAATTGATTATGCCTATCGCCGGTACAACAGTAATTTCCGCGATAGTATGGTTGTTTATATTTCGACCAACGGAGGCGCTACTTTCCCGGATCGCATTTATGCAGCCACCGAAAATGGAGGAGGGAACTTTGCTACCGCTCCGGACAGCCAATCTGATTTTACCCCAAATGATTCTGAGGACTATTGCTTTGACGGTACTTTTGGAAACGCTTGTTTGTCGCTCGATCTTTCTCAATACGCAGATGTTCAGGATCTTCGAGTAAAGATTGAGAATGTAAACGGATTTGGAAACAACATGTACATTGACAATGTCCGTGTTTTGAGTAGTTGTCAGGTATTGCTTCCGCCCGTTGCTGCTTTCGAAGGAAGTCCGACGAGTGGTTGTGCTCCATTGTTAGTGAATTTTTCAGACCTGTCTGAGAATAACCCCATTTCCTGGAACTGGCAATTCCCCGGTGGAATCCCTGCCGTTTCCAATCAGCAAAATCCTACTATCGCTTATACCACGCCTGGTGTGTATAATGTAACGCTAACAGTGGTAAACCTGGCTGGAACCAGTACGACTACAGAGGTGGCCTATGTTAATGCATTCGGACCACCGCAAGCAGATTTTGATTCTGATATTAATGGAACTGATGTTGACTTTACCGATCTTACAACGGGTACCGTCAATACCTATCTCTGGAGTTTTGGTGATGGAGATACCAGTACGGAAGCCAATCCGAGTCATACCTATGATGGAGATGGTACTTATCTCGTTTCACTGACCGTGACCGGTCCTTGTGGCACCAATACGTATCAGACCTCGATCACTATAGCGACTCCGCCCATACCGGCATTCTCTTCGAATGTCACTTCCGGTTGCGAACCGCTGGCGGTCCAGTTTTTCGATCAATCCAGCCCGAATACCACTTCCTGGAACTGGCAGTTCCCCGGTGGTAATCCGGCAACGTCTACGGATCAAAATCCACTGGTGATATATGATACACCTGGCACCTATGATGTAATTCTTACAGCATCCAATGCTACCGGCTCAAACACGATTACACAAACAGCCTATGTGACCGTGGATGAAGTGGCTGTCGCCGGATTTACGGCTGCTGTGAACGGATATGATGTCAGCTTCACCAATACCTCTTCAGCTTCGACTATGTTTGACTGGGACTTTGGTGATGGCGTCGGTACGAGTACAGCTGCTAGTCCTGATTATACCTATAGTTCTGATGGTACATACACCGTGGTGCTTACTGCTGAAAACGGTTGTGGTATCGATACCTTTGAGATGGATATTGAGATATCCAACCTGCCTGTTCCGGACTTTAGCTCAGATGTAACAGCTGGTTGTGCCCCCCTCACAGTTCAGTTCTTTGACGAGTCTTCGGCCAATACCGATTCCTGGTCCTGGAACTTCCCGGGTGGTACCCCATCGACTTCTACGGATCAAAATCCGGTGGTCGTGTATTCCAATGCAGGTACTTATAATGTGATTCTCACCGTAACCAACAGTGCCGGTTCCAATACCATCACATTGACGAATTATATCACAGTAGATGAATTGCCGGTTGCCGACTTTAGTACCAGCATTTCTGATTTGACAGTTGATATAACCAATAATACAAGCAATGCAGATTCTTTCAGTTGGGACTTCGGCGACGGAGTGGGTACCAGCGCAGAGTCTGATCCAGGTTATACTTATACAGAGGATGGAACTTACACCATCACCTTGACAGCTACGAATGATTGTGGTTCGGTAACAGAGACAGAAACAATCACTGTTTCTACCATGCCGATTCCCGGATTTAGTGCAGACGCAACTTCCGGCTGTGCGCCTTTCACGGTACAGTTTACCGATGAATCTTCCGGCAACACCACTTCCTGGAGTTGGACCTTTGAAGATGGCAATCCAGCCACTTCTAACGATCAGAACCCATTAGTGACCTGGAATACTCCGGGCACCTATAATGTCACCCTGACCGTAACCAATGCTGCCGGTTCAAATACCATCACCGAGACCGATTACATTGTAGTAACGGATGTTCCGGAGATTGACTTTGTAACAGCCCTTAGCGGTGCTGATCTCAGCACGACCAACAATACCACCGGTGCCACCGAATACCTCTGGGACTTTGGTGACGGCATGGGAACGAGTACAGACTTTGAACCCGGCTACACCTATACAGAAGATGGTACTTATACCATTACTCTGGATGCGACCAATGATTGTGGTACGGTTACTTTAACAGAAACAGTAACGGTGGTTACGCCGCCGGCGGCCGGCATCGAGTTTGATGCGGGAACAGGTTGCGCCCCGTTGACGGTTCAGTTTATGGATGCGTCATCGACCAATGCCGCCAACTGGAACTGGAGCTTCCCGGGAGGTAACCCGGCAACTTCTACGGATCAAAATCCGGTAGTGGTTTATAATACAGCCGGCACCTATAACGTAAGCCTTGAGGTAAGTAATGCTGCCGGTACAGACGTGATCACCCTGACGGATGTGATTGTTGTGTCGGATGTGCCAACGATTGATTTCAGTGTTTCGGCCAACGGCCTCAGCGTTGATGTGACCAATAATACCACGGGTGCCACGGAATATCTGTGGGACTTTGGCGACGGTATGGGAACGAGTACAGACTTTGAACCAGGTTACACCTATACAGAAGATGGTACTTACACCATTAGCCTGGATGCGACCAATGATTGTGGTACGGTTACTATGACCGAAACAGTTACAGTGGCAACAGCACCTACTGCCGGTATCGAATTTGATGCGGGAACAGGTTGTGCCCCGTTGACGGTTCAGTTTATGGATGCGTCTTCGACCAATGCCGCCAACTGGAACTGGAGTTTCCCCGGAGGTAACCCGGCAATTTCTACAGATCAAAACCCGGTAGTCGTGTATAATACAGCAGGTACCTATAGCGTCACGCTGGAGGTAAGTAATGCTGCCGGTACAGACGTGATCACCCTGACGGATGTGATTGTTGTGTCGGATGTGCCAACGATTGATTTCAGTGTTTCGGCCAACGGCCTCAGCGTTGATGTGACCAATAATACCACGGGTGCCACGGAATATCTGTGGGACTTTGGCGACGGTATGGGAACGAGTACAAACTTTGAACCAGGTTACACCTATACAGAGGATGGTACTTATACTATTACTCTGGATGCGACCAACGATTGTGGTACGGTAAGCATGACGGAGACTGTTACGGTGGTTACGGCACCACAGGCTGGCTTTGCAGCGAATGTAACTGAAGGCTGTGTACCAATGACCGTTCAGTTTACCAACCAGTCTACTGCCAATGCAGAGACTTTTGAGTGGAGTTTCCCGGGAGGTATGCCGGCATCTTCTACCGATGAAAACCCGATCGTGGTTTACAATAATGCCGGTATGTTTGATGTAAGCCTAACCGTGACCAATGCAGCCGGAGAAAGTACCGTTCAGGAAGTTTCCTACATCAGTGTAGGCGATGTGCCGGTCGTTGGATTCAACAACAACATTAATGGAGCCGACGTAGACTTTGAAAACACTTCAAACGGAGCTACATCATACGTCTGGGAGTTTGGCGACGGAGAATCCAGCGAAGAGGTAAATCCTTCCTATACCTACGATGAGGATGGGATTTATATGGTTACCCTTACAGCAACCAATGATTGTGGTTCAGTTACTACTCAACAAACTATTGTAATTGCTACCGCCGGACCAGTAGCATTATTCTCCTCCGGCGTTTATACCGGATGTTTGCCGCTGGAAGTTGAGTTTTCAAACCAGTCTTCTGCCAACACAGAATCCATTGAATGGATATTTGAAGGCGGGCTGCCGGCAACTTCTACGGATGAAAATCCGGTAGTAACCTATAACAGCCCGGGTGAATTTGATGTGACCATCATTGCCACCAATATCAACGGAGCTGATACGCTTACGCTGAATGACTATGTAAGTGTATTGCCGGATCCGGAGGCTGATTTTGACACGGATGTAATGGGATCAACGGTTGATTTTGATAACCTGTCTCAGAATGCCCTTTCTTACACCTGGTACTTCGGTGACGGAGAAACCAGCAATGAGGAAAATCCGACCTATGTGTATGACAACTTAGGCAACTTCATGGTAGTGTTAGTCGCTGAAAATACGTGTGGTACGGATACTGCTGAAATAGTAGTAAATATTCAAGCTATTATTCCACAGGCTTCATTCTCCGCAAACACGCAAAATGGTTGTGCTCCATTCACGGTGCAGTTTATGGATGAATCTGAGGGAGATCCTACATCCTGGGAATGGACTTTCCAGGGGGGGGATCCGGCTACCAGCACGGAGCAGAATCCGGAGGTGACCTTCAATATGCCAGGTACCTACAATGTCAGCCTGACGGTTTCAAATCAGGCAGGAGAAAATATGATTGTACAAAGTGGTTTCATAACGGTGATTGACGTGCCTTCTGCTTCTTTTGATTTTGAAGCGATGGATTATGATGTGGTATTTGAGAATACTTCTTCCGGAGGTACGTCTTATTCCTGGGATTTTGGAGATGCGACAGGAAGTAGCAATCCTTCGCCCACCCACACCTATGAAGAAGATGGTACCTATACCGTTGTTCTTACGGTTACCAATGAATGTGGAACTTCCACATTTGAGCAAGAGATCGTTATTGACGTAACCTCCATTGGAGAAATCGAATACCTCAACCGATTTGAGTTGTACCCAAATCCGAATGATGGTCGCTTCGAGGTTCTGATGGAAGGTCGTCCGGGCATGTATGATGAAATTCAGCTCGAATTGTACAATGTACTGGGTCAGCAGCTGTATTTGTCTAATGCAGACTTTAGCCTTGGCCGGATGCAACAGCAAATTGACGTTCCGGAGCTTGCGAAAGGAGTCTACTTCCTGCGTGTACGCGCAGGCGAACACTCGCTGGTTCGGGAAGTTGTGGTGCAGTAAGATTTAATAAAAAATAGAGTGGAGGTTGTCTCATGAAAGAGGCAGCCTCTTTTTTTTGCACTATTATTTCGCCGAAAGGCAAGAGATGATAATGGATGGGAAAATAGTTCTTATATTTGGACAAGCACGAATGGCTTCCCCCTTTGACTAATGAAACAAGTAAATTGTTTTTCAGCCTTTAAAACAGGCTGCTTTAGCACACCATCAAACCCGGATAAATTTGGAATAAGCAATCCAAAATTCATCATTTAGGGCCCATCACTTTCAATTATTAAATGACTTGCAATTCCAAATAATAACTTTGGAAAGTAAAATTTTGTCAAATTGTAATATTGTAGAGATAGGATTAGGCAGCATTTTTGCTAGTTTGTGCATCAGAGAGGTAACCCCCTGTCTATTCCCCAAAGCTCTGCCTGAATCGGCACCCAATCCCACAAGAACATATCGGGACTTCCTTAGAGAAGTCACGCTCGGCCATTTATGGTCCAAACTAAACCGCTAAACGCTTTAGAATAACATACGTATGAAGGAATTTCTACCAAAAATTGTATTAATCCTGGGCCTGTTTTTCATACTGCCTGCCGGTATGACAGCCCAACCCTGTGAATGTACCAACTGTCCGGTTCCTATTACCGATAACGGGACTTTCGAAGGCCTGCTTGATGTAACGGTAGATGGTCCCAATGACCTCGGCCAGTGTCCGCTGCAACAAGTATGTTTCACCATTACGCACACTTGGGTAGGGGACCTCTCGGTAAGCCTGGTTTCACCAAGTGGTCTAAACTATCTGGTTATGGCTGATAGTAATAACGGCTCAGGTGGTTGTGGAAATTCCAATGACAATATCGACGTTTGTATAGATGTCGGGACAGGCAACCCCCTTACAAATAATACAGACTACAATTGTAATGGCGGCCCGTTTAACTGTCTTGTCGGCAACTGGACGGCACCATGTGGAGGTGTTACCGACCCTTTCGCGGGCGCGGTGCAGGCACCAAACTGTGATCTGAATGATTTTAATGTACCCGGTGATCCGGCCAATGGTACCTGGACACTGGTTGTTAATGATATCTGTGGACAGGATGTTGGTTTCCTGGAAACCTGGAATATGACCTTCGCCTGTGGTGTGATTGCCTGTGAAACGGTAAACTGTGATGCCAATGGAGGTGCTTTGAATCAGCCCGATGTAATGGGTTGCCAGGGTGATCCCGGATTGAGCCTGAATATTCAACCTTCTTATGCTCCGGGCGAAAATGTTCCGCCTCCTGGCGAATATTCTTACACCTTTGTAGTTAGTCAGAATGGTAACATTGTAAACTTTATCCCCGGCCCGGATCTCAATTCCCTGCCACCGGGTACCTATACTGTTTGTGGATTGTCTTATCAAACCACGGATGGTCCGGATCTGCCACCATTTATTGGCGGACCTTTTGTCGATTTTCAAAACACCATTAATACCAGTACGGATCCTATTTGTGGAGACCTTTCTACCGATTGTTTTACAGCGATGATTGGACCACCAATCCCGCCAACACTACAAGACACCACTATTTGTCTGGGGGATTGTTATACGACCCCAACCGGAATGGAATGTTGTACTCCGGGAGCTTGTGAATATACCCTGCAATCTTACCTGGGGTGTGATTCTACCATTATTGTAAATATTACGACCATTCCGGCACAACAGACCACTGTCAACGAAACGCTTTGTGTCGATGAATGTCTGACCATAGACGGTGTGGATTATTGCCCGCCGGGAGCCTTTACGCTGGAATACACCTCCGCTGCAGGATGTGATAGTATTGTATTCCTAAATCTTCTCGCTGTACCGGTACAGGCTATAATTGTTCCTCCTCAGGAAATAACCTGTACCATGCCGGCAGTAGTACTCGATGGCAGTTTCTCCAATGGCAGTGCCTATGAATGGACAGACCCAAATGGCATGGTCATTGGCAATGGTCCGGTTGTAACCGTCAACCAGGCCGGCTGTTATACCTTAACGGTTTCAAACACATTAAACGGCGTGACTTGTGAGGATACAGAGACTGTTTGCGTTACCGCGAATATTGACCTCCCGGATGCGCCAACCATCTCCGGTCCAACTTCCCTCTGCGAAGGAGAGGTCGGTGCCTATACCATACTTCCCGATCCGGAAGCAACCTTTTACGACTGGACTATCCCGCCCGGTGCAACCGTGATTTCCGGAGGGGATGGAGCTATTGGTATTGCCATCGATTGGACAGGTACCACCGGTGGTGAAGTTTGTGTCCTGGCAGCAAATGCCTGTGGCAACGGCCCGGAAACCTGTATTACCGTCACCATATCCCCGCTGCCGGCTGATCCGGTTATCAACGGACCAGCAGAAGTTTGTGAAGGCGAAACCGCGATCTTTACTACAAGCCCGGATCCAAATACAGATTCCTATAACTGGAGCGTTCCTCCGGGAGCAATTATAGAATCGGGACAAGGAACCCCATCTCTCGAAGTTACATTCCCTGCGGGTTCTTCCGGCCAGGTTTGCTTAAGCAATTCAAATGCCTGTGGATCAAGCATGCAGGCTTGTGTGCCTGTGAATGTTATTGATTTGCCACTTGATCCGATTGTCAGCGGACAAACACCTGTATGTGCAGGCCAGATTATTCAATATTCTACCAGTCCGGACCCAAATACTGATAGTTTCAGCTGGACCGTTCCGGCTTGTGCCAATATTGTAAGTGGTCAGGGTACAAACAGCATTACCGTGAGTTGGGATCCCGGCTGTACAGGTGGGGATGTTTGTGTTGTAGCTTCCAATAGCTGTGGAAATACAGCACCAGATTGCCTGACTGTAACCGTAGATCAGGTACCTCAAACCCCAAATATCACTGGATCTGACATAGCTTGCGTAGGAGAAACCGGAACCTATTCGACAACAGTCGAGCCCGGCTTGAGCTATGCCTGGACCGTGAGTGGAGGCACTATTTCCAACGGACAGGGTACCTCGATCATCGATGTAAACTGGACAACGGCAGGCACTGGCCAGGTATGCCTGATCACTTCCAATGATTGTGGCAACAGCCCTGAGTTTTGCCTGGATGTGGATGTACAGGATGTAGCGCCTCAACCTACCATAAATGGATTGAATATCGTTTGTGATGGTACCGTTACAGACTACTCTGTTGTGCCCGACCCAAGTGCTACCGGATTTGTTTGGACCACTACCTGTGGAACCATCACAGCCGGTCAGGGGACCGAGCAGATAACCATAGACTTTAGCGGTTGTCCGACCGGGGGTACTATTTGTGTGACCGTACAAAATGATTGTGGCGATAACCAGCCGACTTGTTTGGATGTAGCCGGGGGTACTTCTCCCGAGACACCGACCATTAGCGGGCCGGATATCAGTTGTGATATGGCTACAGAGACTTACTGTGCCAATACCGATCCGAATATTAGTACATACAACTGGACCGTGACCGGAGGAACGATTGTTTCTGGTCAGGGTACCGAATGCATTGATGTTAGCTGGGATACTGCTGGGGATCAGCAAGTTTGTCTGATTGGATCGAATGGTTGTGGCGACAGTCCGGAAACATGTTTTGATGTGGAAGTAGGAGAAGTGCCGGTTGCTCCAGCTATTGACGGATTTGAATTCCCATGTGTGGATGATACAGAAACCTACACAGCTACGAGTTTAGATACCTCTGTTGTGGATTATACCTGGACCGTGAGTTGTGGAACCATTGTCGGACCCTCTGACGGAACCAGTGTAGAAATTCTTTGGGACAATAGCAGTGCCGGGCCTTGTGAGGTTTGCGTTACCGCGAATAACAGTTGTGGTCCGGGCCAACAAGCCTGCTATGCCGTAACAGTGGTGGATTATCCGCTTGTTGATGCAGGCATGGACGATGCGCTTTGCGGTCTGTCTTACGATCTAAGTGCACTGCCTGGCACCGGACCCGGGACCTGGACAGCCTCCGGGCCTGGAAACGCCGTTTTTGATAGTGAAACCGATGCAGCCACCACGGTTACAGTCGATGCTTATGGCACCTATACCTTCAACTGGACGGAATCTTCCGTACAGGGCAACTGCGAATCTTCGGATGATGTGGAGATTACCTTTAATGGCGATCCAATGATCGACGGAGCCGTTTTAGAAGCATGTACCGCTGATGAGCAAAATTATACGGTAACCATTGATATAATCGGTGGTCAGGCACCTTATACCGTGACGGGTACCGTGCCGGGCACATTGACCGGCAATACTTTTGTATCAGATCTTATTGCAAGTGGTACCCCTTATACATTTGATATCGTTGATGCAAATGGTTGTGGACCGCTTTCTATAACCGGACAGGAAACCTGTGATTGTTTTACAAATGCAGGTACACTGGACCTGACACCTATTGGTGTTTGTGAAGACGAGCAGGTGACCATAGATTTGCCTGGCGACATCGCCCTTGATCCGGATGATGTATATGAATTTGTTCTGCATACCGATAATGGGACTAACGGAAATACGCTCGGAACGATTCTGGATCAAAATACAAGCGGTGAATTCAATTTCATTCCGGGGGTTATGACGCCGGGAGAGACCTATTACATCTCTGTGATTGCCGGAAACGATGATGGCAATGGCAGCGTAGACCCGACCGATGACTGTTATGATGTTTCGCAGGGAGTAGCTGTTGTGTGGTATGCCTATCCGGACCCAACGGCCGGACCGGATGACGATGCCTGTGGATTGACCTATACCCTACAGGCTCAGGCTGATATTGGAGGCAGCTGGTTTGTGTCAGGAGGACCTGGTACAGCAAGCTTTGATCCGGTGGATGATCCGAATGCTACAGTTACGGTCACAGAATTTGGAGCTTACTCCTTTGTCTGGACAGAAGACAATAACGGCTGTCAAAATTCGGATGAAGTGTTGATCATTTTCAATGACAGTCCGACAGCCGCAGTTACAGATGAAAGTTGTGATATCCTGAACCTCAACTATACGGTGACATTTGAAATCAGTGGCGGATTGGCACCTTATACCGTAAGCGGCGATGCCGGCACCCTTACAGGATCGACCTTTGTTTCCGATCCGATTGCAGCCGGCACTTCCTACAGTTTCTCTGTTACTGATGCCAATGGTTGTGGACCATTCCTGGTGGAAGGCACTGTTGATTGTCCATGTACTACAGATGTAGGAACGATGGACCAGACCCAGGTGAATGTTTGTGCAGACGGTACTGTGATTGTCGATCCGACATTCGGCGCAAGCCTGGACCCGGAAGACATTATCGTGTATGTACTACATAATGGAAGTACAGATCAAATCGGAACCGAAGTCTATGGAGAAAATAGTGTTCCTGAATTTGACCTGGTACCACCTATGATGGAAAACACCGTTTACTACGTGTCGGCGGTTGCCGGTAATGATGTAGATATGGATGGTGTGATTGATACCGATGATCCTTGTGTAGACGTAGCGGCCGGTACGCCGGTGCAATGGTTGTCCTTGCCGGAGGTTTCATTTCTGGGAGGTGACACCGTTTGTGAAGGCGAAACAGCTGAAATTACGCTGGTCGTAAACAGTCTGGAGTGCGTAGATATTACGGTTGAATACCCGGATGGAAGCACTGAAACCTTAACCTGCCTGAATGACGGGGATGTGATCCCTGTAGATATGGGTACGGATTCCGGTACCTTAAGTATTTTGGATGTTGTTGATGCCAACGGCTGTACAGGTACTGCAGGGGCTACTGCCGATATAACAGTGAATTTAATCCCAACAGCAGAAGTGACCGATCAGGCATCTATCTGTAACAGTACAGACAGCGGAATGTCCACCCTGCTCGATTTCAATACACTGCTTACCGGTGGAGATACCGGGGGCAGTTGGGAGAATACAGATAATGCTCCAACGACGGGTGCCTTCCCAAATCTTGATTTTACGGGTGTAACACCAGGTGTATATACCTTTACTTATACTACCGACAGTGCGCTGGACCCTTGTCCGGAATCTGTTTATACCGTCGAAGTGACTGTTGAGGATTGTGCGTGTCCATCGCTGGAACTGATTCCAACAAGCAGCCTTTGCAACGATGATGGTGTGTTGGATCTAAGTGATCTGGAAATCACGACCGCTGCCGGAAACTGGACGATCATCAGTACACCTGCAGGAGCCAATCCGGCTACTTTGACAGGTACGCTCTTCAACGCTTCCGGAGCCGATGCCGGTGATTATGTGGTTCAGTTTACGCTGGCAAACGACCCGCCAACTGGTTGTGAAACGACCAATGAGGCAACTATCACGGTTTCCCAGGCGCTGGATGCCGGCACCCCGAATGGGGAATTGGAATTCTGTACAGACAATTCCGATCTGGTTGTGCTGGCTGATATGCTGGATGGAGAAGATCCGAATGGAAGCTGGACAGAGACCTCGACTCAGCCATCGACAGGCGGCGCATTTAATGCAGCAGCAGGTACGTTTGCCGTCTTTGGTCAGGAGGCTGGTACCTACAATTTCACCTATACACTCATACCTGACGCACCATGTGAAGCTTCCAGCGCAACTGTAAGTGTGGTAGTTAACGGGCTGCCTGTTGCAGATGCCGGCGAGGACTTTACCCTAACCTGTTTTGACGATGTAACCGAACTGGGTGGAAACTCCAGTACCGGTCCGGACATTACTTATCAATGGACTGCTGCTGTTGGCGATTTCCCGGGAGATGCCGGCCTTGCAAATCCTGAAATTACGGAGCCAGGGGTTTACTCGCTGTTGGTTACTAATGAGGCCACAGGTTGTACCGCCACCGATGAAGTGGAAATTGCAGCCAATCAGGAGAGTCCGATGCCATTTATTTCCTTGCTTCCGGTAAGTTGTTATGGCGATGAAGACGGGGCAATCATCATTGACTCTGTGGTAGGTGGTCAGCCTCCATACATGTATTCATTCAATGGTTCGCCTTATACGCAGACATTGACTTACTTCAATTTGGAAGCAGCAACCTACACCCTGCAAGTACAGGACGCCAACGGTTGTGAAACAGAAGAATTGACGATCAACATCGAACAACCACAGGAAGTAAATGTAGAACTCATCGCCCTTGTAGATGGCGACAATATCATTATCCTGGGTGATTCGGTGGATCTGGTAGCACAGACCAGTATAGATCCGGATTCTCTGGATCTGATCCAGTGGCAACCGGAAGATCTGGTGAGCTGTGATACTTGTTTGATCACTTCTGCCAGTCCGCTGGAAACGACCAACTTCTCGATAACCATCGAAAGCAACGGCTGTGCTGATTCCGACAATCTGTTGCTGGCCGTACGCAAAGAAAGAGATGTCTATGTACCTAATGTGTTCTCTCCTAATGGAGATGGCGACAACGATATCTTCTACATTTTTGGTGGTTCGACCGTCGCTAAGGTCAACGCCTTCCTGGTATTTGATCGCTGGGGAGAAACTGTACATCAGTACTACAACTTCCTGCCAAACGATCCGGCTTACGGATGGGATGGTACCCACCGGGGCAAACCTCTCAATCCGGGGGTCTTTGTCTGGTATGCTGAAATCGAGTACATCGACGGGGTTGTGGAGATCATAAAGGGAGATGTGACTATAAGCAAATAGGCAAATTCTTCATTTTATCCATCTTAAATTTTAGTGCTTAACGGGTTTACTCCTGTTAAGCACTAATTTTTTTCTAATTTCCGCTGAATAAAACAAAGCGTATGAACCGTCGGGAATTTATGCAAAACAGCAGCCTGGCTACGGCCGGGGTTTTGGTGGGTACAAAAGGAGAAGCTGCCCAAATACATCAGGGCAAACCCAAAAGTAAGCTGCAACTTGGATTTATCGGTGTTGGAATGCGTGGCCGGAATCATGTCGATTTGGCATTGCGTCGGGACGATTGCGAAGTCGTGGGCATATGCGACATTCAGCAAGTAATGATCGATGCCTGTTTGAAGCAATTTCAGAATCACGGAAAGAAAAAGCCGACAGTTTACGGACTGGAAGAACGCGCCTATTTGGAGATGCTGCAAGACCCGGCTATCGATGCTGTGGTTATTTCTACCCCCTGGCGTTGGCATACCGAGATGGCTGTGGCATCCATGCAGGCGGGTAAGTACGTGGGCATGGAGGTCTGTGGCGGATTCAGCCTGGATGAATGTTGGCAGCTGGTTAATGTACACGAAGCAACCGGAACTCCGCTCTTTTTTCTCGAAAACGTCTGCTACCGCAGGGATGTAATGGCTGTATTGAATATGGTTCGCGAAGGCCTTTTTGGCGAAATGATCCACCTCGAGTGCGGCTACCAACACGACCTGCGGGAAGTGAAATTCAACGACGGCAAACAACCTTATGGCGGCGGGGTCGAATTTGGAGAGAAAGGGTTTTCAGAAGCCCAATGGCGCACCCGTCACAGCGTTCATCGCAATGGAGAATTGTACCCCACCCACGGTATCGGACCGGTGGCTCAATACATAAATATCAATCGGGGCAACCGCATTACGCACCTCACCTCCATGGCTTCCAAAGCCCGCGGACTACACGAGTACATTGTCAACCATGAAAAAGGCGGACCCAATCATCCAAATGCGAGTGTGGAGTTTTCGCTTGGAGATAAAGTGACGACCATGCTGCGCACCAGCAATGGCGAGTCTATTGTCATGCACCACGATACCAGCTTGCCCCGTCCGTATTCGCTCGGTTTTCGGGTGCAGGGGGTAAAAGGCATCTGGATGGACCTGAATGACAAATTGCACATTGAAGGTAAAAGCCCCAAACACCGCTGGGAAGAAGCTGCTCCCTGGTTGCAAAAATACGATCACAAGTTTTGGAAAAAGGATGAGCAAAAGGCAATAGGTGCCGGTCATGGCGGGATGGATTATTTTCTGTTTAATGCTTTTATCGAATGTGGAAAAGCCGGAACAGAGCCGCCAATTGATGTGTATGATGCAGCGACCTGGCTGGCTATCACGCCCCTTTCGGAACAATCCATAACCCTGGGCAGTACCGCTGTCGCTATGCCCGATTTTACCCGGGGCCGCTGGACCATGCGTGAGAATAACTTTGCAAAAGGAGACTGGTAATAGTGGAAAATAATACAAGATCACAAATGCCGCTGGTCATTCTGGCCGCCGGTGTAGGAAGACGGTTTGGCGGACAAAAACAACTGACCCCGGTCGGCAAGTCGGGAGAATACCTGATGGAATTCAACATGTTTGAAGCCTGGAAAGCGGGCATAAAATCCTGTTGGCTGATTATCCGTCCCGGTACGCAGGAACTTTGGTATGATTTGCAAGAGCGTTGGAAAGGCAAAATGCAGGTAGTTCTGTTTGAGCAACCTGATGCTCTATTGCCGGGAACCTATTCGCGGAAGCGGGAAAAACCCTGGGGAACCGGACACGCCCTCCTGGCTATTGAAGCAGCTGCAAGATCGCCTTTCCTTTTGATCAATGCCGATGATTATTACGGAAGCGATGCCTTTAAGGTGCTGCTCCAATCGGAGGAGGATATGGCGCTGGCTGCCTTCCAATTGCAAGATACCTTATCTGATTCGGGCGGGGTAAACAGAGGTGTATGCCTGACCCGCGGACCCTATTTGTCGGGTATCGAGGAGTATACCGAACTCGCGAAGTCTGAAAATGAGGTCATGGGTAAAGCGCAATCGGGAGAGTGGCAGCGGCTTTCGCCGAATACGTTGGTATCGATGAATTGCTGGAAGTTTGACCCGCGCATTTTTGGTCAACTGCACAAAGCTATTGAAGAATTTGCTCCCCGGGCTGATACCGAAAATGAAGAAATATTGCTGCCCAGTCTGCTCCAATACGGCATGATCGAAGAAGAATGGCTGATTCGGGTAGCGGATTGCTCCGGCCCCTGGTATGGAATGACCTTTGCGGAGGATCTGGAGATGGTGCGGGCCGCGATACAGGCAAAACAAGAGGAAAATCCGTTATGGAAGTAGTAATTGAAAAACTCATTGCTGCTTTCCGACCGGGAGAATCGCTTCTCTCCTGGCGTAAACTGTCGGGGGGGCATATCCATCAGAGCCTGTATGTTTCTTTGCCTTCCGGCGAATGGGTGATTCAAGGATTAAATACCCATATTTTTCCGGACATTCAGCAACTGATGAAGAACTTCGGCTTGATCCGTCGACATTTACGGACTAAGGATTTTCCCTATCTGATTCCGGAATACGTGCCCTGGGCTGATGGTGAAATGCTTACTGCTACTATCCGGCCAGATCAATCGGGCCTTATTTACTGGCGTATCATGCCATACTTCAAGGGGATGAAACTGAAGATGGCCCCTGCCAATGAAGCCGATGTAGCTGCTGCGGGGAGAGCCATCGGAATGTTGAGTCGATATTTGAGTGATTTGAATCCCCGCCAATTGGGAGCTGCCATTCCCCGCTTTTTTGATCCGCAAAATTGGTATACACAGTTTGAGGAGGCCCTGAAAATGGCAAGCGCAGAACGGAAGGCCAAAGCAACAGGTTTAATTAGGGCTCTTCAGGAGGGCGAAGCCTATGCAGCTCCTGTAAAAGTGCCTGTAAGAGTGATACACGGAGATGCCAAGATTCCCAATTTCCTATACACCGGGCAGGGTGAATTGCGTGTTATCCTCGACTGGGATACGGCCATGCCTGCTACCGTATTGGATGAGTTTGGCTATCTGGCCCGATCGCTCATTAGCCGAAAGGCAGAGGATGATCCCGATCCGACTGGGGGATACCTGAATCCCGCCTATCTGGAAATTTTGTTGAAAACTTTTCGGGAAACCGCTGGTGATGCCCTCAGTCAGACAGAATCTGATCAATTGATTCGTGGCGTAAAACGAACTATTTGGTTACAGGCTGTTCGCTTTTTAGCGGATTACCTGGGGGGCGATCAGTATTACCCGGTGGAATATTCCGAACACAATCTGGTGCGGGCTCAAAATCAGTTTGGATTATTGATGGAAGTAAAACATTCTTTCCCTGATTAAATGAAGACTGACAAGGTTTTCTGGTGTTTAATGCAAAAAAGTATTCAGATTATTTTGTTGGTTTTCAGTTGTTTATGCCTTTCGGCGAATTTTTTTTCAAAAAACAGGAAAAGTGATTAGGGGAATTTGTCGTTTCGATTGTCTCGTGGTTAAAGCAGTAAGGAATTCCACTGTTTCAAAGCCTAAATATCCCATCAACATTAAAAAACCGAGAAAAAAATTAAAATGATTCGATTTAAGTGGCTTTGGATGTTTGCACTGGCAACTTCCCTTTTTACGACAGCTTGTAATACTGATGATCTCAATCCGGATTTGGATGCTGATCACACACAGATGATTTCCATGTTGAGTATGGGGGGAGGCAATGGCGGCGGTTCCGATTGTTATGAGGTAGTATATCCGATTTCATTCATTCTTCCAAACGGGAATGAAAAAGTGGCCGAAAATGAAGGGCAGATGTCCGGACTTCTGCATGCCAATCCAGGACCGATCCAGATTGTTTTTCCGATTACGCTGATTGACGAAGACGGCAACGAAATAATCGTTGAAAATGAAGACGATCTTCAAATGTATCTGGACCTTTGTTCGGACGATGACGATGATCTCGAAGATATCTTTGGGGATGACTTGTTTGATTGCTACAGCATTCAATATCCTATTGATGTAGAGCTTTCAGACACTACCATTGCTACCGTAAATGATGAAGACGAGCTGATTGCACTTTTTGATGATGCTCCTTATCCGGTCGCTCCTGTTTTTCCAATTACGTTGATTGACGAAGATGGCAACCCGGTAACAGCAGCAGATCTGAATGCATTATTTGACCTGGCAGCCGATTGCGACGATGACGATGATGACTGGGAATTGGGAGATTTGGAATGCTACGAACTGGGATATCCGATTGAAATCCTTTTGGAAGATAGCACCACTGCTGTAGCTAATGATCCGGACGAACTGGCTCTGATTCTGACCGGTAGTCCGGCACCAGTAGATTTCGTTTTTCCAATCATCCTGATCGATGAGGATGGAAATGAAGTTCCGGTAAATGATCCGGACGAGCTGGATGATTTGATTGATGATTGTGAAGACGATGGCGATGGTTGTTCACACGGCCTTATCACAAGCTTCCTGAATACCCTGAATGATCTTGATCAGGGTGAAGCATGCTACGATCTCGTTTATCCCCTGACCTTTGTTTTAGCAAACGGAAATGAAGACACCGTAAATGATCAGGCGGAACTGGAAGATTATTTGGATATGCCTGGTAGTTTCCCGCAGGTTAAATGTGTGGTGTTCCCGGTAGAAGTAACAGATGAAGACAGCGGAGATCTGATGGTCGCTGAAACTCCCGAAGATCTGCATGATCTCGTGGTCGATTGCGACAATTAAAAAGTACAGTACCAAGACAACAATATTATCCCATGAGCGGCAGGTAGTCGAAATGGCTACCTGCTTTTTTACCTTTGTCTTGAGAATGGATCAAAATATACATGGAGAAACTCCCGCTTCCGGAAGAGCAAAGATTGTGGCATTCTATTCAGCATAAAGCTGATGAGCGGGCGTTTCGTATGTTGTTTGAGCATTATTACAGATACTTACAGGTAACGGCTTATCGATATCTGGCAGATGACAACCGGGCCAAAGACATGGTCCAGGATGCCTATGCAGAACTCTGGACCCGTCGAAAGAGCCTGGTTATAAAAGAAGCGCCTTCGGCTTATTTGCGGCAAATGGTTGTAAATCGTTGTCTGAATCTGATCAAACGCAACCAATTGATGGAGAACCGCAGCCAGGAAGAGCTGGAAAACGGAATTTCCTCCAACCCAATCCCGGATCGGGAAATGGAAAGTAAAGAAGGAGTGGCAAGATTACAGGCGGCTATAAACAGTTTACCACCCAGATGCAGAACCATATTTGTACTTAGCCGCTTTGAAAATTTGTCTCATAAAGAGATTTCCAAAAAGCTGGAAATATCAACCAAGACCATTGAAAACCAGATAACGAGAGCACTAAAAAAACTAAGCAATTCTCTAAAAGCCTTTTCCACCTGGCTTCTTTAAAAGTGGAAACACCAGAACAATATGCAGGAAGATTTCTACATACTGCTTATTTATAAACAACTGCAAGGTACCATATCGGATACTGAACAGGAGGCATTGACTTCCTGGGAGGAAGGCCATCCCGAAAACCGAAGCCTGGCAGATCGGATCAGAACCGCCTGGCAACAGAGCGAAGATTATCCGAATCTACCTATGGCTAATCTGGATGCCGAATATGCGTCCTTGCAATCCCGGCTTCAAGCGGACACTACCCCCGTCCGTGTTCGGAACTTAAGCAGACGACGGTGGATAGCAATTGCAGCTACGCTGCTTTTTATGATTTCTTTTGGACTCTGGTCGTGGTTTTCACCGCGATCGGGCTTGCTATTGGATTCAAAGTGGAATGAAGCTTTAGCTGAAGACAGTGTGCGCGAAGTCAAACTATTTGATGGAACGCTGGTCTATCTTCGTCCTGGAAGTCGCTTGTCCTATCCGTCGTCTGCAGTTGCGAACCTTCGACCCGTTCGTTTAGAAGGAGAAGCCTTTTTTGATGTTGCAGAAAACCCGGACCTTCCTTTTCAAATTTCTACAGCACATATTGAAGTAAGTGTGCTGGGAACCAGTTTTAATGTACGGGCCGAACCTGTTGAATCCCAAACAGTGGTAAGCGTTGCAAGCGGAAAAGTGCGGTTGCAATCCAAATCCACGGAAGCATCTCTAATTTTAACAGCCGACCAGAGGGGCATCTATGATCATGCGCTTGCCGGATTTAAAAAAGAATCCCGGCCCAACCTCAATGAGCTGGCCTGGAAGCGAGGCGATTTGAAGTTTCGCAATACGAAACTAAGCGATGTTCTTGGCGATGTGGAAAATGCTTTTGATATTACCATTCGCCTTGAAAACAGTGATTTGGCCGATTGTCCGCTAAGCGGCCGGTATATGTTGGAAAAGGGACCTGAAGATCTGCTCGACAACCTGCGTTCGTTCCTGGAGATCAAATGGGTGAAAAAACGAGAAGACGAATTTGTAATCCGGGGAGGAACCTGTCCTCACTAGCGGCCCAGAAATCAAACTGGTTATATGCATCCACAGAGATGTGTGCTTATTCTGCTATTCCCGTTTCTTTTATTTAGTGGAATAATCAATGCACAATCAGGTCTTCAAAAATCGATTAGTGTAAGTCTGGATAGTGTTTCTGTTGCAGAGGCCCTGTTGCAAATCAGTGAAGCGGCCCAACTTGACATTACCTTCTCTCCAAAATTTTTCTCCTCCGATCAAAGCGTTTCCGCTGAATTTAAGTCCGAAGCATTAAGCAAAGTATTAAACCATTGCCTCTCCGGCACCGGAATTGGTTATGAATACGAAGCTGGCCGCATTACGCTCTACAGACTCTATTACTCCGTCAGCGGATATGTTTCGGATGCTTCCACAGGCGAAAAACTCGTCGGCGCAAATATTGGAATTCCGGAATCCGGTATTGGAACCTACACCAATAGCTATGGTTATTACAGCATCCGCTTACCAGCCGGTACCCACCAATTTCAAATTTCTTATTTGGGATATCAACAAGGCAGCTATAAGTTGGAACTGTCTGAAAGCATCCGATTGAATGTACACCTGGATCCTGTATTGACACTGGAAGAAGTAGTAATCCTTGGATCAAAAGTTTCCGCTGCATCTAATGAAAAAGCACAATTACCCCTTCCAACACTAAGAACCTTCCCTTTCAGTTTGGGAGAACCAGATGTTTTTCGAATGCTGGACTTTATGCCCGGCGTACAATCCGGTCCGGATGGCTATGGCGGGATTTCTGTCAGAGGAGGAAGCAATGGCCAGAATCTGGTATTGATGGATGATGTTCCTATTTATCATCCAACGCATACACTGGGGCTGGTATCCATTTTTAATCCGGATCTGGTTCGAGATGTTCGTTTTTACAAGGAGGGATTCCCGGCGCGTTACAGCGGTCGGATAGCATCTGTACTGGATATCCGCAACAGGGAAGGAAACAACCAAAAACTCAGCGGTTCGCTGGGAATCGGAACTATTGCCAGTCAGGTATTGGTTGAGACACCGATCTTTCACAATAAGGGGGCAGTCTTAATAGCTGGTCGCCGCACGCATTTAGATCCATTTATTCAGCGCTGGGGAGCCAATCAAAAAGAACAAATTGGCAGAGAGGGAGAAAGGAACTACCGATTTTTCGATGTAAATCTGAAATCCTGGTACAAGCTGGGTGAACATGATAAGTTGTACCTGTCCTTTTATACCGGTGGAGATAAATACTATGATTATTCAGCCACCCGGGCTACTCCGGATTCCCTAAGTGATCCAACTCCCGGATTTCAACAATATGCTGAAAATGAATATGCTTATGACTGGGGGAATAACATGGTTTCGCTGCGCTGGAACCATTTGTTTGGAGATAGGATGTTTTCCAACCTCACCCTGATCCGAAGTCGATTTTCCTATTCGAATGAATCTTCTTACAAAGCAGAAATTTCCTATCAGGATAGTCCGGTACTGGCTTTACAGAATGCCAGCCTTTTTCAGTCCAATATTCGCAAAGAGGCTGTAAGGCTTGACCTGGATTATTACGGCAATTTCCATCATTGGCAAATGGGAGGCAATGTATCCGGACTGGCATATACACCCGGCATAAGTGCATTGGAGGAGCAGGTAGAGCGTTTTGACAATCTTCTGTTGCTGGATCGGTTTAGTCAGGATTCGGTTTTGCTTCAAACGCTCGAAGCCGGTCTGTATGTACAGGATCGAATCAGTTGGAATAAATGGGAAATGATTGCCGGGCTGCATTTTTCTGCCCTGAAAAACAGTTCTTCAAGCTTTTTTGCCTGGCAACCCCGGTTTCAGGTCTTTTACCATTTTCTGCCAAATTGGAATGTTCACTTTTCGGGCAGCAGGATGGTGCAGTTTCTGCATTTGCTCACCACCTCTGATGCCGGTCTGCCAAATGATCTATGGGTGCCTGCTTCTGAAGCCATGCCTCCGCAATATGCCTGGCAAGCCGCTATTGGGCTAAAGGGGAATCTGAAAAAAATCTGGTCCATGGAGTTGGGCTTGTTCTGGAAAGAGATGCAAAATATCGCGCAGTTTCGCTCCGGTATTCTAAATGAAGAAGCGACCTTGGCTATAAATGCCGGAAACTGGGAGGAAGTAGCTTTTAAAACCGACGGAAGATCTTACGGACTGGAATTTTTAATGCGCCGACAGCAGGGTAAACTAAGACCCTGGCTTTCCTACACCTGGTCAAAAGCTTTTAGATTGATTGAAAATCTCCAGTTGCCATTTATCTATGATCACCGCCACCGAATTACGGCCGCCGTTTCCTGGATACCTGACAATAACTGGCATTTTAGTGCTTCCTGGCAGTACTTTTCGGCAGCACCTTTGAGTCCGGTACTGGAGGAGGAACAACAACTTTCCTTTTTGCAGTTGCTCCCGTCGAGTCAGCTTTCTGAAGGACCATACCGTTTGCCGGATTATCATCGGCTGGATCTGAGAGCCGTATACTCGATTCAGGGAACCAAGCTGGATCATGAACTTAGTCTGGGAATTTACAATGTCTATAATCGTTCCAATGGCCTCTTCCTGTTGGAGCGGCCTGTTGCCGGTCAAAATCCGGGCTTGCAATGGAGTCAGGCAAATGGATTGCCAATCCTGCCTTCTATTCGGTATAATATTTCCTTTTAATTACTCCTTTTTCCGATAGATGCCCAGAAATGCAAGGTTCAATACGGAACCATCGGCTACACGGATTACTTCCCATCGCTGACTTACCGCGCCATCTTGGAGG
>JAAEZH010000060.1 GCA_018222965.1 Bacteroidota bacterium
AAAAAAAGAATCCCGAATCTTCCAATCATTGGAAAATTCGGGATGACTCATGTTTATATTAAAAATGAACGTAAGCCTTATCGGACAATCATAAATTTCTCCACATGGCTGTTTTCGCCTTTGAAAAACTGTAGGTAATACAGTCCGTCGGGAAGGTTTTGTACATTAACCTCATTGGAAGTAAGCTGCCGCAAGCGTTGCCCCAGATTATTTAATAAGTACACTTCCGAAAACTGCGAAATATCCTCATTGAAAGAGATTTCGCTTGTTGCCGGATTTGGGAAAACCGAAATAGCAATAGACTCCAATTCCTTAGTGCTCGTCGCTAATGGCGCAAGCTCAAAGCGCATCATATCGCTTTCCAATTGCACATCACTGAGTCCGGCCAGGAAATACACATAATTGTCTATGACAAAATTGCCCGGAGCCCAACGGCTGCTGCCCGGGTGCGAGGTTAACTTCGTCCATTCATCCAGGGCCGGATCGTATTCCCAAAATTCGCCTTCTTCCATGTGAGAGTGATTGTCACCATCACCACTCAATATGTAGCCCTTTCCTTCATAATCAAATTGAGTGCCGGCAACACGTGCTTCGCCGGGGAAAAAGTCGAGCTGAGTCCATTCGCCGGTGGACGCGTCAAATTTGAAAAAGTCGTTGTAAATGTTGGGACTTCCGGTGCTGCCATGGCCAAAACCTACATAGGCAATATTGTCAATTCCGAAATAGAAGGGATGATGCCGGGCCAGACTGGGCAGGTCATCTTGCTGGCTCCAGGTATCCGTAGGAATGTCATATTCCCACCAGTCCTTGAGATTTTCCGTATTGTTGCCCAGCCCTACATAAATCCTATCGTCTAGTTGGATGAAAGCAGGGTGAAGCCGTGCGTCACAAGGACAGTTAGATAATTGAGTCCATTCTTCCGTTTCAGAGTCGTATTCCCACAAATCATTTAAGGGGGCGTTAGCTCCTGCACCAAAACCTACATAGGCTTTAGACCCTCTGGAAGTACCATACGAATAGCTGCGGGCAGGGCCTGGAAAATCGGGAAGCTCCTCCCAGGTATCAGTAACCGGATCATAGCGCATAAAATCATTGGAAGGATCGCCAAACACGGTTCCGGTAAGTACATAGCCAAAACCGTCAATCGTAAAGGTGATCGGATGATGACGGGCTATCCCTCCCGGCAAAGAAGCCCTCGGCTCCCAATCCTGAGCATTTAAAAAGCTTAAGGTGAAAATCAAAGAAAATAAGAGTCCTGTTTTTTTCATGTCGTAGTGATTATTTACTGGTGTGAAGTACGTTTGTTTAAAAGCAAATCAAGGATGGATGCCTTATCTTGCTTGTACCCGTCAGGAATAACAAACAAGTAAACGCCGAATCTGTTTTAAAATCAGTGCAGCTTGTTTCCCAATGCGAGTTACACCGGCTAAATTAAAACATACCAACGTTTATGTACTACTGAGGATTTCCTCCATACAAAACAATCCGATGAAAGATCAAATAGAAGACAATGTTGAAATGGAAGTGCCTTTGAAAGGAGCCAAAAGGATAATCAATTATGTTATTCAGGGCTTCTTCCTGCTTCTGCCGGTAATCATGATGATGATCGTAATTTCCATCGTTTTTAATTTTATACTGGGAGTTTTAAAACCGATTAGTATTATAATTTCAGCGGATGGAACCCCGCACTGGTCTCTCCACATTGCTTCCGCCATAATACTAATATTTATACTTTATGGTGCCGGAATTATGATAACCAACAGAATGGGCAAAATTTATTACAGCAAATTTGAGCGTACATACCTCAGCCGGATTCCGCTTTATAGCACTTTGAAAGACCTGACAGAACAGTTTTCCGGTAGAAAAGAAATGCCTTTTAAACAGGTGGCTTTAGTGGATGTATTTAATTCCGGGGTTTTGATGACAGGCTTTGTGACTCAGGTCAGTGACAACGGAATCCACACCTTATACGTCCCTACGGCACCTAACCCGGCAAATGGCAACATCTATCATATTCCTAAAGAAAGATTGATATTCCTGAACATTGGACCGGAGGAAGCCATGAGAACCATCATCGGAATGGGAACCGGAAGTGATTTATTATTAAAAAGTATCAGAGAGGATCAGGAAATCCCAAACCAACTCTAAAAAAGCGATATCTTCCCTTATTCGCCGGCCTGTCAATACATCACCACATGAAGCAGTTGCATTATTTTTTCACACTCCTGGTACCTTTTTTCTTTTTTTGCCTTTCGGCGAAAGCCCAAACGATCCAGTATATCATGCCGGAAGAAACAACTCAGCATGAAGGCACCTGGATTCAATGGCCGCATAACTATCTCTACGGACCCTGGTACAGAGAGGATGTGTCTCCCACCTTTGTAAGCATGACGGATGCCTTGCAAACCGGCGAAAAGGTTTACATTATTGCCTACGACATTACCGAACTCACCTTCATCCAATCACAACTCGATAATGCCAATGTTCCGCTTACCAATATCGAATTCTTCATTCAGGAAACCGATGATGTCTGGAGCCGGGACAATGGCCCCATGTTTGTATATGACCTGGATGATAAGCTCGCCATTCTTGACTGGGGCTTCAACGGCTGGGGAGAAGATACCCCCTACGAAAAGTGCGATGTAATCCCCGAAAAAGTAAGCCAGGAAATGGACATACCTCGTATTGACCTGAGCAGCGTAGTTCTTGAAGGTGGAGCCATTGAACACGACGGACACGGAACCATGTTTGCTACCCGCAGTTCGGTTACCCATCCAAGCCGGAATCCAAACCTTACCGAAGCCCAAATCGAAGATACACTGACCACCTATATGGGCATCACCAACTTCATTTGGCTGGATGGTATCTATGGCTACGACATCACCGATCAGCACATCGACGGTTTCCTGAAGTTTGCCAACGACAGTACCATCATAACCATGAATGCCGATGACCTGTATTACTGGTATGTCAGTCAGCAGGAGATCAATACCATTTACAATGCGACCAATACAGATGGAGATCCCTATAATGTGATTTTCCTTCCCCTGACCCAAAATAATGTGGTAACGACTTATGGTAGTAACCTCGGATATAAAGGCTCTTACTGCAATTACTACATCGGCAATGAGGTTGTACTGGTGCCCACCTACAACGATCCGAATGATGGTGTAGCCATTGATATCCTCCAGGGGATACATCCAAATCGAACCGTGCTGGGGATCGATGTACGCAACCTGTATGCCTACGGGGGGATGATCCACTGCATCACTCAACAGCAGCCTGTCGAGCTGAATGTTACCAATGCCTCAGAAGCTGCTGGCAGTATCCATAAGCTGTTCCAAAACAGCCCCAATCCGTTTTCAGATTTTACCACCATCGCTTTCGATGTGGAAGGGAATTCGGCATTAAGTCTGGATGTATATAATCTGCTTGGGCAGAAAATTAAAAGGCTAAGGCCCGATCCGACAGCAAAGCAAGTGGTGCTGCAGGCATCCGATTTTGCGACCGGTGTCTATATCTATTCGTTGAGGGTGGATGGGAAAGTCGTTGCCAGTCGGAAAATGATTGTGGAGTAGGAGATAGGAGATAGGTGATCGGGTATCGAATCTAAAATGCAAGATATGGCTGCCGGAGATTGGAAAGAACTTTTACAAGCTGTTCAGAATGGAAATTTAAGGCTTGTAAAATACCATATTGAAAATGGGGTGGATCCAAATTACCAGCACCCCGAGTTATTAACGACTCCGCTTATTGAGAGCATCGAGTATCAAGAACCAGCGATTACAGCGTATTTATTGGAAAACGGAGCCAACCCTCGATTGAAGGCGGGATTTAGCACAGACAGTCCGATGTCAGTGGCCAAAAGAATGAAAAATCAGGCTGCGATAAATTTACTCAAACCTTATTATCCTTCATTCTTAAAGCGCCTTTTTTCCCGAAAAGGGGGAGGGAATGGGATAGGGGAGAATTGTATTTAATGAAGTTGTTTAAGAATGGCTGCTGAGGTTCTGAGAATTGATTTTTCATTCCAGTTGAAGCTTTTTTAGAGCCGCATAGCAGCGCTACGGGGCGAGAAAAAAGGGAAAAGTGGGATGGAAAGGCTTTTTCAGGAGCCAGTGAGCTATTTTTAAACAACTTCATACTTAAAAGGCAGCCTCAAAAGGAATGAGGCCGCCTCTGGTTGAACTATCCTTTTTTGATTGAGTATCCCTTCTTTTTGGGGTCATTATACTCAATTTCTGTAACTACATACATAATCCTCCAGGAGCCCGAATGAGGGTCTATGCGGTCGCCCTCCGGAACATTTTGAATCAGTTCTTCCGTCCAGTAATTGGGGGGCAATCCTGAATCTTTATCCGGAACGGGCAAGAAATATAATCTGAAACTGTAACTCTTGATGGATTCCGGAACCTCTTCAAAATTCCTTACCGGAGGCCCACCCCAATTTTCTTTCCCTTCGATTTCAACGCCCCAGGAAGTTTTATTTGTCGTAGCTTCTGAGTTCTCCCGGGAGTAGCTTGCTCCGACGAGAAATGCTGTCTCAAATTCTTCTCCCATTCCGAAAATTTCAAATCCGCCACCGTCACTTACACCCCCGTAGAAGCTACCGTCAAAGGTCCATTTTTGCTCCTGAAAGGACGATTGAAACGCCTTGAAGCCACTGCCTTCCACGATACCCTCATTCCATTTAAAAACTAAAAAGGGTACATCTTTTGTGAAATGAAAAGCATTGGCCTGAATGACCTCCTTAAAATAATCATCGCCATCATATCCACGATTTTTCATCCTGCTATTCAAAGCTTCTGGCGTGTAAGATTCTAAATTTCCAGGCGTCGCGGTATAGGTCTCAAAACTAAATGACTCATCAGAATCGAGCATTGTTGTGAGAATACCAACAGCCTTGGGTCCAACTGAAGGATCACTGGAAAGCCCGTCATTTATTATTTTATTCGAAGAATCAAAAAATTGGCAGGCAGTAATAATGAATTCTGATGCCAGGACCTTTGCTGTTCCTATTCCATCCACTTCAGGATCTTTAAAAGGCCTTTTACTAATAACAGTTGCAGGAACACTTAATTCATGATCTGTTTCTGAACCTGCACTCTTTTTCAGAACGGATCCCATTCCGGCTTCCACTGAAATTTTCCAGGCAGGTCCAATCCCTTTCGATGTTTTACCTTCCGATTCGAAGCCAGCTGTCCATGAACTTTCAACACTCTTCTCTATTTCTGTTTCCTTTTCTTTTGTATAGTTGAGTGTGCCAACTTCATCTGTTCCGGCAGATAATTCATAACCTAAATAATTTTCAAGTGGAAAGGGTATTGGTCCATCTATTATGCCACCAATTATGATGGTGGGTCCGTTTGTATGCTGTTTGGGAATGGGTTTCTTCGTTGCAGTTACGGTTCGGATGGAGCCATAATAATTGAGTTGGCACTTATCCCTGTTGTAAACGGTGAATTCAAGAATTGGATAATCCATCATGTCATCTCCTGGTGAGGTATTTCCAGGCTGAAAATTGTAAAAAACGCCACTTGGAAGAATCTTATAATCAATCAATTCGCTATAACCAATTGCCGATTGCAAAAGCGCTGCCTCCTCCGGGGACATCTCCGTACCTTTAAATTTGTAGTGTGGTAAGGCTTCAAGGCCGGAAGATTCAAATTTATTCTCAGGTTTAGGAAACGCTACAGTATTGTAATAACGCGATTGAATTTGGTCAACCTTTTTGTCGGAATTATAGCTGTAAGTCCTCAGCCTTCCTGCCGGGTCTCGCATTAGACCAGACTCACCGGTAGCTGAGTTATTTGGTCTTAGTTTCCCTTTTGGCGCACTCGCATCCCATCCTGTAATCTTTCCGGTACCCTCCTCTGCTGTTAGAGAAAGGAAAATGGTTGGAGAAAAGTTTGTATAAGACTTTCCTGCAGAGAAGTTTATTGCCAGGCCGTATTCCGGGTGATCAACATCTTTAATTGCAAGATCAAGAAACCAGTCTATACTAATGTTTCGACCGAAATCGAAACCCAATAATGGCGTAGGAAGGTCTTCCATGTAGAACATTACAGATGAGACACTTAACCATTCGCTTGATACTGCTTTCCAGCTATTGTCTTTCTCGTTCAGATCATCCAGGTTAAAGATTCCAATGAAAATGGACCCTTTATGAGGATCTGGATAGTCACTAGACATGCCTATGTATCCTCCTGCAACAACAATAATCTGGTCTGGACCAAAATAACGCGCACTGACTGCACCAAGGTGTTCTATTGGAGTACCATCGTGCATCTTCATTATTATCGGCGGTCCCCAAATATTATTGTCCGCACCTTGCTCTTCCTCGGGTGTAAACTGTCTGCCAATGAGAGGCAAACTTTGACTGCTTATCTTTCCTTGATAAAAAGCCCACATATCAGTAGTGCTAGCTGTGAGTGCCGGATGGGCCTTACTTCCGCTATTCCCTGAGTTACGAAAGTCAGGAACTTTCATCTCCTGTTTAACCCAGTTTTTTTCTGATTTAAAGGCTTTTTCGTCAATCAGTTCAAGTCCTGATTTGCCTTTGTTATTTCGTGTTAGATTTAGCTGTGATAGATTGAACTGGTGGTGTTCCAATGGCCAACCTTCATTTATACCGGCATTTTCCCAGCCCTTTCCCAGGACATGTAATTTGTTTTAAAAGATGGCTACTCCTCTTTGACAGGTCGAAAACAAAGCAGGATTACTAACTTCTCCTGATGAGTACTTTGGAGGTTCATTCATGATGGTCAAATATTAGATTAAAAACCTTTTGATTCCAGCTTGTTACTTCCAGGTTGTCCGTCTTTTAGTATTTAAGACATACTCCTGGCTTCCGGGATAAACGAATCCCTCAGATATGATTTTCTAAAGGTAGTTTATGTAATTGCCTGTTTTGAGAGTATTAATACCTATTTTCAATGGCTTTGTATTTGCTTTTTTTAAAAGGAGTACAATGTAACAGGATGGAAACCACCGGGCCTTCCACACTGCTGTAGAGATAAAAATCACTATTTTGAACGCCAATCAACTTGAAATATGAAAGTAAGACTGGCGGTAATTTTCTTGATTTGGCTTTGCCCGGTATACCTTTCAGCTTGTAGCTGTGGAGTGGTGTTTTTCTGTAATGGCTTGCAAGGCAGCGATTCGGTGATCGCGTTTAAAGGTGTGGTCGTGGACTCGGAAGCACTGGACAACGACGGACAGGCCATCGCGCTAAAGGTTTTACAGGTATATCGGGACGATTTTGGACTGACAGAAATTGTGGAGCTCTATGGAAGCATAAACGATGCGTCCTGTGATATTCCCGTCAAAGATTATTATCTGATTGGCGATACCATCCATGTCCTGACCACCTTCGACAGAAAGCCGCAAAATTCGGTTTTCGAGGAAGGGAATTATGAAAATTATTTACTATCCTGCTATACGGCCATTCTTCGGCAAACGGAAGGATTGATAAAGGGGCTTATTTATCGGAACGATGAAGGAATCCCCTTGTATGAATTTCCGCTGGAGGGATTTGAAGCCTCCTTGGAATCGTGTGATTTTGAGGAAAAAGAGGAAGAGCCTGCCTCAGATTGCACTGAGTCTGTGAAAATGATTCACCCCAATCCGATAAGTAAGTACAACTTCCAGGATAAGTTGAATGAACTGGCCCCGGTCTTTGATTTAATCAGGGTCTGGTCTTCCAATGGTATGCTCATTAAGAGCATTTCAAACAATACGGGCGGTCAATCCCAGGATCAAAATCTACTTGATTTACCTCCCGGACTCTACTTCGTAGAACTCCATTGCATGGATGAAAAGTACGTTGAAAAGGTGCTCGTCTTTTAATTAGCACCACTCATTTATGCCCCTAAATTGTTTTGAACCACAAAAGGTCTCATAGGCAATAATTAAAAATTAATAATTAAACATTATAAATCATTAATTGCCTTCCTTCTTTTTCTTCTTTTTAAACGGGTTGAATTCCTCGAGTTTGTTCTGAATATCTTCCACCCCCTCTTTGGCCTTGTCGTCCAGTTGGTCTTTCAGTTTGTCGGCTGCTTCTCCCGCTTTTTCTTCGATCTCCTCCTTGGCTGCTTCTTTAACATCATCTACCCGTTCGGTGACTTTTTGGGTAGCTTCGTCTTTGAGCTTCTCGGCTTCTTCAGCGAGTTTCTCTTTTTCGGCTTCCAATCGGGCTTTGGCTTCAGCTTCCAGTTTTGCTTTTTCGGCTTCGAGGGCTTCCTTGGCTTTGTCTTTGGCTGCATCGGCCAGGCTGGCATTGCCGTCTGTACCCAGGAGTTTTACATTGATCTTGGGATCAGAAATAGATCCGGTGAGTTGGATGTCCAGGTTGACAAATTCACTTTCATCGAGATTTACGCCTAATTTGGATGCCTGAGAGCGGAGCATATCCAGGCCGCTGTCGGCTGCCGCACCTACTGCATTACTGGTGAGCATTTCACGCGGCACCTTGGCTAATATGTTGTAATTGATGTCCTGTGTTATAGAGTGGGTACCTCCAATACGCATATCTACCCCTCCCTGACTAATATCAAACTCTTTGACTTCAACATTGCCATTGCTAAACTCAAACCAGTTTTTGGTATCCTGAAGGTCCAGGTTTTTGAGAAACTCCAGGTTAAGGCTGTTGCTGAGTTTTTGCAAAGGAGGAAATCCCTGAATGTAGGCGTTATAGGTTTGCAGGAAGCCATCCGCCGAAAGGCTGGTATAAACCGGCGAAAGATTCTCATCCAGTGTGCCTTCCATAATCAAACTACTGTTGAAATTTCCTTCGATCCACTTGCCAATGGGAGCGAGGGTTTGAAAGGTATTGAAGGTGTTGAAGGTCTTATTGAAATCGAAGTTCTGAATGTCGTACTTGAAGTTGAAATATGGCTCTTTAGGATCCTGTGTATCGTAGGCTCCTGCGAGATCGACCTTACCTCCCAATACCTTTGTTTGACAATTTTCAATGGAAACAGTTTCATCGGCTACACGCAGGGTGCCGCTAAAATCTGTCAACTCCAGATCGGTGTAAATGATCTTACCCATTTTTGCATTGATGGCCATATTGATGTTGTCCGGTACCAGAATTACACCATAATCTGATTCCTCCCCGGAAGTGGTTTCTGTTGAAGCACTTTCCGGAGATTCTTCCATAAACGGATTCAGATTGAGGTAGTTGGAGTACAAATTGATCTGGCCGCCCAGTGTGCCTTCTTCAAAGAGATAGGCCCAGGTGTTGGTGATATATCCGTCTGCCCGAATATCCGAATCATCGATTTGCGCAGCAAAGGTTTCAATGTCAGAACGGTTGGCCGAAACACGGCCCTTAACCACCGTATTTCGTAGATCGTATGTATCGTAAATGACCTGGTCAGCTGCTGCATCCAATTGAAAATCGAAGCGGTCAAAAGGGGCTGCTGCATCCGTACTGGCAGATTCCTGTGTACTGCTGCTTGCCGGTGCAGCCTCTGTGCTTTCCGAGCCTGCTAATTCGTTGAGGTCCAGTTTCCTGGAGCGTAGGTACATGTTTCCGGTAACGGCTTCAGTAGGGGAGAAGTAGGCCAGGAAGTTTCGAATTTCTCCTTCCATTTCGAAGTCGCTGCTTCCTATCAGGGCGTTAAATTTCCGCAGCTTTAGCATTTGCGGACTAAAATCCAGTCCCGCACTTGAAATATTTACGGCAGGCATGTCGGCGGCATCGTATTCAAAGTTGGCCAAATCCAGGCTTCCCTGAACATCCACATTTTCGTAATCCTCATTAGTGAGCTGCGAGAGTCTGGCTTTCGCCGAAATATCAGCCGTGAGGGATCCTGCCATTTTGCTGACTCCTTCCATGGGGTAAGCATCTGCCAGATCCCGTAAGTTTAATTGTCCGTTTACGTGGGTATCGAGATTCGGGTCAGACATGGGGGTGGCTAAATTGAAATGCCCGGTGAGCAGTTCGCCACCAACGCGCATCTGAAAATCCGGAATCAAGACTTTTAGCGCATCCAAATCCCCCTGCGGTTTCTCTACCCGTACATTCGTTTGGATATCGGTGATGCCCAGCGGCAGATCGGGATATTGAAAACCACCTTTGTCAATGGTCAACCGCATATCCATTGCCGGGTAATCTGCTCCTTTTAGAGCCCCTTGAATACTGCCTTCCAGCGCAAAATTGCCACTGGCTTTCACATCTTCATAGCCTTCAATGTAAGCGTTGGGAATGAGGGACAACAATTCGCCAAATTCATTGCCCGGAGCTTTAAAGCTGAGGTCCATGTCGATGGTTTCGGCATCAGGCAGGCTTACAAATCCGGCCGCTTCCAGATGGAGGGCGTTGAGTTTGATGACATTATCCTTCAGGGTGTATTGCTGATCCGTCAGGTTGATCAAAAAGCCGGCGTCCATGTCGACTTTTGTCTGATTAAAGTAGGAAATGCCGTCGTATTCGAAGGTTAAGGCATCGATATTGGTTTGTGTGTCGAGGTCGTATACATCCAGGTTGAATTTTCCGCTGCCGCTGTGGTTTAGGTTTTTGGCAGCCACATACATATCTGTACTACGGTCGTCGTAAATCAACTGTGCATTGCTAATGCGATAATTGTCGAGCTCTACTTCAATAGTACCGCCGCTTTCGCTGCTGCTTGTATCTGTAGCCAGGCTGTCTGCCGGCAAGGCAATATCATAATTGGCCCTTCCGTCTTCCAAAACGATCACTTCAATGATCGGATCTTCCAGATCGACAGAGTGTATGGATAATGGCCGGTCGGCTTTGATAACCGACATGATGTCAAAGCTGAGGGAGGCCCGTTTCCCGGCTGCCAGTTTAATGCCTTCAAAAGGCGCTTTATTGCTTACGGAGTAATCCTCCAGCGACAGCGTCAGCTTGGGGAATTCCCGAAAAAAACTGAGGGAGGCATCTGCAAAATCTACCTCGGCATACAGGTTGTCGTTTGCCGCTCCCTTAACGGCTTCAAGTACCTGGTCTTTAAAGAAGACGGGGATGGCAAACAAAGCGCCAACGGCTAATACGATCAGGATAAACAATACTAAAAACAGGCGTTTGACCAACCTAAATGGTTTTCGCTTTTTCTTGTTTGTATCCTTATTCTGAGACGGACTTTCACTCATGATTGTATACTTTTCGGAATATTCTACACTATAGGACGAAAATATCTCCCGGAGGTTGTGTTAGAGCGGATAAAAATAATAAGTTGCTTTAACTTCTTTGAAATTGAATTGATTTTTGCCAAACTCAACCCAAAGCAGCAGTTTACCACTGATCCGGGAAGGTGAAAATTTTCTCATTCTGCTTTCTAATGCCAAAAGCCTACCTTTGTTAACCCTATTATGAAAACGAATACTGCTTACACTTACATCGACACCCCTGAAGCCCTTCAGGGATTTGCAGACGAGAATGCAAACATTGACTGGATGGCCTTTGACACCGAGTTTGTTGGCGAGAAACGCTATCAAACCTTACTGTGTCTGATCCAGATTGCTACAGAACACGGAAATTATGTGGTTGATCCGCTGGCAATTGAAGAACTGAGTCCGTTTTTGCGCATTCTGGAGGATGAAAAGGTCCTGATAATCACCCATGCAGGTGAGAATGACTACCGTTTATTGCAAGAACTCTTTGGGACGATTCCCAAAAACCTGTTTGATACCCAGATCGCTGCCGGCTTTTGCGGATATCGCTATCCATTTTCCTATTCCAAGCTGGTAGAAGCCGAAACAGGCAACCGCATTAAAAAAGGCTATGGTGTTTCCGATTGGCAAAGCCGTCCGATAGAGCCGGAACAAATGTCCTATGCACTGGCTGATATTCTGTACTTGCCGGGCATGTATCTTTCGCTGAAAAAGAAGCTGGATGATGCGGGGCGTTCTAATTGGGTCAAACAAGAGCTACAGGTTTGGGAGGATGATGCCTACTACTGGAAGGATCCGGATAAAGAAGTACTCAATAATAATCTAATGACGCGGATTCGTCCTCGTCAGCAGGTATTTCTGATGCGGGTTCTGCGCTGGAGAGATGATTTGGCGCAAAAGAAGAACTATTCCAAAGAAATGGTCTTTTCTTCCAAAATGTTGGGACAGTTGGTTCGGGCTATTCCTTCCGGAAAGAAATCGCTAGCCAACAACCGCCGCATTCCAGACAGCATTGTAAAAAGGCATGGCGATCTGTTTGAAAACCTTTACAAAGAACCGGCAACTGAGGAAGAGAATGAGGTGCTGAGCAGATTGCCCAAAGGCCCTTCAGATAATGAAGAATATGAACTGATCCTCGATATGCTTTACCTCATGGTGAAGTACCGCTGCCTTCGGGAAGGGATTTCCGTTCAGTTGGTATTCCCACGTGGCGAACTGAATAAAATGAAGTCAGAACCAGAATATCACTCGCAATTGATGAATACTACCTGGCGCAAGGAGTTTCTCGGAGCCGAAGTACTGGAATGGATTCAGGAAAGACAACGCCTCGAGATCGGTTTTGGGCAGGGCCGCATAGAATTGAGTTTGCGTTGATTTTGCTGCCCGATATCGTTTTTTGGATCCCATAATTATTTGTTGCTGCTTGGCGTTTCCCTTTTGGCTGCACCGGCCAAATATTACACGGCACTTTCTTTTTCTTCAGCCGCCTGTCTTTGGCCGGGCTCCTTCTTCCCACCTCTGTCTGCTTGGCAGTTTGTTGTTCCCTGCAAAAGTTGGAGGCCTTCGCTTCCAGACAAATACGGCATAAAAATTTTTAATAAATAGTCACACAAGGTCCTGTTTTGACTTATAGACCTGAATTCTTAATAAAAAAACAGGACATGAAAAATATCCTTCTACTACTAGGATGCCTTTTTACAGTTTATTTATCTGCGCAGCCAGGTATCTATTCAGTATTTGAAAATCAAAATCCGATAAATGTTAATATTCAGAATATTGCAGACGGAGAATATAATATTTCCGGGGCCCATCAAAATAATGGGTATTATAATGGCTTTATTAGCAAGCATGAGTTTGGCGTTTATCAATGGTCTTTTGATTTGGAGGTAAACGGGCAGCAGACTATAATTTCTGATCAGACTGAACTACCCAATGGTAACCTGGCTCTTACTGGTATTTACTACACAGTGGATGGAACCACACTCCCTTTTGTAGTCTTGATGGGGCCGGGCGGAAACATCTTAAGGTCTATGGCATTTAAAGGCCTTCCTTATATTTTCTCCCAGACCCATAAGATCATTTATAGTGAATTTGGCAACTACTTAGTCATTTGTGGAGCCAATCGTACAAGTGACCCCTTATCCTCCGCTTTTAGTTCAAAACAAATGGGCTTTACCATTGCTGTCAGACCTGATGACCTGGATGTGGTATGGTCTTCGTTTATGGATACGGGTGAATCCCTCTCCGGCCTGGATTATGATCTGATCGAAGACTTAATCGAACTGGAGGATGGCCGTATTGCGGCAACAGGAAGCATGAATAATCCTAATGACACCAAACAATTATTGATGGTGTCTTGCCTGGATCCGGATAATGGCACCAATAATTTTTTGGGTTTTTCGCATGGTATTGGCACCGGGCCGCAAATTAATACTTGTGGGGCTTCCCTTCTCCAGGTTTATGAGGAAGAAGTACTTGTACTTGCAAATTCTGATAATGGAGCCCTCCTGCTTAGTGTGGACCTGAATTCCGGAACCGTATTGGGCGATCCCATCCGTTTTACCTCTCAAAATGAAGCCGGAGAAACTTTTCTGCAAGGATACAAACTAGATGGCTTTTTGGATGAAGAAGATGTATATGTAGGCGGTTATTTGAATGATCCTGTTTTAGGTCCGGACCAAAGCCCTTATTACCTGCATCTGGAAGCTTTAATAAATGGTCAGTTTGTGCTTGATCCAACGGGCGTTTTTTTCCAGACAGCTAACAATCCAACAGCTCCGGTTGGTGCTTATACCCAGAGTGCAGCCTTCGAGTATGTAAACACTCCGGAAATGTTTATCAGTCCGTTGACTTCTCTCGATTTTAGACTGGCAGGTATGCGGGATTCTGATAAATACGAAATTGATCATTTTGGAGGAACTACCGATTGCAATACTCCATGCTTTGTTCAGCGTGCGATAACACCTGCCCTCATTCTGGATTCCATTGAATGGGAAACCGAACTATTCAACCTCGAATTGGAGAAAAAGAGTATAACGCCAAAAACATTTGAACGGACAGAGACTATTATAGACGAATGTCAGGGACCGGCTTTTCAATGTGATCCTAATTGTGATGTTCTGGTAACACAGGTATGTGCTACTACTTACTCCTTAGAATTAGATTGTTTGGATAACTGCTACAAAATCGACAAAGTAATCTGGAACATCCCCGACTTGTGTGTGGTGAATGAAATTGGGTCTATGTTGAATATAAGTGATTTCGGAGGCTCCTATACATATGACGCAGATGTTGTTTATATCATTAACGGACTTCCTGATACCTGTTCGTATTCCGGAAATGTGGATATCCCGATTTTTGATTGTGCCAGCGTTGGTTTTTCTCCAAGCCTGACACATCTGGGTGGCACCATGTTTGAGTTTAATATCAACCCAAACATCCCGCTGTGTAATGTGAATTACTGTATCGATTTCTACTGGCAGGATTGGCCTGCTCAATGCTGGGTTACAAGCTGTGGCGCCAGTCCCTCTATACAGTTTGATGCTCTGACCTGTGGAGTAGGATGGTACTTTTATGACATTACCGTTACGTTTACGGATGCTTGTGGTTACAGCAGAGATTGTGTTCGGGGAAACAAAATATACCTGGATTATCCGTGCCAAATTAATCCGACGCTTACCGCTCAATCTGTTTTGGCAGGCTCAACCAGCGGCGAACCGATTTGCCCGTCCGGATCAGATTATCTGGAAATAACAGTGCTGGATCCTCTGAATACCAATGGGAATAATTGCTATCTGTACTTATGGAATGGCGTCCCCGGAGGACCTGTTTATTATTGTTGTTACGATGATGAAGTCTGTGATCCGGTTAGTTTGGAGATCATTGACACCTGTAATGGCTGCCGATTCTTTACCTGGAATGTGATAGACTATATGGCTACCCGCGAAATGGAGGATTCTGAATCCATTCCTGTTACAGATCGCCCGCTATCCGTTTCGGTGTATCCGAATCCGGTAAGTGATGTTTTAAATATTGAAAACAATGTAGGCACTT
Source organism: Bacteroidota bacterium (assembly GCA_018222965.1). GTDB lineage: Bacteria > Bacteroidota > Bacteroidia > Chitinophagales > Saprospiraceae > JAAEZH01. The sequence goes on from JAAEZH010000060.1 coordinate 15,196, forward strand.
CGTTCTGTACCGCATCTGTTTTCAATTTAAACGGTCAACTTGTACTGCCTGCTGTTGAGTATGTTGACAAGGCGGAGTTAAATGTTAGTACACTCCCATCCGGTGCCTATATGATTAGGATTCAAGATGTTGTGAATGGGGCGCAGGAGGTGATCCGATTTATTAAAATGTAATCGATTTTAAAGATGTAAAAGGCCTCTTTCTCATCGAAAGAGGCCTTTTGTTTTTGACTCATTAAGGGTTTTCGAAGGGGCTTACTGCACTACAAATTTCTTCAGGGTTTGCCCGCTTTGATTGGTCAGGCGAATCAGGTACATGCCTGATGCCAATGAGCTGGTTGGTACCAGTTTGCGGTTGGAAGTATTCCAGATGCCTGTTTCGAGTACCCGTCCTGTCATATCACAAAGCTGATATTCCAGTCTGAGGCTTTCACCCTGCCAGCTGAGTTCGAGCCAGTCTGAGGCAGGATTCGGCGAAAGCCGCAAAACACCCTTATCCAAATCTGAGAGGCTATTAAACATGACGACCAGTTCGTCTGAAAAAGCGACACAGCCACTTTCGTCGGTGACAAGCACAGAATAGGTGCCTTCATCTGTTGGCACAAAGGTTTGCTCTGTAGCGCCGGGAATCTCAATGCCATCCAAATACCATTGATAGCTTTCTGCCACTGTCGAGGACAAAGTGCCGCTGTCGTAGGAGATGGTAGGGGTAGGCGCTTCCGCGAATGTCACCATCACTTCGTCGGTCAGTATGGCACAATGATCGTTGCTGGCCAATACGGAATAATTTCCGGATTCTGTTACGACCCAGCCCGGAGAATCCGAATCGGGAATAATAGCATCGAATACCATCCATTCATAGGATTCAGCAGAACCAACTGTAAGTAGTTCAATGGATTGTCCCAGACAGGCAGTGGTATCAAAGAAAGCCAGATCCACATCGGGGTAGGTGGCTGGCGTTGTTTCCTGTAAACTTACTCCCTCAATGCTCAAAACGTGCAGTCCGGCATTCATATCAGAGGCCAGGATCAGTCCGGAAGGGAGGAAAGGATACAGTCCCCAGTTTCCGGTGTAGCTGCTGTAATCGGCATGTGTCTCATCGGTATCGTAATAGGCGATATTTTGCACATCTTCCGGGTCGGAGATGTCGTAGACCTGAACCCCGTCGTGGTAGTAGGAGATAAAAGCCAAATCACCGCGCACGTATGGATTGTGCCCAACGCTGTTGGTGAAATCGGGAGCCAGCAGGGTAGATCGGAAAATATCGATGACATTAATGGCATCCGGATTGGATACGTCCACCAATTTTACACCGGTGCCGTGGGTTTCATCCAGCATGACCAGGGTGTTTCCATCATCGGTCAGCCAACCACTGTGATTGTAGCCCTGTTCTTCGTAGTCGGTCATGGTACCTACAATCTGCGGATCTTCCGGGTCGGAAAAATCGTATACATACAATCCATTGTTGGCCGAATTGGCATAAACGATGTTATCCCGGACATACAGATCGTGAATGTATCCTCCTGGTAATCCGACTGTGGCCAACTCTTCCGGGGCATCCGGGTTGCCGGCAACATCCAGAACAACCATGCCAAAGGAGGAGGTATTGGTACCTACCGCATACAAACGGCCGTGATCTTCGTCGATAAAAATATTGTGGGAATTGTCGAAGAAGGCATTGGTCTGGTCCACCTTAACCACTTCATCGGGTAAATTGGAAAGATCAAAGATCATCATGCCTTCCCCACAACCATCGCATACGGTGTATACATGATCCTCGTAGGTTTTTATATCTCGCCAAACGGTTACATCCCCACCTTCAAAGCGGGCGATCTCTTCTGGTTGAGTTGGATCTGCCAGGTCAAAGAAATGGATATAACCGGAGGACCCCAGTATGGCATACTCGTTGCCATCGCAATCGGTATAGCCCCATACTTCGTTGAAGGAACCGTAGAAGGCAGCAGGGAGATCATCGTCGTCCCACGAACCAACCAGGTTCATGTTCAGGCTGGATTGCGCCTGGAGGCCAAACGGGATTAGCAGGATTATTAGTCGGGTAAAAAGTTGTTTCATTTTTTGAAAGATTTGCTTCTATAAAGATAGCCCCTTATTTAACAAAGGGCTTTGCCATTCTTTTTTTGCTTGGACTTCTGTTTGTCATTTTTGGAAATTGCCAGGACTCATTCTCCACCCAATTTGCGTAAATTTGAGGTATGCAGCACCCATTACTGGAAATATGTGATCTACGTGTGGTATTTGAGGACAGCTCACCTCCTGTTGTGGCAGTAGATAACATTCGCTTTAGCATAGCTCCCGGAGAAAGTCTTGGACTGGTTGGTGAATCAGGCTCGGGGAAGTCGATCACAGCGCTTAGCATCATGCGCTTACTGGATTTTGAAAATGGCAGCATTCAAAAAAGCGGCCGAATGCTGTTTCTGGAATCAGCCGGAAAGCAAAGCGACCTGATGCAGCTGAAAAAAGATGAAATGCGCCGCATTCGCGGTAAGCGAATAGCCATGATCTTTCAGGAACCAATGCATGCTTTAAATCCGGTCATGCGTTGTGGCGATCAAATCACCGAGGCGCTAAAATTGCATAAAAGCCTGGATGACGGGGCTGCCAAAAAAGCGGCGCTGGAATTACTCCAAAAGGTTCAGATACAGGATGTGAACCGGGCATTTATTTCTTATCCCTTTCAACTTTCCGGTGGGCAAAAACAACGCATTCTGATTGCCATTGCTCTGGCTGGTAACCCCGAATTGCTTATAGCTGATGAACCAACCACCGCCTTGGATGTCCATGTACAAAAGGCCATTCTCGATTTGCTCAAAGACCTGCGACAGGAGTTTGGGATGTCCATGTTATTTATCTCTCATGACCTGGGCGTGGTCTCGGCTGTATGCGATCGGATTTTGGTCATGAAAAATGGCAAGATCGTGGAAGCAGGTCCGGCAAAAAGCCTTTTTGAAGACGCTCAACATCCCTACACCCGCGGCCTGGCAGCTTGTCGGCCAAAACTGGAGGAGCGCTTAAACCGCCTGCCCGAATTGAAAGATTTCCTGCCGGATGCATCCGGAAATATGCCTTCACCGGAGGAGGTGCGATCCAGGATAGGAGCGGCCTCGGCCTGGTCAAAAACGGATGATGCTCCGCTTCTTCAACTGGAACAGGGATCGGTCTGGTTTGAAAGTCCCAGGAAGCATCTGTTTTCCCGTAAAGGAGAAGTCGTGAAGGCTGTCCATGATGTGGATCTACAGGTTTTTCCCGGAGAAACCATTGGATTGGTAGGGGCGTCCGGTAGTGGGAAAACCACCTTGGGCAGAACGCTGGTCGGATTGCTTCCGCTGAATAGTGGTAAGCTGAGCTTCAGGGGGCAAACTATTTCAGATTTAGATGCCGCTAGTTGGCAATCGCTGCGCAAAGACCTGCAAATGGTTTTTCAGGACCCCTATTCTTCCCTGAATCCGCGGAAGTCGATCGGGGAGGCCATCCGGGAGCCACTACAGGTACATCAGCTTGTAGATGGCAAGCAGGCACAAAGAGATCGGGTCGTCGAATTGCTGGAACTGGTAGGACTGGAAGCCGATCATTACCACCGACACCCCCACGCCTTTTCGGGCGGACAAAGGCAGCGGATTTGCATTGCCCGGGCTTTGACCCTGGAGCCCGACTTCCTTATTTGTGATGAGAGCGTATCTGCACTGGATGTTTCCATTCAGGCACAGGTATTAAATTTACTAAAGGACCTGCAAGACAAACTTCACTTTTCCTGCATATTTATCTCCCATGATCTGGCGGTTGTAAATTTTATCGCGGATCGGATCCTCGTTATGGATCAGGGCAAAATCGTGGAGCAGGGCGTCGCCGGAGAATTATACAAAAATCCCCAAAGCGAAATAACCCGCCGTTTGGTGGAAGCAAGTAGGTTGTAATACTTTTCCGTTTAATTTTCAGCCTAAAGAAATAGAGCCTGCCTGTCCTGTAGCCAGGAAGCAGGCAGGCGATTACTGGAACTAATGAATAACCAATTTCTTTACTATCTGCCCTTTTTCCGTTTGAATATCCAACAAATAAAGGCCGGAGGCCAGCCCGGGAAGGGGCATTTCAATTTCTCTTGCATTGACCTTTTTACGCAGGAGTTCTTTACCTGAAATATCTGTCAGGCGGATTGTTTGTATTAGAAGATTTTCGCTTTCAATTTTCAGCCAGTCAGAAGCCGGATTGGGAAAAAGGGTAATCTGGTCTTTGAGGTCTTTTTCCGAAACGCTGCTGGCGAGGAAGTTGCAATCGACCAGGCAGTTATGGAAAGACGTTTGTATCTCTAATAAATTATTCCACAATCCTTCAAAGTTTTCGAGACCGGAGTTGGCATCTTTTTTCAAGCTAAATACATAGAGCGCTTCCCGAATATCGCCAAAGTGTAGGTTGGTCGGTCCGTGAGAAAATAGAATTTTTCGATCTCCAGGGGTGTTTTCGGATGTATACTCTGAGATCCCCATGTCATCTGTTGGCAAATCCGGATAGGGGAATCCGTCGTTTTCTATCGGTGAGCCGTTGGTATAGGAACCTGTAAGCAATTCATAATAGTCGGCTGTGGTTTGGAGGTCAGATGGATTAATGTTACTACCTGCAACTGATGGGGAAGAGGTAGATCCAATGGCAATACTGTCTTCATTATACTGTATTTGCTGAATGCTTCTTAAAACATCAAACCCAAAAGCCGGCGGATTTTCTCCGGCGCCTTCAAATCCAGGACAGCTTTCGTCTGTGTCATTTCCATTGTAGGCAAAGGCGTTCCAGAACAAGGGGTTTACGCCATAAAAATCGTCTTCGGGACATCCAATGGTTGGGTCCATATACATTCCCATATACACAGAATCCAGCGGCGCTGAATGGAGATGATGCATATTGTAATGCACGAAAATAGCGTCATTTAAGGCTTCATTATCGGAGCAATTGAGGGAGAAGGCCGTGCAATAAAACTGAATTTTTAAAGGGTTACCCTGACTTTGAATGTGCTGGGTGTTGTCATGAAAAGGAAACCAGAGCATTTGGTTGGGTATTGTAAACAAAGGTTCACAGCCCCGGATGCTAAAATAGGGATGATCGCCCTGGTCGGGCTCGTATTCCAGGTTGCCATTTCTGTCGAAAAAGGGAGCTAATGCAAAAGGAGAGGTTGGCAATTCCATGCCATTATTATATTCGGAGAAGTATGGGTTTCCACGACCAGGCCAGGCATAGATGGCAGGAATTTTAGTGTCAATAATCTGATCGGCGTCATAATCTTCAATATGTTGAATGATCTGCCCGCGATTTACCTTCCAAACATTATTAAATGGAATTGGGTCTACATCCCCTGTTTCCCAATCGAGAACCCCCGGTACAAAATCGTGCAAATCATCTTGTCCATTCAACTGAGCAGACAGTCTAAGCTCGCCATTTGGGCTAATCCCTCCGATCCAGATGCCGCCTCCGCGCACGAGGCTGGATTCGCCGGAAGGCCCAAACCTCCCTTCTCCATCCTGATGAAAGAGGGTGCCGTCTGACTGGAAATAAGCAGAAATATTATTAATGGTAAGAGAATCTGTTACCGGGTCAGACTGCCCGTAGAAGTAGTAAGATTGCAGCATTAAGAGGCTACAAAGGACTAGTTGTAATTTCATGGTAAAACGATTAAGGTGGCCTGTGTTGTCAATATAGGCCGGATAATACTTAGCCGCTTACCAAAAAACGCTATATGTCAGGTTTCAAAATGAAAGCAGGGCGTCCCCCGGAGGAAACGCCCTGCTAATTTTTAGGTGTTAATTCTTAATTAATAATTAAAAACTAAGAATTCATAATTCCCTTAGTGTGCCACCGTAAAAGAGATCGACTGATATCCACCAGAAGAAGTCTTCACTGACATAAGGTACATACCGGCAGGAAGATTAGAAACACCAAACTCGAAAGTACCTTCCTGTACTTTTCCGAGGTCGCGGGTTTCGATGATCTGTCCCTGGTAGTTCATGATATCAACGCGTACTTCCTCAGCAGCTTCGTTGAGGTTCAACTCGAGGTTGATCATATCAGAAGCCGGGTTTGGAGAAAGTTGAGCCTGACCTTCCAAAGAAGAAAGGTCGTCGTAGTTGATAGTAGTCTCGTCAATGATCAGACGGCAAATTACAACTTCACCAGCCCAACCACCATTGTACAGGGTATTATCCAGGTACAGAGGCGTGGTATAAGCGAAGTAAGACACGTCATTGGTAGACAAGAATGCCGGTGGCAGGAATGCTTCGTCAATGCTGCCATTGTACTGAATGGATACGGTGTAAGCATGATCAGCCATCAGTTGAAACGGGTCTCCGGTGAAGGTCGTAAGTGGAACAGAGATCAACTCATCTGTACCTTCATTACCTGTGATTGGGTAAGATCCAATCGCTACCGGTGTCAGGTCGTCAAAGCTTTCGCCCGTTCCACCAGACCAGTCCAGCTCGTCATCGTCATCAACGTCTGTATCATACAATACTACGTTAATGATGTCGAAAGAAGGATTGCCTGTAAAGATATCGGCAGCATTGCTGATACCAAATACACACTGACTGGCAACGGTATTTGGTTCTTCACCTGTCAGTTGAAGCGTACCGTAGTAGTAGTTGAAACCACCATTGAGGCTAAACTGCTCTTCTGATGGTCCTGCAGTACCTGTGGCATCGCCACGGTCTGGTGCAAAAGTGTCCTCCGTCATTACAAAAGCATCGACAATCTCGTCAGAGTTGAGTGTGTTGTAGAAACGAATTTCATACGTACCCAGTGCTTCCGGAGTGTAGGAATCAAAAGCAACGGCAGAGTCAAAATCCATTGGGAAATCCTCAATGATTTCAGTCAGCGTAGTCGTGGCGCCATCCGGATCAGTAATGTCAACAGATACTTCTACATCTGTAGCATCTGCACCAGAAGCATTTACCAGATTCACCTGAATGTCTTCCAGTGGAAGCGCATGATTCAGCGGTGTGTGGTAAGAGTACGTGTAAAATGCATTGTAGAAAGTTGGTACCCGCAAGGTTACATTTACGGTACCTCCATTGGCAATTTCCTGAAGGATCAGGTCGCAATCCTCGTAAGTGATCATAGCAGACGGGATAGTAGCCGTACCTGCAAAGTCACCACCGGCACCCATGGTAATAGGAGCCTCGCCAGGGTTGCTGTTGCAGATAATCGCTGCAATCGCACCTTCCTGCTCTGCGTAATGTACTTTGTCGCTGAAGAAGCAGTTTCCACGGCGGATCAAAGCAATGTTTCCAACGATCTCTGAGCCGTTGAGCAAAGAGTCACAACCCTGCTGCGCAATGGTATCATTGCCCATAGAGTTTTGTGCAAATACCACAGCCAGATCTCCGGAGATCTCTTCACCCGGAGCCAGGTTGCCGCCAAAATCAGCCGCCGGCGGACCGACTTCAATTTGTCCTGCAAGTCCACCCGGAGAATTGATAATTCCCTCCAGATTGTCCTGTGCCTGTAAGTTAAAAGTAAAACAAAGGGCAAACAGCCCTACAAAAAGTGTAAGCGTTCTTTTCATTAGTCCCAGTTTTGATGTTGTATGGTTATTGAAATAAAAACCCCCTTGCGGGGATGTCTTTTGTCAGCTGCTTTTCAGAAATAATGTCGGCAAACTATTGTTTTGCCAGAAGTAAATGTAAAAAGAATTTGCAAATCTAATCTTTCCATCCGACCAACTTTTCTGCTTTTCTTTATAGTATGAGGAAAATCATTGTTCAATGCATATTAGGAAAATAAAAAATATCTGCCGGGCCATACAACTATTTGCACCTTATATATGTCTTTCAAATGACGTTCATTTTATCTGAGATTTGGCGACTTTCGTCGAATAAAACTAGGTGCTACGTATAATATGACGTACATTTGAATTACTTAAAATGGAATACTTCGTAGAAAAGATGAAAAAACCCAATACACGAACCTTCTTACTTGCTTTCATGGTGATGGTCAGCCTTTGCTGTTACATCTTCCTGGCATCGCATTCTTCTGAAGCTTCTGTAAGCTATGGCCAATCTGTTCAAACAGAAGAAGCTATGGAAACAGAAGAATCTGAATTTGCACTTCCCGAAGTGATGCTGGTAAAAGAAATCATTGATATAGGGAAGCGGGTAATCCACTTTACGCGCTAGTTCGCTTCTTCCAATACCTCAATAAGCCGGCCACGCTCATCCAGCTTGGGTTGGCTTTCTCGTATTTATCCAATTCTCCCTCCGGTACTCCCTCCTCCAATAATTGCTGCTGTACATACTTTTGAAATTCCGGAACTATCGTTTCCGGAGTTGTTCCTTTATCAAACCAGGGCTTGATCCAATTTGCCCAATCCCGATATTTTTGCTGCAAAGCCCCTAAGTGAGCATGCACGGCATTAACGGCCCCAAAATGCGTGAGCCAGAGTTTATCAATGGGAAGTTTTGTTATTCGCTCAATGGATGCATCCCAATCTTCCAAATTTATATCCGGTGGCGGACAAGGGGGCATAACCGGGCCGCCTCCAATCTTTACTCCGGCTACATCGCCGGCAATTAATTCGTTGTTAACCTGCCAGGCAATATGATGGACCGCATGTCCCGGCGTATAGTGAGCCGTTACTTTTACGTTGCCAAATTCCCATTCCTGACCATCGGCTGCCTCCACCAGTTTGTTTTCCGGTATTGGTTTAAATTGTCCCCACAAATAGTCCATCTGATCCTTATAAATCCGTTTTGCCGAGTGCAACAATTTTGAAGGATCCAGCAGATGCGGATATCCTCTCGGGTGTACATACACCGTAGCACCCGCCTCTGCCAGCGCCCAGGCAGAACCCGCATGATCCAGATGAATATGGGTTAGAAATACATACTTGATTTCTTCCAGCTTTATGTTTCGCGCCTGCAGTTGCATTACCAACCGATCAAATGTACTATGGGGCCCGGTTTCAAATAAAGCATAACCTCCCGGTGTCGGTAATAGAAAACAGGCGATGGTTTCCGGGGTGTCGAGAAATTTTAGATCTATTGGGTGGAGCATGTTGGTTTCGTTTTATACGTTTTACACGTGAGTTTGCTTTGGTAAGTAGGAATTAAAAATTAACTGTACAAGCACTCAATCTTAGGGTCAAAACAGGAACTGCGAATTGGTGTCGCTCCGCTGGAGCTTAC
>JAAEZH010000061.1 GCA_018222965.1 Bacteroidota bacterium
AGGACGCCAGGTTTTCATCCTGGTAAGAGGGGTTCGATTCCCCTACGGGCTACAGCTTCCTGAGCCGGCGATAATGTATTTTATCGCCGGCTTTTTCATTTGTCGTCGCTTTGCGCACCTTATTTTCCATAATCCAGCTTGATTTCAGTTATCTTTGGGGTATAATTTGTCCCATAGCATGAACCGAAATACAACAACAATTACCTTTTTGCTCCTCCTGTTTACAAATGCCTTAATGGCACAGGTTTCTCAGGGAGGACTTCCCCAATTTCTAAAGCTGGAAGCAGATAAGCGTCCCCAACTCTCCAAATATGCGCTGGATGCCCCTTCTGCTAAGTCCGTCGATCAAAACCGAACGGACTATCCGGACTTATTTGCTCTTCCCGTAAAGACAGCACTAAATCCCAATGACCACGGTCAATGGATCCAACTCGACAATGGCGATCGCATTTGGTATCTGGAAGTTCATATCCCAAATGCCGACGGATTGGCCTTTTCCTATCGGGATGTCTACCTTCCTCCAGGTTCTAGATTATTTATGTTTTCCCCTTCCGGGAATACCGTGCTGGGAGCTTATGGCCACGACAATAACAATGCCAGTGGTCTATTCCGCACCGGTTTTATAAAAGACAATACGGCCATACTTGAATATTATGAGCCATCCGCCTACCGGGCCAAAGGACATTTTGAGATATTTCGCATCGATTATGCCTATGAGTCTCCGAATTTTCCGGCTGCCCGTTTTCCCGATTTTGGCTTTGGCACCTCCAATCCCTGCAATATAAATGTCAACTGTCCGGAAGGAACCAACTGGCAGGATGAAAAACAAGGGGTTTGCCGCATTCAAATGGTTTTGGAAGAAGGAACCGGCTGGTGCAGCGGTACACTCCTGAATAATGCGCTGGAAGACGGGACCCCATACATCCTGTCCGGTTACCATTGTCAGGATGGTTATACACCCATATACGAAATGTGGCGATTTGATTTCAATTACGAATCAGCCACATGCAGCAATCCGCAATCCGAACCGATATTCAATTCGGTTTTAGGCTGTGTCGAAAGAGCCGGTTATCAGGCTTCAGACTTTCTCTTGTTGGAGGCAACCAATAACATCCCCCCAGGCTATAATGTCTACTACAATGGCTGGAATAATGGTGCAGCTGCTCCGGATTCGAGTACACATATTCACCATCCCAATGCCGATATTAAGAAGATATCACTGGATACCCAGTTGGCGGTCATTCACCCATTGTCTATCGATTGGAACAATGGAGTAACCACCCCGCCGGATCATCACCTGCGAGTAACCTTCGATCACGGAACCTTTGAATCAGGTTCTTCAGGCGGTCCTTTGTTTGACAATTCCGGTAAAGTAATCGGACAATTGCACGGCGGTATACCAGGTTGCGATCAGGTTATTACCTATCATGGAAGATTTCATATTTCCTGGGATGGTGGAGGAACATCCTCCAGTAGATTGAGTGATTGGCTGGATCCGAATAATGACGGGTTGACTATGATAGGAGGAACCTACGATCCAAATCAGGGGGCATCGGCTGATATCAGCGGGCGAATATCTACGGAGTGGGGAGAAGGTATCGCCAATGTTTCCGTGATTCTGATCGGAGCCGTTCCCGATACGGTGGTGACAGATACCTCCGGAAACTACTTGTTTGCTGATCTGCCGATTGATCAGGGCTACACCATCCGACCAGAAAAAGACATCAATGCATCAAACGGTGTTTCCACCCTGGACATGTTGGGGATCAGGAAACATATTCTGGGCATCGAGTTGTTGGGGAGTGGGTACAAGTACGTCTCTGCGGATGCTAATAATACCGCATCTGTATCCACACTGGATATGGTGGCGATTCAAAAAGTGATCCTCCAATTAGAGAGCAGTTTTCCGGGGAATACCTCCTGGCGTTTTGTGGATGCTGACTTTCCCCTTGGTAATCCACCTGCTGCCGGTTTTCCGGAAGAAATAACGGTTGATAACCTGAGTGTATCCCTGGATGATCTCGATTTTAAAGGAACCAAGGTTGGCGATGTTAATGAATCGGCTAATCCGGACAACTAAAATCTTAATGGAGCATCAACAGCGAACGCTAAACTGCCGGGGGAAGTTATTGGATCTGTCGGAGCCCCAAATAATGGGAATACTCAATATTACGCCGGATTCTTTTTTCGACGGGGGTAAATACAATCAAAAAGACAGCATCATTGAGCAATGTGCCCGAATGATCCGGGAAGGGGCAAGTATTTTGGATATAGGGGGGATGTCTTCACGCCCGGGAGCCAAAGTGATTTCTGCCGAGGAAGAAAAGACACGTGTACTACCCGTTATTGAAATGCTGCGTCAGGAGTTTCCGGATGTGATCTTGTCGCTGGACACCATTCGCGGAAGCGTAGCCAAAAAAGGGCTGGAAAAAGGAATACACATTATCAATGACATCTCTGCCGGGTCGATTGACCCTTCCATTTTGGAAATAACCGCCCGATATAAGGCTCCTTATGTACTTATGCACATGCAAGGCAGGCCGGAAAACATGCAGGATAATCCTGTGTATGCCAATATCCTGGAGGAGGTATATGACTTTTTTGTTGCAGCAATTGATCGCTTACGCGGAATGGGTATACGAGATATTATTGCAGACCCGGGTTTTGGATTTGGCAAAAAAGTGGAAGATAATTATGCCTTGTTAAAGCATCTTCGACTGTTTTCCAATCTGGAAATACCCCTTTTGGCTGGTGTTTCGAGAAAGTCAATGGTCTGTAAGGTCCTGAATGTCAACCCGGATAAAGCCCTCAACGGAACTACTGCTTTACACATGGTAGCACTGCAGCAGGGAGCCCGAATTCTGCGTGTCCATGATGTACGAGAAGCCGCAGAAACCATTAAATTGTGGCAACAACTGGAAAAAACGGAATAGTCAACTTGAGTATACTTACCGAAGAACGGATTAAACAGGCGACCCTGCGCTACCTAAAGGCTTACTACAAGTACAGGCCTCGTTCCGGTAATACAAAAGCAGCATTGGACCAACAAGCTGCCGGAGGCATTATTGCAGACGGACTGGTGCAGTTTCCCAAAGAAGACGGCCGGGTTTTTACGGCTACTTTCGAAGCTACCTCCCATCTGACTAAAGGGGAAGTTGTTTACAAACTTCAGAACCTGTTGCGAAATTGGGACGCCGGAGCATTCGCTCTTTTTCTAACCGCCATATTATTCGGCTTAAGCCATATAAATGAATGGATTACGGTGCATGAACATGGCACCTGGATCGCCACCGGCATGTTGTTTTTGTCTTTTCTGATATTTTTCATTCCCTTTCGCTATTCCTTCCGTTGGATTCAACGATACTACTACATCTATGCCATTGAGCAATTTAAACACTATCATGCTGATGAGCAGTGGATCGCTATTGGGTATGATGTGTTTACCAGGCCTGATTCCAAATATTTGCGAGAACTAAAAAGGCAATGTGTCAAGAATGGTATTGGCCTTGTACGTATTAAAGCAGATGAAACAGCGGTATTGGTTATCACCCCTGCGAGGCAGGAAGTCTTTTCGGGAAGGAGGCGATTGCTGGAATTTGTAGGGCAATCGAAAATTCTAAATCAACAAGGGCAAAAACTGGCAAACCGAAGCCGGGAAATCTGGGAAAAAGCCACCGGCGGCCTGTTAAAGCTGGATCGTTTTAAGCGAAGTTATTACAATCAAATGGCGATTATTGGCAGTGCGCTGGCAGTTATAGCAGGTATTTTTTATGTGGAATACCAAAAAACCAGGGTGGTATACCTGGATCGGGAGGATATGTTGGAAATGGCTGACAGTATTCGCCTTAGCGGCGAAAATGAACCCGATTACTATTTGGTGGATACGCCCTTTATCAAGGATCCGTTTCCCATTGCCGAGTTGCCACCACCTGTATATCCGGAGGAGCCGGAGGTGAAAACGAAAAAGGAGGTGGAATCCCGCATCGATGTTGCCCCGGAAGAACCTAATAATACCAGTCAGGTCGCATTGGTTCCCTCCGGAGATACACTGGTTAATGTCTTTGATTGCAGCCGATTCTTAAATTTGGATGGCATTAATTATCTTATTGTTGAAGGCAATTACCGGAATCTTACGCTGGCAAAGGAGCGGCTGAAGGTTTTTAGTCCGATACTGGAGGGCGGCGTGATCTGGATGGGGTGTTTTGATCCCGGGCGCAGGGATTATGCCCTGTTCTTCGGCGCTATTTATGATACCCGGCTTGAAGCCGGACAGGAAAAAGAAACTTTTGAGAAGCGCTGGAATATGGAATCAGGTGCTGCTGCTGCCTTCCAGATTGTTTCTCTAAATAATTAAAGTACCGAGATTTTATGCCATTGGTTCGTCCATCCAATTATAAGGCTCCTTCCATATTAAGGAACCCGCATTTCAATACCATTTATGCGGCTTTATTTCGAAAGGTTGAGCTCGATTATGAGCGAGAACGCATCTTTACGACTGATGGAGATTTTATTGACCTCGATTGGGCGGTCATTGGATCCGACAAACTAATTATTGCCATACACGGACTGGAAGGGCATTCGGGCCGACCTTACATCAAAGGCATGTTGCGCTATTTTGGTCAAAAGGGCTGGGATGGCCTGGGCATGAATTTAAGAGGCTGCAGCGGAGAACTGAACCACAGGCTGGAAACCTACCACATGGGAGCGACCGATGATCTGGAGACGGTCATCCAACATGTGCTGGAACAAGATCGGTATCGGCAAATTGTCATTGCCGGCTTTAGTCTGGGAGGAAACATCGTTCTGAAATACCTGGGAGAGCGCGGAAGTGATTTACATCCGGCTCTGAAGGCCGGCCTGACCTTTTCGGTGCCCTGTGAAGTATTGACCAGTAATGTGGAAATCAATCGTCGCCAAAACCGCATTTACCTGAAGCGATTCTTAAAAACCATGAATCAAAAAATCCTGGAGAAAGGAGAGATTATTCCGGATTTTGACCCACTCCCCGAAGGTCGGCTTCCGGAAAATTTTTACGAATTTGACAACTGGTATACAGCTCCGATAAATGGCTTTAAAGATGCGGAGGATTACTGGCGTAAAACGAGTAGTCTGCGGTTTCTTCCAAACATTAACCTGCCCTGCTTACTAATCAGTGCCAAAGACGATACCTTTCTCAGTCCGCAAAGTTATCCATACAACCAGGCAGAAGCAAATGACAGTCTTTATTTTGAAAACCCTTCTCGCGGCGGGCACATCGGCTTCGTGGAATGGAAGGAGAATGGCGCCTATTATACCGATAGACGTGCCTGGGAATTTGTAAAGGAACTGGTTTAGGGCTGTTTTAAAGTCCCGTTAAATGCCTGCGAGCTGCTTGTTTTATGGTTATCTTGAGAAAATAAAGTTCCCGTAATTGCCAATCAGGAAATAATGCCTTTCTTTTGCGGATTATTTGGCGGGGCCAACAAACAATATCCAGTTGCAATTAGTTGATATTCAGGAAGCAAATGCCGGGTGAGCTGCAAACTTACCTAAGGTGTTTCCATGAAGCTATTCAGTCCCCAAAAATTGACAGCCAAATTTTATGAATAAACCTTCGGAGCAGGAAAAAAAAGCGGGAGAAGCTGCGGGTCAGAAGAAGACCTGGTGGCAGCGAATTCCTCGTTTTCTGATTCGATTGTTTTTGGGTATTGTTGGTTTATTCGTTCTCATATACCTGCTTTTTCAAATACCTGCTTTTCAAAACTATGTTGCCAATCGCATCACCAGCTCTTTGTCTGAAGAGTGGGGGACCAAAGTAGAGTTGGAACGGGTAAATCTCCAACTGTTTGACAGGCTCGTTCTTGAAAATTTTTACATCGAAGACCTGCATTCGGATACACTATTATTCGCAGAACAACTCAAAGTCGACCTAAACACTGGGCTTATTCCCTTGTTGTTGCGTCGACTGGAAATCCAGGAATTGAGTCTGCGTCGGGCACGCATAAATATTAAACGGCCAAAGGGCAGCGAGGAACAGAATCTTCAGTTTATTTTGGATAAGCTGGCTGAACAGGATCCGGATGAGCTGCCACTTCCCAATGAGGAGAAGAAACCCTTTTATCTGGGGATGGAAAGCCTGTATTTGGAGGATGTAGCATTCTTCAAACAGGATAGTCTTTACGGAACTACCCAGCAATACTATATTTCTCGAGCGGAGATGTTGTTTGAAGAGTTTAATCTTCCGGAGAAAAATATTCATCTGAGCGGGGTTAAACTCGAAAACCCTCGAATAGATATTTACCTGTATCCGCCGGATTCTTCAACTTTGTACACCATGTACGTTCGGGATTCCCTGGCTGAGATCAACAAATGGCCACCGGATATTTCCAATAGCAACCGGCACTTTTTGTTTCCATGGGATTTTCTGACTTATTCTGATTTCTCTTTTATGGCCTGGCAGTTGGAATGGCCGTCTGTAGATTCCATCCTGGCACCGCCTATTGGAGATACTACTATGCTGGCCATTAATGTAGATGCACTGGACTTAATGGGAGGGAGTTTTACCCTTTTAAATCAACGCTGGGAAGACAATCGCAATATTCCGGATGATGTCCTGAACTTCCGGGATCTGAATCTGTCCGAAATCTATGCAAATATTCGGGATTTTTCCTTCAGTGATAACAGCTATCGAGGTGATGTGCGCCGGATTGCTTGTCAATCGGATGCCGGATTTGTAGTCAAGCGTCTGGCTTCCAGCGAGGCTGTGGTAGATTCCAGAGGAATTCGTCTGGAAGACCTGGTTGTTGAGACTCCCTACAGTAGTATCGGCAACCGGCTCATTTTAAAATATGATGAATTTCAGGACTTTAAATCTTTTGTGGATGAGGTAGAACTGGATTCTGTCTTCATTGAAGATGCCACCGTGGCGGTTCGGGATATCATGGCTTTTGTGCCTGCTTTAGATCGAAATATTTACTTTCAGAACAACCGGGATAAGACGCTTAATATCTCTGGTGATTTGTTTGGAACCATAAACAACCTTTCGGGGAATGATCTTAGTATTTACCTGGATCAAACGACCTTTTTGGAAGGTTCCTTCGGCTTCTTTAATCTCACAGTACCGGAGAATCAGTACCTAAACCTGGAGCTGAATCGCCTGGTAACCAATATGTATACCCTTCGGCAGCTTCTCCCGAATTTTAATCCGCCGGAAAACTTTAACAAGCTTGGAAAGATGGATTTCCAAGGTCGTTTTGACGGATTCTTTTACGACTTTGTAGCCAATGGAAATCTGCGTTCAGATATCGGTCGGGCAGTGCTCGATATGAAATTAAATACCATCGGAGGCAGAGAGAATGCCGATTATTCTGGTCGAATAAAGCTCATCGGTTTTGATTTGGGCAGATGGGCCGAGAGTGAATCACTCGGAAAAATCACCATGTCTTCTGAAGTGATCGACGGTAAAGGACTGACCGCATCATCCGCGGAAGCGACCCTGAAAGCAAGTATTGATAGTTTCTTTGTTCGGGGATATAACTACCAGAAGCTCAATATGAACGGAGCGCTTCGGGAAAACCTGTTTGACGGGGAGGTGACCATCACCGATGAGAATATTGATCTGGACTTTAGCGGAACCATTGACTTTACAGAAGAGGCGCCGATTCTTGCTTTTAATTCAAATATCCGCAACCTGGATTTTAAAGCGCTTAATATTCTGGAGGAAGATTACTCACTGGAAGGCAACCTGGGGTTAAACGTTCGGGATATCGACATCAATAAAATGGTTGGTGAAGCCCGGCTAATGAATCTGATCCTTCGGCACAATCAGGATGAAAGATATTACATCGATTCTGTCATCGTAAATTCTAAAATTCCGGATCCGGATAATCGATCGCTCATTCTGGACTCAGACGTTCTGAGTGCGCGAATGGATGGCAAGTTTAATATTGAAGAAATTCCGGACCAATTCCTGACCTTTTCCTGGAAACACTTTCCAAAGTTTTCCGAGCAGTTGAAGGTTCCACAGCCAAGTGAAGTACGTGATTCCACCAGTCACTTTACTTATTCCATGGATGTTTTCGATACAAAAGGCTTGATGGATCTGGTAGATCCAAAACTGGAAGAGCTTACAGAAATCCATGTGGAAGGGAGTTTTGATCAGCCGGCAGAATCCTTCAAATTTGACCTGGAAGCGGAGGAGGTTCACTACAACAATATGGAGTTTGACGATATTGTAATCGTCGTCAAGGCAAGAGAAGGCGGTAGTGATCTTAACGTTGCTGTTTCTGAGACACGAATCGGAGATAAACTAACCCTGGCTCCCATAAACCTACTGGGACTGGTAGATCGGGATACCCTCTTTTTTGGCATAACGGCCTATGACTTTTCGGATATACTAAACACCATTGAAGTCGATGGTCAATTTTATCCGGTAGAGGATGATTTTCTGGTTCGTTTCGAGCAGTCAGATATTATCCTGTGGAATCAATTATGGAAGATCGATGCTGATAATTACCTCCGGATCGGAGATAATTATGTACGTACCCGTGATTTTGTTTTGAGAAATGGAGAGAAGCGCATCATTCTGGAAAGTCTTGGGAGAAGAGGATTGCTTTTTCAGCTTCAAAATTATGATCTGGAAAGTCTGAACGAGTTATGGGTATACGATAAACTGGCCTTTGATGGTAATATGCAAATCCAGGCCTCCATCCGGGATGTATTTAAGTTTGAAGGCCTTCAGATGGGGATTCAGACAGACAGTCTGATGATCAATGAAGATGACTTTGGGTCGATTTTGATTCGCTTGAAAGCGGAGAATCTGAAATCAAAAGTTGAAGCACGTGTTGAAGGGGGGAAAGGAGAGCAATTTATGGACCTTCAGGCGCTTTACAATCCGCCCGGCTATGCGGAGGCTAGCAAAGAAGACCCGGCCAATTACCTGGATATGAAAGGAAAACTGGCAGATTATCCGCTTTCCATTTTGGAGTATTGGATTGGGGCCGGAGTTAGCGATACAGAGGGAGATGTGCAAGTTGACTTTACCCTCAAAGGACCTGTTTCTAAATTGGAACTCGGCGGTTCTGCTTTGATAAAGGATGCAGCAATTACCATTGATTATCTCAATACCCGTTATTTTATTGATGATCAGCGCATGGAATTATCCAGTACCCTGCTGGATGCCACGGATGCTATCATTACCGATCAGGAAGGCAATGTGGCTCGCCTTAGCGGCGGAATAACCCACGACCATTTGACCAATTTTCAATTGGGGGTAACCCTGTTTACCGAGCGTTTTTTGGGGCTGAATACCGTAAAAGGACAAAACCCCTTATTCTACGGCACTGCTTACGCCCAGGGAAGGGTAACCTTTTCTGGTCCTTTTAATCGAACAGATATTTACGTGAATGCTACCTCGCTGAATGGGACAAACATAACCCTGCCGGTAGATTATGGCCGGGATGCGACCGAGGTTAGTTTTATCAAATTTCGCGATAAGCGGCAACAGCAGGAGGAAGAAAGTCGGCCGGCCAGCTTGCAGGAGCAATTGGGCCTGAGTATTATTCTCGACCTTGATCTTAGGGAAAATGCACAGATCAGTATCGTATTTGATGAGCAACTCGGCGATGTGCTCAGAAGCAAAGGCCGCGGAAATCTCCGCCTGGTAGCAGATCGTTCCGGCGATTTTCAACTCATTGGCAACTATGAGGTTGTGGAGGGAGATTATTTATTTACCCTAATGAATATTGGTCTGAATAAACCATTTACGGTGGCTCCCGGTGGAACGCTAAAGTGGTCGGGTGATCCCTTTGGTGCAGAAATTGATCTCACCGCCCAATATGCAGGATTGCAGACTTCTCTGACTAATTTTATTGGTGAATATCTGCTCGCCGCCTCTGAAACGGCAAAGGACCAGGCCGATAAAGTGACAGAAGTGAATCTTACGATGCGGCTGACTGGTGAACTGCTGAGTCCGGACATCGCCTTCGATATTGATTTCCCCAACCTGACCGGAGAGATAAAAAGTTATGTGGAAAGTAAACTACGCCTGATACGTCAGGATCAAAATGAAATGAACCGGCAGGTGTTTGGATTGATTGTCGTAGGCCAGTTTTTGCCTTCGGATTTTAATTTGTCCGGAAGCCAGATCAATATCGGCTTTAACACGGTGACAGAGATGATCTCTCAACAGTTTTCCAACTATCTGACAGGTTTGATTTCAGAATGGCTCAGAGAGGATGGGATTATCTCCGGTATTGACCTTCAAATCGATTACAGCAGCCTTCAGGAGGCTGAAGCATTGGCTGATAACCCGCTGGTTTATTACCGCTCCGGCGAACTGGAGTTCCGCCTCAGCAATTACCTGTTAAATGACCGCTTGTCTGTAAACGTGGGCGGTAATTTTGATGTCGGTGGAAATGATTATGTCGAAACAGGAGCCAATGGCGCCTACTTTGCCGGTGACCTGGTAATCGAATATGCCCTGACCGAAGACAGAAACTTAAAAATCCGCTTTTACCAAAGTACAGAACCCGAACTGAACGGGGATCGCCTCAATCAAACCGGTATTGGTTTGCGGTACCGGAAGCAGTTTGATTCCTTTTCCGAATTTCTCAAAGGACTCAGAGGCGCTACGAAAGATATGGGGGAAAAGCGCAAAAAGGAAAAAGAAGGCAATTAGTTCCATTCGCGGAAGCGCAAAAAATGCGTAAATTGAGAGCGCTCGGAGCATAGGATTTCTAAACTTTAATCTTTATCATGCTCACACAATCTACACTCGACTTTCTATTGGACCTTTCCCAAAACAACAATCGGGACTGGTTTAAAGCCAACAAAAAACGCTACGAATCAGAAGTGAAAGACGCATCCGTGGCTTTTACCCAACAACTCATTCAGGCCATCCAGGAATTTGATCCGGAGATCCGGGTGGAGCCCAAAGAAGTGCTCTTTCGGATATATCGGGACACTCGTTTTTCCAAGGACAAAACGCCCTATAAAACCCATGTAGGCGGATTGATTTCCAAATACGGTCGAAAAGGGAAGGAGTACCCCGGTTACTACTTTCATGTGGAAGGCGGACGACTGATGCTAGGCGGTGGCGGTTATTTTCTCGATAAGGACAATTTGCTCAAAGTTCGACGAACCATCGCTGCTGATCCCGAATCTTTTTTAGCAGTAACGCACGACCCTGAATTTGAAGGAGCTTTCGGTGAGGTAAAAGGGGAGGAGCACAAGCGAATTCCCGCAGAGTTTAAGGAAGTCCACAAAGAGATTCCGCTGATAGCCAAAAAGCAATTCTATTACATGGGCGAATTTCCACCGGCGAATGCGCTGGGCGAAAAGGGCGTGCAATTCTGTGCAGAGACCCTTCGCAAAGGCAAAGTGCTCAATGATTACCTGATTAAAGCCCTGGATTTATAGCATTTTGGCGAAGCAAATGGTCGGCCAACACCAGGGCTGTCATGGCTTCAACGATCGGCACGGCTCTGGGAACCACACAAGGGTCGTGCCGGCCTTTTCCTTTTACCGTTGTCTCTTTTCCGGCTTCATCGATGGATTCCTGATCGGCTACAATAGTGGCAACGGGCTTGAATGCGCAATTGAAATAGATATCCATGCCATTGGATATGCCCCCCTGAATGCCCCCCGAGTAATTGGTTTTTGTCTGCACCTTCCCGTCTTCCTGATAGAAGGCATCGTTGTGTTGGCTTCCCCGCATTTCCACCGATCCGAAGCCGGAGCCGTATTCGAATCCTTTACAGGCATTGATGCTGAGCATTGCTTTGGCTAAATCGGCGTGCAATTTATCAAAGGCCGGTTCACCCAAACCAGGCGGGCAGTGTCGAACGACGCAGGAAACCACACCGCCGATAGTATCTCCCTCTTTTCTGACTTCCCGTATGAGGGTTTCCATTTCTTTGGCTTTCGCCGAATGCGGACAGCGCACGGGATTGCTTTCTCGAAGGCTGAGGTCCAGTTCCCGGTAAGAGGTGTCTAGCTTTATGGGGCCAACCTGATTTACCCAGGCATCAACACTTATGCCTTTTTGTTGCAGCAACATTTTGGCAATAGCGCCTGCGGCAACACGGGCAGCTGTTTCCCGGGCAGAGCTTCTTCCTCCGCCCCGGTAATCCCGTATGCCGTATTTGGCCTGATAGGTATAATCGGCATGGGAAGGTCGAAATTTGGTGGCAATATGGCTGTAGTCTTTGGAGCGTGCGTCCTTGTTTCGGATCAGAAGGGCAATGGGTGTGCCGGTAGATTTACCTTCAAATACACCGGATAAAATTTCAACCGTATCGCCTTCTTTGCGTTGGGTAACAATGGCTGACTGACCCGGTTTGCGCCGGTCCATATCCTTTTGAATGTCTTCTATATCAATTTCTATTCCCGGCGGGCAGCCGTCTATGGTGACTCCGATTGCCTTGCCGTGCGATTCACCAAAGGTGGTGATGCGGAATACCTGTCCGAAAGAATTTCCAGCCATTATGCAGATTTTGGCCAAAGGTACAAACTGACTCATTGCCCGGCAATGTGTATATTCAGGCCTGAAAAGAAAACCGGAATTCAAGTATGGCAGAAAGTACGCCCCGAATAAGAACCATCTCCTGGCCGGCGGTCATCATGCAAGTCTTATTGCTCGCCCTGTTAATCAAAATCCTATCCTGGTTGGGGCTTGCCAACCCATTTCCCTTTGTATTTGGTCCCTTGTTCTTTTTGATGTTCTCCTACGGTATGCGCTACTGGCTGGCCGGCAACCACATGCAGGGCATGCGGGCCGTTAGGAATCAAAATTTCCATGCAGCCTTAGAACATTTTGAAGCCAGTGTAAAGTTTTTTGATAAAAACCCAAAAGCCGATAAGTACCGGGCGCTAACCATGTTGAGTGCTTCCCGCTTTTGCTACCGGGAAATGGGGCTTATCAATATGGCTTATTGCTACGGACAAATGGGCCGGGGAGAAGATATGGTCAAACTCTATCAGGAAGTGGCCCGCGAATATCCGGAGAATGAGATCGCCCGCACAGCTTTGAAGATGATTGAGAGAGAGGGAGAGGAATAGGGAGAGGAATAGAAATTTAGAGCAACTCCATGTCGGGACACTCCCCGATCAACTTTCGCTGTAGGCGAAAAAGATCATCTCTCAAAAACTACCATTCCCGGGAACTGTATTCTCCCCATATTGTTTAATACTCTGTTTATAGACTTATCTTTGCAAAAATTGGTCGGTTTGGCCGGCAAATGTAATACAACACCGGTGCCAGAAGGTATCCGGATCTGAACGAACTGAACATGATACTTGAACCGAAGGATATTCGGGAGACGCTTGAATTTGATAAAGTCATCAAATTGCTGCAAAACAATTGTTACGGCGATCCTGGCCGGGAAGTTTTGCAGAACCTTCCTATAGAAACCAGTCTGGCTCTGATCGAGCGCAAGCTGGAGGAAACAGCAGAATACAAACGCTCTGTCGAGAAAAGCGATAAAGTCCCTTTTGGCCCTTATGAAAGCCTGCAGGAGGCCATCAAGCTGTTGGAGATCAAAGATTATGTACTCCCACAGGAAGAACTCATGCGCATCGGTGTGGTGAGCCGCCTGATTGACGACCTGAAACACTTCTTTGTCGGCGATCGCCGCGAAATTTACCCTTTCCTCTTTGAATTGGTCGATCCGGTCGAGCACGTACCGGAAATCACCAAATCCATCCATAAAGTATTGGATGAGGAAGGAGAGGTGCGTCACAATGCTTCTTCAGATCTTTCTCGGATTCGACAGCTTATTGGCAGCAAGCAAAAAGAACTGGAACGCGTATTCCGATCTGTAATCAATAAATACAAGAAACAAGGCTGGCTTACAGACAATGTCGAGAGTTTCCGAAACGGAAGACGGGTGTTGAGTGTACCTGCCGAACACAAACGCAAAATCCGGGGGATCATCCACGATGAGTCTACTACCGGACGTACAGCCTTTATCGAGCCGGATGGCGTGATCGATATCAACAACGATATCTTTGACCTTTATACGGAAGAAAAACGGGAGATTTACCGCATTCTTCAAGCTCTTTGTGATCAGTTAAGGCCTTATCGAGATGCTTTAGGTAAGTATAAGCAACTCCTTGTAAGACTGGATGTTGTGCAAGCTAAGGCTGGTTTGGCTTCCCGCATGAAAGCGCGTAAACCAAAGTTGAAAAAAGGTCCTGGTTTAGGCATCCAAATGGGCCGTCATCCCTTGCTGTATTTGAAGAACATGGACATTGGAAAGGAAACCGTTCCTTTTGACCTGACTCTTTTCGGAAAGAATCGGATGTTGGTTTTGAGTGGACCCAATGCCGGCGGAAAGTCTGTAACCATGAAGGCGGTAGGCCTGATGCAACTCATGATTCAGTCAGGGATGCTGGTGCCCGCTGATGAAATTTCAGAGTTTGGGGTGTTTGATAAGGTGTTTGCCGACATCGGTGACCAGCAATCTCTGGAAGATGATTTAAGTACTTATAGTTCGCGTCTGACCAATATGCGGGTCTTTATGGAAGGGGCAACCGATAAAACCCTTTTGCTTATTGACGAGTTTGGTTCGGGTACAGATCCAAAGATTGGAGGGGCTATTGCAGAAGCTATTCTCAAAGATTTTAATGAAGAAAAATGCTTCGGAGTCATTACAACGCACTATTCCAATTTGAAAATATTTGCCTTTAAAACGCCCGGGATCGTCAATGCTTCCATGTTGTTTGACAAGGATAAACTGGCGCCGACTTATCAGTTGAAGGTAGGCCGTCCGGGATCATCTTACGCTTTTGAGATCGCAGAAAAAACAGGCTTGCCAGACAAGGTTATAAAATACGCCAAAAAGCGAACCGGCCGCAGCGAAAAGGCTGTCGATGAGTTATTGGTAGATCTGCAAAAAGAAGCGCAGGAGGTCAAGGAGAAACTGGAAAGCCTTCGGGAGCGGGAGAAAAAGCTGGATAAGCTGGTGAAGAATTACGAGCACCTGCACCGGGATCTGGAATTCAAGCGCAAGAAGATCAAGCTGGAGAAAAAAGAGGCATCCCTGCAGCAAACGGCAGAGGCAAACCGGGCTTTTGAGAATCTGGTCAGGGAGTTGAAGGAAGAACGCAATCTGGAGAAAGCCAAAAAAGCCGCCAAAAAAGTACGCGAATCCCGCCAGGAGTTGGATAAATCCATCCAAAACCTTCGGGAAGAGGTTTATTATAAAGATCGTCAGCCGGCCATAGAGCAACGTCCTGTCAAGGCAGGTGATTTTGTGAAAATGGTTAGTGGAGGTGCTACAGGTAAAGTCGAATCAATCGACCGAAACAAAGCAGTGGTGCAAATGGGCCATTTGCGCATGACCCTCAACCTGCGGGATCTTGAACTGGCTCGAGAGCCACTGGAAATCAATGCTGCTCCGAGTATACAAACCGATACCACGGCCACGAATGCAAACTTCGAGAGCAAGATCGATATTCGCGGTATGCGGATGGAAGAAGCCTTGGAGGTGGTGCAGGACTTTATGGATAAGGCGCTGATGGCCAGTAGTAATCACCTGCAGATCGTTCACGGTAAAGGGAATGGAATCTTACGCAAAGCTGTGAAGCAAAAATTGCGGGAGTATAAAGGCATCAACAGCATTCGGCACCCGGAAGAAGAATTTGGGGGCAATGGGGTGACGATTATTGATATAGAATAGAGAGTAGTTGAGGGATTAGAGTTGAGGGTTTAAAGTGAGCGAAATAATTTTTGAAAATAAATAACGCACTTTTCTCTAAACCCTCAACACAGAAATCTCAACTCTTAGAACATTTCTGTTCCGGCGAAGTGGAAATTGGCTTCACGATCTGCATTCTCATCAGAGTCGGCACCGTGTACAGCGTTTTCTCCGATGCTGGTTGCAAACAGGGCACGAATGGTTCCTGGAGCAGCTTCAGCCGGGTTGGTTGCACCGATCAGGGTACGGAAATCTTCCACGGCATTGTCTTTTTCGAGTACAGCCGCTACGATTGGACCGGAAGACATAAACTCAACCAGCTCGCCGTAGAATGGACGCTCTTTGTGTACTTCGTAAAACTCGCCGGCTTTCTCTGCAGAAAGCTTGGTGTATTTCATAGCAACGATCCGAAAACCGGCACCGTTAATTTTTTCGAGAATGGCACCGATATGGCCCGCTTTCACGGCATCGGGCTTGATCATGGTGAATGTTCTGTTACCAGCCATTTTTGAGATTATTTTTGATTAAATCTTGATTTCAAAGCCTTTAGGGACAGGACCCCTTTTCAAAAGCGGTGCAAAGCTAATGACTTTGAGGGATCGAGCCAATGTTTTTTGGAATAATTGCCAAATTTTGGGAAATTCGCAGATCGTTAGAAAACCTGCCACCGTTTTTTGGCAGGGTGATGTGGAATACATGCGTCCAGGATCATACTTAACCTCCGGATAATCGCATACCGGTTCTTTCAAATAAACCATGGAGAACGTTTCAGAATTAAAGCAGTTTTTGGCCATCCCTCGGGATATCGTGCTCACTACTCACCGAAATCCGGATGGCGATGCCGTTGGTTCTTCTCTGGGCCTGTATCACTTTTTAAGAGGAGAGGGGCATACGGTTCATATGTGTGTGCCCAGCGAGTACCCCGGATTTTTAGGCTGGATGCCCGGTATACATGATATGGTGGTGTACGATACGGATCCGGAGCGCACCCAGGAATTGATTGAACGGGCCGATGTTATTTTTGCGCTTGACTACAATGCACTGGACCGGATTGATAAAACAGGGGAATTGATTTATTCGGCGAAAGCCAAAAAAGTGATGATCGATCATCATTTATATCCGGAAGGATTTGCCGATTATCAACTTTCGGAGGAGTCTGCCAGTTCTACTTGTGAACTTATTTACGATTTCATTCAATTGCTCGATAAAGATATTTCCATTACCCCCCTTATCGGGGAATGTCTCTTTACGGGCATCCTGACAGATACCGGTTCCTTTAAGTACAGCACTTCTCCCAAACTATTTCGGATAGTTGCTAAATTGCTGGAACGGGGAGTGGATGATGTAAAGATTCAGGGAATGGTGTTTAACTGCTTGCCGGAGAAGCACTTACGCTTGCTGGGGCATTGCCTGGCTAATCGGATGGAAATCCTGGATGAATACCGTACAGGGATTATTACTCTGACCAAAGAAGACTACGAAACATTTGACATCAAGCGGGGAGATACAGAAGGAATTGTGAATTTTCTCCTGCGCCTGAAAAATGTTACCATGGCCGCTTTTATACACGAGCAGCCAAAAATAACCAAGATATCTCTGCGTTCGAAAGGAGATTTCAGCGTTCAGCAAATTGCCAGTAAGTACTTTAAAGGAGGAGGTCACCTGAATGCCTCCGGCGGTGCTTCATTCACCGGACTGGCATCCACCGTAAGGAAATTTAAATCCATCCTTCCGGAGTACAAGTCTCAATTGCTGGGAGAAGCTGATAAAGTAAAGTAAGCTAATTGATTATCCAATCGCAGAATTTCCTGCGAATAAAATGTATTACTGTGAATAAGATTTTAATGCTTTTCGCTATAGCGCTATCGTTTGCCGCTTGTAGTTCCAACACCTCCGGAGCCGGAGGCACTGAAGCCCAAACAGAAAGTGGCTTCAAAGTTGTTTTCCATGAGGATGCTGAAGGAACGGCCGGTAAAACGGGCGATTTTGTTTCTTTTCAATATGAAGTTTCTAATGGAGATACCACTCTTTTTGACAGCCGGGAAGTAGGCAACACGCCTCAGACAACGATTCCGGAAACTTCTGATTCCCGGGTTAACACCTCAGCTGTTTTGGAAGCTCTTAAATTGGCTTCTAAAGGAGACAGCCTCAGTGTGTATTACCCACTTGATTCTATGGCGAGTCGTCCGCAGGGATTTGAGGGAAAAGAATTTCTCATTTACCGCCTGAAGATCGAAGACGTTCTGGATGCCGAGACTTACGAAGCAGAACAACGCGAAAAAGAAGAAGCCAGCCGTGCCGTATACCTGGCTAAGAAGTCGTTCCTGGATGAAACCCTGGAGGCTTATAAGGAAGGGGATCTGGATGGCGAAATCGTCGAACATCCATCCGGACTGAAAATGATTGTCCACGAAGCCGGAAACGGAGAAAAGCCGGAAGGCGGCCAGATGATCAATGCCAATTATCTGGGAGTGCTTATGGAAGACGGTTCTGAATTCGACAATTCTTTCCAGAAGGGAGAGGCTTTTGAGTTTCCGCTCGGACGAGGTGGCGTTATTCAGGGTTGGGATATTGGATTTGCCGAGTTGAGCAAAGGAGCGAAAGCTACTTTCTTTATCCCGGCAGAACTGGGATATGGAGAGCGGGGTTATCCGCCAGTAATTCCTGCCAATGCAGACCTGGTTTTCTATGTGGAGCTCAACGATTTTAAATAAACAATCAAATGGTTTGAGGGAGGGGAACTTCTCTCAAACCATTTTGTTTTGTATACGGGTCAAATCAGACCCCACTCTTAAATAATTAATCATGACACAAGATCAATTCAAAGATCTTCAAGACCGTTTGGGATTGTTAGGGAGGTATCTTTGACGTCCCTAGACGACTCTTACAGATAGAAGATAAAGAACAACAATCTCTGGATCCCGAGTTTTGGAATGATCCCAAGCGAGCTGAATCTATCCTAAAATCGCTGCGAGGTGATAAAAAATGGGTGGAAGGCTATCAAAAGGTTGAGCGCATGCTGGAAGACCTGGAAGTGCTGGATGAGTTTCAAAAAATGGGAGAGGGGACCGAAGCAGATGTAGACAAGCAATACGAAAAAACGCTTGCCGAGATTGAGGAGCTCGAGTTTCGATCTACCCTCAACAAACCCGAAGATGAACTGAATGCCGTATTGGAAATTAATGCCGGTGCCGGTGGTACAGAAGCTAATGACTGGTCGGAGATGCTCCTTCGTATGTACAGCATGTGGGCCGATAAACAAGGCTTTAAGGTGTCGGAGCTCAGTCGCCAGGATGGAGATGTAGCCGGCGTGAAATCAGTTTCCATTGAAATATCAGGTGATTTTGTATATGGATTGCTGAAAGGTGAAAACGGCGTACACCGTTTGGTACGGATAAGTCCGTTTAATGCACAGGGTAAAAGACAAACATCCTTTGCATCCGTTTTTGTGCACCCCATGGTGGATGATTCTATTGAGGTGGAAATTAATCCGGCCGATATAGAATGGGATACCTTTCGCGCAAGCGGAGCAGGCGGACAACACGTAAACAAAACGGAATCAGCTGTACGGGTACGACATTTACCCAGCGGATTGGTGGCAGAATGTCAGCAGGAAAGATCCCAGCATCAAAACCGGGAGAAGGCGCTCCAATTGCTGAAATCCCGGCTGTACGAGCTGGAGATACAAAAGAAGCTGGAAGAGAAAGCCAAGGTAGAATCTCAGAAAATGGCAAACGAATGGGGATCCCAAATACGTTCATATGTTTTGGATGATCGCCGGGTCAAAGACCATCGCACGGGATTTCAGACCAGCCAGACGGATGCAGTCCTGGATGGTGATCTGGATGGATTCCTGAAAGCCTGGCTGATGTTTGATGGTGCTGCCAGCATAGAAGATTAATCAGATTCCGGATCCATGGTGGATTCAAGAATGTAATCTTCGTAGGCTTCATTGGCCTGCATTTCTATACGAGCTATACAGGGAACGTCGTAAGGGTGAAGCAATTCGACTTCGTCTTTAAGGCGTTCCCAAAGGCTTGGTCTGGTTTTGACAAGCGAGACCCATTCGCTGTCTCTTTGCATCTCTGCAGCCCAGAAATACAGGCTTTGGATCGGAAAGATATTCGCGCAAGCGGCCAACTTAGAACGAACCAAATGTTCTGAAATCCGACTGGCTTCTTCCTGCGATTCGTGCGTAATGTAAACGGCAATAAATCCCATATGCACAAGATAATGAATAGCTCATATTCCCGGCCATTTATCCAGATTCTTCAACTTTCAACGGTTGCCGTCTTTTGGGGACGCGCCTGGCAACACCTCTTTTGGGATGCCCCGTACAGAAATCTTTTTTGGGATCAGTTTTTACTGAAAGGAATCGTCGAAGGATGGTTTGGAATGGAGTGGTCAGATTATGTGACCAGTCCGGTGGTTGATTCTCGTATTCAACTGGCAATCGTCTTGAGCGGCGTTTTTTACATTATTTGTGGCTTGGCAGCTTTGTTGATTCACCGCCTGCCACATATTCTCCAAAACCTGTTGTTGTGGGGTGCCGGACTTCTGATCTTCCTGGCTATACTTTACTGGAAAGGAAAATTTCACCACTGGGGCCAATTATTTGAATACAGTCTTCAGTTTGGAAGTCCGATCTTTTTGTGGTTGGCGGTCAGAGAAAAGTTACAGCCCGTTCGGTTGGTAAAGCTAATGGCAATTGCTGTGGGTATTACCTTCTTTTGCCACGGATTGTATGCCTACGGTTTCTATCCGAGACCTGAGAATTTCACGTCTATGATTATGGCCTCTTTGGGCGTATCAGAACCATTCGCGAATCAGATGCTTGTGGTAGCCGGGGTGGTGGATTTTATAGCAGCAGCCAGCCTGATATTCCTTCCTTTGCGTTGGAATGTCTGGGTTTTAGCCTACTGTGTGATGTGGGGTTTCCTCACCGGTCTGGCCCGGCCCTGGGCTAACTTTTATCCGGAATTCTGGGAGGAAAGTCTGCATCAATGGGTACACACCTTTGTCTTTCGCTTTCCCCACTTCCTGATTCCTCTGGCAGCTTTTATATGGCTAAAGTTTCGGCCATCCGAAGCAAGCCTTCGTTGATCAGTTTTTCATTTTTTATCGCTTTCGCGAATGGCGTGAAGCTAATATTGTGGTTTTTTATACCAACCATCAGGTTCTTTTTACCATCCATGAGAGCCAATACGGCCGAATGTCCGAGCCGGCTGGCTAATACGCGATCGGAGGAACTGGGAGCACCGCCTCGCTGGAGGTGACCGATGATGGTTACCTTAATATCAAACATTTCCAGTTGTGGCCTTACTTTCTCAGCAATAGCAGCTGCGCCACCGGCTTTGTGTCCTTCGGCGACTACCACCAGACTAAAAAGTTTGTTTCGTTTGGCACTTTTGTGGAGGAGGTCTACCAGGTGATCAATAGAAGTATCTACTTCCGGGATCAAAACACTTTCAGCACCACTTCCTATGGCTGTGTTGAGCGCGATAAAGCCCGAGTTGCGCCCCATAACCTCTACAAAAAACAATCGGTTGTGGGAGTCTGCTGTATCTCGAATCCTGTCCATGGCTTCGACAGCCGTATTCACGGAAGTGTCAAAGCCAATGGTATAATCTGTACCGAAAAGGTCATTATCGATCGTTCCCGGAACCCCCACCATCGGGATATCGAATTCTTTCTCAAACTTGAGTGCCCCGGTGAAGGTTCCGTTGCCGCCAATTACAACGACGGCGTCAATATCGTGGGCCAATAGAGATTCGTAAGCAGCTTTGCGGCCTTCTGCCGTTTTGAATCGTTCAGACCGGGCCGTTTTGAGAATGGTTCCACCTCGATGAATGATATTCCCCACATCTCTTTTTTCCATGCGGTGAATATCTCCTTCAATCATACCTTCGTATCCACGGCGGATTCCATAAACATGGAGGTCTAGCGAGGATGCTGTACGAACTACTGCCCGAACGGCAGCATTCATGCCAGGAGCGTCTCCTCCCGAAGTAAGTACGGCAATGCGTTTGATATCAGAGCTCATAGGTGAAACTTAGGTTATTGACTTATACAGCTTGCTGGAGGTGGAACGCAACCAGAGCATCAATTGGTTTACGGATGATCTTGCCAAGCGTAAGCGATCTGCGGCGCATCAAGTCTGTAAGGATTTCTCCAAAATGGAAGGCAATAGAACCTACAAAATGGATGGGCAGCTCCCGGAAGCCTTCATATTTACTAATATGGCGATCCAGAAATTCGCTAAAGGAACGCTTAACCAACTCACGCATAAACGGATGATCGTCGTGTTGAGCCACTATCCGGGCCAAAGAAGCCAGATAGACATTGGGCGAATCATTCCGGTAAATGTTATCGAGGATGGATTTCTTTCCGCCCGGGAAATGTTGCTCCAGTACGGCGTGCAGATCTTCCGGAATTTCCCGGTAAAAGAAAGCACGAATGAGGTATTTTCCCAAATGTGTACCGCTTCCTTCATCTCCGAGTAAATAGCCCAAATTGGTTACATTATCAACCAGTTGGTTGCCGTCAAAAAGGCAGGAATTCGAACCGGTTCCAAGAATACAGGCGATTCCGGCCTGATCTCCACAGGTAGCTCTTGCAGCTCCTTCCAGATCGTGCATAACCTCAAAGGAGGCCTGGTGGAAATACCCCTGCAAAGCCTGGCGGATTACCGATTTCCGTTCCTCGTCCCAACAACCGGAACCATAATAATATACCTCGCGTACCTGGTCGGCATCGACCTGGCCGTTAAAACGAAGGTTTAATTCGTTTAAGATAAAATCTTCATCGTGAAATACAGGATTGATCCCCCGTGTACTGATCTTGTGACGCTCACCATTTCCATTGATAAAAGTCCAGTCAGCCTTGGTAGATCCACTGTCTACAACTAAAAGCATAGGCCCCTTAATTTACCGCTAAGGTAGTGTAAATTTGACACTAAGTTGTGGTTTTTATGCATAAGTTTTTTATCGTAAACACAAAATGTTTTTAAAAACTTGCATATAAAACACAAAATGTTTTATATTTGAAGTGTAAAACGAAGCAATATGGCATCCTACACTTATCAATCGTCGAAAAGTACTAATAAAGGCCGTACCATCAACGGGAAATCCTTTATTAGTAAGAACTGGTTTGAATGTCTCATCTTACTGGGATTGTTCTATTTATTGCTGTGTCGCGATGTACATCTTACCATCGGGTATAAAGCACCGGGACAGTCAGCTCAAACACATGATATTCAAATTTCCGAAAATCTTTCATCTCTTGGAATCCTGACCGGTCATAGCTATGCTACAACAACAAGCAGTGCCCTTGACGTATTGCGCAATTCTGTAGTTCCGGCAAGTCTAAATAAAGAAGATCTGGACCGTTTGCAACAATGTCAGGCCTTTATCGAACGATTTGTGCGTTTGGCTATTGCCGAAAAAGAGAAATTCGGCATTCCAGCCAGCATTACTTTGGCTCAATCCATGCTTTCTTCCAAAGCGGGGGAGTCGGGACTGGCAGTGGAGGCAAATAATTTCTTTGGTCAGCTTTGCGCGAATGGCCAGTCCTGTTATAAATTAGCCGGCAAATCCTTTGCCAATTTTGACACGCCATGGGAAAGTTTTCGGGAGCATAGTAAGCTGCTTCGGTCGGATGACTTTCAATCTCTGTATCGACATCGGGCAGATGATTACGAGGCCTGGGCTTATGGCCTGGTGCAAACGGGATATTATCCGGATGAGTCTTATGCACGCAAACTCATTCAAATCATCGAGTCACTCGATCTCTACCTGTTTGATAAAAAGTTTTAAATTTTACATGCTGCAGTTTTACATTTAAAATTAAAAATGGCTATTGTATGACGGATCGGAATCCAGGCGGTTTTGATCCGTTTTTTGTTTAGGGCAGGGGTATAAAAAAACTACCCCGTACATCCCTGAAGGGAGACGGGGCAGCCCACACACTATGAGAACACCCAATATATTTTTAAATAATTTCTTTCATTTTTAATTCTTGCGAATTTTCGCTTATATAGACGCTATTATAAAGCTTTTGGGTACAGCTTAGTTGGGTGATTTTTTTAAATTCTAGTAAGCATCTTTATAACACATTGAATATCAATTTGTTGTAAATGAAATTTTGAAGGTTAAAATTTTTAACAAAATCTGCTGCTCATCAATTATTTGTACTTTTATAAATAGAAGTTGTTTAAAAATAGCTCACTGGCTCCTGAAAAAGCCTTTTCATCCCACTT
>JAAEZH010000062.1 GCA_018222965.1 Bacteroidota bacterium
ATGAGAGAGTAATTTATAATGTTTAGATTTTAATTTTTAATGAGGAATGCCTGCCAGGCGAGCTTGCCGATTACGCGGCAAAAATGAAAAACGGTATATATAAAAGAAGAGAGCATCTCTGAAGACCAAACCGAGAATAGAAAAAAGGTAATTGCAAATAGAGAGAGCACCTACTTTGATTGGAATA
The DNA here is from genome assembly GCA_018222965.1 of Bacteroidota bacterium. GTDB lineage: Bacteria > Bacteroidota > Bacteroidia > Chitinophagales > Saprospiraceae > JAAEZH01. The sequence continues at coordinate 188 of JAAEZH010000062.1, forward strand.
GCAAAAATTAGGACCTGCGGAGCGGGTCCCACCTCCTGGCACCTAATCCGGGAATCCTGCCAATCCAGATCCAGTCAAGTAGAATAAAAAAACGCTAAATGTAATCCAAGACTTACGTCCCTTTTACATTTAGCGTTTTACCTGCCTGTCAAACAAGCCGGCAATCTACATTCTACATTAAAATCACATCTTCACCACCTGCTTCGTGAGCACACCATCCTTCGTGAGCAACTGAATCATATAGAGTCCTGAAGCCCAATTGGTACCGGTTGCTACCGGAATCTGATGCTGACCAGCTGGTAAATCCAATTGATTTCTGGACAAAATACGGCCGCTCAGGTCAGTAACCCGAAGCTCTACCCGATCCGATCTGTCTAATTGAAGGTCGACAAACAGATCATCCCGGAATGGATTCGGGAAGGCGGAAAACTCCGTGATTGCTATTGGCTCACTGACTGAAGAAGTAGTCAGACAGGAAGTGGTGGCAATAAATTCATACGGATCGCTGGTCGCCTGCTGGCAAATAGCGCGAATGGTGAATTCGTAATCGGTACATTCTTCCAAACCAAAAGCAGAGAAGTTGTTGCCGACATTGGTCAGGATAGTCCAGTCGTCGCCGGAATCCAAAATGCGGTATTTTACCTCATAACTCAGGTTGTTAAACGGACCGGTCCAACTCACCTCCAGACTGTATGCACTGGAATCAATTTCAACATTCGCCGGTTGCGCACAAGGTATGGACGGATTAAAATAGGCCGTGATCTCATCGCCTGTTTCCATAGCGATTTCAATAACTTCAGCATATTCATCTGGTCCATAAGCATTGGTATTTACCTCCCAGTGCGAGAACTCGTATTCCGGTTCGAGTGGTACAGCCGTCAATTCGATGTCAATCCCGCCAAAGTAGTCACCCATGAATGGGAAGGCTGTTGGAATAAACGTATTGATCTTAATGGCATTGCCGGAGTTTTCCGGCACCACATTAAATTGTACAGGGTATGGACCTTCCACATCGTAACAATCCACGATGCCGCCGTCAATTTCCACACAACGATCCAGGATGAAATCTTTCAACTCCTGCACCTGGGCTTCCCAGCCGGCCATGGTTCCACCCCAACGATCAATCTGTCCCTGCATCTCTGGCTGAATCCGGTCGATGAGCTCGTCGAGCAAGTCGATCATGTAATCGCAGTTGAAAAAACTGTTGTTCATATCGGCGTAGCGATTCACGTACAACTGGTGGAAATCTTCATTTTCCATCAAAGCGACTACGAGGTCTACGTGACCCTCAAAGTCGGAAGTATATTCTTCATTGTCGCAGGGATCAGCATTTGGTGTGGTATCCGGTACCCCTGTGTAATTGACATAATGGCCGAATGTAGCATCCAAATCCCAGAGGGCATAACGCCAGGTCTGTGCTCCGCCAGTTGGTTTGCGGCCGCGCCACCAGGCTGTGTTCCAGTTGAGCCAGTCCATACAAACCACATGGGTGTTGAGGATCATGTAATCGATCAGACTGAGTACATTAAACTGGCTGGTTACGTAGTCGTAATTGGCCGGATCACTCATATCGTTATTCAGCACAAAGTCGTGGAGGTCATACCAGTCGTCCCAACTTCCATATTCTTCCCAGGTACCGCCCCAGGTTTTGATGAAGTCGATCCACTCCTTGCCCTGATCGTAGTATTCTTTGGTGTAATCGTGATCGTCTACTTTTTCGCGGCTCTCGTAAACGCCCCAGTATTCGCCATTTACATAGAGAATGGCAGGCTCGTAAGAACGCTCGTCCAGTTCCATTTCCGCCCGCTGAGACAGCTCGTGCACATAAGCATCGCGGATGTGGGCTCCCTGCTCAAAAGGATAGTTATCGTTTGCAGCGGCCTTGATAATCAGGCGCTGGTAATCATTTCTTTCTTTGTTGGAAAAGATCTCGTGATCGATATCATCATTGTAACCAAACTGGTCACGGGTGATGTAGTCGATACCACGTTGCTGATACGCCCAGGAATCGTTTCCGTGTTTGTTGAATTCGCCAACGGCTTCATCGATGAAGGATCCGTCTTCTTCGTAGTATTCAAAACTCGCAATGGGTTCGATCTGACTGCCGTTTAGCAGGGTGAGAATATCGTCACCGGCAATAGAAATGACAGGCACGGTATGTGCTACGTCAATGAAATAGGTGTTGGTCTCGATCAATCCAGGCAATACGGTTGGGTTATTGCTGTATACGCGAGCACGTAAAACTGTGGTGCTGTTTATGCTAATCGGACCCGTGTATAGAGCACTGGTAGGACTTGGATCTGACCCATTTGTCGTATAACGAATTTCACTATCCGGTTCTGTGGTTGCCAGGGTTACGGTTTGACCGCCCGAATAAAATCCCGGATCGAGAGACATGGCTGCTCCTCCGGCGTAAGCACTAAAGCTTCCTCCATTGGGTCCGCCCGGACTCGGGTTTACCATAACGCCCCAGGTGTCGGAACCGTCGGTGACGCGTCCCCAGGCATGATCTGTTTGATTGGGAATCAGTATTTCGTAGGAATCCAGGATGTTTCCCAATGCATCAGCGAGTACTACGGCATCGTTGCCCGTGGTTTGTGTCAGTTTGAAGTCGGCATGTAAAAAGCCTCCCGATAATTCATCCCGCTTGGAAGCGAATACCAGGCGGTATTCTCCCGGGTTGATGACATAACCTGCCGGAATTTCCCATTTCATCGGATCATCGAGCTTATCACTCAGATGGTAACCGGACAGATCCACCGGGCTGGCACCTGTGTTATATAGCTCAATCCAATCCTCCTCATCCCCATAATTATCGAGGATGGTGTTCATATTGGCGGCAGAGAATTCATTGATAATAACCTGACTGTACATCAGGACAGGGAGCATCAAAACTCCCATCAATAATGGTAGACGTAACTTCATCGAACGTGTATTTTGGTCAGAATTTCGCTAACTAAAAGCAAATTACTGAATTCAGTTGCATTAGACTGCATCCCCCCCTCAAATTTCCTCATTTGTCGGAGATTTGGCAGGGCTATGATCGGATTTCATAACTGTAAGTGATATTTGCGTTTTTTTCGATCATCTTGGCGACAGAACAGTATTTTTCAACCGACAGGCTCAGGGCGCGTTCTACTTTTTTGGGTTCCAGGTCGCCATACAACACATATTTCATGTGAATGTCTGTAAACAGGGAGGGAACCTGATCGGCTTCCCGGTCGCCGTGAATATCTATCTCGATATCTTTCAATTCCTGCCGCTGCTTTTTCAAAAAGGTGATGACATCGATGGCACTGCAACTTCCAAGACTGGCCAGTAGCATTTGCATGGGGCGCATCCCTTTGCCGCCGCCCCCGATTTTTTCAGAACCATCGGTTTGTACGGTATTTCCGGTATCATTGCTGGCTTCTAAATGATAAGCATCGTCCAGTCTTTTGATCTTTATGTCCATTTTATAGATTGTATTATTGTTTAGCGAATGTTTAGGATTAAGTTGCACAAGCAAAGCCCGCAGACGTCATAAAACCTAATATCAGCATTAAAAAACTAAGAATTAATAATTTGCCACAATGCATATCCTACTTATAGACAAATCTCACCCTGTTTTGTTGGAGCGCCTTTCGGCGAAAGCCAATATAACACTCACAGAAGCCTATGACTGGCCCGAATCAAAGGTATTGGATCAACTGTATCAATACGACGGACTGGTAATTCGCAGCCGGATCTCATTGCCTGCCGAAAGCCTGAAAAAAGGCACAAAACTCCGATTCATTGCCCGGGAAGGGGTTGGGCTGGAGCATATAGATCTGGAACAGGCCGGGAAGCAGGGTATTGAAGTCCTCATTTCGCCGGAAGGCAGCAAAGACACGGTGGGCGAACATGCCATCGGACTCTTGCTAGCCCTAACCAATAAGATTCTGACCGCCGATCGGGAAGTTCGAAAAGGGGCGTGGAATCGGGAAGCCAACCGCGCAACGGAGATCAAAGGGAAAACGATCGGAATACTGGGCTATGGGAATATGGGACAAAGTTTTGCGCAGAAAATCAGCGGTTTTGGTTGCACCGTCATCGCATACGATAAATACAGAAACAACTACGGAGATGCATTCGCGGAAGCGGTATCGCTGGAAGAATTGCAGGAAAGAGCGGATGTTTTGAGTATCCATATCCCTTATGACAAAGCAAATCACTATTTTATCAACGGCCCTTTTTTGAACCACTTTCGCAAGCCGATCTGGCTGATCAATACCGGCCGTGGGTTGGTGCTGGAGACTGCAGCACTGGTCGATGCTATGGAAAAGGGAATTGTGCGCGGAGCCGGGCTGGATGTGCTGGAGTATGAAGATCTGAGTTTCAATGATTTGAAAGCAGCCGATGAGGATGTTCCACAAGCGCTAAAGTATCTCCGGAAATCGAATAAGGTCGTTCTCGCGCCCCATATTGCGGGCTGGTCTTTCGAAAGTAAACGCAAACACGGAGAAGTATTGGCAGCGAAAATTCTAAGACTTATTGAAAAGGTATCGTAAAATCTATTCGAATGAAAAAACTTATTTATTCCCTCGTTTTCTGTAGTCTGATTTTATCCTGCAATCAAACAGAAGCTCCTTCCGCTTCCGCGAATGTGGACCCGACAGAACAGGAACCTACCTATTCTATTGCCATTCACGGCGGCGCAGGGACCATTACCCCGGATCGCATGACGCCGGAGCTGGAAGCAGAATACCGCAAAACTTTAAATGCGGCCCTCGACATTGGCGAGGGAATTTTAAAAGAGGGAGGAAGCAGCCTGGATGCGGTAGTGGCTACCATTGAGTTTATGGAAAACAGCCCTTTGTTTAATGCCGGTATAGGGGCCGTTTTTACCCACGACGGCCGCAACGAACTGGATGCCAGTATCATGGACGGACGAGACCGAAATGCCGGAGCTGTTGGAGGAGTAACCATCATCCAAAATCCGATCAAAGCTGCCCGGGCGGTGATGGAACATTCTCCACATGTGATGCTGACCGGCACAGGAGCAGAAGCCTTTGCCCTGCAACAGGGACTGGATACCGTTTCGAATGCTTACTTCTATACCGAAAAGCGCTGGAACAGTCTGCAGCGAATCCTGGAAGCAGAAAAAAAGAAAACCGGCAGTCTGGCGTTTCCCGACAGCAAGTTTGGAACCGTCGGTTGTGCAGCACTGGATCTAAATGGCAATCTCGCAGCCGGTACATCTACGGGGGGCATGACCAACAAACGATTCAACCGCATTGGCGATTCACCGATCATCGGAGCGGGCACTTATGCCGATAATAAGGCAGCTGCCATCTCCAGCACCGGACATGGAGAATACTTTATCCGAAATGTGGTCGCTTTTGATATTGTGGCTCGCATGCTGTATCAGGAAAAATCACTGGAAGCTGCATCCGGGGAAGTTATAATGGATGTGCTTCCTGCAGCAGGAGGAGATGGCGGCATCATTGCCGTAGACAAAGATGGAAATGTAGCGATGCCGTTTAATACAGCCGGGATGTACAGAGGTTATTCGAAGAAAGGCGGCGAGCGGTATGTGGGAATATTTAAATAGTATTACGTTTAACATGTTTAAAACGTTTGATACGTCTAAGCAAACAGTTGGACGTATCAAACGAATCAAACGTGTGAAACGCATCAAACGTTTTTAAAAATACAATATCTCCCGAAGATCTGTTTCGGTATCGACAACGCGATCAGAAACCTGGAAAACAAAATCCTGCTCGTCGGATTCGAAATTGAGTTTCTCAAAATCTTCCGGGCGGAACACAGCGATTTGATTTTCTTCGGTGATGATCCACATCAGGTTTTTGCTGTTGGTGTTGAGTTGAAACTCGGTTACATCCGACAGGTAGATGCGGTCAATCGTATTTCGGCTCTTATCAACCAGGAAAGCGAGGTTATTGGTGAACGTCCGACCTGATTCATCCATAAAGCGTCCTTTTACGGAAGCAATTTCAGGAGCAACAGGGCGATCGCAATTCCAGATTCCGAAGCTGTTGGCTGTAAAGCGGTTGATGATTTTATGGCGCATCATAGGGGCTTCTTCCAACTGATCTTCATCCTCGAAGGCCTCGAGTGCGTATTGGAATTCAGATTGTTTGGTAGCCCGCTCCAGCGCAAACTCATTTTTGATCTCTGCCCGGCGGTTTTCCAGAACAGATTCCCTTTCGGCAACCAGCTGCTGGTAATAATCCACATCGAGCCGATAGCGAGCCATGGCTTCTTCGTAAGCCGTACCCGAAAGCACGGGCATAACCACTACGCTAAGGGTTTCATTGGCACCAATCAGGTCGAGTTGAAAATCGCGACTATCGAGTGCTTCCAGCTGCATGCCTTCCCAGTTTTTATTCAGCTGGGTGGCATCGATATTTTGGCCCGGTGACAATTGCCACAGGCTACTTTGATAGGGGAGTTGCACATCCTGACCGATGTCTGCAATATCGAAATCGAAGACAAAAGCATTGGGATCGTAAAACCGAGGCTCTTGCGGAGCCGGTGGAAGGTTGAGCGATCGTTCCAGTTCGAGAAGGGCTGCTTCCTCCCGGCGATTAATAGCTGCCAGGCTTTCGGCATGTTCCTGCTGAATCCGGTAAAGCGGATGATTTTCATTGTCCAGCGCAACCTGTGTTTCAACCAGCTGCATGCGGTCAATATCCTGATATACCCATTTGCGGGCAGTGGTGTCCAGTTTGTAAATGTTATATCCCGGCGGAATTTCCAGATGGGGCATCTGCAGTTCGGAAACCAGTTCCACATCAATAGATTTGCCCGGACGCAGTTTTACGTGTTTGCCGTTTTGTTCGGCATAAATTTCGAGCATACCTGCAGACTCAAATGTGTAACGGGTTTGAGCAGAATCGTAAACCATGGGAATACCCGAAAGGAAAAAGTCGATGTAATCGTGCATTTCGCGGAAGCGGATTTCCACTTCGCCTGTTACCGGCTGGCCTGCGCTGTCTTCAAAGGCATCAGCCGGAACCATCATGCTGGAGCCGTCATTAAACAATACCTTTCCACCCGCATTGGCATCGACAGAACGGGATACAAAGCTCGGTTTTGCGGCAGGTACCGGAGGTACATTCACATAGGGCTGTTCTGCAAAGAAAGCATCTGCCTGCTTTTGGTACAGCTTGTTTTCACTGAAGATCCAGTTGAAACTCAGCCAACCCAATAAGACAGCTGCGGCGATGGCAGCGATCCGATACAGCATACGCACACGGCCGGAGCGAGCGGGTTGTTGCTCCCCGTGCTGCTGATAAGCCTCCATCAATGCATCGAAGTTTTTGCGTTGAGCAATCTCTTCGTTGGAGAGAGGCGTCGGATTTATCCGGATGTCGTATTTGTTCTTCATACGCCGGGTTTACGTTTCTGGAGAATGCGCTTTTTTATGCGCTCCAAAACCCGATATGTGCGGATCTTGGCATTACTCTCCGTGATATCTAATATGGTGGCGATTTCCTTGAAGGGTCTTTTTTCGAAGTACCGTAGCTCTATGATCTCTAAATCCTGTTCGCGGATCTGATCGAGTGAATCTATCAGGGCATCGCGCAAGAGTCCGAGATCTTCGGTGTCGGTTTCTTCGGTCATGTGAATCAGCGCGTCATCTTCCAGCGTTACCACTCGGTTTTTAGAGGTATTGCGAAAATGCTGTGCTACTTCATTACCGGCGATGCGATAGAGCCAGGCGGAGAAGGGTACGCCTTTGAAGACGTATTTGTCCAACCGTTGCATGGCTTTCAAAAATACCTGGGAACAAAGATCGTCAGCCAGCGTTTTATCACCCGTACGACGGTATATGTACCGGTATAGGGGTTCAAAGTACCGGTCGTACAAGGGACGGAACGCTGATCGATCAGCCTGTGCTGCCTGTATTTCCAACCACTCCTTTTGGAGGGCATCATCCGAAATAGTTTTTCCGGATTGCTCCATACGTACGGCTTTTTTTACAAGGGTACGATTAATTTGTAAATTGGAAAACATCTATACAGCTTAATTTGCCAGCCTTTCCTCAGGTAAACATCACCTGACCAAGAAATATAGGAGCTAAAAAATAACCAATTCGTTCGGCATTTTACAGTTCCAACACTTTTTCCAGAGCTCAGGAGCTAACATTTCAAGGATAACCTACATTTGCATAACGGCACTTTATTAAAAGGATACAGTACTAACCCACTTTTTTTCATGAAGGATTACCGCCCCGTAATTTTATTGCTCCTGGCTTTATTTCCGCTTTTCGCGAATGGCCAGTCGAGCTCCGAAAACCAAACAGACAGCACCGAAACCGCTGAGAAATCAGTCCGGCTTTTTGCACTTCCCCTGGCTTTCTACAATCCCGAAACCCGCTTCGGATTTGGAGCTGCCGGTGTGGCTGCCTTTAATTTCAAGAAGTCCCTGGCATCTGACCGGGCATCCCAGGTACAATTGGGATTTGCTTATACCCTCAACAAACAATTGCTTTTTTACCTGCCCTACCAAATCTTCACCCCGGGAGAGCGCTTTACCTTTTCCGGCGAGATCGGATATTATAAATACTTCTTCTATTATTACGGCAATGGCCACGAGGCAATCGACAATCCGGAAGAAACCTATAACGTAAATTTTCCGCGTTTTCGCTTCCGCGGATTGTATCAGGCTTACCAGCGTAATTTTGTCGGACTGCAATACTGGTATGACGACTTCCAAAATCTGGAAGTAGAGCCAGGCGGTATCCTGGATTTGGAAAAGCCATTAGGGGTAGGTGGTGGTGCTATTTCGGGGGCAGGCCCCATTTTTATCCGAGATACCAGAGACAATGTCTTTTCCCCTGTAAAAGGAGAGTACGTTGAGATCGGTGCACTTTTTTGCGGAAATTGGTCTGGCAGTGCCTACAACTACAACAAGCTGGTGATAGATGCTCGCAAGTATATTGGTTTGCATGAAAAGTCTATCCTCGCGCTTCAATATTACGGGGAGTTCAACAGTGGTAATGCGCCTTTTTATCAGCTTGCTCAACTCGGTGGAAACAAACGCCTGCGTGGCTACATCGAAGGCCGCCTGCGCGATAACCATTATATGATGCTGCAGGCAGAGCTGCGCCAACATCTTTTCTGGCGTATAGGCATGACGGCCTTCGTAGCCTGGGGAGGCGTTGCCAATGAGATTTCCGATTTCAATGCAAAGGAGTCTGTTGTTGCCGTGGGTCTTGGTTTGAGGGTTTTACTACTCAAGGAGGACCGAATCAACGTACGCTTTGACGTAGGTTATGGAGAAAATCTCAATTTTTATTTGACGGTAACGGAGGCTTTTTAATGCTGAACCAATATCCGGGACTGAAACAGCTTTCCGCCTTCCCGGACCTGCAAATTGTACAGTCCGTTGGGTAATTCAGCGGTATTGATGTAATCATTTGTCAATGGAGCCTGATGTATGACTCGTCCCATGGCATCTGTAAGGATATACTCAGGCTTTGCTACCTGGGGAGGTAATTTAATATGCAAACCTTCATCTGCCGGATTGGGCCATACTTGAAGCTCCTGAACCACCTGATCTTTGGTGGAAGTTGGCGTAACGGTTTCAAGAATCAGGTTGTCGACATATAGGACTCCATTGCCTTCGTATCCGGGAAATGCTTTTACCGGTCCGGCATAGAACTTAATGACAAAGGAGGTTATGTAACCATCGATATTAAAATCCAGGGGCAGGATCAACTCGGTCCAGTCGGTGATCTCATCGTGATTGAGCCACAATCTTTGGGATTGATAATTGTCTGTGTCGTAATAAATGCCCAGGTAAATAGCGGCATAGCTGGTATCTATTATATCTGTATGCCTAACATGTACACGCAATTGATTTGGCATGATTTCAGACGGACTCAATTCCCGGATCATATTTCCGGGTTCGAGGAAGCCATTTCCATCAGGCGAATTTCCGGTGATTGCTGCTGCCAGTTTACCATCGTATTCATCCAAAGTAGGATAGACATAAACAATGCTGTCGAAATTGCTGGTCTCCCAACCAACCGGTTCCTGAAAGGTGGCCAGCGTATCCCAGTCTTCAAAATGATCCTCGTAAAAAATTTGAGAATAGCTGGAGTAGGGGCATAGGAATGTCCCTAGAAGAAAGTAGTACAACTTTTTCATTTGCTGGTATTTTAGTGATTAATGTAGGTTTATCGGACTATTTGTAATCGCCCCAAATACTCCTGTTGGTCGTTGCGTGCCACCAAAATGTACTGACCGGTCGGCAGTAGGTGTACAGCTATTTTATGCTTGTTGTAAGAACCGGCTTCCCGAAGAAAGTACAAGCGTCTACCCTGCATATCCAGGATTTCAATATCATACCATCCGTAGGGCAGTTGTCTCAGGTCGAGGGTGATTTCATCCTGAGCAGGAAGCGGATAAATTTTCATTTCGGCCTCCTCGGGAGCAACCTGTTGCAAGCCGGTGCTCACCCCTGTAAGCTGAATGTTATCTATGGAGAAATCTCCATTTCCCGCAGGCCCCAGCGGCGTAATGATGGAACCTCCTGCAAACTCCAATCGGACTTCGGTGATTTCCTGTGTGTTTACCTCATAATTGATTGGAATGTTTAACAGTTCCCAGTCCTCAATCTCACTTTGGTTGCTCCATAAAAGATGTTGCTTGTTGTAATCCGGGGCATTCACCGTAAGGTAGATTTCCGCGCGGCTGCTGTCGCTAAAATTGTTGTGTTTGACGTATACTTTTAGGTGGCTTGGAATTCCTTCTGATGCCGGAATGTCTATCCACATACGGCCAGGGCCGGGGCCTTCAATGGTTGGAACACCCGCTGTAAGCAAAGCCGCAAAGTTGCCCGTAAAAGGCGAATCTGACTTATAGACAGAGGCAAATCCTTCCAGGTTTGTGGTTTGCCAGCCTTTGGGATTTTCATAGTCGGCAATATCCTCCCACTCTTCAAATCCTGCATTCAGAAAAAACTGGGCTTTCGCCGAAAGGGGCAAAAACAAACTTACCACGAGGAAGGTGAGAAAAAATCGCATTCAGTATTGTTTTTCCTGAAAATACAGCCGCGGAGGCTCTCCCGACAAGTCTTTAACGGATTTTAAGAGATTAAATATCTGTTAAGGTCGTGCACCGACATACCAGAAACCTAATCTGCAATTCGATTCCAGATGTCGAGGTAGATTTTCCAGCCTTCATCGGTCTTTTTCCAGACGATCACATACTTTCCTTTCCAGGAAACTTCGCTGCCGTCAGCGTTTAGCGTTGTTCCCTCGTAATACCCATAGTCATAGGCCGTATCCTCTACGATATTTATTTCCAGGGGATTTATCTCGTGGCGTGTAACCCGAACTCCTTTGGGTAATTCCCAGCGTTTCTTAATCGCTTCCCGTCCCTCGATGATGTCCACATTATTTGGAAATATCTTGCCATCGGTCGTGTAAGAATTGGCGAGTGATTCATAGTCGGCCATTACGTAAAATCGGGAGAAATCTTCAATGGCTTCCAGGATCTCATCAATGTCATCACGCATCCCGGTAAATTGCTGGGCCGAAAGCGTATTTGCCGGAAAAAGGAAGCAAAGGGTGACAAGTAAAGAAAATACAGAACGTGTCATTTTTTGTGTTTTTTTGTTAGCCAGGTACTGCAAATTAAAGCATTTTCCAATAGATGCCATTCTTCTTCCTGTTGTTGCAGATACTTTGCAAAGGCAGCTCTGAAGGCAGGATATTGCCGGGAAAGGATATTGACCTGTCGTCTGATGACCTTTTTTTCCCGGGTATTCATTTTCTTGATTTCAGCTTTTGTCCAGGTAGTTTCTCCCAGAATCTTTATTCCGCTTTCGCGAATGGCTTGTTGCGTTTCTTCCCAGAGCGGATATCCAATATCGGGGGCTTCTTTGCTGCAACAGAGTTCTATTAGCAGATAGCCTCTTTTGGATAGGGCAGGGGTAAGCCTTTGAATGCTTTGTGGGATATCACCAAGCAATTCAGAGTCGTGTCCGTAGATGATCAGGTCTATATCCGTCAGTGCAGGAAGCACCTTTCGGATATCCTGGCAATAAAAATCCATAAAAGAATCAGTCCCGGTACGGACAGCCGCGTTTTCTGCCTCCAGAATAAATTCGGGCATTATATCATACCCGGTTCCGCGAATGGAAAAACGCCTGGCTAATTCGATCAATACCGCCCCTTTGCCACAGCCCAGGTCAAGGGCCCGAGAAACCTGTCCGGCTTGAATGTGTTTTTGAATCAAACGGCAGGCAGCGTCCGGGTTGCTGCCCAGGCATGGTAAACCGTGGAGTAGGGATGGGATAAAAGGAGCAATGGATTTGTCTTCGACATCCAGGGAATTGTAAATGCTGTTGTCCTCTGGTAGGGGCATCATCTTATCAGTGTAACGTCGCCTTTAAAGATAATGATTTGGCCGTCAATAAATGCAATTTCGGCAAACCAGGCATAAACGCCCTGATCACACTTTTCCCCCCGAAAAGTACCGTCCCATCTCAAAGGAGCAGGTCCCGACTGTTCGAATACCAGTTCCCCCCAACGATCAAAGACGTTGAATTGCAAGAAGGAGTCAAATCCGCCACCAGGAAATAGCTGGAAAGAATCATTGATGCCATCATCGTTGGGGCTGAAAATATTGGGGATATACATATTGGGGATCACTTCGAGGATCAGGGTGATTTCTCTTGAAGTCAGACAACCGTTTTCGTCATAGGCAGTAAGAAGATAAGTGATATTTTCTTCCGGGCTGGATTCAGGTGTCGGGCAATTAGTACAATGGAGCCATTGGGCCGGCTCCCACTGGTAGGACTGCGGTGAAAAATTGAATTGCGGATCTAACTGGTAGGAAGTCCCCAGTTCTACCAGGACCGTATCAGGCATTAAAATGCTTAGGGGGGCAGGGTTGTTGAGTTCCAAACTATCGGAGCGTTTACATCCGTCGGAATTGGTGATTTCCCAGGTATACGAGCCTGCCGATAGATTCTCAAAGGTTGTTTCTGAAGTAGGGGGATTGCCATTGAAGCTAAGTTGAACCGGCAGGCCGTCACCCACAAAATTGTCGAAGGAGATGGTTCCATCCGAGTCGCCAAAACAATTCGGCGAAAGCCAGAATAAGTCATAATCAAATTCCGACAGTTCAATCTGGGTATTTACTTCGAAAGAGCAGCCGGAAGTTGTTGTAACGGTAACTGTGTAGGTGCCTGCCTGTGTTATTTGGATTTGGGCATCTTCACTACCTGTGGACCATTCATAGGTTGCAAATTCCGGAAAAGTGCCCAGGGTAATGCTTTTATTTTCGCAAAGAAAATTCCCGCCTGTTATGGAGATCTCTGTGGCTTCGAGTACCTCAACGGAAATGGTGATGCTGCTGTCACACCCCTGATAGGTCGAATAGTCGTAATTGAAAATGGTATCTGCGAAGATGCTTTGCCCGTCAAAGGAATCACCCTCGCAAATGAAGGTGTCTAATTGTATGTCGTAGGTTAGATTTACCCCCAGGTCAAGCAGGATGAGCGTGTCACAACTTATGGAAGGATCACCGGTTTCGATGGAATACTGGCCTGCCTCTGTAAAACTTTGACCGGCAATTTCAAAAACATCTCCTTCACATATTTCTTCAGAAAGGGAGATTATTGCTGTCTCTCTAAAAGGATAGTACTCTGAGCGATAGGCGTAATCAATGCTACTTTCATCCTCCATAAGGGCTGTACAATCGTCATTCAGCAGGGTAGGAGCAAGGAGGTCCCAGTTTAATACAGCATTATCGTTTCTGGCATAAACCTGATTAAATAATTCGCAGGTATCGCAATTGGTACCGGTGGTTTTTATCAAGCTCAAATCATAGGTAGCGTTTAGATCGCAGCCATACACGCCAAAATACTGATTGGGATTGGCGGGAAGCCCGTTTGTTTCATTTGGGGATTCAGAAACTTTATAGAGCTGCACGCCTCTGGGATTCTGCTGTACATTATCTATAAAAATTTCATAATCTGAGTCCCAGCTACTTCCGAGGCTTTGTCCTGTCCAATTGAGTGGGTAGAGGTACTCGCTTTCGTCTCCAATAGGAGCACCGGAGTAAGTCCAGTCATTTGGGCTGAATCCTTCCAGCGATCCAATGGAGGCTTGCTGGACTTCATCAAACAAAGTCACTCCTGCCCCTTCGTCCATTCTGAAATAACCAATTAATCCGGGTTCATTGCCGGATAATTTGCGGCACATGTCCTCTCTGATTTCTTCCTGACTTCGGGCGTAGTCCCAAACACGTACTTCATCGATGAATCCTCCAAAATGGGCGCTGGTGGAGAAGCCATCCCATTCCTGTCCGATGGAAAAACGATCACCGGGTTCCGGGACTTCATATGCGTCAAAAGTTAATTGTAGAATACCATTGACATAAATCCGACCATTGAGTTGTTGGTCGATAGTCAGGCAGACGTGCAGCCAGTGATTGATGGGGTAAGTATCATTGGTTCCGATATTGTTATTTGCCGGATTCTTATCAAAGTAAGTCACTTTCCCTTGAGGGCCATTAAAGTAGAGTAAATTGACATTATTGATGCTGGAACCGGAGTTTTCATTAAAAGCCAGAATGGCATTGTTTTGAAAAAGGGAGGGATCCCAATCGGAGTAGAACCAGGCGCTAAAGCTGATTTCCTGGCCATTGGTAAGATCGCAAACAGCATCGGCAGAAATGTAGTTGTCGTCACCGTCGAATAGGAGGGTATTACCGCTTCCCTGGGTGTAACCGGTTACAATACAAAATACTAAAAAACCACTTAATATTGGAAGGAGTTTCATTTGGTGTCATTTAAAAGTGATTGTCTTTTGGGATGTTTAAAATAGGTATAATCTCTGATAAACATCCAAGGAGGGAAATGACGAATATGGAATCTCCTTAAAGAGGGTAGCCATACTTATCCAAAGGCAGTCCAAGTTTTTGCACCAACAAATTGTTGCCCTCCTTATATAGATTCTTAAACTCATCTTCCACCTTATATTTCCTCAGGTAATTTTTTCTATTTGAAAAGTGTGAAAGAAAATATGGATCAATATATTCCTGGAGTAAAATTCGAATCTTCCAGGTTGTGATTTTGTTCCATAAGAACTGAGAGGGTTGAAAATAGTGGTAGGTGAAATGGTTAATCCACCGTAGCAACCCTATCGACAAGTTGGATAGGGATTTATTAGAGCGTTTATTGCCCGTATTTTCGAAGGGCTTTTTTAATTCTAAAAAGGCTTGTAGTCTTTTTTTGAAATTATCAGGTTCGCTAAACATTTCTTCCTGTAAAACTACCAACACATTTTCTTTCCCAAAGATGGAATGATACCAATCAATTGTTTTGTAGTAATCATAAAATTTTGGTTCAAATATGCGGTAGGGGATATCCGGAAATTGTCGAATAAAACGCGGAAATTTTATGGTGCCTCCCTGGTGTACATATTGTCGGTAGGTGGAGTCAATGATCTTGGTTTGATTCCGGATGGTAATGATGATTTTATTAAATCCAATGGCTTTGAGTCGTTTGGCAATAGCTGATCTATTTAAACCAGTATTTATAAACATATGCCCCACTAGGAACTCCAATGAAAATAAATCAACCTGGTCATTCTGGCAAAGGGAGCTGCAATCAGCAATTGTTTGGGTTTCTTTAAAATCTAAATCATCCTGGTTTATCAGATCTCTAAATATTAATCGACAAACATCATTCTCGATGGCATTTAGTTCAGGATGATGTGGAAATACATTTTTTTGGAGATATGTGGTACCCGTTTTGGGGAACCCAATATGAGCAACCATATAAAACGTTTTTTATTATTTTAGATCTGATCCGAATACCAATACAGGATTTTGGTCATAAAAAGCACGAATTCGAAATTAATTACAAAATGCTACCAGTTTGTAAAATGGAAGATTACATTTCTTTACACTCCCGAATGTTGTCAATGTAACTTCATCGCAATATTTCGGCGAAATTGTTATAATAATCCCGAACTCCGGCAGGAACCAGAATTCGGGAAAATCTAAATTCCATAGACTTTTACTCTTTAATTACACGGAAAACTGTAGTTTCTCCTTGAGTACCTGTGATTCGGATCAGATACATGCCAGTTGGCAATTGGCTGAGATCAGTTTCATACTGACCGCTCAATCCCTCAGTAATATCAGATCTTATCCGCTTTCCATCAATAGAATGTAAATCGATTCGAATCAAGGGGCTGCTTACACTTTCCCATGTTATAAATATATGACCTTTTGTTGGATTCGGATAGATCGTGTAATCGCCGGCTGTTTGGGTCAGGTCATTGCTATGCAAAGTGATATTACAATAATTAGGGTCGTCCGAAACAGCTATCTGAACCGTTTCAGTTGAAATACAGCTATCTGTAGTAACTGTCAGGCTAACGTAAGGATAACCAGCTTCTGACCAGAATACATTTACATCCTGTGTATTTGCTGATGGCGGGCTAGCGGTTCCACCAAATTGCCAATTATATGTAGCACCTGTTACCGGCACAGCTGAGAATATGACGCCCATATTGATGCAAATAGGATCCTCAGGTAAAATGATCTGAGCAGCATTGTCGTAATTTACTTCAACGGTCACATAATCTCCTTCGAGCCAGGTGTCACAACCTATGGCACGTACGCAACGTACAAAATAGGTAGTAACATATAATGGATCTGGATCATAGGTTAGAGAGTTTGATCCGGGAATTGCGATCCAACTTCCATTATCAGCATCGCCGCCCACATAGGAGAACATCCAGAGATATTCAACCGGACTGGCACCTGTCGCCGGACTGATTGACTGAATGGGGGCCGGATTATTCCCGGGGCCACAAAGAACCTGATCGCAGCAAATCTCTCCGGGATCGGTTACATTGATACATTCGTCATAGATTCCGGCATCCGTTATCAGAGTACAGTCGCCTTCTTCCAAACTTAGCAGTGGACTTTCAAATGC
Source organism: Bacteroidota bacterium (assembly GCA_018222965.1). Classification (GTDB taxonomy): domain Bacteria; phylum Bacteroidota; class Bacteroidia; order Chitinophagales; family Saprospiraceae; genus JAAEZH01. The sequence continues at coordinate 17,141 of JAAEZH010000062.1, forward strand.
CGCATTAAAATCGCTGTCGGAGAAATCGTTGGAACAGGCATCCATTGGAGATAATAAATATTCATCCGGAATAACCATGGAAATAGTATAATTCCCCGGAGGCAATCCCTCAAAGCTGTAAGTACCATCGAAAGCTGTCAGGACGGTGTCTTGAACAAAATTGCCCCAAATATCTGTACCGCTGAGGATCATTTCCACACCTGAAATACCATGTTCGCCACTATCTTGACATCCATCCCTGTTGAGGTCTTCCCATACCTCACCCCCAGTACAGGCAATTTGATAGAGATAAGCGGTGTCAGTTACTATACATCCATTGTCGTCAGTTACAGTGACAATGTATTCACCGGATGGCAGGCTGTCGATTAATGTAGTCGTTTCACCATTGCTCCAAATTACATCAAAAGGCCCGATTCCTCCATTTATCAGGACTTCCAATTCTCCTCCTTCCGGATTATTGATACTTGGTAGTTGAAGTACATTAATGTTGATTTCATGGATCAATAAACCATCGATATCCAAACTATCTATTACAGTGCAGCCATTTTCATCGGTAGCGGTTACCACATAATTGCCAGCTTCCAGATCTGTAATTACAGATCCTGTTTCGGTTGTATTCCATTCGAAGCTAATATTTCCGGTGCCTCCATCCGCTGAAACTTCAGCTGATCCAAGCGAGTCGCAACTAACATCAGTACCTTGCAGATCAAGTATTATTTCATCGGGCTGGCTTACGTCCACATTCGCGGAAGCAGAACAATCGTTCTCATCGGTTACTGTAACCGAGTAGGTTCCGGAAGCCAGGTCGTTTCTGTCCGGATCTGTGGATCCATCCTCCCATTCATAGTTGAATTCCCCAGTGCCACCTGTTGCAAGTGCCGAAACACTACCATCCATACTGCCAAAACATTTGGAGTTTTGAATGTCAAAATCCAGGTTAATCACAGGATTGACTGTTAAGGTAATTGTATGTGTGGAATCACAACCGCTTTGGGCTTCAAAATTCATTTTATAGACACCCGTATTTGATACAGATTCTCCAAATATCTCCGCACTGTCGCCAAAACAAATAAATATCTCTTCATCAGTTTCAATATTTTCCAGGATGCTTAGATGTATGGTATGGGTAGAGTCACAGCCATTTGGAGTGGTAAAGGTTTCAGAGTAAACTCCCGGATCGGAAACTTCCTGTCCGAAAATGATTACGCTTTGATTATCGCAAATCTCCAGCGAATCTTCAGTTGCAATAGTATCAAGTACGAAAAAATTGATGGTATCTAAACTTATACAACCATCGTTGGTAGATGCAGATACAATGTAGGTAATGTCAACTTCAGGCAAAACTGTCGGATTGGGGCAATCATCGCAATCGAGATAATCGGCCGGAATCCATTCCCAACTGTCGAATCCACTTAAATCGAATGAAAAGCTTTCTCCCTGACACAGCTCCTGATCGAGGCCAAGGTCCAGAATACTTGCCGGATCGACTTCGATGGTGATGGCGTCGGTTTGCGTGAACCCGCATTCGTCTGTTACTTCAACCCAGTAGGTTCCCGGGAAGAAGGCTGTCAGGGTTTGCATGTTGCTGCCATCATTCCAGAGGTAGGAAGCGTAGCCGGCGCCGGCATCCAGTTCGCTAACCCCAAATTCACATATAAACTGATCGGGGCCGAGATCGAGCGGAATTTCCTGATAATCTACCTGGAAGGATCCGATGTTGTTGGTATAATCACATTCGGTTTCAGCCGCATCAAAATCACCGAGATCGAATGGGGTAGAGGTCGTGCCATCGTCATTGATCACGATCCAATAAGGTGTATTCACCATAAGCATACTGAGCTGAAAAGTGAGGTCCTTGCATTCGTTATATCCTATGCCTTCCGATGATAGTAGGCTCGCAACTATATTGGCATTCGTTGCTGTTGGGTCGTCATTATATATCGTTACAGGGATACCTGCCGGTAGTGGAAAGTTTCCTTCATTACAAACTTCAACAGTTACTTCAATCTGTAAACTGGAACAAATTGCAACACTGCTAATTACGGTTGCCTCCGGAACCAAATCACAGGAATCCACGCAGGGGTTGATGCAAACAATATTGGTTTGTATTGAAGTTTCACCCATAGATGTTGTATCTAGAAAATACCCCCAGAATTGATTTATGTTGGTAAGAGGGTGGATGCCCTCATATGGATCGCTCCAAGGCTCATCGGTATGGCTGATATTTGCAAAAAGATCGCAACTGTTTTGAACGTTGGTAGAACCGTCCATATTGAGGTTGGCCAGATACATATCTTCACTTGTACCGTTACCCAGTCCGGTTGTTTTTCCGGTAAAGTAAACCTGGCCGTTGTTGAAGACCATATCCCAGGCTTCATCATCTTCGTTCGTTCCAAATGATTTGCTCCACTGGATCATACCCTGTTTATTGGTCTTAACGACAAAAGCGTCTTTATCACCCGAGATATGTGATCCGAGGATGAGATAACCATCAGGCACATTCATAAGGCGGGAAACAGTTTCGGTATTGGAGCCTGGTAGGTCATAGCGGCGTGCCCAAATGAGATTGCCTCCGAGGTCGGTTTTAAAAAGAAATAATTGGACATCGCCAGTCTGGCTTCCGTCCTCGTCACCGTATCCAGCAATAACAAGTCCGTTGTCCTGTATAATATCTTGTGAGTAAAGTCGGGCGTTATCATTGGAAGAAACTGGTTCAAGGTACAGCTTAGACCACACCTCATTACCATTTAGGTCAAATTGGGTAACACCCGGTCGTATTCGATCATTGCCGCTACCATCAAAATTATAAGGGCCGGTGGTGTAAATGCTGTTGTTGTGCACGATGACCCGACGGAAAGTTTCGCAGGAACCTAAAGTGTAATTGTTTTGCCAGACATTGGCTCCGGTATTACGATCTAATTGAACAATAACACCATCACAACCGGTACCTCCTTGAAACTGATCAACCCCACCTGAAACGACATAATTGCCACCTGGTGTAATTTCCTGCACAGAATAATAGCTTTCACTGGAAGGATCATTGAGGTCAAGTTGGTTGATCCAAAGAATATTGTCATTGACCATATTGTATTTGAAAACAAGGCACTCGACATTATTAAGAGGTTCATCGCGCGTTTGTCCAACACCTATTACATTGTTATCGCTGTCGAAATGGAGATCCCAAATGAAATCTGCGGCAACAGGAGTTGCATCAAAGGAGCGAGTCCAAATGATATCTCCGACCTGATCTACCCAGGTAATCATGGCGCTGTCGGCTTTGCCGCCTCCAAGCAAAAAGCCACCTCCGAGTGCTTCGGGGACTACTGCCATGGCGTGACTGTACTCATTGTCTAATTCGGTACCGTAAGATTTTATAAAAGTGGTGTCACATTCGATAGTGGTTTCGCATTCACAGCCTTCAATAAAACTAGAGCTAAGATCAATTATATCTGGTGTCACCATAGAATTGTTAAGTGGATAATCAATTGAAGTCTCACTTAAGTTTGGTTCTCCATCGAATGGATCGAAAACATCTATAACCGAAGGTTCTAGTTCAATGAATTGAGCGCAATCAATTCCGCCTACTTGACCATCAAAAGAAATAGTTCCAATTAATATATCTCCAGATGGATCTGTATCAACAGAAAACCCGGAGAAATAGATCAATCCGTTTTCAAGCACTACCCTGGAATTAGGTATTTGGGTACTAAACGGAATCGACTTGGCCCAAATGGGAATTCCATCTGAATTGGTGCGGATGAAATACAGGTTTTCTTCTCCAAAAAATTTGTGTGTACCATGCATGATATACCCATCAGGCAATTCAAATAATTGTCGGGCACGCATTGAATTTGAATTTGGACCCAGTTGAAAGTCCTTTGCCCATGCCAGATTTCCATCCAAGTCTGTTTTAAATAACTGAACAGAGTAATTAGTCACAATTTGCCCGTTAAGGTCACCCTCACTAAAAGCAAGAATAGAATCATTATTGATTACCAAATCATATGTATACATTCTGGCAGAACCTGCGAAATCTTCAAAATAAATTTTACTCCACAATTCATTTCCACTTAAATCGTGTTTACTCAGTCCGGCTCTTAGTTTTGATAGGTTATTGGAGCCTAATCTTAAATTCGTTGCCAGGTAAAGTTCATCGTTATACAATAAAGAATTATAGGCAACTTCTGTTGATCCTCCGGAGTGATAAGACCTCATCCAATTTGGGTTTCCTGTGTTAAGGTCAGTTTCCATGATAAAGTAATCAAGGGAGGTGCTGTTATTATCTACAAAACCTGTAAAAAGTAAATTATTGTTTTGTGGATTATTTAATATGTTACCTATTCTGGTAAATGCAGGGTTTGGCATGTTTTTTAACCACAGTATTTGGTCATTTTGGTAATCGTACCTAAATATGAAGTTAATAGTGGCTGAGTTTATTTGATCTCTTCCTGATACGATTAGCATGCCTTCACTATCAATTAGAAGGCGATGAATAAAGTCCTGACCATTAGTCATATCAAACGTGCGTTCCCATATTAATTCACCTTCTTCACTGATTAATAGAAGGAGGGATTCATTACCTCTTCTACCTCCTACAAAGAAGTTTCCATCTGGAGAGGGCAAAATAACCTGAGAAGATTCTAAAACTCCCGGAGTCCCAATTCGTTTAAGAAATTCTCCTCCACACTCCGAAACACTGCCTTCCGTTACAAAAACAGGCAGGCAATATTCAGCTTCGC
>JAAEZH010000063.1 GCA_018222965.1 Bacteroidota bacterium
CAATCTTAGGGTCAAAACAGGAACTGCGAATTGGTGTCGCTCCGCTGGAGCTTACCATCAAAATCGCAAAAATTCTACAAAGGTTTGGCTCCTCTGGAGCCATTAACTGCATTTACAGTAAGCCTCCAGCGGAGGCACACCTTTGTAACAAAAAATATCGGATTCAATTTAAGCGCCGTAGGTGCGACACCTGGTTTTGTCCCTAAGTTTATGTGACACTACAATTATAAATTAATAACCCGCTGCCTGTCCGTCTTTTCGGGACTCGCTGGCGCCATAATATACCCCGGTTTCAGAATCTCTCATAATGGCCTGGTAGCCGCCATAGCTGCCTACATCGTAGCCGATGTCGTGGCCGCGCATCATGAGTGATCGGATGACCTCATAATCAAATCCGGTTTCCAATACTACTTTTCCTCCGTCTGTCATGTTTTCTCCGGTTGGTTGGGAAGATCCAAGGTGCTGCATCCGGGGAGCATCTCCGGCTTCCTGTAAGTTCATTCCAAAATCGATCATATTGATCAAGACCTGCGCATGTCCCTGAGGCTGCATGGCACCGCCCATAACACCAAAGCTCATAAAGGGCTTTCCATCTTTGGTTACAAAGCCCGGGATAATAGTATGAAACGGCCGCTTGCCGGGTTCGTAAACATTCAGGTGTCCTTCATCCAGGCTAAACAACTCCCCCCGATCCTGCAACATAAACCCCAGTCCGGGAGGTACCATGCCGGAGCCCATGCCCCGGTAATTGGACTGAATCAGTGAAACCATATTGCCGTCTTTGTCGGCAACGGTCAGGTAAATCGTGTTGCCGGTCTCTAACTCTCCGGCATCGTATCGGCGAGCTGCGCGATTCGGATTGATGAGCTTTCGGCGCTCCTCGGCATATTCTTTTGAAATCAGGGCATCTACCGGAAGGTCATTGAAGGCCGGATCGGAGTAGTATTTTGCCCGGTCTTCATAAGCCAGTTTCTTGGCTTCTATAAAGGTGTGCATGTAGTCGGTGCTGCCATAACCCATTTTGGCGACGTCATAATCCTCCATGATGTTGAGAATTTGCAATACAGCTGTTCCCTGCCCGTTAGGAGGAAGTTCCCAGACATCATATCCGCGATAATTGGAAGAAATGGGGTCAACCCATTCAGACTGATGGGAAGCAAAATCCTCCAGACTGAAAAATCCACCCTGTTCATTGAGGAAGTCAACCATGGTTTTGGCTACGCGCCCTTTGTAAAATGCATCTCGTCCGCCTTTGGCAATAATCTCATAAGTGCGTGCCAAATCCGGATTTTTGAATATTTCTCCCTTGGCAGGAGTCGATTCGCCGGAAGGCATATAAGTTGCTGCAAAATTAGGGTAATCCTTAAACCGTCTGGAAGTCAATTCCATGTAAAAAGCGATCAACTCACTCAATGGAAAACCGGATTGCGCATAATTTATCGCCGGACTCAACACTTCTTCCATCGGCAAGTTGCCAAATTTTTTATGCATTTCAAACCAGCCATCCACGCATCCCGGGACACTTACCGGCAAGGGACCAAAGGCGGGAATGGAGCTTATTCCCTGTTCTTTAAAATAGTCGAGGGTTAAGCCTTTCGGCGAACGGCCACTTGCATTGAGGCCATAGAGTTTATTGGTTTGCGCATCCCATATCAGCGCAAACAAATCGCCTCCAATACCACAGCCGGTTGGTTCCATTAAGCCGAGTGTAGCATTGGCTGCAATGGCTGCATCAACGGCAGATCCGCCTGCTTTGAGAATGTCCAGGGCTACCTGTGTGGCTAAAGGCTGACTGGTAGCTGCCATCCCGTTGACCGCTATAACTTCGGAACGGGTAGCGTGATTCATACCGGTAATGCGATCCTGGGCATGCAGCATGTCCGGAATTAGCGCGATCGAAATCAGAACAAACAGGAGAGGAAAGAAGTATTTTTTCATGATGGATGGTTTTGTAAAATAATGCATTCACCGGGGAGGAGATCCGGGATAATGACGCGGTCATTTCCTGTATTCATTTCTATGCCGTTTTCCCGATGGGTACTAAAACAACAGGAAACTTGCGAAGGGGTTTTCCAATCTATTTTTTGGCCAATCAACGGCGTCTTTAGATCGAGGTTGGCTATAAAAAGATAATGTTGATCGGGCATGTGGGTCCAGGCAATCCACTTCTGTTGACCCTGCTCGTCGGGGCGCACTATCCATTGGACAGCTTGCTCCGAAAGTCCCGGTAATAGTCTTTCACCCTCAAGGCGGAGGCGGGTAAGCCGGTGAAAAAGTCGGCCGTTCTTTCCCCATTTGTAGGGGCCCTTTGTGGCTTTTGGCCCGTCAGTAAAATGAAAGACATACAGTTTGGTATAATGGTCATTCGGTACCGGCAGGGGATGCGGGTCTCTGCATTCAAAGCCAAGTCCCATATAGGTGGGCATGTCGGTAAGAAACTGAGCTATAAAATACCGGGCTTCATTTCCTTCAAGATAAAATTTATCGAATCGGGGATCGTCCTTATCGGCTGTCATTATGGTAAAGTTGGGCGCGAAACTCCGGGTAGCTCCCAACTCCAGATACCAGTGAAATTGCTGCATAAAAGTCTCTGAACCAACGATCATAGACTGCAGATCGCCAAGGGTGCTATCCGCATCGGAGGCTTCCAGGTGGTCTGGTTCATCGCCATAAGCCATGGTGTTTGGCGGAGCGAGAAAGGATTCGGCAAAGTAGCCAAACCAGGGCCGGTGGATTCGAATGCGTCGGCGAATTTCCTGATGCAGATCGTAATAGTCACCGGGATTCTGAGGTACGCCTTCCGGACGCATTTGCACATGCGACATATCTCCCCGCATGAAGTCAAAGGGGTAGAGCCTGCAAAAAGCATCAAATTTGTCCAGTACGTAGTTCCAGACCTGCTTTCGCGGAAGCGAAAAATCGATTTCCCAGTCGCGATTGTCATTCTTACGGCCGTAGAGTTTGTAGCGGGTAAGCGGACCAAAAATCCGGGACATAGACTGGGGTTCGATGATTTCATAATCATACCAGGTTCGGCCGGCCTCATCGACCGTTTTTGCCTCCGGATTATCACTGACTTTAATTCCGCGGTAGGGTGGACCCATAGTAGCAGGCACAGGCTCAAAGCCCAGATTGTATAGGAAGTCTACCAGCATGATCCGGCGTTTTTGTCGCCCTCCATAATCTATGGGTTCTCCAAACAGCCAGCGCAAGCGAGCCCCTTCAGATGCCCGATAAAAGAAATCCTGAATAGGCGGTGGAGCGCCCATATTGCCAACGGCCGGACCGTTTTTCATCAAAAAGGAATAAATGCTTTTTTCCACTTCTTCATGGAGCGTATCACTATGGTTGCTGATGGTGGTTCCCTGGCGCCAAAGCCATTCAAAATGGGAGGGGTTAGCCAGTACAATTTCGGAATAGCGGTCGGTATGCGGAATGACATCCAGTCCGACGCTTTTGCCCATCAGGTGCAGGAAGTTGATACAAACCTTCAACTGTTTTTCTACCGAATCGATGGAAGGAAACAACTGATACAGGCTTTCGCTGAAAAACTCCGGATTGAGTTGCCAACTTGCCATGCCATAGAGACTGGAGACAACCCCCGGCTCCCAAATCGGAAGCAGATGAATACTATCCTGATGTTTGGGCAGGGTGGCCACGTATTTAATTACCTCCCAATAACCGCCAATCGTTCGGATGTTAATACCAACCATATTGGTCCGTTTCAGCCAGTCAGGGGTGCCTTCACCCCGCAAAGGAGACGGATAATCAGAGTTGAGTTGCAGTGCTTGCTGCACGGCTTGTTCGCCAAATCTGGCATACAGGCTTTGCAGGAAAAGCTGGTCATCCATTTTTACAGCCTCTTCCGGCAATAGCCAGGGGATAAAGGATTGATTTTTTTCAATATAAGGAGCCAGGAGTTTGTCTGATTGATTCTCCCAGGCAATTCTCAATGCAGCGTGATCGTCAGGTATTTGCATGTCTGGAAGGTAATAAATTTGAGTTATTTGTTAAAAGAGAGCCGCGTTCAAATTGGAGGGTTGAGTTTGGTTGAGGCAAATCAATGGATTTTCCAAAACTAAGGCGATAGGTGGATAAGGTAATGCCAAACTCAACCCAATGGCGAGCAAAGCGAGGCAACTCAACCCTGCCGGCCGCCGAAGGGGGGCGACTCAACCAAACTCAACCCAAAAAGGCGACTCACAAACGCAAGTCGCCTTAATTCCTCAATCAGTGATAAAGTGAAATGATTTACTTCACAACCACCATGTATTTGTTCTTCTTACCGTTCTCCACCATGATGTAATGCTCATGGAGCAGCGCCTCGGTACTTACCTCCGCATCAATCTGATTGATCTTTTCCTTATTGATCGAAATGGCATTTCCCTGGATCGCTCGCCGGGCTTCTCCTTTGGAATTGAGCATGCCGGTTTCGTCGGTCAGGAAGTCGATAATGTTTGGTTTGGCCGCGAGTTTTTCCCGCTCGATCTCGAAAGATTCGATCTCTCCGGCTACGGTTTTGAGATCTGTCTCTTTCATGCTGAGGAGGTTTTCTCTGGTCGCTTTCCGGTTGAAGAGCAGTTCGCTTACCCGGAGAACGGATTCATAGGCTTCCGCCGAATGTACGCGCGTGGTGAGTTCTTCAGCCAAGAGGCGTTTGAGCAATTGCGGATTATCTGCGTGGGTTTTCTCCCGTTCTTCAATTTCCTCCCGGGACTTAAGCGTAAAGTAACGGGTGAATTTTGGCAGATCACGGTCATCGGCATTGATCCAGAACTGGTAGAACCGGTAAGGCGATGTGAGTTCCGGGTCGAGCCAAATGTTTCCGGCTTCGGATTTTCCAAACTTGCTTCCGTCTGCTTTTGTGAGCAGGGGAGTGGTAACTGCATAGGCTTTTTCTTCCAGGTTTTTACGGATAAATTCGGTACCGGAAGTGATATTCCCCCATTGGTCGGATCCACCCATTTGCATGGTACAGCCAAACTCTTTGAAAAGAACCTGGTAGTCGTATGCCTGGAGTAGTTGGTAGCTGAATTCGGTAAAGGAGATACCGGTTTCAATGCGTTTTTTCACACTTTCCTTGCTTTGCATGTAGTTGACGGTAAGCGTCTTACCTACATCCCGAAGGAAGGTTAGGATATTCATGTCTTTGTAGAAGTCGATGTTGTTTACGACAACGGCCTTGTTTTCACCCGTGTCGAAATTGATGAACTGTTCTACCTGCTTCAGCTGGTGGCTGAGGTTATGGTCCAGTTCTTCGAAGGATTTCAACTGGCGTTCTTTGTCTTTACCGGAGGGATCCCCGATGCGGCCCGTGGCACCTCCCATTAAGACAACCGGACGATGTCCGGAGCGTTGGAAGAGAGTCAGGAGCATGATTTGGACATAATTGCCAATGGTCATGGAAGGGGCTGTCGGATCGAAGCCGATGTAGCCGGTTCGCATGCCGCTTTCGAGATGTTCTTTTACGCCCGGTGTTACATCCTGCAACATACCACGCCATTCCAGCTCATTAAAAAAGTCGAGTTTATCCTGTGCGCTCATTATTTAGCTTGCTTTTTGAAGTTTGCAAAGGTAGGGAATTCGAGAATAGGCCAAAGAATTAGCGCAGAATTTCAACCAAAGAGAGGAATTATCGGGGGTACCTTGATTTTTATTATTTTAAGGCAAACCCATGCCGATTGGTGAAAACAAGCACTTACCATATGTGACCAGACCTTTCCCTTTAAGGTCTGCGGCCTTTCTCAATCGCATTATTTTATTGTACCCGGCAGAAGCCGGATAAATTTTAGATATGAAACAGCGATTTTTTTGCCTGTTGGTCATGGCAAGTTTTGTTTTGAGTGGATCTCTTTTCGCCCAGATTACAGAAACAATTGAATGGGAGCTGGAAAAAGATCAGCGTGTCTTCCACCAGTTCTACATTCCGGGGAAAGGATTGTATGTTAAAACGGGCGATAAGCCCAGCCAATACTCCAAAGATCGAAATTGGAAAATATGGCACTTTGATGAAACAGGAGAACTGCAGTGGAAAGTTCCGGTACTCAAAGATCGGATTGTTCATTTGTTGCCCAAATATGTTTTGGCCTCCGACAAATCAGATTATACATACCATTTGGAAGTACAATTAACAGGACTGCCTGCAAAAGGCAATCAGTTTTATGTAACCCAGATTAACGGTGAAGGTGAACAGGATCACTACACCTTAAACACAGAAGAAGAATGTGTTGATTGGTTTGTAGCAAAGTCTGGTTTGTTTGGAATAATCTACAATAATCTGGGGATGTTTTCCGGAGACGGGCCGGAATTTGGTCTTTATAGATTTAACCACCAGAACCGCGAGCAGCAATATATGGAAGTTGACCTGCCTGATGATATAGGGGAAGGAAAAACTACAGACTGGAGTTTTTTGGATTTTAAAGATGAAAGTATGTTCTTTTCCTGTAAAGAACAGGTGAAGGGGGATGATACTGCAGTCACCATACATGTAGCGGTAGTTTCTCTTGAAGGGGAACTTGTGAAAACTATTAGCATACCGCTAAAGTTGTCCGGCAATAAGACCATTCTTCCTCAGCTTGATTCGAGGTATTATTCTGGATTGCAACGCTCATACCAGGGCTATAAGTTGTGGACTCCTCCCGGGAGCAAAGATGAAAGAATAGATGAAACTGTTGACAGTTATGGTGCTTTGTCCTTTAATGAGGACGAGAGCTTTTATGTATACGGACTATTTGACGACGAAAATGTTAAGCCCAATAAGGTAGTTGATGGAATGTACATCTTTCACTATTCCCCGGAAGGGGATGTGATTAATGAGGCTTATCTCGAAGTAGGCGAGCGGGCCGGAAGTTTTGAAAAGTCCAACAGAGGCCTTGTAAACTTAAGGACCTACCTCCACAAGGTGCCGGGCAAAGGATTGGTACTTTCTTTCCTTAGCAGAAACGAGGTTTATTCGTTTGATCTTAACGAAAACCTCGAATTGGAATTTATGCCTGGTTTTGATCATCTGGATTACTTTACGACTTTTGGATCAACCGGATTCCGATTCATAGAAACTAAATTTGCTCCGGAGTACTGGCCTTATCTTAAGAAAGTGTATGGCGACAAAAAAGAATTGTCCAGTTATGGTGCTTATGCATTGTACTTTGGTGAGGAGGGACGGTATTGCGCTGTCTTCGAGGGCAAACGCTATATGCGTATCACCTTCTTTGAGCCGTAAAATATTGGGACAGGGTTTTTGATGGGAAGTTGGGTAAGAATGGCTGCCGCTTATTCCCCTGCATTTTCCTATTTTGCGGCTGCATGCGAAATTATGAATATTTCTTAGCTCGAAAGGTAGCTGCCAGCGGGCAGCAATCCTTCTCCCGCCTCATCATCCGGATAGCGATTGTGGCCATTGCGCTCAGTGTTTCGGTGATGATTGTGGCCACCGCTTTGATTGCCGGTTTCAAGAATGAGATCAGCGATAAGATATTCGGATTTTGGGGGCATGTACACATTACCGATACCAATCTGAGCAGCAGTTTTCTGGAAGCAGCACCCATTGACCGCAACCAGGATTTTTATCCCTTTCTCGATACCATCAAGCAGGTGCAGTATACCGCCCCGGCTACTTTTATGGGCAGAGAAACCGATCGTTTCAAGACTTATACAACCGAAGGCGGCATCGGGCATATTCAGGTTTTTGCCCTGAAGGCCGGAATCATTCAAACCAAAAAAGCCATAGAGGGAATTATCCTTAAAGGCGTTGACCGCGATTTCAACTGGGAGTTTCTGCAGCGATATCTGGTGGAAGGGGAGCCGCTAAACTTACCCGATAGCTCCGCTTCCGATGAGATTTTAGTTTCCCGCCAAACCGCAGATCGACTGGAACTGGCAGTAGGGGATCGTTTTATCGTTCATTTTGTAGAACAGAATGAACAACTGCGACGGGCATTTACCGTAAGTGGCATTTATAAAACCGGACTGGAAGAATACGACAGCAAATTCGCCCTCGTCGATATCCGGAAGATTCAGCAATTATTAAAATGGACGGAAGATCAGGTAGGAGGCTTTGAAGTCTTTATCGATGATATCGATGACCTGGGATTTCTAACAGAATACATTTATCTCGAACGCCTGCCTCCGGAACTCTATGCCGAAAGCATCCGGGAGAAATTTCCCAATATTTTTGAGTGGCTGGAATTGCAGGATATCAACGAAGTCGTCATACTTGCTTTAATGCTGGTTGTGGGAATCATCAATATGATCACCGCCCTGATGATCCTGATCCTTGAGCGCACCAATATGATCGGAACGCTGAAAGCCCTGGGAAGTACCAATTGGAGTATCCGTCGCATTTTTCTGTATTATGCCGGCTACATCATTCTGTTGGGATTGTTTTGGGGTAACCTGATTGGTCTCGGACTTTGCTGGCTGCAGGATCGCTTTGAGTTTATCAAACTTTCAGAAGCTGATTATTACCTGGCAGTGGCTCCGGTGGATGTGAATTTCTGGCTGGTATTACTGCTGAACATTCTTACCCTGGTGGTGACCCTGCTGTTCCTGATCGTACCTTCCTGGCTGGTTACGCGGATCAATCCGGTGCGGGCAATACGGTTTAAATAAGGTTTTATTCGTTTGATGCTTTAATACGTTTTATTAGGACTCAACCAAACTCAAGCCACCGACTGCCGAAGGCAGGCGATTCAACCAAACTCAACTTCTATTTTGGTATTTCGCTTTTTCATATGGATGCCAAAGCGGCTGCGACGATTGGGACTGCACCTTTGGAACGGATTGCGGTACGGCAAACCTTATGCCTGGAGTGAAGGGGCTCGTCCGACCGGGCGTAGTGTACCCTTGTGGTGGATGGAATTGATAATCCTCAGTTTGGAAATCGGCGGACTGGGAGAGTGGTATGAGTTGGGAAATCGTCTGATCAAATGGAATACGCGGAAATTGACAGCCGGGGAAGAAGCTATGGGGAAGGCAGTCTACGGACAAAGCATTCCGTGGAAATATATCCGGGTGGATGGAAAAGCCCGCTATGGTCCCCGTCGACTGAAGATTGCTTATGTGAGCTTTTTTACCATTAACTATTGGGAAAAGCTCCGGGCAGATGTGTTTATCCACGAACTGATGCATGTCTGGCAGTATCATCATCTGGGAGCAATATATATAATACGTGCCCTCCATGCTCAACGAACGGAAGCAGGCTATGATTACGGGGGTGAGAAAGTCCTGCTGAATGCCTTGAAAGCCAGGAAGGGGCTTTTCCATTTCAACTACGAGCAACAGGCAGATATTATAGCCGATCGCTGGCGACTCATTCATGGGATGCCGGCAGTTTGGGATTCTCAGGCAGAAGCGGTATCCTACCATCCTTTCCTGAAGTATTTAGAAACCCCTGGCATTGGGTAGAGCCTTTCGGCGAAAGCCCCGGATTGGTTTAACTGTTTATTGCTATTTTGAGGATGGCTGCTTATGTTTGCAGCGGTTGTTTGGAGAATCTTACTTTAATTGCACATTCCTATGATCCATTACTACACAAAAGGCGACGGTAAGTTGGAAGAACTCGATGTTCCGGAGTCTGGTTGTTGGATCAACGTGGCCCCTCCTTTTAGTCATGAGGAACTGGAGGAAGTGGCTCAACAGTTTGATTTTCCGCTGGACTTTCTGACCGACTCACTCGATATTGACGAGCGATCGCGTTATGAACGGGAAGAAGATGTGCGCCTGATAGTGGTGAATACACCCCTGCTCAATGAGATACAGGAAGATGTGGATGCGATTTTCGTTACCGTACCTGTTGGTATTATCCTGACGCCCGACCACATCATCACCATATCGAGTTATGAGAACCCCGTTTTGCAAAAGTTTCTGCAAGACAAGGTGAAGAACTTTAATCCGGGAGATGAAAGGATGTTTGTTCTGCAAATTCTCGAGCAGACGGTTTTTCGGTACCTGAATTGCCTGAAGCAGCTTAATGCCAAGCGAAACCTCATTGAAAAAGAACTTTACGACAGCAGCCGAAATAAGGAGTTGCGTCAGCTGTTGAGTATTGAAAAGAGCCTCGTTTATTTCGTAAACTCACTCAGTTCGAACGAGCTGCTCAAAATGAAGATGAAACGCACGGATTTTCTGCGGATCATCAAGGATGAGGATATGTCAGACCTCTTTGAGGATATTATCATCGACAACAGCCAGGCTTTGGAGATGGCCAACATTTATACCAATATCCTCAATGGAACCATGGACGCTTACAGTTCCATTATTTCCAACAACCTGAATGTGGTTATTCAACGGCTTACCCTGGTAACCATAATACTCATGGTACCGACATTGGTGGCAAGTTTTTACGGGATGAATGTACCCGTGCCCTTTGAAAAGGATCAAACGGCATTTTTTGCCATTGTTTCGATTTCGGTACTTATAAGTTTATTGCTTGCATGGTACTTCCAACGTAAGCGTCTTTTTTAGTTGATAATGTGGGAGTTACATAAGTGAAAATTATTCATTCACTTTTTTGCTTACATTTTACACTTTTTATCAACACTTAGTTATCCACATTGTGGAAAAAGTGATTCTTTGTGTAACTCATTGATTGTCAATACCAATATATAGTTATCCACATCCTGTGGAAAACTTTCAAGGCATTTTCCTCTCACTGTTATTAATTTAGTGCTAACACTTTAAGCGCATGGCGACTTTCGTCGAATGTGTAAAGAGCAAGTGACAATAGCAAGGGTAAATGGCAGAAATTCGTATCACTTTTTGCCTGGAGTAACGGAAGTTTCCCCCTAACACAAAACAAGATTTTTCCCATGAGTAGCAAGCCTTTCCACCCCGTGGTGGTCGGGCTGTCCTGCGCTTTTGAAATCTCTAACTACACTAGAAAATATAGCAAGTTTATGTCTAAACAAATCGAACCCATTCTAGAGGAAAATCCCAACAGATTTGTCCTTTTCCCCATAAAGCACGATGACATCTGGTCATTTTACAAACAGTCGGAAGCCAGTTTCTGGACCGCGGAGGAGATCGACCTGTCTCAGGATTTGACAGACTGGAACAATAAACTAAATGACAACGAAAAACACTTCATCAAACACGTTCTTGCCTTTTTTGCAGCAAGCGACGGGATCGTAAATGAGAACCTGGCAGAAAACTTTGTATCAGAGGTACAGTATACAGAGGCGAAGTTTTTCTACGGATTTCAGATCATGATGGAGAACATCCACTCCGAAACTTACAGTTTGCTTATTGATACTTACATAAAGGACCCAAAGGAAAAAGACTACCTCTTCAATGCCATCGAGAATCTCGATTGTGTTAAGAAGAAGGCCGATTGGGCACTGCGCTGGATCGATAACGGTTCATTCGCAGAGCGTCTGATCGCTTTTGCCGCTGTAGAGGGCATCTTTTTCTCCGGGTCCTTTTGCTCCATTTTCTGGCTTAAGAATCGCGGCCTGATGCCGGGACTTTCTTTCTCCAACGAATTGATCTCCCGAGACGAAGGCATGCACTGTGACTTTGCCTGTCTGCTGTACAATGATCACGTGGTTAATAAGCTGGAAGACGGGACGATTCAAAAGATTATTACCGATGCGGTTGAGATTGAAAAGGAGTTTGTTTCCGATTCTATCCCTGTTGCCCTTATCGGAATGAATGCAGACCTGATGTGTCAATACATCGAGTTTGTAGCCGACCGACTCCTGAATGCACTGGAGCAGCCTAAGATTTATAAGGTGGAAAATCCTTTCCCATGGATGGACCTGATCAGCTTGCAGGGGAAAACCAACTTCTTTGAAAAGCGGGTGGGAGATTACCAGAAATCCGGTGTTATGTCCGGACGCGACAAGCAGATTTTCTCACTCGATGAGGACTTCTAATTACTCAATTAAATCAAGCTTACTTAACCCATAAAACATCCTGGAAATGCAAGTAATCAAGCGTAGCGGTAAGCAGGAACCTGTCAGCTTTGACAAAATCACTGCCCGCGTTAAAAAATTGTGCTACGGTCTGGATACAGACTACGTAGACTATATTGAGATCTCCAAACGGGTAATCCAGGGTCTCTACGATGGGGTTACGACTACCGAGTTGGATAATCTGGCAGCAGAAACGGCAGCAGCAATGGCTCCGCATCATCCGGATTATGCCTTGCTGGCAGCTCGTATCTCTGTCTCCAACCTACACAAAAACACCAAGAAGTCTTTCTCGGCAACGATGGAAGACTTGTTTAAATACATCGATCCAAAAACCGGGGAGTCTGCAGGACTTATCGGGGAGGAAACGATGAAGATTATCCGTAAAAACAAAGCAGAACTCAACTCGGCTGTTATTTATGACCGGGATTATGCCTTTGACTTTTTCGGATTCAAAACACTGGAGCGCTCATACCTCCTCCGCATGGATGGTCAGGTAGTGGAACGGCCACAACACATGCTGATGCGTGTGGCAGTGGGTATTCATGGCGAAGATATTGAATCAGCTATCCAGACCTATAATCTGATGTCTGAGAAGTGGTTCATCCACGCCACTCCTACGCTATTTAATGCGGGTACGCCAAAACCGCAGCTTTCTTCCTGCTTCCTGCTCTCCGCTACGGAGGACAGTATCTCCGGGATCTTCGAAACGCTTACCCGTTGTGCCAAGATCTCCCAATCAGCAGGGGGTATCGGATTGAGCATTCACAACATCCGTGCTCAGGGAAGTTACATTAAAGGTACCGGCGGTACTTCCAATGGTATCATCCCAATGTTGCGCGTTTACAACGATACTGCACGCTACGTAGATCAGGGGGGTGGAAAGCGCAAAGGAGCTTTTGCCGTTTACCTGGAGCCCTGGCATGCAGACGTGATGCAGTTTCTCGATCTGAAGAAAAACCACGGTAAGGAGGAACTTCGCGCACGCGATCTGTTCTATGCCATGTGGATTCCGGATCTTTTTATGCAACGCGTACAAGAAGATGGCCAGTGGAGCTTGTTCTGTCCAAATGAAGCGCCAGATCTTTACGACTGCTACGGAGGCGAGTTTGAAGCCCTCTACCACAAGTATGAAAAAGAAGGTCGCGCCCGCAAGACCATGCGTGCTCAGGATCTCTGGTTCGCTATTCTGGAAAGCCAGATTGAAACAGGAACACCATATATCCTCTACAAGGATGCAGCCAACAAGAAGTCCAATCAGAAGAACCTCGGTACCATCCGCTCTTCAAATCTCTGTACGGAGATTATGGAGTACACCGATAAAGACGAGGTTGCCGTATGTAACCTGGCTTCTATTTCTTTGGCCAAGTTTGTGAAGGAAGACCGCAGCTTTGACTTCGAACGCCTGTATGAGATTACCCGGGTCGTAACTCGCAACCTCAACAAGGTGATCGATATCAATTACTATCCGGTAATTGAAGCACGCAACTCCAACATGCGCCACCGTCCGATTGGAATTGGTGTACAGGGATTGGCAGATGCCTTTATCCAGATGCGCTTTCCGTTCGACAGTCCGGAAGCCCGTCAACTCAATAAAGACATCTTTGAGACGATCTACTTTGCCGCTTTGACAGAGTCGCACGAGCTTGCCACTAAAGAAGGTGCTTATCAGACCTTCAAAGGATCTCCTGCCAGCAAAGGCGAACTGCAATTCGACATGTGGGGGGTAGAGCCAAGCAATCGTTGGGACTGGAAAGACCTGAAGAAAAAAGTGAAGAAGGATGGTATGCGCAACAGCCTGCTGCTTGCTCCTATGCCAACTGCTTCCACTTCTCAGATCCTCGGAAATAATGAGTGCTTCGAGCCATATACCTCTAATATCTACTCCCGCCGGACACTCTCCGGAGAGTACATCGTGGTCAACAAGCATTTGCTGAAAGACCTCATTGGTCTCGGTCTCTGGAATGATACCATGAAGCAGCGACTGATGGCAGCCAATGGTTCCATTCAGGAGTTCTCAGAAATCCCACAGGACCTGAAAGACCTGTACAAAACAGTATGGGAACTTAGCCAGAAGGTGATTATCGACATGGCTGCCGATCGGGGAGCATTCATCTGTCAGAGCCAGAGTATGAACCTCTTTGTGGAGGATCCAAACTTCGGCAAACTTTCTTCCATGCACTTTTACGCCTGGCAGAAGGGCTTGAAAACAGGTATGTATTACCTGCGTTCCAAAGCAGCAGTTGATCCGATTAAGTTTACCCTGGATTCAGAGCATCAACGCAAACGGGTTACTTCCAAAGCAGCTGTTGCTGCCGGAGAAACTCTGGTCGTTGACCAAACCGATCAAGATGAAGGTCAGGCCTGTAATCTCGATGATCCGGATTGCCTGATGTGTGGATCGTAGTTTAGAGGAGAGAATATAGAGGAGGGTTTAGAGATAGACCCTTCTTTTCAAGATACTTTTCTAGTTTAGTCTATACCAAGACTGATTGTTTCCGCCCGGTATTTGCACTTGTGTAAGTATTCGGGCGGGATTTTTATCGGTCACTTTGTTCCCTCCGTTTATTCCGTTTTTCCCGTTCCTCCGATTGTTCCTTATTGACTATTGGAATTGCTTTAGGTGTTTGATTAATCCCCAGGTCATTTTTTCAAGATCTCTACAATACTGAATAAGTCTCAGGTAAGTATCCTGGTCATAATAGTTTAGACCTTTCCCTAAATGAAGTATTGACCTTACTTCAAATAGGGATCCCTTGGCTATAACCAAATACCTTATATATTCTTTCTTTGAGGGTCTCCCAAAGCCTTCAGCTATATTACACGAAATGGATACAGATGCTCGACGAACCTGATCCCTAAAGCCCCAGTCCGTTAATTTTGATGTGATAGAATAGATTTCCAAAGACAGCTTTTGAGAAAGCTGCCATACCCGCAGATCTTCAAAGTCTTGAATTTTCATAGCTTTTTGGGCAAAAGGTAAATTCCCAAACTCGCATTAGGCGAATCAAATACCCAAAAAATCAAATCTTACCAACGGAATCAACGGAATCAACGGAACCAACGGAACCAACGGAACCAACGGAATCAACGGCCAACAAGCTCCTCCACCAAATCCGGTGTCCCATTAGCAGCGGTATCTTCGATCACCACAACATCCTTACGTTGGCGTAATTCATAATTGAGCGACGGACGCGGATCAATGTAGTAAATCGGACAATCAGCCGGGGCATAGCCGGAAAGGCCGGCAGCCGGATATACCTGAAGAGAGGTACCAATGATTAGTAGTTTATCAGCCTGGTTCACCAATTCGATTGCAGGTTCCAGCATGGGGACCATTTCTCCAAACCAGACAATATGCGGACGTAGCTGATGCCCATACTCGCATAAATCTCCTAAAACCAAGTCTTTATCCCAGTCGAGAATGTGACTCGGATTGCCCACCGAACGCACCTTCCGAAGTTCGCCGTGGAGATGTAGGACGTTTGAACTTCCGGCGCGTTCGTGCAGGTCATCGACATTCTGGGTTACAACATGAACTTCAAAATGGTTTTCCAGCTCTGCCAGCGCTTTATGTCCGGCATTGGGCTCCACTTCAAAAAGCTGTTTGCGCCGGAGGTTGTAAAAATCCAAAACCAACTCGGGATTTTTAGCAAATCCCTGGGGGGAAGCGACTTCCATTACATCATGGCCTTCCCACAAACCACCCGCATCGCGGAAGGTGGAAATTCCGCTATCGGCACTCATGCCGGCACCTGTTAGTACGACTATCTTTTCCATAGCTATTTTGCGCTTTCGCGAATGTTACCAAATGCCTGACCCAAATGATCGATAATATCACCGGCCAGTAAACTCTCCTGTTGCAATTCCTCACCTGCAATATCTCCGGCAAGGCCGTGCAAATATACGGCAAGACGGGAAGCATCCAGGGTATGATATCCTTGTGCCAGCAAACCTGTCAGAATGCCGGTAAGCACATCGCCCGAGCCTCCGGTGCCCATGCCTGGGTTTCCGCTGGTGTTAAACCAAATTTCGCCGGAAGGCGCAGCAATGGCCGAATGAGCTCCCTTGAGTATGACATGCACGCCATGCCTTTCGGCGAAAGCCCCCAAAGCATCCAGTTCCTGAAAACTATTGGCTGTCTCTCCAACGAGCCTTCGGAACTCTCCGGGATGTGGGGTCAGTACGCTTCCCGCCGGCAGTTCATCCAGCCAGGTTTTGTTTTTAGCCAGTATATTGAGCGCATCAGCATCCAATACCAAAGGCACTTCTGCTTTGTCGATCAGATCTTTCAGGGCATGCTCGGTGAGGGCATTGGTGCCAAGGCCAGGGCCAGTGCCAATGGATTTATACGGACTCAAATTTCCAATCTCACTGACCACATATTTATGAGAATCACATTCTACCATGGCCTCCGGAAATCCGATTTGCAGAATCTCGTATGCACATTTGGGCGCGTGTACGGAAATCAATCCGCAACCGGCTCTCAAACAAGCTTTTGCAGCAAGCAGGGCGGCTCCGACTTTACCATGACTCCCGGCAATCAGCAGGGCATGACCAAAGGTGCCTTTGTGGTCAAATTTGTCTCTGGATCGCAATAATCCGGCAATTTCAACCGCTGTGAGATAGTGGTATTTGTTGTCAATCTGTTTTTCAAAATCCGGATGCAGCCCGATGTCCAGAACTTCCCACTCTCCGGTATACTGCCCCGAATCTGCCAGAAAAAAGGCCAGTTTTGGCCGCTGAAAAGTACCGGTATGATCTGCCCGGAAAATGCTTCCTTCGGGTACTTTGTCGGCATAAAGTCCGGAGGGAATATCCACGGAGAAGCGGGTCGCTTTTAGCTGGTTTAAGTGTCGAATTAAATTTGCCCAGTAGCCCTCCACCGGCCGATTTAATCCGGAACCAAACAAGGCGTCAATAACAACCGCACCCTCCGGAACTTCGGGGAGTGAATCCCCCTCGTTAATCTCACTGAGCGGCATTCCGCGCATGCCTTTCAGCTTGTCCAGATTGGCCTGTGTATCTTCCGACAATTGAGGAGCAATCCGACAAAGGAAGACTTGTACTTCATAATGGTCCTGAGCAAGTAATCGGCCGATTGCCAGTCCGTCGCCGCCATTATTGCCCGGCCCGCAAAAGATATATACGGGTTTAGAGATATCCGGCGAAAGCCTTTTAAACCATTCGCTATAAATACGGGAAGCTCTTTCCATCAGCTCCAAAGAAGAAATGGGCTCGTGTTTTATCGTGTAGGCATCCCAATCTCGTATTTGTTGAGTCGCTGGTATTTGCATAGGATTCAATTTATAATTTCTCCTTTACATTTGAAGGAATCCGTTGGATAAACTATTTTGTTTTTTGTGATTGAAACTATTTAACACCCAAAAACTCCCATAATAAACTACTAAAGTCATGCAAGAAAAAATCTTTCAGGATCTCCTCATTGTCGAATTAGCCAGCGTCCTGGCAGGTCCGGCCGTCGGCATGTTCTTTGCCGAACTGGGAGCCAGGGTGGTGAAAGTGGAAAATGCACCGGCAGGTGGCGATATGACCCGACACTGGAAGCTGCCTTCAGAAGACAAAAATCAGGCACACTCCGCGTATTACTGTTCGGTAAACTGGCATAAAGAGGTTTGGATGAAAGACCTGCGCCAGGATTCCGATCAACAGGAAGTGTATGAGCTAATCGCAAAGGCAGATGTGGTGATCAGTAATTTCAAAGCAGGCGCTGCTCAAAAGCTGGGGATGACCGCTGAAAAGCTGATGAAGATAAACCCGGGTTTGATCTTTGCCCACCTGGCCGGTTTCCCGGAAGGGGACCCGCGACTGGCGTTTGATCTCGTCCTGCAGGCAGAAGCGGGGTTCCTCTACATGTCGGGCGAACCCGACCGGCAGCCCAGTAAAATGCCTGTTGCGCTGATTGATTTACTGGCAGCTCATCAATTGAAAGAAGGCATTCTCATAGGACTCCTCCAACGAGCCAAAACGGGCAGGGGAGGAGTGGTGGAAGCTTCCCTGTATGAAGCGGCATTAAGTGCCCTTGCCAATCAGGCAACCAACTACCTCATGGCCGGACATATACCCCGGCGTATGGGCAGTTTGCATCCCAATATTGCGCCTTACGGCGAAATGTTCCTTACGGCAGACGATAAAGAGGTTGTACTGGCAGTCGGCACCGACAAACAATTTGCGGCTTTATGTAACATCCTCGACTTGAATCATTTGCCCGATCATGCCCTTTTCAAGACCAATGAAAACAGGGTTCAACACCGACGGGCACTGGCTAATATTTTGGCGCCTGCCATTCAAAAATGGAAACAGGATATCTTGTTGCAAAAGCTGGCTGAAGGAGGGGTGCCTATCGGGCGTGTAAGAGATTTGCAACAGGTATTTGAAGATCCCGAGGCTCAGGCCATGATCCTGGAGGAGAAAATGCCTGATGGCAGTACAAGTCGTCGGGTGAAGACGGTAGCGTTTGAGTATAGACCTGCCTAAGAGATAACTGGGGAGTTTTCCTTCTCTGACAAATCAGCCTCGGCTGATTTCATCAGAGATCGTCAGGGGAGCGATTGCCCTTCGGCCAATCTGGGGAGTCCTCGTATGCGCTGAAGGCGCATACGCATGGGGAGGAAAATGTATTCAAAGAAGAACAGAGCGCTCCCCCTCAAGGCTGCCAAAGGCAGACGAGAGAACTCCCCAGTACCGATCGAAGAATCGGTACGCTCCCCGACCGACACAGTCGAAAACAGCTGGAAGCTGATTTCGGCTGGGAGGAACACTCCCCCTCCAATGGAAAACAGCTCATTGGATTAACTACTTCCCCAGAGCCTCCAAAGTCTTATACAATTTTCCTTCCCTGGAGATCAGCGCACCACCTTCCATCATGCGGAAAAGCTCCAGCTCGCGATCGCCTTTGTATTTTTTCTCTGCCCGGTAGAGCTTTACTTTGGCGCCACTTTCTTTCACACGCGCCATCATCTCTTCGGGCGGGTGGTTTTGAGTGAAGTCGAGATCGGAGTTGCCTTCTATGAATAATCCCAGCATCACAATCTTATCCGGACCGCAATAGAAAGTTTTGATGTCTCTGGGTTCTTTGTATTCGAGGTAGGAAGTTTCCTTTAGGATCTTATCAAAAACGATGTCGCTAAACAACCCGATCAGTTCTTCGACCTTTCCCGGTTTTTCAGCTTTGAGTTTTTTCCAGTCTTCGGCTGTGACCTGATTGGAGGCGAGGAATTGTACAAACTCCTCTTCCAGCTCTCCTAATTCTTCTCTATTTAGTCGGCGGTATTTCATTTTTTGGATTTGCAGGGCGCAAAGGTATTACATTTCGCGTTCCCTTCTTAGCATTGGGTAAACAATTCAAGTATATGAAAACTGAAACTATTTTTCTGCTGCCCCTTCTATTATTGCTGGCAGCATGCAACAGCCCGCAAACCGATTCGATCCCAAACACACCGGTTGAGTTTAAGTACTTCCGGCTCAACTACGAGGATTTTGGCGATCTGGATGATCTTAAAATGATCGGACAAGACGAGTATCTGCATCTCCAGTACAGTCTGGTTGACGAAGGCAGCATTGAGTTCCTGGAAGTGTTCTTTTACATCAATTCTGACTTCTCGAAACGGGTCGACCTGTATGCACCAAACACTCCCATGCAAGCAGAATTTAACGGGGTACATTTCTTTGAAGATGTAGAGCGATTTTACCTCAAGGATTCCCAAAAGTACTACGAGACCCAGAGCGGGGATCGCTTGTATTTCTACATAAATGCCGAAGACGATGACGGCAATGAATCCGAATGGCGGTTTCAGCTTGAGATAGAGTAAAAAATTATTAATACATTGGCGAAAAATACTCCCAAGTATTGTCACACACACACACACACACACAGGCAAGGAGGTGGTCTAAGATATCGCTCTTTCTTCTATGGGGAGTGTTAATAGTTGTATTTCTTTTATACCCAAAGTGGAAATTTCCAAATACAGAAGCTACGTTGTCCTGGGATGTCAGTGGATACTACTTGTATCTGCCAGCCGTATTCATTTATCAGGATTTAGATGATCTCGCTTTTGCCCGACCCTTGCTGGAAAAATATGCTGCTACCTCCGCTTACTATCAGTCGGTAAGGGTGGATAATGGCCATGAGGTCATCAAATATCCGGCGGGCTGGGCACTGGTCAATACGCCTTTCTTTTTGTTGGGCCATGCTTATGCGAAAGCCACTGATTATCCAGTCGACGGGCTTTCTCCTCCCTATCAGGCAGCCATTGCTTTTGGCTCCTTCCTCATAGCCCTGCTAGGACTGTTTCTCACCCGCAAACTATTACTTAGATACTTTGAGGATGCTACGGTTGCCTGCACCCTGGTATTGCTGGTTTTGGGTACGAATTACCTGAATTATGTAACCGCCGATGTGGCCATGACCCACAATTATCTCTTCACCGCTTATGCGGCTTTGTTGTTACTAACTGACAACTGGCATAAAGATCCACGCTGGAAAACAGCTCTGGGAATTGCACTTGTTCTGGGGATCATGACTCTGATGCGGCCAACGGAATTCCTGGCTATTCTACTGCCAATTTTATGGCCTCATTCCAAGGGGTGGCATGCTAAGTGGAAGCAATTGCTGCAGGCAAAGGGTCAGATTCTTCTAATCGCTATGATCATGTTTCTGATAGGCATGATTCAGTTTTCCTATTGGAAATACACCACAGGACATTGGCTTTTTTACTCCTACAAAGAAGGTTTTGACTTTGCCTCCCCATATCTTAAAAAAGTGCTGTTTTCCTTCCGGAAAGGATGGTTTGTATATACCCCGCTGATGTTGTTTGCTGTGGTTGGCTTTTACTTTTTGTATCGGAAGCACCGGAATGTTTTTCCAGCCTTGTTTGTATTCTTTTTACTCAACCTCTGGGTTATTTCCGCCTGGCAGACCTGGTGGTATGGGGGGAGTTTCGGGCAACGGGCACTGGTACAATCTTATGTGATTCTCCTGTTTCCTTTAGCGGCTTTCGCCGAATGGTTTCTCGCGAAAAAGACTCGGCTGTTGGGAGTGAGCTTACCGCTCCTTTTTTGCATCGTTTTAAACCTGTTTCAAACCTGGCAGGTGCATGGACATGGATTACATTCTGAGTATATGACCAAGGCTTACTATTGGCGGATCTTCTTCAATACACAGGTGACAGAATGGGATAAATTCCGAATGGATACCAAAGAAGATTTTTTAGGTCCGCGCTTTGAGGTGCAAAGAATCTATGAGAACGATCTGGAGTCCATGGAAATGCAACCGGGACTAGACAGTACCTATACATTCGGCGGAAGCCTGGCATTGATTTGTTCCTCAGAAATTGAGCATTCTCCGAAATTGATAGTCAATGAAGAGAAAATACAGGCAGCAGAAGGAGACTGGATTAGAGTAGGGGGGCATTTTTATTCAGACCAGCGCATATGGGATCCCTGGCAAATGGCTTTGTTGGAGATCTGCTTTAATGACGATAACCGTTGCTCCACTTATCGGATTATTCGACCCCAAAGGATACTTAAGGCCGGAGTCTGGAAGGAGGTCTGGATAGATACACCGATCCCTGAAAAGCCATTCAACAGGTTGGAAATCCGAATCCTGCAACCCAACGGCCAATCAAGCCTAAGGGCCGATGATTTATACGTCGAGATATACAAATCCAATGAAAGCAAATGAAAAACAAACAAAAACTCTCCATCATTGTACCTGCTTTTAATGAGGAGGCTA
>JAAEZH010000064.1 GCA_018222965.1 Bacteroidota bacterium
AGGCTGGAGAACCCCTCAAATATGGCTGAAAAATGGAGTTATTGCCGGGACTCCCGTTGTAGAGCATAAAAACATAATATAAATAATGAAATAATGGAATTTGGGCTTAAGGATTTACTTTATATTATAGGGATAGTGGTCTCTGCCGTTATTTCATTCTTGAGTACAAGGTATAAGATAAAAGAGTATATCAGGGACAAGATTGACGACTTGAAAAGTGAAATCACGGAATTAAAATTGAGCCACTCTAGGTTGTCAAGTAAAGATGAGCTACAGCAGCAAGTACTTGATCAAATTGGGAAACAAGTGGATAAGTTAATTCCTCAATTAATAAATGAATTAAAAGAAAAAAAGCAAAAGGATGAATAATGTAAATTACAATCGTTTGCTTGTGTTGAAAAGAAAGATTGATGGCAAACAAGCTACTTCGGAAGAAAAAAAAGAATACCTTTATTTGCTTTATATGAATGGGAATATAACTAAAGGCCAGTATGATGAGTATATAAAGAATCAAAAAAATGAAGATATATTAAATGCCGGGTTAACTATTGGAGGAGTTCTTTTAGCTACTTGGCTTTTGTCAGAATTGTTGAAAAAGTAATAACCCTCTGCAAACAAACCGATATGTACGATTAAATTTATAAACCATGAAAGAAATTCAGCAAATCATTTTAATTGTAGTGGTATTTTTAGTTCCGGGTATTTTCTTTGCCCAATCACCTTTGGAGGTTGTTGATAGGTCATTTAAACTAGAAAAAAGAGAAAGTGAAGTCTTTTATTATGGGTTTGCAGAAGGAGATAGGATTGATTTTTCATTCGAAGTAATAAAAGGAAAGAAGCTTTCTGAGGTTGAAGTGTTTGAATATGATGGTCCAGTTCGATATTCAGAGTTTGATGTAAAAAAAACTGGTGGCAAAATATTCTCTATTCAGAAAACGGGAATTATTGGGTTTAAATTTTCAAATTCAAAAGGGGAGCGAATTATTAGTTTTACTATTTATAGGACTCCTGCTTCAAAATCTAAAAGTAACTTTGATACAGAAGTGCTTTGGGAAACTAAAATTGATACGACTTATGTGGAAAGTTTTGAAAATTATTTAGTGAGTCGAGACACCATTATTCACAATATTACAGATCAGGTTGCTACTGTAAACTCATCCCTGAATTTGAATGGTAATAAAACCACCTTTAACTTCCAATTACCTTCAAATGTTATATCCTGGAGTTATTACATTGGGGTTAACCAAGATGGAAAACGTGTTTTTGAAGAGGCAACTCAAAAACTAGCAACAAATGCTGGGCCAATTTTAAATAGACTTCCTGGATATGGGCCATTAGCAGCATTAGCACTTGGGGGCACATCTTATTTAGCTAGGATTCAATCTGGCGACGATGTAAGTTTTTATATTGTTGAAGGAAATAATGTGAATTTGTTCCTAACAGGACAGCAGTTTAGGTATTACAAGAAGGGCAAAGTAATAAATGATTTTAGCAAAATGTTAAGTCCGTTAAATGGGATGATGCATTTTTGTTTAATAAATGATAATACAATTAGAGGTGTGGAAGTAGTAGTAAAAGTTACAGCAATATCTGTGAACGAAAAGTGGGGTCAGAGAGTTGTCAATAAGCGAAAAATTACAAAGAGTAAAATACCTTTTTTATTAAATGAAAATTGACCGCACATAACAAAATGCAAGTCGTCTAGACTTTCGCTTCGCTATAAAGCGGCACTTACTCTGACCATTGGACCGCGCAATAACTTCTATCTATTTTCCTATCAATGTTGGGTTTGGTTTCGTATTTTTAGAGGACTTTACCAAGCCAGTTTTCATGCATTACCAACGAGGTGTCGCCTATGCCTATCGGCTCCGGCGGACCGAAGAAGGATCGGGGGCAGGTATTTATGACTTCCCTGGAAGAAATGGGTCTCCTTCGCTATGCTCCGGCGGACCACCGTGGATTCGGACAGCTGGGCTCGTATTGTCGATGCGCTTCCAATAATGGGCCTGGGAAAGCTTCAGAAACAGCTGCGCAGCCTCTTTTTTACCTTATGGCGTCTAATATGGGTGACATGGAGTCCGAATCCGGCACGATATCCCGTTTTTCCGTAATTTACGAGCACAATTAATCAAGTAGGAGAAGACCTTAAAATGCCCCGTATCCGGCCAAAAGAAGGGGTTATTGCCGGGACTCCTGTTGGGTGCAATCAAAAAATCGCCCATTGAGGAACTAATAGTGTAAATGGAGAATTTAGTATCTTAGAAGAGTATAGAGCATGGATTTAATACAGTCACATACAAAAGAATTGAATCAGGCTTGTGAACAGTCACAGGTAAAGGAATTGTATGTGTTTGGTTCGGTGCTTACCGATCAGTTTGATTCTGAAAGTGATATAGATTTTATAGTAACCATAGATGAATCAGATCCATTGGAGTATACGGAATACTACTTCCAATTAAAATTTGCTCTGGAGAAAATATTTAGTCGGAAGATTGATCTATTAGAACAGAAAGCCATACGGAATGATTTGTTTCGAGAAATGGTAGATCGAGAAAAGCAGCTCGTATATGTAAGAAGGAGTCAGCGTTTGGCTTAGTGACATCATTAAAGCAATTGATAAAATAGAATCCTTTCTACCCGTTCCTCGGGTGTTTGAAGAGTTTCAAAGATAAAAAGGGCGGTTCTCTATTTACCATTTCATGTAAAACGTAAATGTGCGACCCGCTCCGCAGGTCGATATTTATCATTAATATTTCTGCTAAGGATTTTGGACCCGCTCCGCAGGTCCTGGTTTCATTGGTTTGTTTAGGCTTTCAATTATTGCGTTGGCCTATTGGAACGCCAGGTCTTCCATTAGCCCCGTATAAAACCAATAAAACGTAAAAAAGCCCCGCTCCGCAGGTCCTGGTTTCATTGGCTTGTTTAGGCTTTCAATTGTTGTGTTGTCCTATTAAAATGCCAGATTTCCCATTAGCCCCGTATAAAACGTGTCAAACGTATAAAACCAATAAAACGTAAAAAAGGCTCGCTCCGCAGGTCCTTATATCTTTGGCTCTATTAGGTTTTCAACTATTACGTTGGCCTATTAGAATGCCAGACTTCCCATTAGCCCCGTGTCAAACGTATAAAACCAATAAAACGTAAAAAAGCCCCGCTCCGCAGGTCCTGGTTTCATTGGCTTGTTTAGGCTTTCAATTATTACGTTGGCCTATTAGAATGCCAGATCTTCCATTAGCCCCGTATAAAACGCATAAAACGTAATTAAACCTTCTCGACCAATATGCCTGTATCTTTTGCCAAAAGCTCTAACTTACAACCATCAACAAGCGGTCGATAGGAGGGCATGGAATTGGTTGTTCTTAATGAATTAGGGGCGATTTTCCGGACTCTTGTCGTGCTTCACCCAGAAAGGATATCCTGTATAAATGATATACATAATTGGAATAGTCATCACCGCCTTCTTGGCTCTTATTTTGTTGACGAAAAAAGGAAAAAACATTGCCGACAAAATACTTTTCACATGGCTTTGTGTGATTCTGGTGCATTTGATTTTGTTTTCGATTGTTTCCTCCAATGAATATTTGAAGACTCCTTACCTATTGGGACTTGAAATACCATTCCCCCTTCTGCATGGACCTCTTCTTTTTCTTTATACCCTGGCACTCACCTCGGGACAGCTTGACAGGCTAAAAACCTTTCTCCATTTTATACCTTTTGCGATTGGATTTATAGCAACAACTCCGTTTCTAATACTTAATTCGGAAGAAAAAATCCTTGTTTACCAAAATGAAGGTGAAGGATTTGAAACCATTTCAACCATCATTTTTATTGCAATCATCTTGTCGGGTATTACCTACGCCATTTTATCGCTACGAGCTTTAAGGAGTTATAAAAAGCAGATAAAGGATAAATTTTCTTCCATTGAAAAAATAAACCTGCAATGGCTATCCAGGTTAGTCCTCGGCCTATCCTGTATATGGGTGCTTGCTTTCTTTGCTGATGATGAAATTATCTTTTCATCTGTCGTCTTGTTTGTGGTCTTTATTGGATATTACGGTATTAAGCAGGTTGGCATTTTTACCAATCATCAGGCTCTGGACCTTTCTCCCGTCAATGAATCAAAAGAACGAATTGATCAATCCTTTGCTGCATCTGACAATAACAAATATGAAAAATCAGCCCTTGCGGATAGTCAGCTAAAAGCTATCCATAGCGAACTGCTGCAATTGATGAATCAAAAGAAATTATTCCTTACACCCGAACTCACTTTGGCCATGGTTGCCAATGAGCTTGATATACATCCAAACACGCTTTCTCAAGTTATCAATTCGGTCGAGCAAAAAAACTTCTTCGACTATATCAATTCCCTGAGGATTGAAGAATTTAAGGAACGTATTGCCATCCCGGATAATCAAAAGTATACGCTCCTGTCTCTTGCCTACGAATGCGGCTTCAATTCAAAAACCTCTTTCAACAGGAATTTCAAAAACCTCACCGGCAAATCTCCTTCCGAGTATCTGAAAGAAAGTAAATAAGTGCCCGATTGACTGGTGTCATCTCTCATGCCATAGGTTCATGCTTCATAATGAATTGATTGCCTGTGTGTTAATAGTTGGAATTGCCATTCAATAAATGAGTTCCACTTTTCATAATGGGGCGATTGACAGACATTAAACACGGACTTTCGCACTGAATTAAAACCTGAAAAATATGAACCTGAAAATTCTGACAGCTTTAGGATTGGCTTGTGCCATTCTGATTTCTTGCGAAAAGGAGCTTGATATCCATGAACCGGGCAACTTAGTGCCAAAAACCGTGATAGACGATTCCGGTTTGCCTTCCATATCGGTGAACGGGACAAGCCTTCATGCTGAAACATATGGTAAGCCAGATAGCTCTCTTGTCATTTTTCTGCATGGCGGTCCCGGGGCAGATTACCAAAACGGACTTAACCTAAGGCAGTTAGCAGACGATGGCTACTATGTTGTATTCTACGACCAGCGTGGTACAGGCTTGTCGCAAAGGCATGATAAGAATACTTATTCCATTCAACTCTACCTGGACGACCTCACTGCGGTGATTGAACACTACAGGACATCTCCCGATCAAAAGGTATTTCTTTTTGGTCATTCATGGGGTGCTATGTTGACGGCAGCATACATCAATGCTTACCCGGACAGAATTGACGGAGCTATTTTCGCTGAGGCTGGCGGATTTAATAAGCAACTCTTAGATGAGTATGGTGAAGCAAGCCGTAAACTGGAGCTTTTTTCTGAAATAACAAATGATGTTCTTTATTACGACCAATTCCTGACCGGACGTGAAAATGAACATGAATTATTGGATTACAAGCTTGCCATTGCTTCAAGTTTCTCCTATGCAGAAGGTAATGACGAAGGTATTGAAGGGCCTTCTCCTTTTTGGAGAAATGGAGCAATAGTCTTACAAGCCTTTGTAGATATTTCCGAAGAAGAAGGTTTCGACTTTACCACCCATTTAAACGAATTTCAAACCAGGGTTCTCTTTCTGTATGGTGAAAATAACAAGTCATACGGATTGAGCTTTGCTGAAAAAGAAGCTGCATTTTTCCCGAATTCAGAAATTGTACAAATAGAGGATACCGGGCATGAAATGATCTATTTCAAATGGCATTCAGTATACCCGGTAGTACTTGATTATTTGAATGCATTAAACTGAAAACAATGAAGGCAATAAAAATTTTGATATTCATAACACTGTCATTCTGCACTTATCAAAAAGGTGTTTCTCAAACGGTGAACTGGATTGCATTGGAGGAAACAAGGCATATCCTCACTGCCGGTATTGGATGGGATTACGGTGTTTCATTTAGTTTGGGATACGCTTATCAACTCAAAACCAATGTGCCCATAATTCTGACTGGCAATTTTATGATTCCATCTGGTGAAAAGTTATTCGATGACTTTAATACCAAAATTGGTGGAGAGGTGCTGCTATTGAATGCACCCAATTTTAAAGGAAGCATCACCTTCAATGGAATCTACCGGAGGTATGAAAACCCACTGGTCAGGCTACAAAATTTTGGAAGCGAACTAAAAGGCACATTGGGTTTTTACAAGCCCAAATGGTTTGTGGCAGGAGAAGTTGGTTTTGATAAAGCTATTGTAACGCATTTCAAACATTCCGAAACATTCAAAGAAACCATCTCTACAGCCGTTAAAGACGGTTGGTATGAACCTTCGACAGGAGGGAATTTCAAATATGGCATCGAAACCGGCTATTCCTTCAACAGGTCAGATATTACTCTCAACATTGGGATGGTGAGGACTCAGGACTTCAAATCCACTCCTTTGATACCCTATTATCTGAGGTTGGGGTACAACCACAGGATAAATTAATCTGAAACCCAAAAGGCGAAGGCAGAACATGGTATATGGGCAATAGTGGTTTGAGTACAAACTCAAACCGATAAGCTTCGGGTATATATATACCATTTCAGGTAAAACGCACATGTGCGACCCGCTCCGCAGGTCGATATTTATCATTAACAATTCTGCTAAGAATTTTGGACCCGCTCCGCAGGTCCTGGTTCCTTTGGCTTGTTTAGACTTTCAATTGTTGCGGTGGCCAGTTAGATGATAGATTTCCCATTAGCCCGTATAAAACGTGTCAAACGTATAAAACCAATAAAACGAAAAAAAGCACCGCTCCGCAGGTCCTGGTTCCTTTGGTTTGTGTAGGCTTTCAATTATTACTGTAGCCAGCAAGATGATAGATTAGCCATTAGTCCGTATAAAACGTGTCAAACGTGTCAAACGTATAAAACGCATAAAACGTAAAAAAGCCTTCTAGACCAAGATGCCGTTATCTTTTGCCAAAAACTCTAACTTACAGCCAATAACCACCAATCGGGAGCAGGATATAGATTCCATTATTTTTTGAATAACAGGGGTATTACTCTGACTATTGCTAGTGGTAACTCTATCACGAAACTGAAATCATCAATCAGACAACAATGAAACTAAGTATACTATTATTTCTGAGTGTTTTTACTCTATGGATATCGTGCGATGGACAGATCTCTAATAAGAAAAAAGACACAGACCAGTTTGAAAAACAATCGGTACAAGGCGACACCGTACAAGAACTTGGAAGCAATATTATGGTTGTTTATCAAGACAAAAAGGATGTTTACTGGTTTGGAAGCTGGGAAACGGGGGTGTATAAATACGATGGAAAGACATTGATTAATTTTACCACTGCGCATGGTTTGCCAAACAATAGAATTGATGAAATAAAAGAAGATAAATCTGGCAACCTATACTTCACCGCTTGCCACCCAAAATCTACGATATCTAAGTTTGACGGAAATACCTTTACGACATTATCAGCAACCACCAGTAATGATTGGAAACTTAATTCCACAGATATGTGGTTTAAACATTCTTATCGAAGGGAAAAAGTATATCGGTATGACGGGACTACTTTATATGAATTGCAGGTGCCTAAGCCGCCAAACCTCTACAATCCTTTTGAGATCTACAGCATTTTTAAAGACAGGAAAGGAAACATTTGGTTTGGCACGAACCCAGTAGGTGTTTGCAGATATGATGGAGAATCGTTTGATTGGATTACAGAAGAGGATGTGACAGAATTTCGCAACGAAGGAGCAAACGGAGTGCGTTCAATTACGGAAGATCAAAATGGCGACTTTTGGTTCAATACCGAAAATCGTTATAGTATTTACGACAGCCTGACATTAAAAAGCGATAAATTCTACACCAGACACGAAAGCATAGGCGGATTAGATGGGAAAGAGGACAGCGGTTTGAAAGAGTATCTATCAACCGTAAGAGACAACAACAACGATTTGTGGTTTGTAACCTATCGTAGCGGTGTTTGGAAATACGATGGATCGAAAATCACGCATTATGTAGTTCAAGATCATTCAAAAGACATTTCTTTATTCAGCATTTACAAAGACAACCATGGCGACCTTTGGCTTGGAACACACGAAAACGGTGTGTATAAGTTTAACGGACAGGATTTTGAACGATTTAAAATATGACAGACGAAAGACAAGCTGCTGCTATCATACTAGAAACGCAATGGCGGGCAAAAAACCTAAAATGAACCATAAACAATCATTGATTTACCTAATACTCATATTGACTCTAAGCTTTTCATGTGTTGAGAATAAATCAGCCGATAAAGAAGTAGATAAATTTGAATTGGCAAGCACTTCAAAAACGGACAGCCTGAAATTTACGTCAGGAGTTCGCTCTATTTTTCAAGACAGCAAAGGAAATTATTGGTTTGGAAGTCTTAAGGAAGGAGTTGCTGTTTATAACGGCAAATCATTCATTTACTTTACGAGTAATGACGGACTTACTGATAATCAAATCCACTCCATACAGGAAGACAAAGAGGGCGTTATTTGGTTTAACACCCAGAAGGGAGTGAGCAGTTACGATGGAATTAAGATAGAAAATCATACCAAATCTGACAGCCAAACTTCACCAAATGGTTTTTCAATTCAGAGTCCGACATTCTTGCAAGGTGAATGGATGAAATCAGATGATGACTTGTGGTTTGAGGCTGGAATTAAAGAAGGAGTCTATAGATATGACGGTCAAAAAATAAATTATTTAGCATTTCCTCCCCATAAGGTCCTTAACCATTACGATAATTTATTTGCCGTAACCGGTATTTCAAAAGGAAGAAACAACATGATTTGGTTTGGCACTTATGCCGGGGTTTTTGGCTTTGATGGAAGTGGTTTTACAGTCATCAATGATGAAACCCTGGGTTTAGACAGAAATATCGAACCATTGCATATAAGAAGTATTCTCGAGGATTCTAAAGGTAGGCTTTGGATTGGGAATAATGGAATTGGCGTATTATTAAAAGAGGGGGATGCAATAATTAATTTTTCTGAAAAGAATAACCTGATACATCCTACAAGTACAAGAAGAGGAGATAAATCATTACCAGGGACACTTGAGCACGTTTTTACAATCGCAGAAGATAGCCAGGGAAGTATTTGGTTTGGAGACAGAGATGCAGGTATCTGGATGTTTGATGGAGAAACCATGGTGAATTACACCATTAAAGATGGATTGACAAATGACTTTGCACTCTCCATTTACGAAGATCATAATAAAAATTTGTGGTTTGGAATGGCCGATGGAAGTGTATACCAGTTCGATGGAAAAATATTTGAAAGACAATTCTAAAAGAGAAACACGGACGCAGAAAATATATTCGATGTTTGCTTCTGTAAGCTTACCCTTTTTTGACCCGGATCTCCATTACCCTATAAACCATACCCTCTCAACCCTCAACTTTTCCCTCCAACTGTCAGAAACAGGATTTTCCGGATCCGGGGAATAGACGTATGAAACGTGTCGTGTCAAACGCATAAAACCAATTAAACATAATTCGGGGCCTGTGGGCACTTCTAGACCAATATGCCGGCATCTTTTTCCAAAAAGCTCTAACTTACTACAAACAACAAGCAGCCGGCAGAAGGGCATAGAATCGGTTATTTTCCGGGACCCCCGTTAAGTCTTATTGAGTTGAAATGACAGACAAAGAGAAACATATAAAAACAAATCTTAAAATTCTAAGAAATGAACTCGAGCAGCTTTTTGACTTTTTCGAGAAAGGCCTTGACTACTATAAAATGGTTTATGAATTCTGGAATGCAAAGGATATTCTTGGACATATAACATTTTGGCACGAGAGTTTTGCAAGGAATATTTCAGATTTAGGCAAGGGCATTAAACCAAAACCGTTAAAAGGGAAACTGTCAGAAGTTAACAAACAAAGTGTTGAAACAACAAAAAACGAATCAATAGAAAACCTAATCAAACGACTGAAAGATGCTCAAGTCACAATTGAAGAATACATATTTCTTGATAGAATTAATCTAATACCTTACAAGAAGGGATCGCGGGATTATTCTAGGAGTGAGCATTTAGAAGTAGTGTCAAACCACATCCATAAACATCTAAAAGACATTTTAAAAAAATATGGCACGACCTACAAACAAAACTGAACTGCTTAATTTGAGTAAAAAGAACTTTGAACTTCTAATGGACTTAATTGGCAGCTTTTCTAAAAAGGAACAGAATTCAGATTTCCCAAAAGGAACAATGAATAGAAATATACGAGACGTATTGATGCATCTTCATCATTGGCATATTATGATGATTGATTGGTACCAAATTGGGATGAAAGGAGGAAAACCAGATATGCCAGCCAAGGGATACACTTGGAAAACAACCCCCGAATTAAACAGGTGGATTTGGGGAAAATATAAGTACACCCCTCTTGAAGATGCTAAGAAGGATTTCAAATCAAGCTACGAAAAAGTTAGGAGTTTGATTGAGAAACATAGTGATGAAGAACTATTTGAAAAGAAAAGATACAAATGGACTGGAACTACCTCATTGGGAGCATACCTAGTCTCTGCGACATCAAGTCATTATGACTGGGCTTTAAAACTCATTAAGAAAGCAAAAAAATAAAAACAAGACCTAAATAAACTATTCGCAATGCTCTTCGGGACACTGTGCATCGTTTCACCTTCAGGCCGCGGAATAACTCTTCTCTAATTTTCTTTCATATCAGGGAACCAGGCTTCACTCATTCCAAATTGAATAAAGAAGGGATGGAATGATTTAGAAGTGCTAACTTCTAATGAATGTTTGGGAAACATTCAAATGACTGAACCGCGAAGCGGATGGGTGGCTACCATCCTTCTGACTTGTTTAAGCTGCTTTTGTACGGTTACTGTCATGGCTTCGCTCTGCAGCAAAACTGTCAAAATCCTGTACGATAAATATGGAAGTGATGTGCTTGCCTGCCGAAGCCTTGGCGCAGGCAGCTCTTGAGGGGACTACGCCCCAGTCCACGGACGGTAAACTACTTTCGGGCCAATAACACGCAGATAATGGGCCTGGAAAAGCTTCAGAAACAGCTGCGAAAGCTCATTTTTATACTATGGCGCCTATTATGGCCGACATGGAGTCGATATGAGCCCCGATTTATTGTTTTTCCGTAAATTACGAGAGCAACCAATCAAGCGGGAGAAGACCTTAAAATGTCCCGTATCCGGCCAAAAGAAGGGGTTATTGCCCGGACTCCCGTTAGCTACAACTTAAGAACGAATAACCTATGAAATTTTGATAGTAAAAAAATTAGAGAACATAGAATTTGATATAATTGCTGCTTGCTTTTTAAAGTCTTATGAAGGTTACTATGTTAAAGTACCCACAGACAAAAACTATTATAAAAGAAGGTGGGAAATGGCAAAGGTTGATTATGCTCTTTCCTATGGAATGTTTGATGGGGAAAATTTGGTTGGATTTATAATAAATGCAATTGATAATCGAAATGGGAAGAAAGTAGCATTTAATACTGGTACAGGTGTGATTCCAGGTTATAGAGGAAAAAGAATTGTTAAATCAATCTACGATTTTGCTGTACCTGATTTAAAGAATAGTGGAATTGCGAAATGTTCATTAGAGGTGATCGTTGAAAATATTAAAGCAATAAAATCTTACCAGAGCATTGGGTTTGATGTTTGTAAAAAGTTTAATTGTTTTAGCGGAGAAATTAAATTGAACTCAAATGAAAAAATTGAGTTGAATGAAGTTGACTATAATGCTTTTGATTGGGAAAAAATGCCAAATCAGGATTTATATTCTTGGGATTTTAATTCAGAAGTGCTTAAGAATGGAGATTATAAATACTTTCATTTAATAAAAGGCGGTTTGGTCGAGTCTTATTTTATTGTAAATCCCAAGAATGAATATTTAGCACAATTTGAGATTTTAAAAAAGAGTGATGGGTGTTGGAATAGGTTATTTAGAGGGATAAAGCAGGTTTCAAGCTCAATAAAAATAATAAATGTTGATACAAGGTTGAACCGGAAAATAGATTTCATCAATTCCATTGGATTATCGAATACTGTTAATCAATATGAAATGGAAATGAATATTTGAACTGTAGTCAACAAACGTGAGTATCGACAAAATCCCCTCTTGTTTTTTCGATTTGCCGGAGTGATTTGGCATCTTAAATCATGCAAGGGAAGAAATGATTCACTCCTGGTTTTTTCGTCAATTGGACTGTAGTTGACCTGATCCCGGAGGATAATGGTATCCTGCTTACCCGTGAGGCCGTAGTCAAGCAGCAAGTAAACAAGTAGCATAAGTTATACCAACCAAACAAAAATACCCTCCCCCGGGAATCTTCCGAAGGAGGGCATACATGGGATTATACTCGAATCAATTAATTCTTTATTGCTTGATGAGCTTGGCAGTGTATAGGGCATTTGGGGTTTCCAGACTTAGGAGGTACATCCCTGCAGGCAGGTTTCCAAGGCCCTGGGAAAGGTCAATGTCTTGCTTGCCGGCCATAAGTACTCCCTGATTCTGATGGTGCAGCACCTGACCGTTCAGGTTTCTGATTTGAATAACTGCAGAGGTTGTTTCAGTAAGATCAAAAGAGGCAAATAGCTGGGATGTGGCAGGATTCGGCGAAAGCCTCAAATTAATGTTTTCAGCAGTATAAGCTTCTTTAACAGCGGTTGGCGTTTCGGTTTTGAGTTTAATCAGCAGGCCGTCATCGCTATCGGCTTGTTGTGAGTAACCGTAGAGCCATACATTTCCATCATTGTCCATGAAATGCTTGCCACCAAATTCATCGGTTCCATTGGGCATATTGTAGTTTAACAGGCCATTCGAACCGTAGTTGGAATACAGGAATCCATCATGTGCAAGTCGGAACGACATCATGTCTCTGTCATCTCCAAGCGTAACATCTCCGGTCATTAGCAGCGACTCATCGTCCAGGATACTTAGTTCCCAGGCAACGGCATCGTATCCTGTACTCAGGCTGGCAGCAAAAGCACCATCTACTGCAAAGTCAGTGTCTACGGAACCATCAGATGTGAGCTTAGCAACCAATACATCGATATTAAAATTTGGATCGGAAACCAATCCGGATAAAAAGATGGATCCATCATTGGTAGTTTCCAAATCGGAATACAGCTCAATGTCGTTGGGGAAAAAGTCGAGCTTTTTCTTTCCGTTAGAACCAAAGTTATTGACCAGATTTCCGGTGCCACTGATACCTACTACGTATTGGAAAGTACCAATGGAAGCGATTAGGTAATAGCGATTGACTGCGTATTGCATGATGTAGGTAAATTCTTCATCATCATCGAAATCAAGCGTAACCAGGCCATTAAAACCAAAGGTTGGATCCTGGCTGTAATCTGGGAGCAGGCGAAGCAGTGTAAGGTTATCGCCTTCAGCGCTACCCGTTGATCCGCCGAGCAGGATGTTGTCGTTGCCGTCAACCATACAGGTGCGCCAATAGTCGTTGTATTCTTCACCGGTTACCGCGTAACCAAGACCGTAAAAGGATTCATCGAAAGAACCATCGGGGTTTAGTACACCAACTACCTGATTGTAGTTTCCAATGTCGGTGCTGCCTACAAAGACGATCTTTCCGTCGGAGGTGATAGCCATGTCGGCGAAGTAATCATCGGCACCGAGCATCGGGTCAAAAAGGAATACGCCATTGCCGGCGAAAGTCTGATCAAGGGTTCCGTCGAGGTTGTATCGAACGATCATGATGTCCTGATTCTGACCATCTTTTTCACCGCCCATATAGATCTTGTTGTCGGGACCGACAAATCCGACAGAGAATATTTCATCGCTGCCGTTTTGATCAAAAAGCAGGGTGCCATTGGTGGCGAAAGTTGAGTCTGGTTCGCCGTTAAATTGGCCGTAAACAAAAGTATTTCCTACAAGGAAGATAAGCGTAAATAGTAGCAGATTTTTCATTACCTGGATGATTTTTGAGTGATTGATGATTCAAAATTGGGGGCTTTTTGCCGGCCTTAAAAGCGGTTTCTGGTGAACGGCCCGATTTCGATGGTGAATGATTGAAATTGATAAGGGAAGGAAAAATGGCCTATTGGATGAGTACTTTTTGAATTCCATACTCCTCCTGACTGTATAGAATAAGCAGGT
The DNA here is from genome assembly GCA_018222965.1 of Bacteroidota bacterium. Taxonomy (GTDB): domain Bacteria; phylum Bacteroidota; class Bacteroidia; order Chitinophagales; family Saprospiraceae; genus JAAEZH01. The sequence goes on from JAAEZH010000064.1 coordinate 14,031, forward strand.
ACAGGCCACAGGGTATACCGGTCAGATCTATGTGGAAGCCTTCTTTTTCGAAAGCATTAAAGTGCCACTCGAATACTACCAAACCAGAGGTTTGACGCAATTCAATGCGCCATTTGCCACTACTGTTGTGTTGGGTGGATACGGTCAGCCCCGAGTTTTTAGGGACAGGATTTGGAAAGATGTGTAGCAAAACGGATTTAGGCAATTTGGTTAAAGCTCCAAATTGGCAAATAGCCCGGGTTAAGCAAAGGGCTTTATGGGGAACCGCCTGATTTTAATGGTGAACATCCGCTTTTAGGTCGTTGAGCCTCAAAGAAGTTGAATGCGTTTCATAAACTCCTCTTTGTAGGTCTTACCGATCGGAATGTGCATCGATCCAATACTCACTATATCGTCTTCGATGCTTTCCACGGCTTTTAGATTGACAATGTAAGAGCGGTGAATGCGCACAAATTGGTGGTCTGCCAGTTTTTGCTCGAGCGTTTTTAGCGTGGATCCGATAATGTGTTTATCCCCCTTGCCGATGTGTGCAAACGAATAATTGTCGTAGGCCTCCAAAACCCGTATGTCTTCGAGCAGGATCTTTCTAAGTTGGTTTTTGACTTTTATAAAAAAGTGGTCTCCGGAAATGAAATCTTCCATGCTTTCCGGTTCGGAAGACTTCGTATTCATTTCGTTGTGCGAATGATTGTACAGCGCCAACTCGATGCTGGTTTGCAGATTGTGGACCTGCAGGGGTTTTACCAGATAGGCTCTGGGACGGGTAGCTTTGATGCGATCAATGGTTTGTCGATCGTGATGTGCTGTCAGGTAAATAATTGGAATCTCATGCTTCTCGTTTATTTTTTCGGCCAATTGGATTCCATCCATATCGCCGTCCAGACTTACATCAATGATGACAAAGTCGGGAACCACATTTTCCATGAGAACCAATGCATCTTCAGCAGAAGTGGCTGCCGGAAAAGGGGCATAGCCAAAATCTTTGAGGTGGTGGCTGATGTCGCTGGCGATAATGGGATCATCTTCCACAATGAGTACGGTTAGTCGGGAGGAATCCATGGATCAGACTATTTTATATTTTTTGATGTTCATTTTGAAAACCAGGCCATCGTCTGAATACATTTTTACATCTGCTTTCAGTTTAGCCGACAGTCCACGTACCAACTCGAGTCCAAATTGCTCTCCATTTCCAGGTGTTCCGTTTTCCGGAAGACCGGGGCCGTTGTCACTGATCAGTAGATGTAATTGATTCTCCTGTTCTTTCAGGTTTACGGTTAGTTCATTTTGTTCGCTTTCGCGGAAAGCGTACTTAAAAGCATTTGTAATGATTTCATTCAGGATGAGTCCGATTGGAATAGCCGTGTCTACATCCAGGTTTATGGTGTCTACATCCAATTTCAATTCCAGGCTTTTGCGATCAATCTTGTAGGAATGGATCAGAGATTGCAGTAAATTTTCAATATAGTGTGCCATAGGCACGCCGGTTAGATTGTCTTCCTGGTAGAGCTTTTGGTGTACCAGAGACATGGAATTTATTCTGTCTTTACTTTCATTCAAAACCCGCAGCGTTTTAGGGTCGGCGGCATGTCGTGTTTGCAGATTGAGCAGGCTGGAGATAAATTGCAAATTGTTTTTTACCCGATGATGGATTTCTTTCATCAGGATCTCCTTTTCGTGCAGGGCGTTTTCAATGATCAGGTTTTTCTCCCGCAATTGCTTGTTGTTGCGGCTGTTGATCCGATATTGGTTGTAGATAAGGGCCACAATAACCAGCAAAAGAGCGGTGATTCCCAGCAGGGCAAATTGCTGAATGCGCTGCCTTTTCATGGTGAGCTGGTTCATTTGATTATCGACAGTCAGTTTTTCCAACTCTCTTTCTTTGACCTCGCTTTGGTATTTCTCTTCCAGTTCGGCAATAGTTGCTTCCACATCCTTGCTGTCCAGGCTGTCCATTAAAAGCGTATAAGATTCCTGGAATTCCAGGGCTTGTTTGTAATCGCCGGCTTCCTTATAAATGTCCTTAAGGAGGGCCAGCGCGCGGGCTTCCTGTAACTCAGCACCAATTTCACGGGCACTGCTTAGGCACTCCTCCACATAAGAAATAGCTTTTTGATATTGGCCACGTTTTAGAGCGATCCTGCCGAGATATTCTGTATTCCCAATGATCATGGATGAATAGCCCAGTTCGGTATAGATTTCTTTGGATTCGTTGAAAGCCTCCTCCGCTTTAATGAGTTGATCGGCGTCGTAATAATTCCCTCCCAAAATATAATAGGAGCGTCCGAGTTCCTGCTTGAGGCCGTTTTCGGAAAAGTAGACCAGACATTGTTGCAGCAGTTCCTCCGATTTTTCGGGTTGGCCGGTTTCCCGGTAAAATCCGGCCATGTTTAACAGGGCCGTATATTCTCTTTCTGTTTCTCCGGTTGCTCTAAAACCTTCAAGGCTTTTCTTGAAATAAATTTCGGCCTGTTCGTAATTGGAGGTTATGGCGTAGGTAGATCCAATCAGGCTTTCTGTAGAAGCAATTGAAACCAGATTGCCTAATGCTTCTTTTATAGCGAGCGATTTGAAGAAGTAGGTCATGGCTTCATCGTGTTGCCCCTGATTGCGCTTTACGAGTCCGACGTTATTGAGCACATTGGCTGCATTGAGTTTTTCTCCAATTTCTTCATAACCTGCAAAGGCATGCTGGTATGCTTCCAGTGCTAAGTCGTGCTTGCCCGTATAATAACAAGCATTGCCAATTTGGTGTTGGGCTTTGGCCATACCTCTGACCCAATCCAGTTTTATGGAAAGTTCCATGGCCGAATCGGCATAGGCTTTGCCAAGTTCAAAATCGCTTCGAATGGAAAGTTTTGCCAGATCAATCCAGGCCAGCACTTTGTGGGTGTCTGGAGACATTTCCAGGATTTCTTCTCTGCTTGGCTGGTTCTCCTGTCCGGATAGGATAGGCATACTCAGGAAGGACAGCGCCAAAATGATCAGGCATGTTTGCAATTGCATCTGGTGAAAATACGGAATTCCATTTATGATTGGGTTTTTCCATTCCCGAGTAAGTGTGGATAAAAGGAATTTGTAGTAAATTAAGGTTTCCTTCACGCCCCTTTAGTATACCCATTGAGCGCTTTTAACAAACCATACGTTCAATTTATTCTCATGCAAAGTAAACGCCTAATCCTTCTTACCGCAACTGCCCTCATCTGGTGTTGCACTCTGACGCCTGCATCCGGGGCTGTTCTGATTCAGGAAAGTACAAATTCAACGCAAGTATCGACATCCGCGGCAGTGGAAAAGCCAGCGACCAGCACTAAATTATTCCGAAAACAAAAACGCCAAAATAGGATAGATCGTTTTTGGGAACGAAAAATCGAAGGCTTGTCTCTCGTGAGTTTTTGTCTCGGTGTAGGGGCGCTAATCATTATGCCGCCCCACTTTCTGGCTGCTGTCGTCATCGGACTGATCGGAATCCTCTTTGGAATATTTGGCTTCCGCCGAATTAACCGAAATAGAGAGGACTACTTCGGAACGATTTTTGCGATTGGGGGGATTTTATTATCGGCCATACCATTGGTTATTTTGATACTCTTGTTAATTGCTTTTGCCTGATTGGTCGAAAAAAAGAGGGTCTTAAACGCTAATTGCTTATTTTATAAGTACCAGGACGAAACCAGGTAATAATTGAGGTGATTTGGAAAAATGGAAAACCAGCTTTCTGCATCTGGTTGTAACCAACAATGCCGCATTTTACCACAAAAGACATATGAGAAACACAAAGCCTTTGGTGACTTTTTGTGTTTTATGTGGTTAAGAATATTTTCTTCCGATCGCAATCGGGACAATGATCAAGGTGAAGAGTAGGGCAAAAAGATTCAGTCAAATCTTATTAATTAGTTAGACCACTTACTTAAACACGATAAAATGAGTTTTGCAGACGACGGACAAAAGCGCTTAGACAGCAATGCCCGGCTTAGATATAGATACCGAAACAGGCAATTTCCTTTGCCGCATAAGCAAGATGGAATGCCATTCGGCGAAAGCCAAAAAGGAAATAAGGAAGCGAAAAATAAGCAGCTGGCAGCCCGGATGGCCAAAGCCGATGCCCGGCGTATGAGAGAGATTCGTAAAGTAGTTTTAGGGTGGATTGTGTGTGTGCTGTTGGTTCTATTGATTATGTTGCGGTTGATATGAAAAAGGAAATCAGCAACAAGGAGGATGTACGTCAGCTCGTCGATGCATTTTATGCCAAAGTGCTCAAAGATGAGGTGATTGGCTATATTTTTACAGAAGTCGTTCCGATATCGTTGGAGGAACACATGCCCATCATGTATCGATTTTGGGAGACTGTACTTTTGGGGGAGATGAGTTATAAGGGGAATCCGATGACCAAACATTTGGCCATGAATGAAAAGGAACCCCTCACCAAAGCACATTTTGACCGCTGGCTAAGCTTGTTTTTTGAAACTTTAGACACCCACTTCGAAGGAGAGAAGGTTGCTTTGGCCAAACAGCGGGCAGAAAGCATTGCTTTATTGATGCAGCACAAAATCCAGCATCAATGAGTTCCTTTCCCGATTTTGAGTTGGACAAAAATAGCCTTTCGGCGAAAGCCAAACTAAGCACATTAGCGATAAATCAGGTAGCCGAATACAAACCCCGCATGCATCGGGCCTATTTGCAGCAGTGGTTGCAAACCAATCGGCCGGAACTCGATTTTGAAGCGGTCTGGACATGGCGGGAAGCCTGCATAGCCGCTTTGTAAACCTGTTTTTATGAAATATCAGACCATTCTGGATGAACTACTGGCGCAAATCCAATTGGAGCCGATTGAAGGCCAGGTAGCAACCTATATTCCTGAGTTGGCCCACATTGATCCTTTGAAGTTTGGCGTGCATTTGAGTACCCTTTCCGGAGAGCAATTTACAGCAGGCGCTTCCCGGGAGAAGTTTTCCATTCAGAGTATATCGAAAGTTTTATCCCTGGCAATGGCTTTTCAGTTGGAGGGAGAAAACCTGTGGGAGCGGGTGGATGTCGAGCCTTCCGGCAATCCTTTTAATTCGTTGGTGCAATTGGAATATGAAAACGGCATTCCGCGCAATCCCCTGATCAATTCTGGAGCGCTGGTGATCTGTGATGTTTTGCTCAGTAAGCTGGATGATCCCCTGGAGGAACTGCTTCAGTTTATTCGGTATATCTCCGGACGACCAGACATCAATTACAATAAGAAAGTCGCTGCCTCAGAACGGGAATTTGGCCATCGAAATGCAGCTGTGGTGCATCTGATGAAGTCCTTTGGGAATATAGAGAATGACGTGGTCGATGTATTGGATTTTTACTTTAAGAAATGTGCGATTGAAATGTGTTGCGAGGATCTCGCACATACCTTCCTGTTTTTTGCCAACCACGGCAAAGTTCCGTCTACCGGAGAAGAAATTCTGAGTCGCAGTCAGGCCAAACGGATTAATGCCATCATGCAAACCTGTGGCTTTTACGATGAGTCGGGTGAATTTACCTACCGGGTGGGATTGCCGGGCAAGAGTGGAGTAGGAGGGGGCATTGTGGCCATATATCCGGGTGATTTTAGTGTGGCGGTTTGGAGTCCGCCGCTCAATCCAAATGGCAACTCGGCACGAGGAATGAAATTCCTGGAAGAGCTGACTACGCGGACAGGCGCTTCGATTTTTTAGCAGATGCGACAAAATTTATATGAATTACGACCTGATTGAAAAACCTTGAATCAGGGGGCTAATACTTTTGCTTCATACTTAATTACAAACCAAAATACCATTAAGATGAAGTTTAAAAGTACACTGTCAACAACGATTACCGATTCGTTTTTTGCCCGATTTCCCGCCTTGGGCTTTCGTGCCGCAATTTGGAAGTATATCGGAATTCCGCTCCTGTTGGTGATCCCATTAATCCTTACCGCTCAGCCTGAACCAGAATTGGTTTCCTCCGGCCACACAGGACCAGTCGGACTTGAAATTGATGTGGAGGGAAACATTTGGGTATCGGAGTCGGGTTCCGGAAACAATGATTCCCGGATATCTGTTATTACGCCTTCCGGCGAAAGTCATATTGTTATCGATAGTCTGCCCTCTTATTTTAATATGCAAAGTATGGAAGTCTCCGGAGTTTGGCGCACGAGGATGAACGAAGAGGGAGATCTGCTTGCTCTGATGGGATTTAGTGAAAGCAGCTTGTCAAATACGCTCACTTACATCGACCTTACGGATTACAATGTTGGCGATCCGGCTCTCAATCACGACAGAATCGTGGATACTATTTTTGTAGGGGATTATGTGCTGGGGGAAGGCTTTTTGGAAAGCAATCCCTACGATTTATTGTTGCAGGAAGATGGAAATGCCTATATCGTTGATGCTGCAGCCAACGCGATCCTCCAGGTTGACGGTGGCGGGCAGCTGAGTGTGTTAAGCACCTTTGATGATTTTGAAAACCCGACACCGGTTGGTCCGCCATTTATCAATGTGGTGCCGACAAATATTATTGCAGATGGAGATGGGTATCTGGTTTGTTCCCTGACTGGTTTCCCGTTTTTAGAGGGGGCTGCAAGGGTTTATCAGGTAGGCCCGGGCGGTGCTAATAACCCGGAATTGACGGATTTAACCATGTTGACAGATCTGGCCCGCGATCCGAATGACGGTAGTATTATTATAAATCAATTTGGCAGTTTTGATTTGATGGCGGGAGGTTTTGTGCCAGCTTCCGGCCGATTGATACGGGATGACCAACAGGGTAATCGAGATACCATTGCGCAGAATCTCCCCTTATTGTCGGGGATGGCAGTTGCTCCAAACGGCGATATTTATGTTTCTGATCTTTTTGCCGGTAATATATGGCGATTGGCTGTGGGCGTATCTTCTGTTGAGGGATTAGGGAAAGATTTACTGGATATTGAGCTCAGCCCCAATCCGGCTTCGGGAATTGTAAATATCCGGTTTGTTCTGGCAAAAAACAGCCAGGTACGTGTAACGATCCACGATCAGCTTGGTCGCGAATTGCGTATACTTCAGGAGGGAGAGGAGATGGCAGGTCAAATTCAATATAACTGGAACGGGCTGGATGGTTCCGGTATGCCTGTACCAGAAGGAATGTATCATGTTCGTTTTGTGATTGACGGAAAGGTTTATGCCAAAAGTCTCATTCGAAATTAAAGCGTGGTTGTATTGGTGCAATTAGTTAGAGGCAATTTTTGGATGTTTTATCCGGCCTTATTTTATTTAGTGAGCAGTGAGTCAAAATGCGTTAAAAACTGGGTAGTGTCTGAGCCAGAAACCAAAGAGCATAAAAAATGGTGTGCAACACAAAGAGACTTT
>JAAEZH010000099.1 GCA_018222965.1 Bacteroidota bacterium
CCGGTACCGAAATGCTTCGATACCGGTTTACCGGTTGAGAATTGCCATCCAATGGTGTCTTGGTGCTTTACTTTACCAAAATTCGGGATGACTCATGTTTTATTTGGCCCAACTGTCCGGCAGGTTTGCAGAAATGCATTCAGAATGCTAAATTTAGCGTGTTCTTAAACCCAATAAAATACGCCCATGAGACGCCTGAGCTTACTTATCTGTTTTTCATTCCAACTTTCCTTTCAGGCTTTTTCTCAAACAATCGATTGTGCCTATCCCATCCTATTTCTGCATGGTTGGACCGGCAACGAAACCTCTTTCCAGGATGTATACACGGATGCCCAGTTTTCTTCGATTTGGGGCCCCTTAACCGATGTCTTCCATGTTGTGGTTAATGCTACCGACGAATCCCATATCTGGGGTTCCGATCAGATTCCGGGTACCTCCGATGATGATGTTTTGGTCCAATTTGTCAATGAAACCAACAACCTGAGTCCCGGCTGTATTTACGCCATAAATCTGCAAAACTTCTGGAACGAGGACCCCAATAATCCCCTATTGTATCAGGGGGCTTGCGATTCTCCCGGCTTTTTTGAATCGGATAGCAATGAGTCTGCGATTCTCAAACAGGGCTATGCCCTCAAAAGCATGATCCAGAAAGTCCTGGCTGCAAATCCCGGCAAATCGAAAGTCATTCTGGTCGGCCACTCCATGGGGGGACTGGAAGCTCGAGAATACCTGCAAAGAAGGACGCCGGAAAATCCAACCGGTACGCCACGCTGGTGGGTCACTCCGGGTGCAGCCGACGGGCATAAAGTCGCCAAGCTGGTGACTACCGTTACGCCACATTTGGGCAGCAACACTGCCGGAAACATCAGCGGCATAAAAGATCCGGATCCGGCAGATAAAGATGGCACTTTCGACCTGGCTTCTGAAGCGGTGCGTGATATGCGCTATAGCAATGCCTGCGGATTTTTAGGTCTGGATGACTGTCCGGGGGTGTATCTCTATGGAGGAAATGAGGACGATTACATTGACTTCCCCTATCCTTACTGGAATTATGATGTAGACTGCGACGGGGATGAAAGCAGTCCGGCTGTTGTCGGTATCAATATTGATGGAGCCACCCAGGGCGTTGGCGACGAATGGGACGGCACCTACGACAATCCACAGATTCCGCTTCCCGATAATTTGCGATATACCTGGATCACCTCCGATATTTTCGGGGATTCCGGAGACGGCGTGGTTGCCTGGTCCAGGCAATGGCTGTATAATGGGGCAACCCCTTATCCAAGCGACGGAACGGCCTATCGCCTTGCCGATACCCTGCATACAGATGTTTTCCATACCAGTGCCAATGACGAACCAGGCCTGATCGTACGCGGCCTCGATGAAGCCGATTATCCGGCACATGCCTGGGAAATTGGCAATGACGCTTTGTTTGGGGGACTGGTTACGATTCGAACGCAGCAAGCACCTGAAGGGCCCAATACAACCGATCCCGACTGGTATGTTTTTACAGCACCTGACGGTCTGAGCAATGACATAGAAATTCAGTTTGTACCGCATCCGGGATTAGCCGGGCGGATTGACTTTTTTGGAACAAATCCCGCAGATTATACGCCGATGACTACCAATGGAAGTATTTTCCAAACATTCCCCATAGGCAGCGGCCCGCTTACTTTAACGCTCCCTCTTGGGTCCGTCAATCCGGATGGGGTTTATTACCTCCGGGTCATCCACGAAGGTATTGGCTATGACCAGTGGGTTACACCTTATCAGTTTACTATCCAGACGCTTCCACCGCTTCCTCTTGAACTTTTAGCCTTTTCGGCGAAAGCCATCCAGGACGGACACCTGCTGGACTGGGAAACAGCACTGGAAGAAAATCTGACAGCTTTTGAGGTACAACGAGCAGGTCCAAATCAGGAATTTCAAACGCTGACCGCATTAAATCCAACCAACACGCCCGAGAATCACCACTATAACTATCTGGACAGAAACCCCCTGGAAGGCATCAATTATTACCGCTTGAGAATCCCCGAAAACGACGGCAGTTATAGTTTTAGTCCGGTAAAGGCCCTGAAATACAATCCGCCTTTCCGGGTGGAAGCCATTTATCCCAATCCGGTGGCAGACCAGCTGACTGTCGACATACAAACCAGCTTGCCCAATGCCATCAAGCTGGAAGTATTTGATGCCACCGGCAGGTTGATCCGGGGCCAGACTTATCCCGGCATCAGCGGCAGCCTTTCATTGGATACGCAGGACTGGCCGGCTGGCTTCTATGTTCTTAAAATCAGACAGGGAAACCTCGAAGTAAAGCGGAAGGTAGTTAAATAGAGTTTAGAGTTGAGAGTTGAGAGAGGATAGTTGACAGAATGTCCGTCCCTGAAATAGGTTGACCGTTTTTCAAAAACATTCAAGTTATGAAAAA